>NZ_JAVYJE010000001.1:0-905546 GCF_032621735.1 Pseudomonas sp. zfem005 | reverse complement strand
CCGCCAGCGTTCAATCTGAGCCATGATCAAACTCTTCAGTTCAATACTGCTTGGGTTTTGAGAAAACCCTAAACTTGGCTCAGCAATCGCAAATAAACTCTCGAATTCACGAGTGTTACTTGTGTTGCTGATAATCAGTCGACCACCAGATAAACTCTCGAATTCACGAGTGTTACTTGTGTTGCTGATAATCAGTCGACCACCAGTCTTACATCACAAGCACCCACACGAATTGCTTGATTCAAATTGTTAAAGAGCAATTTCGATTAAGCCTTTCGTCTCAACCGAGGCCGCGCATTCTACAGCAGCCTTTCTATCTGTCAAGCTGTTTTTCGAAGAATTTTTTCTTTCTACTCAACAACTTAGCGCTTCAGTTGACTTCGTCTTCTTCAGCGAGGGGCGCATTCTACATCACCCCGACACCGCGTCAAGTTGTTTTTTGAAAATTTCTTTTCGTTTCAACAACTTACTCGCTTCAGCGGAGCGTTCCGCTTCAGCGAGGCGCGCATTCTACATGAGCGAGGATGGGTGTAAACCCCCATTTTGAAAAAAGCTGAATCTTTTGTTCAAACGGTCAGGAATCACCCTTTCCCTCTCTATATATAGGAAGGGTCAGATAACCTGCTTGTCGCGCAGCGTAGCGATAGCGCCGCCGTCCAGCCCCAGTACCCGCGCGAGCACTTCATCAGTGTGTTCGCCCAAGCGCGGCGGCGCGAGGCGGTATTCCACAGGGGTGTCGGACAACCGCAGCGGGCTCGCCACCTGGGCAACCAGCCCCGACAGCGCGTGCGGCAGCTCCACCTTCAAGCCACGGGCCAGCACCTGGGGATCCTCGAACACTGCCGCCAGGTCGTTGATCGGCCCACAGGGCACGCCAACCTCCTCCAGCGCCGCCACCCATTCGGCCGTGGTCTTGAACACAGTGGCCTGGCGGATCAGCGGAATCAGCTCGGCCCGGTTCGCCACCCGCGCCTTGTTGGAAGAAAAACGCGAGTCGTCAGCCCACTCCCGGTGGCCGGCTACCTCGCAGAACTTGCGGAACTGCCCATCGTTGCCGACGGTGAGGATGAAATCCCCGTCTGCGGTGGGGAAGTCCTGATACGGGACGATATTGGGGTGCGCATTCCCCAGCCGGCGCGGTGCGTTGCCCGTGGTGAGGAAGTTCATCGCCTGGTTGGCCAGGCAGGCTACCTGCACGTCCAGCAGCGCCATGTCGATGTGCTGGCCACGCCCGGTCGTCTCCCGCGCGGTCAATGCCGCGAGGATGGCGACAGAGGAATACAGCCCGGTGAGGATATCGGTCAGCGCCACCCCCACTTTCACCGGCCCGGCGCCCTCCTCCACGTCCGAGCGCCCGGTCAGGCTCATCAGCCCGCCCAGCCCCTGGATCATGAAGTCGTAGCCCGCACGCTTGGCGTAAGGCCCGAACTGGCCGAAGCCGGTGATGGAGCAATAGATGAGACGCGGATTGATCGCCTTCAGGGATTCATAGTCCAGCCCATAAGCGGCCAGCCCACCCACCTTGAAGTTCTCGATGAGGATGTCCGACTCCGCCGCCAGCTTGCGCACCAGCGCCTGCCCTTCGGCCTGGGTGAAGTCGATGGTCACTGATTGCTTGTTGCGGTTGGCGGAGAGGAAGTACGCCGCCTCGCTGGTATCCCGGCCATCGGCGTCCTTCAAGTAGGGCGGCCCCCAGGAACGCGTGTCATCCCCCGCGCCCGGGCGCTCCACCTTGATCACCTCGGCGCCCAGGTCGGCGAGTATCTGCCCGGCCCAGGGGCCAGCCAGCACGCGGGAGAGATCGAGCACGCGGATATGCGAAAGGGCACCGGCCATGGAATCACCTGAAGGAGGAAGTAAAGGCAGGCACCACTCCCTCTATATATAGAAGGAGTGGCAGGCCATGGATCAGAAGAACGCCTGGATGCCGGTCTGCGCACGGCCGAGGATCAGCGCGTGCACGTCATGGGTGCCCTCGTAGGTGTTCACCACTTCCAGGTTCACCAGGTGACGGGCAATGCCGAACTCGTCGGAGATGCCGTTGCCACCCAGCATGTCGCGGGCCAGGCGGGCGATGTCCAGCGCCTTGCCGCAGCTGTTGCGCTTCATGATGGAGGTTATCTCCACGGCGGCGGTGCCCTCGTCCTTCATGCGACCCAGGCGCAGGCAGCCCTGCAGGGCCAGGGTGATCTCGGTCTGCATATCGGCCAGCTTCTTCTGGATCAGCTGGTTGGCAGCCAGTGGGCGCCCGAACTGGTGGCGGTCCAGCACATATTGGCGCGCGGTGTGCCAGCAGAACTCGGCAGCGCCCAGGGCACCCCAGGAGATGCCATAGCGAGCGGAGTTCAGGCAGGTGAACGGCCCCTTCAGGCCACGCACCTCGGGGAAGATGTTCTCTTCCGGTACGAACACGTTATCCATCACGATCTCACCGGTGATGGACGCCCGCAGGCCCACCTTGCCGTGGATGGCCGGAGCGCTCAGGCCTTCCCAGCCCTTCTCCAGCACGAAGCCACGGATATCGCCGGCATCGTCCTTGCCCCAGACCACGAAGACATCGGCGATCGGGCTGTTGGTGATCCACATCTTGCTGCCGCTGAGGCGATAGCCACCGTCCACCTTGCGCGCGCGGGTGATCATCGAGCCCGGGTCGGAACCGTGGTTCGGCTCGGTCAGGCCGAAGCAGCCGATCCACTCGCCGCTGGCAAGCTTGGGCAGGTACTTCTGCTTCTGCGCCTCGCTGCCGAATTCGTTGATCGGCACCATCACCAGGGACGACTGCACGCTCATCATCGAGCGGTAGCCGGAATCGACACGCTCCACCTCGCGGGCGATCAGGCCGTAGCACACGTAGTTCAGGCCGCTACCGCCGTACGCCTCCGGGATGGTCGCGCCCAGCAGGCCGACATCACCCATCTCACGGAAGATCGCCGCGTCGGTCTTCTCATGACGGAAGGCTTCCAGCACGCGGGGGGCCAGCTTGTCCTGGGCGAACTGCTCGGCGCTGTCGCGCACCATGCGCTCTTCTTCCGTCAGTTGCTGGTCCAGCATCAGCGGGTCGATCCAGTTGAAAGCAGCTTTGGCAGCCATGGAGGAATCCTCGGTAAGCGGTGGATGCGGAACGGGTCGCGCCCGTCTTGTCGTATGCATTCATCCTAGACAGTGCTGGGCGAGAGGGGCAAACGAGGATTTCGCACCCTCTTGTGCTAATTTCTCACTCCGAAACCGCCATGACCGCCATTTAAGCCGCTCAATTGTGAGGCAGAGGTACAGCATGCGTCGCAAGATCCCCAGCACCAGCGCCCTGATCGCCTTCGAGTCCGCCGCGCGGCACCAAAGCTTCACCAAGGCCGCCGAAGAACTGGCCCTGACCCAGAGCGCGGTCTGCCGGCAGATCGGCGGGCTGGAAGAATTCCTCGGCCTGGAGCTGTTCCGCCGCTCGCGCCGTGGCGTGAAGCTCACCGAAGCCGGCCTCGCCTACTCCCGGCGCATCGCCACCCAGCTGGATGCCGTGGAACGCGACACCCTCGCCGTGATGGGCCAGCAGGGCGCCATGGCCATCGAGCTGGCCGTGGTGCCCACCTTCGGCACCCAGTGGCTGGTCCCCCGGCTGGCGGACTTCCAGCGCCTGCACCCGGAAGTGACGGTCAACCTCACCAACCGCACCCGCCCCTTCCTCTTCGCCGACACCGCCTTCGACGCCGCGCTCTACTTCGGCGACGCCGACTGGTCCGGCACCGAATCCCACTTCCTCATGCACGAACTCTCGGTGCCGGTGTGCAGCCCGCGCCTGCTGGAGGGCCGCGAGCGGCTCAGCGCCAGCGAGATCGCCCGGCTGCCGCTGCTGCAGCAAACCACCCGCCCCTATGCGTGGCGCCAATGGTTCGGCTCCCTCGGCCTCAACGTCGCTCGCGACATGAGCGGCCCGCGCTACGAGCTGTTCTCCATGCTCGCCCAGGCGGCCACCCACGAGATGGGCATCGCCCTCATCCCGCCCTTCCTGATCCAGCGCGAGCTGGCCGACGGCAGCCTGGTCACCGCCCTGGACCACAGCTTCCGCAGCGACAAGGCCTATTACCTGATCATCCCCGAGCGCAAGGTCGAGTCCGCCGCCCTTGGCGCCTTCCGCGACTGGCTGGTGGAAGCCGCGCGCCTCTATCGCCAGCAGGCCGGGCAGGACTGAGACGCCAGCCCCCGGCACTGTCACGCAAAGTAGCAGCGCACCCCGCCAGGTCATCCCACGCCGGCGCCCGCACCCTGAAAAGCCCCCGCAAAGCCCCGCCCGGGCGATGGCATCACCCACCCGGGTGATAGGCGAAATCGCCCGTTCAGGCAGTTATGGGCAGACTTTCGGCTGATTAGCATGAGGCCTCCTTCATCCTTCACTGGAGAGCCGCATGACAACAAGAACAATGCGCGGAATCTTCCGGCCGCACGCGCTGGCCGCCGCCGTGGCACTGGGGTGCACCGCCCCCGCCTTCGCCATCACCTTCAACATCGGGGAAATAGAAGCGCAGTTCGACTCGTCGCTGTCCGTCGGCGCGAGCTGGGGCACCCGCGCGCCGGACCCGGAATTCATCTCCGTCGCCAGCGGGGGCGAAGCGCTGTCGCGCACCTCCGATGACGGCCGCCTGAACTTCAAGAAGGGCGAAACCTTCTCGAAGATATTCAAGGGCATCCACGACCTCGAGCTGAAGTACGGCGACACCGGCGTCTTCATCCGCGGCAAGTACTGGTACGACTTCGAGCTGAAGGACGAGCACCGCGAGTTCTACGACATCGACGACCACAACCGCAAAGAGGGCGCCAAATCCTCCGGCGCGCAGATCCTCGACGCCTTCATCTACCACAACTACAACCTGGGCGACCTGCCCGGCAGCGTGCGCGTGGGCAAGCAGGTGGTCAGCTGGGGCGAGAGCACCTTCATCGGCAACTCGATCAACAGCATCAACCCCATCGACGCCGCCGCCTTCCGCCGTCCCGGCGCCGAGATCAAGGAAGGCCTCATCCCGGTCAACATGATCTACCTGTCCCAGAGCCTGACCGACAGCCTCTCGCTGGAAGCCTTCTACCAGCTGGAATGGGACCAGACGGTGGCCGACAACTGCGGCACCTTCTTCTCCACCGCCGACGTGGTCGCCGATGGCTGCACCGACCGCCTGATCGTCAACGGCCCGGACCTGCCGCCCGGCGTCTCGCCCAACAGCGGCGCCACCCTCTACATCCCCCGCGCCGGCGACAAGGACGCCCGCGACAGCGGCCAGTTCGGCGTCGCCATGCGCTGGTTCGTCCCGGAGTTCAACGACACCGAGTTCGGCGCCTATGCGATGAACTACCACAGCCGTGGCCCGATCTTCAGCACCATCCGCACCACCACCCCGAGCCTGGCAGTGATCCCCGGCGCCCCGGGCGCCCGCTACTTCATCGAATACCCCGAGGACATCCGCCTCTACGGCGTCAGCTTCCAGACCAACATCGAAGGCACCTCGGTCGCCGGTGAGCTGAGCTTCCGCCCCAACATGCCGCTGCAGCTCAACAGCACCGACCTGTCCTTCGCCGCCCTGGCCGTGCCCTCCTCGCCGATCTTCGAAAGCGGCCATGGCAGCAACACCGCCGGCGCCATCCTCCACGGCTACGAGCGCAAGCCCGTCACCCAGGCCCAGGTCACCGCCACCCAGTTCGTCGACCAGGTCATGGGCGCCAGCCGCCTCACCCTGGTGGCCGAGGTCGGCTACAACCACATCGGCGGCCTCGACGACGACATGGGCGAACTGCGCTACGGCCGCGACCCCATCTACGGCCCCGGCCAGCTCTCCTCGGCAGCCACCTGCCTGGCGCTCACCGCCACCAGCCCGGCGCAACGCGAGTGCAACGACAAGGGCTTCTACACCAGCAGCTCCTGGGGCTACCGCGCCCGCGCCGCCCTGGACTACAGCAACGTCTTCGCCGGCATCAACCTCACCCCCAGCGTCGCCTGGTCCCATGACGTCGACGGTTACGGCCCCAACTTCAACGAAGGCAGCAAGGCCATCAGCCTCGGCCTCAACGCCGAATACCAGAACACCTACACCGCCAGCCTCAGCTACACCGACTTCTTCGGCGGCCACTACAACACCACCACTGACCGCGACTTCATCGCCCTCAGTTTCGGCCTGAACTTCTGATCAACGACCGCATAGGACTCGCACAATGAGAACCACAAGAATCCTGCAAGGCGGTGTGCTGGCCCTCAGCCTGCTGGCCGCCACCGTGATGGCCGCGGTATCGCCCGACGAAGCGGCCAAGCTCGGCACCAGCCTCACCCCGCTGGGCGCCGAGAAGGCCGGCAACGCTGACGGCAGCATCCCCGAGTGGACCGGTGGCCTGCCCAGGAACGCCGCGCCGATCGACGCCAATGGCTTCCTCGCCGACCCCTTCGCCAGCGAGAAGCCGCTCTTCACCATCACCGCCGCCAACGCCGCGCAGTACAAGGACAAGCTCTCCGAAGGCCAACTGGCGATGTTCAAGCGCTACCCCGAGACCTACAAGATCCCGGTCTACACCACCCACCGCACCGCCGCCGCGCCGGAGGCCATCTACGCCGCCGCCAAGCAGAGCGCGGTCAACACCCAGCCGGTGGATGGCGGCAACGGCCTCTCCAACTTCGCCGCCAGCCACTACTACGCCTTCCCCATTCCCAAGGACGGCGTCCAGGTGCTGTGGAACCACATCACCCGCTACCGCGGCGGCAACGCCCGGCGCCTGGTGGTGCAGGTCACCCCGCAAACCAACGGCTCCTTCTCCCCGGTGCAGTTCCAGGACGAAGTCGCCTTCCCCGGCGACATGACCGACCTCGACCAGGACAAGGCCGCCAACATCCTCCTCTACTTCAAGCAACGGGTCCTCGCGCCCTCGCGCCTGGCGGGCAACGTGCTGCTCGTCCACGAGACCATCGACCAGGTCAAGGAGCCGCGCCTGGCGTGGATCTACAACGCCGGCCAGCGCCGCGTGCGCCGCGCGCCCCAGGTCGCCTACGACGGCCCCGGCACCGCCGCCGACGGCATGCGCACCGCCGACAACTTCGACATGTTCTCCGGCGCGCCCGATCGCTACGACTGGAAGCTCATCGGCAAGAAGGAGATGTACATCCCCTACAACAGCTACAAGCTCGACTCCACCTCCCTCAAGTACAAGGACATCGTCCAGGCCGGCCACATCAACCAGGACCTGACCCGCTACGAGCTGCACCGCGTCTGGGAAGTCGAAGCCACGCTGAAATCCGGCGAGCGGCACATCTACGCCAAGCGCCACATGTACATCGATGAAGACAGCTGGCAGGTGGCCCTGGTGGACCACTACGACGGTCGCGGCCAGCTCTGGCGCGTCGGCGAAGGCCATGCCGAGTACCACTATGGCCAGCAGGTGTCCGGCTACACCCTGGAAGCCCTGTACGACATCATCGCCGGCCGCTACATCGCCCTGGGCCTGAAGAACGAGGAGAAGCACGGCACCGAATTCGGCTTCAAGGCCAGCGGCGCCGACTACACCCCGGCCGCCCTGCGCAACGCCGGCATCCGCTGATCCAACCACAGCTCCAACCGCTGCAAACGCGCCCCGGCCTGTCCGGGGCGCGTGCGTTCCGGGGTTGCGTTATGGCGCACAATCATTCCCGGCCATAGCGCTTCAACTGTAGCCGCCTTGGGTCTAGTCTCAACGACCACGGTTCATCCCATAACAACAACACCCGCGAGAACCGCCATGCCCCGCAGCAGCTCCGGCGTTCCGTCCGTTCGCGCCCCCCACCCCAGCATTCCGCGCCTGCCGCCGGCCCACGTGCCGCGCCCCCGGCTCACCGAACGCCTGCTCGCCGAACAGAGCCGCCTGCGCCTGCTCTGCGCCCCCGCCGGCTTCGGCAAGAGCGTGCTGTTCAGCGAACTGCTGCTGGGCCTGCGCGACTCGGGCCAGGTGCTCTGGCTCAACCTCGCCGGCCAGGCGCTGCAACCCCAGCAACTGGTCGCGCAGATCGCCACCGCCCTGCAGCGCCCGGTGCCCGACCTGCCTGCGCCACTGGCCCTGCTGCAACTGCTGGACGGCGGCAACCAACCCCTCTGGCTGGTGCTCGACGACTACCCCAGCCAGCCGCCCGCCGAGCTCGACGCCTGCATCGACCAGCTCCTCGCCCGCGCCCTGCCCAACCTGCAGCTGCTGGTCAGCGCCCGCCAGCGGCCGGACTGGAACCTGCCGCGGCTGTTGCTGGCCGGCGAGCTGCAGGAGCTCGACGCCACCCAGCTCGCCCTCACCCGTGACGAGCTGGAGCGCCTGGTCGACCAGCTCGCCCCCCAGGCCAGCGAAGCCCAGCGCCAGGAGCTCTGGGAAGAAAGCGAAGGCTGGTGCGCCGGCACCCGCCTGCAACTGTCCAGCCGCAACCATCCCCACGCCGGCAACGCGGCAGCCACCACCCACTGCTGGCTCAAGGAATACCTCGACCACGAACTCCTCGCCCGCCTGGGTGAGGAGGAAGCCCGCTGCCTGTTCGCCCTGGTCCACCTGCCCAAGGTCTCTGCCGACCTGTGCCGCCAGCTCTGGGAAGAAAGCGACGGCGCCGACCTGTTCTCGCGCCTGCTCGCCCGCCAGGCCTTCTTCATGCCGCTGGACGACGACGGCCACTGGTACCGGGTACTCCCGGCCGTGGCCAAGGTCCTGCGCAACCGCATCTCCGCCACCGCCGCCGCGCACCTGCACCTGGCCACCTGCCGCGTATTCATCGCCGCCGGCCAGGTGGAAGACGCCATCGAGCAAGCGCTCTGCGCCGGGCAACCGGAAGTCGCCGCCAACTACCTGGAGCACCTGGGCCAGGAATGGCTCACCGGTGAGCAACACCTCGCCCACCTGCTGGCCTGGCGCGGCCGCCTCCCCGCCCTGCTGCTGGAAAGCACGCCGCGCCTGCTCACCCTCAACGCCTGGGCCCTGCTGCTGGCCTGGCGCCTGGACGAAGCCGAAGACTGCATCCACAAGCTCGGCCGCTTCCTGCCCCAGGCCGATGCCCGCCGCAACCGCAAGCTGCTGGCCAACTGGCAGGCCCTGCACGGCGTGCTCGGCGCCCTGCGCGGCCGCCCCGGGCAGGACGCCGCGCTGCACTGCCAGCAAGCCCTGGAGCACCTGCCCGAGCGGGACTGGATGCCGATCCTGCTGTGCCACTCCGCCCTCGCCCGCATCGCCATGGCCAGCGGCCAGCCCGACCTCGCCCCGGTGCGCCTGCACGACGCCCTGGAGATCGCCCGGCGCCAGGGCAGCCTGCTGTTCGAAACCCTGATCAACCTCGACCGCACCCGCCTGCTGCTGCTGCGCGGCGAGTTCGCCCGCGCCCAGGGGCTGGTCACCCAGAGCTTCGCCCTGATCGGCCAGCGCAAGGCGGTGGACGGCCTGCTGCTCGGCCGACTGCACCTGATCCAGGGCGAACTGCACCTGATCCACGGCCGCCTCGACGAAGGCGAAGCCGAACTGCGCATCGGCCTGGCACAAGCCCTGGAATGCGCCGACCCCTTCGCCCTGCACGGCTACCTCGGGCTGGCCGAGCTCTGCTCGCGGCGCGGCGAGTTCGACCAGGCCTTCGTCCACCTGCGTGATGCCGAGCGGGAGATGCATTGCCGCCAGGTCTGGCGGCTGTCCTTCAACGGCGTGCTCAGCCTGCAGAGCATGCGCGTGCTCGGCCGCCAGCAACGCTGGGACCGCGTCGAACCCGTGGGCCTGCGCATCCAGCGCTACTTCGAAGGCGACAGCCCCTGGATGCCACCGCTGGACTACCCCACCCTGCCGCTGCGCAACCTACTCCTGCTGGCCCGTGTGCACCTCGCAGAAGGGCGCGCCGAACAGGCCGAGGCCATGCTGCGCCCGCTGCTGCAGCGCTGCGAATTCCTCCAGTTCCGGCCGCTGGCCTGTGAAGTGGGCCTGGCCCTGGCCGAAGCGGCGCGCTGGCTCGGCCTCGAAGACGCCGCCAACCTGGAGCGCGATGCCCGGCAACAGGCCGCGAGCCTCGGCATGCAGGGCCTGCTGCAGGAATGGCCGGCCGCCGGCAGTGCCACCGGGCGCCCCGGCGTGGCGGGCGAGACCGACAACAGCAACCTGCTCAGCCAGCGCGAACGCTCGGTGCTGCAACTGCTCGCCGAAGGCTTCTCCAACCAGGAGATCGGCAGCTACCTGTTCATCTCGGTGAACACGGTGAAAACCCACACCAAGAAGATCAACAGCAAGCTCGGCGTGAAGCGCCGCACCCAAGCGGTGATGCGCGCCAAGAGCCTCGGCCTGCTGGTTTGAGGCCCACCCGCGACAATCCACCACAGGGCGCGTCCGCCCTGCCTGTACATACCCCTCTGGAATGGGCCTTTCGAGGGCATTTGACCCTGTAGTCAACTATTCATCAAAGCTACAGAAGCCCCGTTTTCCAGACACTTATGGCAACTATAAAAAACGCTGACTAACAGTCGCGCCGCCAATAACGGCAGGATGTCGCGGCCTCCCCAGTGGGTCCGGCATGGCCTGATGGACAGCCATTCATGTCAGGGATGTCATTTCCCGCCCACAGGGCCTCCGGATAGGCTTCGCAGCCAGTCCGGGCGGTGCTTTGAATCAAATGGCCGTTTCACCGGTCAATTGGTGACTTGTAGTTACTGCCGCGTTTAGCTTCAGAACTCCTTGAAGCACTCGCGGTTCGCCTGCAAAATGCCGCGCCCGCCGGTTCGCACCCTGTGCACCAGCGGTTTTGTGCTGATCCGCCCCCGCCAGAGCGCCAACGTAGTGCGCTGGTCAATCACAACGATCACGCAGGAGAATTTACGTGCACATCGGTGTTCCTCTCGAAACCCTGGCCGGTGAAACGCGGGTAGCCGCGACTCCCGAGACCATCAAGAAACTGATCGGCCAAGGCCATCAGGTCACCGTCCAGAGCGGTGCCGGCGTCAGCGCCAGCATCACCGACGCGGCCTATGAAGCCGTCGGCGCCACCATCGGCAGCGACGCCGCCGCCTTCGGCGCCGACCTGGTGCTGAAGGTCGTGGCCCCGTCCGACGCCGAACTGGCCCTCATGAAGGCCGGTGCCGTGCTGGTCGGCATGCTCAACCCGTTCAGCAACGAGACCATCGCGCGCATGAATGCCCGCGGCATCACCGCCTTCGCCCTCGAAGCGGCGCCGCGCACCTCCCGCGCCCAGAGCCTCGACGTGCTGTCGTCCCAGGCCAACATCGCCGGCTACAAGTCCGTGCTGCTGGCCGCGCACCACTACCCGCGCTTCATGCCGATGCTGATGACCGCCGCCGGTACCGTTAAGGCCGCGCGCATCCTCATCCTCGGTGCCGGCGTTGCCGGCCTGCAGGCCATCGCCACGGCCAAGCGCCTGGGTGCGGTGATCGAGGCGTCCGACGTACGCCCCGCGGTGAAAGAGCAGATCGAATCCCTCGGCGCCAAGTTCGTCGACGTTCCCTTCGAGACCGACGAAGAGCGCGAATGCGCCCAGGGCGTTGGCGGTTACGCCCGCCCGATGCCGGCCTCCTGGATGGAGCGCCAGGCCAAGGCGGTGCACGAGCGCGCCAAGCAGGCCGACATCGTCATCACCACCGCACTGATCCCGGGCCGCAAGGCACCGACCCTGCTGCACGAGGCGACCGTCGCCGAAATGAAGCCGGGCTCCGTGGTCATCGACCTGGCAGCGGCCCAAGGCGGCAACTGCCCGCTGACCGAGGCCGAGCAGGTCGTGGTCAAGCACGGCGTCACCATCGTCGGCTACAGCAACCTCGCGGCCCTGGTGCCGGCGGACGCTTCGGCCCTCTATGCGCGCAACCTGCTGGACTTCCTCAAGCTGGTCCTCGACAAGGACGGCCAGTTCCACGTCAACCTCGAAGACGACATCGTCGCCGCGTGCCTGATGTGCCGCGACGGGCAAGTCGTCCGCACCAACGGCTAAGGGGCAGCGGACATGGATATGATTTCTGACGGCATCTACAACCTGATCATCTTCGTGCTGGCGATCTACGTCGGCTACCACGTGGTCTGGAACGTCACCCCCGCCCTGCACACCCCGCTGATGGCCGTGACCAACGCCATCTCGGCGATCGTGATCGTCGGCGCCATGCTGGCTGCCGCCCTCACCGTCACCCCGCTGGGCAAGGCAATGGGCACCCTGGCCGTGGCCCTGGCCGCGGTCAACGTCTTCGGTGGCTTCCTGGTCACCCGACGCATGCTGGAAATGTTCAAGAAGAAAGCGCCCAAGGCGTCGGCGGAGAAGCACTGACCATGAGCATGAACCTGATCACTGTTCTCTACCTCGTCGCCTCGGTGTGCTTCATCCAGGCACTCAAAGGCCTGTCGCACCCGACTACGTCCCGTCGCGGCAACCTGTTCGGCATGATCGGCATGGCCATCGCCGTGCTCACCACCATCGGCCTGATCTGGAAGCTGGGCGCCGAGCTGGCCACCCAGGGCATCGGCTACGTCATCGTCGGCCTGCTGGTCGGCGGCACCGCCGGCTCGATCATGGCCAAACGCGTTGAAATGACCAAGATGCCGGAGCTGGTCGCCTTCATGCACAGCATGATCGGCCTGGCCGCCGTGTTCATCGCCATCGCCGCCGTCATCGAGCCGCAATCCCTGGGCATCGTTGCCGCCCTGGGTGATGCGATCCCGGCCGGTAACCGCCTGGAGCTGTTCCTCGGTGCAGCCATCGGCGCCATCACCTTCTCCGGCTCGGTGATCGCCTTCGGCAAGCTCTCGGGCAAGTACAAGTTCCGCCTGTTCCAGGGTGCCCCGGTCCAGTTCAAGGGCCAGCACCTGGTCAACCTGGTAGTCGGCCTGGCCATCATCGGCCTGGGCCTGTACTTCACCCTCACCGGTGACATCCGTGCCTTCGCCCTGCTGGTGGCCCTGTCCTTCGTCATCGGCGTGCTGATCATCATCCCGATCGGCGGTGCCGACATGCCGGTCGTGGTGTCGATGCTCAACAGCTACTCGGGCTGGGCGGCGGCCGGTATCGGCTTCTCGCTGAACAACTCGATGCTGATCATCGCCGGCTCGCTGGTGGGTTCGTCCGGCGCAATCCTCTCGTACATCATGTGCAAGGCGATGAACCGCTCGTTCTTCAACGTCATCCTCGGTGGTTTCGGCGGTGCGGCAGAAGCGGCCGGCCCGGCTGGCGCCCAGGAAGCCCGCCCGGTGAAATCCGGTTCGAGCGACGACGCCGCCTTCCTGCTGACCAACGCCGACACCGTCATCATCGTCCCCGGCTACGGCCTGGCGGTGGCCCGTGCCCAGCACGCGCTGATGGAACTGGCCGAGAAGCTGACCCACCGCGGCGTGACCGTGAAGTACGCGATCCACCCGGTTGCCGGCCGTATGCCGGGCCACATGAACGTCCTGCTGGCCGAGGCCGAAGTGCCTTACGAGCAGGTGTTCGAGATGGAAGACATCAACTCCGAGTTCGGCCAGGCCGACGTGGTCCTGGTGCTCGGCGCCAACGACGTGGTCAACCCCGCCGCGAAGAACGACCCGAAGTCGCCGATCGCCGGCATGCCGATCCTCGAGGCCTACAAGGCCAAGACCGTGATCGTCAACAAGCGCTCGATGGCCAGCGGCTACGCCGGCCTGGACAACGAACTGTTCTACCTCGACAAGACCATGATGGTCTTCGGCGACGCCAAGAAGGTCATCGAAGACATGGTCAAGGCGGTCGACTGACCCCTGCCCCGCACCACCGAAAACCCCGGCCACGCGCCGGGGTTTTCTTTTATGGGGGGATTTCTGTGGGAGCGAATCCATCCGCGAAGCAGACCGCAGGGCTGCCTGGAAATCCCACCCCCTGAGAAGCGCTTCGCGAATGAATGCGCGCCTACCCCCTCCGTCCTGCCCTTCATTCATGCGCGCGCTCTTCGACCTTGGTATAGAAGGCGGCGGCCCTCGGAGCCCCTAGACTGCGCGGCTCGTTTCCCCCGTTGCCCGAGGTTCCCCCATGCACCCTGATCGCGTACGCCTGCCCTCGCTGCTGGGCAAGGTAATGAGTGCGGCCGATGCCGCGTCCCTCATCGAAGACGGCATGACCATCGGCATGAGCGGCTTCACCCGCGCCGGCGAGGCCAAGGCCGTGCCCCGGGCGCTGGCCGAGCGCGCCAGGCAGCAGCCGCTGCAGATCACCCTGATGACCGGGGCGAGCCTGGGCAACGACCTCGACAAGCAACTCACCGAAGCCGGCGTACTGGCCCGGCGCATGCCCTTCCAGGTGGACAGCACCCTGCGCAAGGCGATCAACGACGGCAGCGTCATGTTCATCGACCAGCACCTGTCGGAAACCGTCGAACAGCTGCGCAACCACCAGCTCAAGCTGCCGGACATCGCCGTCATCGAGGCCGTGGCCATCACCGAGGAAGGCCACATCGTGCCCACCACCTCCGTGGGCAACTCCGCCAGCTTCGCCATCTTCGCCAAGCGCGTGATCGTCGAGATCAACCTGGCGCACGACACCAACCTCGAAGGCCTGCACGACGTCTACATCCCCACCTACCGGCCGACCCGCACGCCCATCCCCCTGACCCGCGTGGACGACCGCATCGGCACCACCGCCATCCCGATCCCCCCGGAGAAGATCGCCGCCATCGTCTTCACCGAACAGCCGGACTCGCTCTCCACCGTGCTGCCGCCGGATGCCGAGACCCAGGCCATCGCCGACCACCTGATCGCCTTCTTCGGCCGCGAGGTCGAGGCCGGGCGCCTGTCCAACAGCCTGGCGCCCCTGCAGGCCGGCATCGGCAGCATCGCCAACGCCGTGATGTGCGGGCTGATCGACTCACCCTTCCAGGACCTCAGCATGTACTCCGAGGTGCTGCAGGACTCCACCTTCGACCTGATCGACGCCGGCAAGCTCAGCTTCGCCTCCGGCAGCTCCATCACCCTCTCCGCGCGCCGCAACGCCGACGTCTTCGGCAACCTCGAGCGCTACAAGGACAAGCTCGTGCTGCGCCCGCAGGAGATCTCCAACCACCCCGAAGTGGTGCGCCGCCTGGGCATCATCGGCATCAACACTGCCCTGGAGTTCGACCTCTACGGCAACGTCAACTCCACCCACGTCGGCGGCACGAAGATGATGAACGGGATCGGCGGCTCGGGGGACTTCGCCCGCAACGCCCACCTGGCGATCTTCGTCACCAAGTCCATCGCCAAGGGCGGCGCCATCTCCAGCGTGGTGCCCATGGTCAGCCACGTGGACCACACCGAGCACGACGTCGACATCCTCGTCACCGAACAGGGCCTGGCCGACCTGCGCGGCCTGGCGCCCCGCGAGCGCGCCCGGGTGATCATCGACAACTGTGTGCACCCCGATTTCCGCGCCGCGCTGGGGGACTACTTCGAGCGCGCCTGCGCCAAGGGCGGCCACACCCCCCACCTGCTGCGCGAAGCCATGGACTGGCACATCAACCTGGAAGAAACCGGGCGCATGCTCGCCAGTTGAACACCGGTACAGCAGGCTTTTTACTGACATACAGGTCAAAAAACAGCTTGCGGTGAAAAGCCAACTGTACTGCTGACAAACCCTGCCGAAGTTCACTTCGGCAGGTAAAACTGCGGTTTCTAGTCTTTTGCCGAGGGTTTCAACGGGGCACCATTACAGCTGATCGAAATATTGCCGGCACAGTTAGTTAGCTTGCTCAGTACTACCCGTACAATTTCAATCAGCTGTGACTACAGGGTCGTTTGTTCTGGACAGAAAATAGGCACCAGACAAACCCCTCTAGCCCCGCCACAAGCGGGAAGGAAGCGCCACCATGGAACGTACCCTCAGTTCCGACCTGATCTTCAACACCGAATCGACCGTCAAAGCCGCCTGGCCGCTGCGCGTCATCTCCACCCTGCTGATGTGGCAACGTCGTATCTCCAGCCGCCATCAGCTCGCGATGCTCGACTCCCGCCTGCTGGCCGACGCCGGCATCAGCGAGGCGCAGCGCGAACTGGAGCTGAACAAGCCCTTCTGGCGCTAAGCCCGAAGCGGCGCCAGCCGCACTGCAACACCTGACAGAACCCGCCGCAGAGGTATTGCCGGCGGGTTTCGTTTTTTCAGGGCCTCGAAACGCGAACGGAACAGCCCGGCGCAATAAGGCCGATACAGTTGCCGCCCCGCAACCACTGACCCAATACAATTACGCCTTGCTGTCTCTGCCGCGCGGCGCACCCGCACGCCAATATGGTCTCCCATAACCCGAACCCGCCCTGGAGCGGGAAGGAAGACCGCCATGGAACGCAGCTTCGTTTCCCCTGCCCCCGCCGCCCCGTCCCTGCAACGCACCCCGCTGGCCATCCGCCTGTTCGCCCGCGTGGCCGAATGGCAGCGCAACATGCGCACCCGCCACCAGCTGGCACAGTTGAACGCGCAGCAACTGGCGGACATCGGGCTCAGCGAGTGCGACCGCAGCCAGGAGCTGGACAAGCCCTTCTGGCGCTAGGCAAGCAAGCCGTCGGGCACGGGGGCTTTTCGCCAGTACTGGAAGGGCCCCTGCCGCTTCGCTAGGCTTCACGCCATGGGGCGCCGCGCGTGCGGTGCCCTTCGTCCCGTACAGGAGTTATCCCCATGCCCCTTTCCCGCCTGCTTGGCGCGGCCACCCTGCTGGCCCTGGCCACCAGCGCCTCGGCCACCAGCTTCGTGGTCACCACTGATGCCGTCGTCGGTGCCGTCGGCGCCACCATGGATGCCACCTCGGATGTCACGTCCTCCCTGCGTGACGACAAGCTCGTGCTGGCCGCCCGCGACGACGCCGCCAGCTTCGTCGCCAGCTCCGGCGACATCCGTGGCGCGCGCCTGGAAGCCGCCCTCGTGCACATCCGCAGCGCCCAGCCGCAGCTGCTGGCCAGCGACCTGCAACTGGCCCAGGCCATCCTCGCCCTGTGACGCCCCTCCCGGCAGGCGCGCCCCGCGCCTGCCGGCCCTGGCCCTGAACCCCGCATTCCGCTAGCCTTGGCGCCCGCCGCGCCCCCGGCCCGGCAGCCCTTTGCGCCGCTTCGCTCGGTTGGAACTGCGCCCGGGGTTTTTCGTCCAATGACCCGTACAGTTTTCACCTTCGGAGAGACCCCATGCGCCGCACGCTGATCGCCGCCGCCACCGCCCTCACCCTCGTTGCCGGCGCCGTCCAGGCACAGACCCTGGTTGCCACCAGCAATATCATCGTCCGCGCCTTCGGCCGCAGCATCGACTTCACCTCCGACACCACCACCTCGGTGCGTGACATGAAGGTGGTCCGCGAGGCCCGTGACGACGCCGCCAGCTTCGTCGCCAGCTCCGGCAACATCCGTGGCGTGCAGCTGGAAGCCGCCTTCAGCACCCTGCGCGAGCGCCTGCCGGAGGCCCGCGACGCCAGCGACGAAGCCCTGGCCCAGGCCATCCTCGCCCTCTGATCAGCGCCTTGAACCCGCGCCTGCCCACTGTCCTGCGCTGGCTTTGCCTCGCGGGGATAGTGGCGAGCGCAACAGTTCGGGCCGACCTGCAACTGGACCTGAACAGTGACGGCCTGAGCGCGCCCCAGCGCCAGGCCAGCCAACAGTTGCTGGATGAAGCCCTCGCCGCCCTGCCGCCGAGCCTCATCCAGCGCCTCGACCGCCGCGTCGAGGTCACCTGGGCCGATGACCTGCCCGACAACGCCTACGGCCGCGCCACCCGTATCGACGCCCTCGACCTCAACCGCGCCCTGCTGCCGGCCCTGGCCGATGGCAGCGCCGCCACCGAGAAAACCAACCGCCCCCACGGCACCGTGCGCCGCGAACTGCTGGCCACCGTGCTCCACGAACTCACCCACCTCTATGACCGCGCCCGCTGGCGCACCGCGGCCGAGCGCAGCCAGCAGTTCCGCTGCGGCCTGGCGGCCAGCAGCACCGGCCTGGTGGGCCAGCGTGGCGAATGCCGGGGACAGGTGGCGCGCCGCTTCAGCCTCAGCGACGACCCGCGCCTGCTCGACCTCGCCGGCTGGCCGCAACAGGTCGGTCGCCGGGGCGCACGCGAAGCGGAGAACCACCAGGCCGCGCGCAGCCCGGATCTCTACGAACTGAGCAACCCGCGCGAATTCGTCGCGGTGAACATGGAGTACTTCCTCCTCGACCCCGCCTTCGCCTGCCGCCGCCCTGCGCTGTACCGCTACCTGCGCCAGCACTTCGGCTGGGCCCCGGCGCAGCAGGCCGAGTGCGGCAAGGACCTGGCCTACCTCAACGCCGGGCGCGACTTCGGCCGCCAGCCCCTGGGGCGCCTCGACCCCGAGCGGGTCTATGAGGTGGATTACCTGTTCGCCGAGGCCAACGACAACTGGGTCAGCCGCTGGGGCCACAGCATGCTGCGCCTGGTCATCTGCGCCCCCGGCCGGCCCCGTGGACCCGACTGCCGCCTCGACCTCGACCAGCACCTGGTGCTGTCCTACCGCGCCTTCGTCGGCGACGTGCAGCTTTCCAGCTGGGACGGCCTCACCGGCGCCTACCCCTCGCGCCTCTTCGTGCTACCGCTGTCCCAGGTGATCGACGAATACACCAAGGTGGAAATGCGCAGCCTCGCCTCGGTGCCGCTCAAGCTCGACCGCGAGCAGGTGGAGCAACTGGTGGAGCGCGCCGCCGAGATGCACTGGAGCTACGACGGCGACTACTGGTTCCTCTCCAACAACTGCGCGGTGGAAACCCTCAAGCTGCTGCGCAGCGGCACCGGCGACCCGCGCCTGAGCGACCTCGACAGCATCATGCCCAACGGCCTGCTGGCCCTGCTGGAAGGGCGCGGCGTGGCCGACCCGGAACCGCTGCGCGACCCCAGGGAAGCCCTGCGTCTGGGCTACCGCTTCGACTCCTTCCGCGACCGCTACCAGGCCATGTTCAGCATCGCCCGTGAACGCCTGAAGCTGCCGCAAGCCGACGTGGAAACCTGGCTCGACCTGCCCGGCGACCAGCGCCGCCCCTGGATCGCCAACGCCGACCTGCGCGCCAGCGCCGCCCTGCTGCTGCTGGAGCAGGCCGCCATGCGCAAGCAGATGCTGCTGGCCCAGGACGAGCTCAAGCGGCGCTACCTCGACAGCCGCGAGACGCTCGGCAACGCCGAGTTCTCCAAGGCTGGCGGCACCCTGGAGCAGATCCTCGCCAACAGCGGCTTCCTCAGCCGCCCGGCGGACATGCTCGAAGGTGGCTACGGCCTGCCCCAGACCAGCGAATGGCAGCGCCTGGAAGCCGAGAGCAGCAGCCGCCAGCTGAAGCTGCGTGGCCTCACCGATGATCTCGACCGCGAGCTGCACCAGCTCATCGACCCGCGCATCCTCGCCGAGCTGGACGCCGTGCAGCTCAACCTCGACCAGCTCAGCGCCCACCTGCGCCAGCTGCACAAGGACGCTGGCGGCATCGAGCTGCCCTGACGGCCTCGCCCTACAGACAGCCCCAGCGGTGGGCTGAAGCCCACCCTACGATCAAGGCGCAGGCCGATAAGGAATGAATGCTGCCGGAAACCATCCGCGTGGGTTTCGCTGCGCTCTACCCACCCTACGTATTGCCGCCACGCCGTGGCATGAGCCCCGTAGGTCGGGTGCAACCCGGCGTCCCGCACACAGAACCTTCGCGGGTTTCACCCGCCCTACGCAGGCGCTGCCGTGACGGATTGCAGCACCGTAGGATGGGTTGAGCGAAGCGATACCCATCACCGCGATGGTGAATGCGATGAGGGACTTCACACCGAGCGCAAAGCGTCTACGGCGGCTTTGTATCCGCTCAGCCCGACTGTTCTGTGATCCCATTGTTTAGCCACAGGGGCGGCATGGGCCGGCTACAGGGTCTCCTCCTGCTCCTCCGGCAGGCTCGGGTCCAGGTGCAGCCAGGGCAGGCGGCTGCGCACCCAGATGTGCCGGTCCGGCAGGGCCTGGGCCACGTCGTCCATCGTCGCGGTGGTCACATCCATGGTGTCCGGGGCCTGCTGGGTGAAGAGGCCGAGCAGGCAGCCACAGCAGCTGCAGAAGTACCGCGAGCAGCCGGGGGAGGAGTGGTATTCCGCTGGTTCGCCACGGGTCCAGGTGAAGGACGCCAGGGGCACGGTGATCCAGGTGGTGACGATGCCGCCGCTGGTGCGCCGGCAGTCCGAGCAATGGCAGTGGGCGATATCGCTGAGCGGGGCGTCGAAGCGGTAGCGCAGCCGTCCGCAATGGCAGCCGCCCATATGGACGTGGGTCATGGGTACATCCTCCTGTGCAGTGAGAAAACCTAGACGCTGAAATGCACCTCGGCCAATGGTCGGCTTGCGCACGGGCGCAGCCTTGCACAAGATGGCCGCCTCTCCAACCGGACCACCGGACGTCGCTGTGATCCCATTGCTAGAGGCCCTCTGGCCCCTGTTCGCCCTGATAGTCGGCGGCTACGTGCTGCGCCTGAAGGGCTTCCCCGGCGATGCCTTCTGGCCTGCCGCCGAACGCCTCAATTACTTCATCCTCTTCCCCGCGCTGCTGTTCAGCAGCCTGGCCACGGCGCCGCTGGACAACCCCGCGCTGCCGCGCCTGGCCCTGGCGGTACTGCTGGGCCTAGGCATTGCCTGGGCGGCCTTGCTGGTGACCAAGCGGGTGCTGGGCTGGCCGGCGGCGCGCTTCGGCGCCATCACCCAGGGCGTACTGCGCTTCAACACCTACCTGGGGCTGGCGGCCATCGGCAGCCTGTTCGGCAAGGAGGGCCTGGCCATCGCCGCGCTGATGCTGGCGTTGATGGTGCCCACGGTGAACCTGCTGTCGGTATGGTCGCTCACCGCCGAGCGCGGGGTCAGCGCCAAGGGCCTGCTGCTGCCGATCGCCAGGAACCCGCTGATCCTCGCCTGCCTCGCCGGCGCCGCTTACAACCTCGCCGGCTTCGGCCTGGGTGGCGGCATCGACCGCCTGCTCAACCTGTTCGCCGTGGCCAGCCTGCCCCTGGGCCTGCTCTGCGTCGGCGCGGCCCTGCAACCCCGCGAGCTGAGCGGCGAGCTGCCGGCCCTGGGCTGGAACTGCGCAGTGCGCCTGCTGGCCATGCCCGCCCTGGCCTTCGCCGTGGCGCGCCTGCTCGGCCTGCCGGCGATGGAGAGCAGCATCCTGGTGCTGTTCTTCGCCCTGCCCACCGCCCCCACCGCCTACGTGCTGACCCGCCAGCTGGGCGGCGACGGCCATCTGATGGCGGGCATCATCACCCTGCAGACGCTGCTCTCCGGGGTGACCCTGCTGCTGGTGCTGGCCTTGTTGCAGGGGGTTGCATGAACGCCCGCTGGCTTTACGGGCTGCTGCCCTGCCTGGCGCTTCAGCCGGCCCTGGCTGCGCCAATTGAGGAACAGAACCCGTTCGTCCAGGGCGCCGTGTACGCCGGGGTCATCACCCTGTCGCCGTTTTTCACCCTCACCTTCAGCCTGCGCTCCATGGGCGGCGGCGAGCCCCGGTTGGTGCTGGTGCGCGACGATGCGGCGAGCTTTCTCGCCAGTGACGGGGCCATCCGTGGCGCCCAGCTGGAAGGTGCGCTTCAGGTGCTGCGCCAGCGCGAGGAGCTGGCCCGGTACAGCGACCAGGAATTGGCCGAGGCGATACTCGCCCAACCGCTCTGAGCGCCGCCCGTCCGGAATTGGCCGCACGTTCACCGCTCGTTCGCCGCGAAAGCTGGTTGAAAGCTTCGCCCCTTAGCATCGCCCCACTGCCGGCAAAGACCGGCCGCCGGGCGCTGCATCCGCTCCGCCCGGCAACCCCGACAACAACAAGATGGGTGATTGCCATGCTCCGCTCCTGCCGCCTTCACGGCCTCGTTCCGCCCCCTCTCCGTACCCGACCCGCGCGCTGAACCCGCCCCGCCCTCGTCGCCCCTCGTCCGGAGATTCCCATGCTGACCTTCCTTGGCTTCGCCATGGTCATGACCTTCATGTACCTGATCATGACCAAGCGCCTGTCCGCGCTGATCGCGCTGATCATCGTCCCCATCGTCTTCGCCCTGCTCGGCGGCTTCGCGGCCGGCATCGGCCCGATGATGCTGGAGGGCATCGGCAAGCTCGCCCCCACCGGCGTGATGCTGATGTTCGCCATCCTCTACTTCGCCCTGATGATCGACTCCGGGCTGTTCGACCCCGCCGTGCGCGCCATCCTGCGGGTGGTCAAGGGCGACCCGCTGAAGGTCTCGGTGGGCACCGCCGCCCTGGCGCTGATCGTCTCCCTCGACGGTGACGGCGCCACCACCTACATGATCTGCGTGGCCGCCCTGCTGCCGCTCTACAGCCGCCTGGGCATGAGCCCGCTGATCATGGCGGGGCTGATCATCCTCGCCGGCGGCATCATGAACATGACCCCCTGGGGCGGCCCCACCGCCCGCGCCGCCAGCGCCCTGCACGTGGACCCGTCGGACATCTTCGTGCCGATGATCCCGGCCATGGTCGCCGGCGCCGTAGCGCTGTTCGCCCTGGCCTGGGTCTATGGCAAGCGTGAGCGGGCCCGCCTCGGCGTGCTGCACCTGCCGGACGAACAGATCAGCCACGACGAGATCAGCGTTTCCCAGTACCCGGAAGCGCGCCGGCCGAAACTGCTGTGGGTGAATGCGGCGCTGACGGCCACGCTGATGGTGACGCTGATCGCCGGCCTGCTGCCGCTGCCGGTGCTGTTCATGATCGCCTTCAGCATCGCCATGATCATCAACTACCCCTGTCTGCAGCAGCAGAAGGAGCGCGTCGCGGCCCATGCCGGCAACGTGCTGGCGGTGGTGGGGCTGATCTTCGCCGCGGGCATCTTCACCGGCATCCTCTCCGGCACCGGCATGGTGGAGGCGATGTCCAAGAGCCTGCTGGCGGTGATCCCGCCGTCCCTCGGGCCGTACATGGCGGTGATCACCGCGCTGGTGAGCATGCCCTTCACCTTCTTCATGTCCAACGACGCTTTTTATTACGGCGTGTTGCCGGTTCTCACCGAAGCGGCGGGCCATTACGGCATCAGCCCGGTGGAGATGGCGCGGGCCTCCATCGTAGGCCAGCCGGTGCACCTGCTCAGTCCGCTGGTGCCCTCCACCTACCTGCTGGTGGGCCTGGCGAAGATCGAATTCGGCGACCACCAGCGCTTCACATTGAAGTGGGCGGTGATGATCTGTCTGTGTATCCTGCTCGCCGCACTATTACTCGGCGTGTTCCCGCTGTTCGGTACACACTGAACCGCAGGCGACGCGCCCTCGCCGAAGCCGGAAATGCCCTCGCGCAGATTCCGGCTTCGTCGTGCTCCAACCCCCTGAACGCAGCAACGCACGAGGAAACCGCATCATGGAATGGCTGACCAGCCCGGAAATCTGGGTCGCCTTCTTCACCCTGACTGCCCTGGAGATCGTCCTGGGCATCGACAACATCATCATGATCGCCATCCTCGTGGGCCGCATGCCGCCCCACATGCAGGCACGCACCCGCTTCTTCGGCCTGGCGCTGGCGATGGTCACCCGCATCCTGCTGTTGCTGTCGATCACCTGGATCATGCGGCTCACCGCCGACCTGTTCCACGTCTTCGACCAGGGCATCTCGGGGCGCGACCTGATCCTGTTCTTCGGCGGCCTGTTCCTGTTGTGGAAGAGCAGCACCGAGATGTACCACAGCCTCGAAGGCGAGGATGAAACCGAGCAGCCGCAGGCCGGTGGCGCCGCGCGCAACTTCATCGGCACCATCATCCAGATCGCCATCATCGACATCGTGTTCTCCCTGGACTCGGTGATCACCGCCGTGGGCATGGTTTCCCACGTGCCGGTGATGGTCGCCGCCATCGTCGTCGCCGTGCTGGTGATGATGGCCGCCGCCGGCACCATCAGCGACTTCATCGACAAGCACCCGAGCCTGAAGATGCTGGCCCTGTCCTTCCTCGTGGTGGTCGGTACCGTGCTCATCGCCGAGTCGTTCGAAGTCCACGTGCCGAAGGGCTACGTCTACTTCGCCATGGCCTTCTCCCTGGCCGTGGAAGCCCTGAACATCCGCATGCGCACCGCGCGCAAGCGCAAGGAAGACCCGGTCAAGCTGCGCAAGGACATCCCCGGGGAATAAGCCCGGGCGTCATCGCCAGCTGAAATGAAGAACGGGGCCGAATGGCCCCGTTTTTTTGTGGGTGGGTGAAAGCCGGCTCACACCGGCTCGAAGCGCTCGCCTCGGAAGCAACGCACCGGGTTGCCCCGCTCCACGCGGTGGTGGAACAGGCGCCGCTCGGCGCGCAGGGCGTCGTCGGCCTGTTCGGCGCGTTGTGCCAGGCGCTGGCCGATGAGCAGCGTGGCCAGGCGCTTGTTGGCGTGCTGGCTGCGCTCGCTCTGCACCTTGACGCTGATGCCGCTGGCCAGGTGGGTGGCGCGCACCGCCGAGTCGGTGGTGTTGACGTGCTGGCCGCCCGGGCCCGAGGAGCGCAGGGCTTCGAAGCGGATCTCACCTTCCAGGCTGGCCGGTGGCGCGGCGAACTGCGCACCGCCGAAGAACCAGTTCTTGCGCCCATGGTTGGGCCGGTAGGGGCTGGGGCAGGTCCATTGCAGGGAGCCTTCCCAGTGCCCGGCCAGCTCGTCCGCACGCGCGCCGTCCAGGGCCAGGAGCACGGAGGCGAGCGTGCCGCGACGGGCGCCCTCCTCCCGCTCCAGCACCTGGGCCTGCACATCCAGCGTGGCAGCTTCGTCCAGCAGCCGGTGCAGCGCCTTGGCCACCGCCAGGGCGCATTCGTCCGGCCCCTGGGCCGCCGAGAGTTGCAGAAGGATCATCAGCAGCAGCCTCCCTTGGTCTTGTAGGTCAGCACCGGCTTGAGCCGCGCCAGCACCCGCACCAGACCGGCCTCGCGCAGGGCGCCGACCACCGAATCGATGGCCTTGTAGGCTTCCGGCGCTTCCTCGTAGATCAGCGCGCGGTCGGCGCAGATCACCCGGCTGCCGAGGGCGGTGCGTTCCAGTTGCTCGACGCTGTAGCGCTTGGCGAGGCGGTCCTTGCACTCGCTGCGCATCCACTTGCGCTCAGCGCCGTGGGCCAGCGAGAGCAGGCTGCGCTCGTCGGCCACCGGTGCCACCAGGTAGCTGTAGTCGCCCCGGGAACCGGGGATGACCATCACGCCCTGGTCCGCCGGCGTGGCGCCCTTGCGGTGCAGCCAGCCGTCGACGCCGCCGATGGTCGCGGCGGAGACGAGGTTGTGGTTCACGTCCAGCAGTTGCTCGCCGTCGGCACGCAGGCGTTCCAGCATGCGTCGGGCGATCAGTTGCCGGTTGGCCTCGGCGAAGCGCAGGGCGCCGTCGTGGCGGGCCAGGTAGTGCTCGGCCTCGACGCTGCCGGCTTGCAGGCCGGCGTGGCTGAAGCGGTCCACCTGCTCGCGCAGGATGGCTTCGCCCAGGCCACGGGAGCCGCTGTGCACCAGCAGGAGCAGGTGCTTGCGGTCGACGCCCAGGGCCGCCAGGGCCGCGTCGTCATAGGCTTCGTCGAGCTGCTGCAGCTCGGCGAAGTGGTTGCCACCGCCGATGGTGCCCAGGGAACGCTCGTGCCCGCAGGGCGGCAGGCCGAAGGCGGCGATCGCCTCCTGCCAGTTGTCGTCCAGCGGTGCGTCGAGGGAGCCCAGGCGCTTCTCCAGCTTGTCCAGGTGCAGCTTGGCGACCGGGATATCGGTGCGCCAGAAGGCCATGCCGCAGCCGATGTCGTTGCCCACCAGCGCCGGGTAGAAGCGGCCGCTGGAGAAGAACGCGGCGCCCACCGGGTAGCCACGTCCCGGGTGCAGGTCCGGCATGCCGGCCACCCGTTGCATGCCCGGCAGGCGGGCGGTGGTTTCAAGTTGCTGGATCGCCTTTCCTTCGATCCAGGTGTCGTCCGCGGCGATCAGGGTGATGCCGTCGGACAAATTGCGAATGCAAGTGCCCATAGTCCAATCCAAATGGGTTGAAACGAAAAATGCTTGGATTTGGCAGGTCTGGGTCGGGCAGTGCGGAACCGTCGCGAAGAAGGACGGAAGAAGCGATTAAGCCAGGCGCGACCTGCAAAGGGTGATCAGTGTTTGCATGATGGACCTCCTTTTGCTGTCGGTTGAGGGGAGAAGAAGGCGCGAATCCTAGGCCGATCCGCGCCGCTGCGCAATCCCCGTCATGCACGACTCATGATTGCCCGCACAAAGCCCGCAGGGCCGGGTCGCGCACCTGCAGAACCTCGAACAGCCCCAGCGCCTGCAGCGCCGGCAGGGCGGCCAGCACCTCCTGCTCGGCGGCGGCGCGCTGCTGCGCCGGGGTGGCCGGGTCGCACCAGCACCGGGCATTGATCAGGAAGGCGCCCACCGTGCCCTTGCGCACGCGGGTGCCGTTGAAGTCACGGTGGTCGAGATGATCGGGAAGCAGGTCTTCGGCACGCATGGCGGTGTCCTCCTGTGGATGAGGGCCCATTCTGCGGCCGGTGGCTTGGCTAAACTGCCTTATCCATGCCGATCGATAACGTGAAATTGCCAATGTCGCAGCCCCTGGTTTCACCCACTCTCGCCCAGGCAGACGGCGGCCCGCTGCTGGTCGCGGCGTGGCAGCACAGCCCCCTCGAGCGCCAGACCGCCCTCCACTCCCACGCCCGTGGCCAGCTGCTCGGCGCTGGGCAGGGCCTGCTGTCGGTGACGGCGGCCGACAGCCATTGGGTGGTGCCGGCCACCCATGCGGTGTGGGTGCCGCCGGGTTGCGAGCATGCCCTGCGTTCCCACGGGCCCTTCGATGGCTGGAGCGTCTATGTGGCGCCGCAGGCGTGCCGGGAATTACCGCAGACGCCCCGGATCATCGCCACCTCGGGCCTGCTGCGGGAGGCGGTGCGGCGTGCGACGGACTGGGGCGAGGGGCCGTTGGATGAGCGGCAGCTGCGCATCGCCGGGGTGATCCTCGACGAGCTGCAGGGCCTGCCGGAAGAACCCTTCGGCCTGCCGCTGCCGACGGACCCGCGCCTGCGGCGCATCTGCCAGGCACTGGTCGATGAGCTGGCGGACAACCGCAGCCTGGAAGCCTGGGCGCAATGGGCGGGGATGTCGCCCCGGACCCTGGCCCGGCGCTTCGTCGAGGAGACGGGCTTCGCCTTCGGCCAGTGGCGCCAGCGCGCACGCCTGCTGCGGGCCCTGGAGCGCCTGGCGGCGGGCGATACGGTGACGCGGGTGGCGCTGGAGCTGGGCTATGACAACGTCAGTGCGTTCATCGCCATGTTCCGGCGCCACTTCGGGGTGACGCCGGGTCGCTACTTCGCGCGCTAGTCGTCGCCGCCCACGGCGAAGTTGGGCAGGCTGTCCACCGGCTGGGCGAACTTGAAGGGGATGGATTCCAGCGCCAGGCCGACGTTGCGCTGGATGACGAAGTGCAGGTGCGGGCCGGTGCTGTTGCCGGTGTTGCCGGAACGGCCGATCTGCTCGCCGATGGCCACGCGCTGGCCCTCCTGGACCTTCACCGAGCCACGCATCAGGTGCAGGTAGACGCCCATGGTGCCGTCGTTGTGGAGGATGCGCACGAAGTTGCCGGAGGGGTTGTTGCCCCGGCCGCTCTGCTGGTTTTCGATCTTCACCACCATCCCTGGGCGGGCGGCGACGATGGGCGTGCCTTCGGGCATGGCCACGTCCTGGGCGTAGCGGCCCTTGGGGGTGAAGTGGCTGTACTGGCCGTTGGCACCCTGGGTGAGGCGGAACGGGCCACCCAGCCAGGGCAGCGGGTAGTTGTAGAGCGAAGGCTGCTGCCGCGGGTCGCCCAGGGCGTAGCGCAGGCGCGGCTTGTAGCGCATGGCCTTGCTGGAGTCGGCCGGGGCCAGGGTGGCGAGGCGGATCTTGCTGCGCGGCGGCAGCACCCAGCGGATGGGCTTGTCCGGCGCGCCCACGGCGTTGCTGACGTTGCTCAGGCTCAGCTCCACTTCCACCGGCGCGTAGAGGTCGTTGCGCACCAGCAGGGTTTCGCCGGCATCGTGCTTCTGGGTTTCCAGCTTCACCGAGAGGTCCAGGCGCTCGACCATGCGATCACGGAAAACGAACACCTGCGCGCCCGCGACGGCCTTGTCGGTGTAGGTGACCACGCCGTTGGCATCGGTGTACTTGTAGATGGTCAGCGCGCACGCCGGCAGGGCTGCCGCCAGCGAACCGCAGAGAAGAAGAATGCGCCCTAGCATGACTGCATGGATCTAGTGGTTATGGGTATCCCGGAGCTGGCAAGCCTAGCAGCGCCGCCGGCACCACGCGAGGCGCCGGCCGTCGGGCTGTGACGGGGTTGGCTCAGGCGCCGGGTACGAAATGTTTCTGCGCCGAGCCACGGGCGATCAGGCGCGAGAGGTAGTCGAGCTTCTGCGGGTCGCGGTCGACGAAGCGGAAGGTCAGCTGCAGCCACTCGCTATCGGGCTTGGGCTCCAGGGCCGCCACCGAGTGCAGGTAGCCGTTGAGGCGCGCCACCTCGCCGCCTTCGCCCTGCTCCAGGTCGAGCACGGCGCTTTCCAGCACCTGGGGCAGCGGCTCGCCACGCTTCACCACCAGGTGGGCGTCCTTGAGGCTGATGGTCTTGATCACGCAGGAGAGCACGCCGCTGGGCAGGCGCAGCTGCGCCTGGCCACGACCACCCGGCGCCTGGCCGGCGGCCTTGGCCGACGGGGTCGGTGCAGCCGGCTTGGCAGCAGCCTTGGGTGCCGCGGCGGGCTTGACCACCTCGGCCTTGCCGCCGGTGAGGGCGGCCAGGGAATCATTGGCGAAGCCGCCGCTGCTGAGCATCTTCGGCGGCGCGCCGGCGGCCAGGGCTTCGAGCTTGCCGGCGCGGGCCAGCTGCTTCTTCACCTTGGTCACCAGCTGGTCGTTGGAGAAGGGTTTGCCGATGTAGTCGGAGACGCCGGCCTGGATGGCCTGCACCACGTTCTCCTTGTCGCCACGGCTGGTGACCATGACGAAGGGCGTGGTCTTCAGCGTGTCCTGGGAGCGGCACCAGGTGAGCAGCTCGAGGCCGGACATCTCCGGCATCTCCCAATCGCAGAGGATCAGGTCGACGGCCGAACGCGCCAGCATCTGCTGGGCCTTGCGCCCGTTGATCGCTTCTTCGATCTGGATGCCGGGGAAGTGATCGCGCAGCCCCTTCTTCACCAGATCGCGAATGAAGGACGCATCGTCCACTACCAGCACTGTCACCTTGCTCATCGACCACTCCTCAGAGAACGGGCGTAAGCATAGCCTCGGCTGATAGCGCTTTGCCAAACTGAATGCGACATCGCGCACCCTTTCGGGTGAAAGGCGCTTTCCGGGATGGTGCCGGGGCATTGAAAGGCACGGGTTTCGTGAGGCTCGCGGAGCACGAAGACGTCGCGCACTCCACCCTACGCGAGGCCGTGCCAATGAGCTGTGGTTGGGCCCCCGTCGGTGATGCACCCTACGACACGCATTCATCCTGTCGAGTGCTCAGTTCGAATCGCCACAGGCAGAGTCGATGATTCATGACCACCGTCCCAAGGACTTGGCTTCCCACGTTCAAATGAATTCGTGCCCACAAAGGTGAGGCATGGGGCGCCACCGAGCGGGCGACGCTTCGCGAGCAGAGCTCGCTCCTACGGTGGAGATGGAGCAGGCGGGGAAGGTGGTGGGGCCACCCACGAAAACGCCCGGCATGGCCGGGCGTTTTCCTGAAGCGGGGCGGATCAGCTGGCGGGGGTGTCGCCAGCCTTGTTGGCGGTGCCCTTCACTTCTTCCTGCATGCGCGCCAGGCCCATGTGGCGGACGTCGGTACCGCGCACCAGGTAGATCACCAGTTCGGCGATGTTGCGTGCGTGGTCGCCGATGCGCTCCAGGGAACGCAGGGCCCAGATGATGTTGAGCACGCGGCTGATGGCGCGCGGGTCTTCCATCATGTAGGTGACCAGCTCGCGCAGGGCGGTCTTGTACTCGCGGTCGATGGTCTTGTCGTACTGGGCCACGGACAGGGCCAGGTCGGCATCGAAGCGGGCGAAGGCATCCAGCGCCTCCTGCACCATGCGGCGCACCTGGTCGCCGATGTGGCGGACTTCGACGTAGCCGCGCGGCGACACGCCTTCCTCGCAGAGCTGGATGGCGCGGCGGGCGATCTTCGAGGACTCGTCGCCGATGCGCTCCAGGTCGATCACCGACTTGGAGATGCTGATGATCAGGCGCAGGTCGGAGGCCGCCGGCTGGCGACGGGCGAGGATGCGTACGCACTCCTCGTCGATGTTGCGCTCCATCTGGTTGATCTGGTCGTCGATCTCGCGCACCTGCTGGGCCAGGCCCGAGTCGGCGTCGATCAGCGCGGTGACGGCGTCGTTGACCTGTTTCTCCACCAGGCCGCCCATCGCCAGGAGGTGGCTGCGCACGTCCTCCAGTTCGGCGTTGAACTGCTGGGAGATGTGATGGGTGAGGCTGTCTTTGTCGATCATGTTCGCTCCGCGAAAGCTGGAAGCTTGAAGCCAGAAGCTTGAAGCCTGTTAATCGGTGCCCGTCTTACAACCTCCAGCTTCAAGCTTCCCGCTTCAAGCTGGCGCCTGTGCGACTAGCCATAGCGACCGGTGATGTAGTCCTCGGTCTGCTTCTTGGCCGGGTTGGTGAACAGGGTATCGGTATCGCCGAATTCGATCAGCTTGCCCATGTACATGAACGCCGTGTAGTCGGAGACGCGTGCGGCCTGCTGCATGTTGTGGGTGACGATGACGATGGTGTACTTGCTCTTCAGCTCGTAGATCAGCTCTTCCACCTTGAGGGTGGAGATCGGGTCCAGGGCCGAGCAGGGTTCGTCGAGCAGCAGCACTTCGGGCTCGACCGCGATGGTGCGGGCGATGACCAGACGCTGCTGCTGGCCGCCGGAGAGGCCGAGGGCGGATTCGTGCAGGCGGTCCTTGACCTCCTCCCACAGCGCCGCGCCCTTGAGGGCCCATTCAACGGCTTCGTCGAGCACGCGCTTCTTGTTGATGCCCTGGATGCGCAGGCCGTAGACGACGTTCTCGTAGATGCTCTTGGGGAAGGGGTTCGGCTTCTGGAACACCATGCCGACGCGGCGGCGCAGCTCGGCCACTTCCTCGCCCTTGCGGTAGATGTTGTTGCCGTCGAGGCGGATCTCGCCATCGACGCGGCAGCCATCCACCAGGTCGTTCATGCGGTTGAAGCAGCGCAGCAGCGTGGACTTGCCGCAGCCGGACGGGCCGATGAAGGCGGTCACGCGCTGTTTCGGGATGTTCATCTGCACGTCGTACAGGGCCTGCTTCTCGCCGTAGTACAGGTTGAGGCCGGGCACTTCGAGGGCAACGGTTTCCTCGGCCAGGCTCAGGCTCTGCTTGCTGCGGCCGAGGGCGGAAATGTTGACGCCGTGGCTATGGCTTTCGTGTTGCATGATTTCACTCCGTTCGTAGCGCCTGGCTACAAGCTTCAAGTTTCAAGCGGAGCGGCGTGTGGCACGCCGCTCGGGGCTAACTCAGTTGTCCAGCGCCTTGTACTTCTCGCGCAGGTGGTTGCGGATGGCGACGGCCGAGAGGTTCAGCAGCGCGATCACCAGCACCAGCAGCAGCGCGGTGGCGTACACCAGCGGGCGGGCGGCCTCTACGTTGGGGCTCTGGAAGCCGACGTCGTAGATGTGGAAGCCCAGGTGCATGATCTTCTGGTCGAGGTGCAGGTAGGGGTAGTTGCCATCCACCGGCAGGCTCGGGGCCAGCTTGACCACGCCCACCAGCATCAGCGGCGCCACTTCACCGGCGGCGCGGGCCACGGCGAGGATCAGGCCGGTCATCATGGCCGGGCTGGCCATAGGCAGGACGATCTTCCACAGGGTCTCGGCCTTGGTCGCGCCCAGGGCCAGGGAGCCCTCACGCACCGCACGGGGAATCCGCGCCAGGCCTTCCTCGGTGGCCACGATCACCACCGGCACCGCGAGGATGGCCAGGGTCAGCGAGGCCCAGAGCAGGCCCGGGGTGCCGAAGGTCGGCGCCGGGGCGGCTTCGGGGAAGAACAGGCGGTCGATGGAACCACCCAGCACGTAGACGAAGAAGCCCAGGCCGAACACACCGTAGACGATGGCCGGGACGCCGGCCAGGTTGTTCACGGCGATGCGGATGATACGGGTGAGCACGCCCTGCTTGGCGTATTCGCGCAGGTAGATGGCCGCCACCACGCCGAAGGGGGTGACGATCACGGCCATGATCAGGGTCATCATCACGGTGCCGAAGATGGCCGGGAAGATGCCGCCCTCGGTGTTGGCCTCACGCGGGTCGTCGGCGAGGAACTCCCACAGCTTGGCGAAGTAGAAGTTGATCTTCTGGAACACACCCATGGCGTTGGGCTGGTAGGCATGCACGATCTTGCCCAGGGTGATTTCCTGCTCCTGGCCACCGGCTTCGCGAACCACCACGCTGTCGCGGTTGAAGGCTTCGTGCAAGCCGCCCAACTGGGCTTCGAGGCCCTTGTAGCGGGCGTCCAGCTCGGCACGCGCGGCAGCCAGGTCGGCCTGGGCGGCGGCGTCGAGCTTGCCGTCCAGCTCCAGCTTGCGGCCATCCAGGCGCAGGCGTTCGAGGCCATGGTTGATGGCGCCGATGTCCTTCTTCTCCAGCTTGTAGAGCTGGGCGTAGAGGTCATCGACACGCTTCAGGCGCTTCTGCAGCTCGGCCATGGCGGCCTCGCCCTCGGCGACGACCTGGCCGTTCTCCTTGACGCTCACCAGGCGGCCGTAGAAGTTGCCCCACTCGCGGCGCTCCATGGCGATCAGCTCGGCGGGCTTCTTCTGGTCTTGCAACCATTCGCCCACCACCCAGGTGAAGTCGCTGCCGTAGACCTCGCGGTTGCCCACCTTGAGCAGCTCGCGGGTCATGAACTCGGGGCCTTCTTCGGGCACCGGCAGGCCGGCACCCTTGAGGCGCGCACGGGACACTTCCTCGATCTGCACCGCTTCGCCGATCAGCGCCTTGGGCGCCTGGCCCGGCACGCTGTACTGGGCTTCGATCAGGTCGGCCGGCCAGAAGTGGCCGAGACCGCGTACGGCGATCACCGACAGCAGGCCGATGGTCATGATGACGGCGATGGACACGGCGCCACCGCTCATCCACACACCTGGCGCGCCGCTCTTGAACCAGTATTTGAGGGAAACCTGTTTCACGGAATTCTCCACCTTAAAGCGAGGCGTATTTCTTGCGCAGGCGCTGACGGATCAGCTCTGCCAGGGTGTTCATCACGAAGGTGAACATCAGCAGCACCAGGGCCGCGAGGAACAGCACGCGGTAGTGCGAGCCACCCACTTCGGACTCCGGCATTTCCACCGCGACGTTGGCTGCCAGGGTGCGCATGCCTTCGAAGATGTTCACTTCCATCACCGGGGTGTTGCCGGTGGCCATCAGCACGATCATGGTCTCGCCCACTGCACGGCCGAGGCCGATCATCAGCGCCGAGAAGATGCCCGGGCTGGCGGTGAGGATCACTACGCGGGTCAGGGTCTGCCAGGGCGTGGCGCCCAAGGCCAGGGAACCGTAGGTGAGGCTGCGCGGCACGCTGAAGATGGCGTCTTCGGCGATGGAGAAGATGTTCGGGATCACCGCGAAGCCCATGGCCAGGCCGACGATCAGGGCGTTGCGCTGGTCGTAGGTGATGCCCAGGTCATTGCTGATCCAAAGGCGCATGTCGCCACCGAAGAACCAGGCTTCCAGCAGCGGGCTCATACCCAGGGCGAACCAGCCCACCAGCAGCACCACGGGGATCAGGATCGCCGCTTCGAAACCGTCCGGCACGCGCAGGCGGATCGACTCCGGCAGGCGGCTCCAGAGGAAGCCGGCGAGCAGGATGCCGATCGGCGTCAGCAACAGCAGGCTGAAGATGCCCGGCAGGTGGCCTTCGACGTAGGGCGCCAGGAACAGGCCGGCGAAGAAACCGAGGATCACCGTCGGCAGCGCTTCCATCAGCTCGATCACCGGCTTCACCTTGCGGCGCATGGTCGGGGCCATGAAGTACGCGGTGTAGATGGCGGCGGCGATGGCCAGCGGAGCGGCCAGCAGCATGGCGTAGAAGGCGGCCTTGAGGGTGCCGAAGGTCAGCGGTGCCAGGCTCAGCTTGGGTTCGAAATCAGTGTTGGCGGCGGTGGATTGCCAGACGTACTTGGGTGCGTCGTAGCTTTCGTACCAGACCTTGCCCCACAGCGCGCTCCAGGAGACTTCCGGGTGCGGGTTGCGCAGGCTGAAGGGCAGCAGCTGGCCGCCCTCCTCGACTATCACGCGGTTGGCGCGGGGCGAGAAGGCCATCAGGCCGGCGCCGTCGGTGACCTGTTCGATCAGCAGGGTGCGCTCGGCGGTGCTGTGGAAGACGCCGAGCTTGCCGCTGGCATCCAGAGCCAGGAAGCCCTTGCGGCGCTCTTCGGGGGCGATCTGCACCACCGGTGCCTTGCCCAGCTGGAAGCTGCGGATGTGGGTCAGGCGGGCTTCGCCGTCGGCGCCACGGACCATGAACCACTGGCTCACGTCGCCCTTGGAGTCACCGATCATCAGCGAGATGCCGCCCAGCAGCAGGCCGCTGGCGGAGACTTCGCGATCGCCTTCCTCGAACAGCTTGTAACGGCCGTTGAGGCTCTTCTCGTGCAGGCTGAAGACGTCTACCTGGGCGCGGCCGTTGACCACGTAAAGCCATTGCAGGCGCGGGTCGACGTAGATCGCCTTGATCGGCTCGGTCATCTGCGGCAGGTCGATGGCGTTCTGCTCGACGGTGGTCTCGCCGGTCATCATGTTCTCTTCGCTGACCAGCTCCTGCACGTGCAGCTGGTTACCGGTGGAACCGGCCAGCAAAAGGGTCTCGTCGTTGTGGCTGACCGCCACATGCTCCAGGGCGCCGCCGGCCTGGTTCAGCACCAGGGGCTTGTCGCCGTAGGGGAAGTCGATCTGCGGGGTGATCACCCGTTTGTTGTCCGGGTAGGTCACCACGTAGCTGTGCTTGAACAGCAGCGCCTGGCCGTTGCTCAGGCCCAGGGCCACCAGCGGGCTGCCGGGCTGGTCCTGGCCGATGGAGGCGACGCTGACGCCAGCCGGCAGGGGCAGTTGGCTGCGCTTGAGTTCGGCGCCGTCCTTGGTGGAGAAGAAGACCGCTTCACCCTTGTCGGAAACACGCATGCCGACCTGGTTCTGCTCCTCGATGGTCAGCAGCAGCGGCTTGCCGGCGTCCTGCTGGAGCCAGGCAGGGCTCTGCACCTTCTTCGCGGTCAGCTCGGCACCCTGGAACAGGGGCAGCACCACGTAGGCGAGGTAGAAGAAGATCAGGGTAATGGCCGCGAGAACGGCCAGGCCGCCCACCAGTACGTACCAGCGGGTCAGGTTGTCTTTCAACGCACGGATGCGGCGCTTGCGCTGCAGCGCCGGCGTGTTGAAATCGATGCGCGCGGGGGGATTCGTCGAGGTCATGGGGGAACTGGCCAGATCATTCATGGGCACACCCTAAAGCCTTCGTATGACAGAAAGATTACAGCGAGGTGACGCAACGAGGCCCACCCTGGGCATGGTGCCGGGGGCGGGCCTCCATGGCGGGGGTCTCCCGCCATCGTCGCGTCCTTGCGGGGCGGTCTGCTAAGCGACCGCCCCCTTCATCTGTCCTGGATTACAGGCCCAGATCCTTCAGTGCTTTTTCAGCGACCTTGGCCGGCAGCGGGATGTAGCCATCCTTCACCACGACCTGCTGGCCTTGTTGCGACAGGACCAGCTTCACGAACTCGGCTTCCAGCGGGGCCAGAGGCTTGTTCGGGGCCTTGTTGACGTAAACGTAGAGGAAGCGGGACAGCGGGTAGGTGCCGTTCAGGGCGTTCTGCTCGTTGTCTTCAACGAACTCGCCGCCTTCTTTCTTGGCCAGGGCTACGGTCTTCACGCTGGAAGTCTTGTAGCCGATGCCCGAGTAGCCGATGCCGTTGAGGGACTGGCTGATGGACTGGACGACGGAAGCCGAACCCGGCTGCTCGTTGACGTTGGCCTTGAAGTCGCCTTTGCACAGGGCTTCTTCCTTGAAGTAGCCGTAGGTGCCGGATACCGAGTTGCGGCCGAACAGCTGAACCGGCTTGGCAGCCAGGTCACCGGTCACGCCCAGGTCGCCCCAGGTCTTGACGTCGCTCTTGCCACCGCACAGGCGGTTGGCGGAGAAGATGGCGTCAACCTGCTGCATGGTCAGGCCTTTGATGGGGTTGTCCTTGTGCACGAAGATCGCCAGGGCGTCGACGGCAACCGGAACGGCGGTCGGCTTGTAGCCGTACTTCTGTTCGAAGGCCTGCAGCTCGACGTCCTTCATCTTGCGGCTCATCGGGCCCAGGTTGGCGGTGCCTTCGGTCAGAGCCGGCGGCGCGGTGGAAGAACCGGCGGCCTGGATCTGGATGTTCACGTTCGGGTATTCACGCTTGTAGGCTTCAGCCCACAGAGTCATCAGGTTGGCCAGGGTGTCCGAACCAACGCTGGAGAGGTTGCCGGATACGCCAGTGGTCTTGGTGTAGGACGGGATGGACGGGTCGACAGCGGCAACCGCGCTGGCGGTCGCAACGCCGGCGGCGACGAAAGTCAGGGCCGCCATCAAACGCTTCAGTTTCATGCCTTGCTCCTAGCAAAGGATCGGGTTGGATGAATCGGGGGCCAGTATCTGCAGGCCGTATGAACACTCTATGAACCGAATATGACAATTGGATGAATGGCCATCATGGCTGTCCAACTCTGCTTGAATGAGCCCGCACCCCTCAGGAGAACGCCCATGCACCCCCTACGACTGATGCCCCTGGCGGTCCTCGTCGCCGCCTGCTCGGCCTGCGGCGACAAGGCCAGCCTGGAGGTGAGCGACGGCACCGGCGCCAACCCGACGCTGCCGCCGCCGAACAAGACTCTGCTGCCCACGGTGAACGTGGCCCCGGCCAAGGGCTGGGCCGAAGGCGGCCAGCCCACCGCCACCGCCGGCACCGAGGTGAAGGCCTTCGCCGCTGGTCTGGACCACCCGCGCTGGCTCTACCTGCTGCCCAATGGCGATGTGCTGGTGGCCGAGAGCAACGCCCCGGCGTCCGGTGAAGGCTTCAGCCTCAAGGGCTGGATCGCCGGCAAGGTCATGGAGAAGGCCGGCGCCCGCACCCCCAGCGCCGACCGCATCACCCTGCTGCGCGACACCGACGGCGACGGCGTGGCCGACCTGAAGACGCCCTTCCTGGAGAACCTCCACTCGCCCTTCGGCATGGCCCTGGTGGGTGGCGACTTCTATATCGCCAACGCCGACGCCCTGGTGCGCGTGCCCTACGAGGAAGGCCAGACGCGCATCGAGGCCACGCCGCAGAAGGTCACCGACCTGCCGGCGGGCATCAACCACCACTGGACCAAGAACGTCGTCGCCAACCGCGACGGCAGCAAGCTGTATGTCACCGTCGGCTCCAACAGCAACGTCGGCGAGAACGGCCTGGAGATGGAAGAAGGCCGCGCGGCGATCTGGGAAGTGGACCGCGCCAGCGGCAGCAAGCGCCTGTTCGCCAGCGGCCTGCGCAACCCCAACGGCCTGGCCTGGGAGCCCGAGACCGGCACGCTGTGGACGGCGGTGAACGAGCGCGACGAGATCGGCAGCGACCTGGTGCCCGACTACATCACCTCGGTGAAGGACGGCGGCTTCTACGGCTGGCCCTGGAGCTACTACGGCCAGCACGTCGACGAGCGCGTGCAGCCGGCCAACCCGGACATGGTCGCCAAGGCCCTGGTGCCCGACTACGCCCTGGGCCCGCACACCGCCTCCCTCGGCATCGCCTTCGGCAAGGGCGGCGCCCTGCCGGACTTCCAGAACGGCCTGTTCGTCGGCCAGCACGGCTCGTGGAACCGCAAACCGCACAGCGGCTACAAGGTGATCTTCGTGCCCTTCAAGGGCGGCAAGCCCAATGGCGAACCGGTGGACGTGCTCACCGGCTTCCTCGACGAGGACGGCAACGCCCTGGGCCGCCCGGTGGACGTGATGCTCGACGCCCGCGGCGCCCTGCTGGTGACCGACGACGTCGGCAACAAGGTCTGGCGCGTGACCTCGACCATCAAGTGAGCAAAAGCACCGTAGGATGGGTAGAGCTCCGCGAAACCCATCACTGCGGAGCTCCCCACTGGGATGGAGCCGATCAGCGCTTCTTGCCGATCAGGTACAGACCAATGAACACCGCCAACCCGCACAGGGCCGCCACGTAGTAAGCCGGGCCCAGCGGGTCCCACTTCATCAGCAGCGACACGATCATCGGCGTCAGCCCGCCGAAGATGGCGTAGGCCAGGTTGTAGGAGAACGACAGGCCGGAGAAACGCACCACCGGCGGGAAGGCCTTGACCATCACATAGGGCACGGCACCGATGGTGCCGACGAACAGACCGGTCAGCGCGTAGAGCGGGAACAGCCAGTCCGGGTGCGCCTGGAGGCTGGTGTAGAAGGTCCAGGAGCTGGCTGCCAGCAGCAGCCCACCGACCAGGAAGGTACGGCCCGCGCCGAAGCGGTCGGCGATGGCGCCCGAAGCGATGCAGCCGACCGTCAGGCAGACGATGGCCAGGCTGTTGGCCTTGAGCGCCGTGGCCGCCGCGAAGCCGTAAACGGTCTGCAGCACGGTGGGGGTCATCAGGATGACGACCACGATGCCGGCCGACAGCACCCAGGTCAGCAGCATGCTGATGGCGATGGCACCCCGGTGCTCGCGCAGCACCGCCTTGAGCGGCACTTCCTCGGCCAGCGCCTTGCGCTGCTGCAGCTCGGCGAACACCGGCGTCTCGTGCAGCCAGCGGCGCAGGTAGACGGAGAACAGGCCGAACACGCCGCCCACCAGGAAGGGAATACGCCAGGCCCAGTCCTGCACTTCGGCCGGGGTATAGATGCTGTTGATCAGGGTCGCCATCAGCGAGCCCAGCAGGATGCCGAAGGTCAGGCCCGAGGTCAGGGTGCCGCAGGCGTAGCCAATGTGCCGCTCCGGCACGTGCTCGGCGACGAACACCCAGGCGCCGGGCACCTCGCCACCGATGGCCGCGCCCTGGATCACCCGCAACAGCAGCAGGGCCAGGGGCGCCAGGATGCCGATCTGCGCGTAGGTGGGCAGCAGGCCCATGATCAGCGTCGGCACCGCCATGAGGAAGATGCTCAGGGTGAACATGCGCTTGCGCCCCAGCAGGTCGCCGAAGTGCGCCATGACGATGCCGCCCAGGGGCCGCGCCAGGTAACCGGCCGCGAAGATGCCGAAGGTCTGCAACTGGCGCAGCCACTCGGGCATCTCGGCGGGGAAGAACAGCTTGCCGACCACCGCCGCGAAGAACACGAAGATGATGAAGTCGTAGAACTCGAGGGCACCGCCCAGGGCGGACAGGGACAGGGTCTTGTAGTCGCTGCGGGTCAACGGCCGCGCGGGGGCCTCGGAGGCGGTAACGGTGGACATGGAAGGTCTCTTGTCAGTGCAGGCAGGGCATGCCCCGCCGCTGCGTTGGCGGCGGGCCGGTCCGCAAAATAGCAAAAAGCCGCCGGGCGCACACAATCTCTGACGTATGGGTGGTCAAAAGCGGAACCCGGCGGTCGTCGCCCGTCGCGGCGAGCTATATACTGCGCGCTGTTGCGCGCGGGCGACATGCAGTGGGTCGGCGGGCGCAGGGGAATTTTGCAGGGCACCTTGCCCTTCCCCGTCCATTGAAGCCATCCAGAGCAGCACAGGGGCAGAGGCACCCCAGGCATGATCGAGATCGAAGAAGAAGAAAACCTGACTCCCCAAGGCGACCTGGCCTTGCAGATCACCGCACTTCCCCGCGAAACCAACGGCTTCGGCGACATCTACGGCGGCTGGCTGGTCTCGCAGATGGACCTCGCCGGCACCGCCATGGCCAACAAGGTCGCCGGGGGCCGCGTCGCCACCGTCGCCATCGACCGCATGGCGTTCCTCGTCCCGGTCGCCGTGGGCGCCCAGCTCTCCTTCTATACCCAGGCACTGGAAATCGGCCGCAGCTCGATCCAGATGCTGGTCGAGGTATGGAGCGACGACCCGCTCTCCAGCGAATGGCGCAAGGTCACCGAGGCGGTCTTCGTCTTCGTCGCCATCGACGGCAGCGGTCGCACCCGCCCGGTTCCGCCGCGCCGCGGCTGAGCCCCGTCCCGAGGGGCGAGCGCACGCGCGAACGCCCCCTCCCCCATTGATACCCTTCATGCATTCGCCGGTTTCGGGGGAACCCCGCCGGCCCGCCCCTGCCCAATGCAGACGGCAAGCAGCCAAAGGCCCAGGAGCACCCGGATGAACAGCGAAAGCAAGGTTCCGCAGATCGAGCGGATCGACATGGATCAACTGCCCTGCTGGCGCCTGCGCACCGCCGATGCGGAACTGCTGGTGGCACAGCAGGGCGCCCAGGTGCTCAGCTACCAGCGCAACGGCGAGGAGCCGCTGATCTGGCTCAGCGAGCAGGCGGCCTTCCAGCGCGGCCAATCGGTGCGCGGCGGTGTACCGGTGTGCTGGCCCTGGTTCGGTGACCTGCAACGCAACCCCGAGGCGATCCAGGCCCACTACCAGGGCGATGGCGCAGCGCCGGCCCATGGCGGCGTACGCAGCCTCGACTGGGAACTGGAAGGGGTGGAAGCCCTGGATGGCGTAGCGCGCCTGGTGCTGTCCTGGGACAGCCGCCGCACGCCACTGCCCGGCTGGAAGGGCGATGCCGAGCTGCGCCTGGAAATCCGCCTGGGCCAGCGCCTGCAACTGACCCTGGAAACCCGCAATCGCGGCGACGCGCCCCTGGCCCTGAGCCAGGCGCTGCACAGCTACTTCGCCGTCAGCGACATCCGCCAGGTGCGGGTGGAGGGCCTGGACGGCTGCGACTACATCGAAACCCTGGAAGGCTGGGAGCGCCGCCAGCAGGTGGGCGAGGTGACCTTCGGCGGCGAGACCGACCGCATCTACCTCGGCACCCCGGCGCGCCTGGCCATCCGCGATGACGCCTGGCGCCGCCGGGTGCTGATCGAAGCCAGCGACTCGGCCTCGGCGGTGGTGTGGAACCCCTGGATCGACAAGGCCGCCCGCCTCTCCCAGTTCGCCGACGACGCCTGGCAGCGCATGCTCTGCATCGAAACCGCTCGAGTGCTCGACGACAGCCTGCTGCTGCAACCGGGTGCCAGCCACAGCATGGGCGTCAGCCTGTGGAGCGAAGCGCTTGGCGACTAAAGTCGCCCCTACCGAGGCTCGGACATGACCGCTGTGTAGGGTGGAGGTCGCTTTCTACCTCCACCAGGCGGAGCCAAACGCGGCACATTGCGATGCCGCGACTCGGCATTGGCGGGGCGCGCCGCCCGAACGCCGCCTTACTGGATGTCCTCGTCCTCCACGACCCGCACCTCGCCCGCATCCAGCGCGTAGGCGGCGTCGGCCAGGTCGTTGCTGACCTGCTCCACCTTGAGGGTGCCGGTGACCCAGAGCGGGGTGTAGATATCGTCGAGGGCGATGCCCTTGGGGTAGCGCACCAGCACGATCTGGTTCGGCGGCGGCGGCGGTACGTGGATGCAGGCGCCCGGGTAGGGAACCAGAAAGAACAGCGTGCCACGCCCCTTGGCGTCGGTCTCCAGCGGTACCGGGTAGCCGCCGATGCGGATCTTCTGGCCATTGAGCTTGGCCACCGTCTTCGCCGAATACATCACCGCCGGCAGGTCCTTGTCCTGCTGCTTGAGGCCGCCCTTGTTGTTGAAGGTGCCGTCCGCTTCCGGGGTGTCGTGGCTGATTTCCGGCATCTCCTCCAGGGCCTTGCGGTCCTCGGCGGGCATCAGTTCCAGCCAATCGGTTTCCGGCATGTCCAGCCGGGCATGGGCCAGGGTGCTGCACAGCAGCAGGGAGAGAAGCAGGGCACGACGCATCAGGGAGAACTCGAGGGATAGAAACAGGCGCTAAGACTAGCGGCGCCCGTTCCCGGTTCCCAGCCCCTCAGTTCTTCTTGATGGCGCCGTAGATCACCAGAAGGATGACGGCACCCACCACCGCACCGATGAAGCCCGCGCCTTCGCCAGCCTGGTAGATGCCCAGGGCCTGACCGCCATAGGTCGCGGCGACGGAGCCGCCGATGCCCAGCAGGATGGTCCAGATCCAGCCCATGCTGTCGTCGCCGGGTTTGAGGAAGCGCGCGACCAGACCGACGATCAGGCCGATGAAGATGGTTCCGATGAGCCCCATGGCATTTACTCCTGAATGAAAAAAGGGCGTGTCCGTGGACACGCCCTTTTTCAGACTGAGCGCAGCGGCAGGGGTTCAGCCGGCGATCAGTGCCTCGACCGCGGCGATCTGCCGATCGAGGGTGGCGCGATCAGCGCAGCGCAGGGTGGCATGGCCGACCTTGCGCCCGGCCTTGAAGGCCTTGCCGTAGTGGTGCAGGTGGCAGTCGGCGACGGCGATCACCTGGTCCACGGCCGGCACCTCGCCGATGAAGTTGAGCATGGCGCTCTCCCCCAGCTTGGCGGTGGAGCCCAGGGGCAGGCCGGCGACGGCACGCAGGTGGTTCTCGAACTGGCTGCACTCGGCGCCTTCGATGGTCCAGTGCCCGGAGTTGTGCACGCGCGGGGCGATTTCGTTGGCCTTCAGGCCGCCGTCCACCTCGAAGAACTCGAAGGCCAGCACGCCGACGTAGTCCAGCTTCTGCAGCACGCGACCGACGTAATCCTCGGCCAGGGCCTGCAGCGGGTGGTCGGTGCTGGCGATGGACAGGCGCAGGATGCCGTTGTCGTGGGTGTTGTGCACCAGCGGGTAGAAGCGCGTCTCGCCGTCACGGGCGCGCACCGCCACCAGGGACACTTCGCCGGTGAAGGGCACGAAGCCTTCGAGGATGCAGGGCACGCTGCCCAGCTCGGCGAAGGCGCCGGTCACGTCCTCGGGCTTGCGCAGGACCTTCTGGCCCTTGCCGTCATAGCCCAGGGTGCGGGTCTTCATTACCGCCGGCAGGCCGATGGCGGCCACCGCGGCGTCCAGGTCGGCCTGGGACTGGATGTCGGCGAACTCGGGGGTGGGGATGCCCAGCTCCTTGAACATCGACTTCTCGAACCAGCGGTCACGGGCGATGCGCAGGGCATCGGCCGAGGGATAGACCGGCACGAACTGGGAGAGGAAGGCCACGGTCTCGGCCGGCACGCTCTCGAACTCGAAGGTCACCAGGTCCACTTCATCGGCCAGCTGGCGCAGGTGGTCCTGGTCGCCGTAGTCGGCGCGGATGTGTTCACCAAGGGCCTGGGCGCATGCGTCCGGGGCCGGGTCGAGGAAGGCGAAGTCCATGCCCAGCGGGGTGCCCGCCAGGGCCATCATGCGGCCGAGCTGGCCGCCGCCGATCACGCCGATCTTCATCTGTCAGGCCTCACGCGGGTCCGGGTTGTCGAGCACCGAGCGGGTCTGCTCGTCGCGGAAGGCCTTCAGCGCCGCGTGGTACTGCGGGTGCTGGTGGCCGAGGATGCTGGCGGCCAGCAGGGCGGCATTCACCGCACCGGCCTTGCCGATGGCCAGGGTGGCGACCGGGATGCCCGCCGGCATCTGCACGATGGAGAGCAGCGAGTCGACGCCCGAGAGCATGGACGACTGCACCGGCACGCCGAGCACCGGCAGGTGGGTCTTGGCCGCGCACATGCCCGGCAGGTGGGCGGCGCCGCCGGCACCGGCGATGATCACCTGGATGCCACGGGCCTCGGCCTCATCGGCGTACTGGAACAGCAGGTCCGGAGTGCGGTGCGCGGAAACCACCTTCACCTCGAAGGGGATGCCCAGCTTTTCCAGCATCTCGGCGGTGTGGCTGAGGGTGCTCCAATCGGATTTGGAGCCCATGATCACGCCTACCAGTGCGCTCATCGTCGTGCCTCATCAAGAGTCGAAAAACCAACAAGCCACGCATATGGCGTGGCTTGTCTGCGATGTGGGCCGGCGTGCGCTGCCGGCCGAAGGCCGCGCAGTATAACGCAAAGCCCGGCCTTGCCTACCGTCCGTCCAGCGGCTTGCCAAGGCGCCCGGAAATTGCCCTGGAGCAAGGGTCGGGCGGGCGTACGGGTGCACACTCCAGGCTCCTTTTTCAGGAGGTGCATGCCATGAACCAGACCATGAAAGCCGCCGTCGTCCATGCCTTCGGCGAACCGCTGCGGATCGAAGAGGTGAAGGTGCCGCTGCCCGGCCCCGGCCAGATCCTGGTGAAGATCGAAGCCTCGGGCGTCTGCCACACCGACCTGCACGCCGCCGAGGGCGACTGGCCGGTGAAGCCCGCCCTGCCCTTCATCCCCGGCCACGAAGGCGTCGGCTACGTGGCGGCGGTGGGCGCCGGGGTCACCCGGGTCAAGGAAGGCGACCGCGTCGGCGTGCCCTGGCTGTACACCGCCTGCGGCTGCTGCGAACACTGCCTGACCGGCTGGGAAACCCTCTGCGAGGGCCAGCAGAACACCGGCTACTCGGTGAACGGCGGCTATGCCGAGTACGTGCTCGCCGACCCCAACTACGTGGGCGTGCTGCCGAAGAACGTCGGCTTCGCCGAGATCGCGCCGATCCTCTGCGCGGGTGTCACTGCCTATAAAGGCCTCAAGGTCACCGGCGCGCGCCCCGGCCAGTGGGTGGCCATCTCCGGTATCGGCGGCCTGGGCCATGTGGCCGTGCAGTACGCCCGCGCCATGGGCCTGCATGTGGCGGCCATCGACGTCGACGACGCCAAGCTGGAACTGGCCCGCAAGCTCGGCGCCAGCCTCACGGTCAACGCCCGCAACGAGAACCCGGCCGAGGTGATCCAGCGCGACATCGGCGGCGCCCACGGCGTGTTGGTCACCGCGGTGTCCAACAGTGCCTTCGGCCAGGCCATCGGCATGGCCCGTCGCGGCGGCACCGTGGCCCTGGTCGGCCTGCCGCCGGGCGACTTCCCCACGCCGATCTTCGACGTGGTGCTCAAGGCCATCAGCATCACCGGCTCCATCGTCGGCACCCGTGCGGACCTGCAGGAAGCCCTGGATTTCGCCGGCGAAGGCCTGGTGCACTCCACCTTCAGCACCGACAGCCTGGACAACATCAACGCCATCCTCGACCGCATGCGCGCCGGGCAGATCGAAGGCCGCGTGGTCCTGCAGATGTAGCCCCGCCAACCGGCCCCGGCTCAGGCCGGGGTCGCCCCCTCGCTGCCCGCCCCGCCTTCCAGCTTGCGCCACAGCAGGCGGATCGCCGCCTTGCGCACCAGCGCGCAGCGGTACAGGCGGATTTCCAGCGGCACATGCCACTGCGACCCGCCACACACCGCCAGCTCACCCCGCGCCAGCTCCGCCTGGGCACTGAAGCGCGGCACCCAGGCCACGCCCATGCCCTGCAACGCCATGCTCTTGAGGCTGTCGGCCATGGCCGTCTCATAGACAGTGGTGGAGCGCAGCGCCCGCTGGCGCAGCAGCAGGTTCACCGAACGCCCGAGGAAGGCCCCGGCGGTGTAGGCCAGCAGCGGCACGCTCTGCCCGTTCTCCAGGCTGTAGAGCGGCTCGCCATTCGCGTCCACCGCGCACACCGGCAGCATCTCGGTGCTGCCCAGGTGCATGGAGGGGAAGATTTCCGGGTCCATCTGCAGGGAGGCGTCCGGATCATAGAACGCCAGGATCAGGTCGCAGCTGCCCTCGCGCAGGGAATGCACGGCATCGCCGACGTTGGTGGCGATCAGGCGGCTGGCGATGTTCAAGCCCTCGCCGCGCAGCCGCGCGATCCATTGCGGGAAGAAGCCCAGCGCCAGGGAGTGGGCGGCGGCGAACTGCAGCACCTCGCCCTGCTGCCCTTCCAGGTGATGCAGGTGGCGCACCACCTCGCCCACCTGCTCGACCATGCTGCGCGCGGTGACCAGGAACAGCTGGCCCGACTCGGTGAGTTCTACCGGCGTGCGCGAACGGTTCACCAGGGTCAGCCCCAGGGCGGCCTCCAGGCTGCGGATGCGCCGGCTGAAGGCCGGCTGGGTGACGAAGCGTTTCTCCGCCGCCTGGGAAAAGCTGCGGGTGGCGGCCAGGGCGACGAAGTCCTCCAGCCATTTGGTTTCCAGGTTCATCTCGGCCCCCTTGCCCGATTTTGGTGCACACGCTTCCCGAACGAAGCGGGTCACGGCCACATTATGCCGTTTGTGCATGACCCAGCGGATAACAGCATTGGTCGACGAATGGCTGCAAGCTTAGTCTATTGGGCATCGCGGCACTGCCCGTGTCTTCCCTGAGATGTATTACATCATGTCCTCCGCTGCATCCTTTCGTGTAGAAAAAGACCTGCTCGGCACCCTCGAAGTCCCCGCTGATGCCTACTACGGCATCCAGACCCTGCGCGCCGTGCAGAACTTCCGCCTGTCGGGCGTGCCCCTGTCGCACTACCCGAAGCTGGTGATCGCCCTGGCAATGGTCAAGCAGGCCGCCGCCGATGCCAACAAGCAGCTGGGGCACCTCAACGCGGAAAAGCACGCCGCCATCAGCGAGGCCTGTGCCCGCCTGATCCGCGGTGATTTCCACGACCAGTTCGTGGTCGACATGATCCAGGGCGGCGCCGGCACCTCTACCAACATGAACGCCAACGAGGTGATCGCCAACATCGCCCTCGAGGCCATGGGCCGCAACAAGGGCGAGTACGCCTACCTGCACCCGAACAACGACGTGAACATGGCGCAGTCCACCAACGACGCCTACCCCACCGCCATCCGCCTGGGCCTGCTGCTTGGCCACGATGCTCTGCTGGCCAGCCTCGACAGCCTGATCCAGGCCGTCGCCGCCAAGGGCGAAGAGTTCTCGCACATCCTCAAGATGGGCCGTACCCAGTTGCAGGACGCCGTGCCCATGACCCTGGGCCAGGAGTTCCACGCCTTCGCCACCACCCTGGGTGAAGACCTCGGCCGCCTGCGCAGCCTGGCGCCGGAACTGCTCACCGAAGTGAACCTCGGCGGCACCGCCATCGGCACCGGCATCAACGCCGACCCGGGCTACCAGCACCTGGCCGTCGAGCGCCTCGCCACCATCAGCGGCCAGCCGCTCAAGCCCGCCGCCGACCTGATCGAAGCCACCTCGGACATGGGCGCCTTCGTGCTCTTCTCCGGGATGCTCAAGCGCACCGCGGTCAAGCTGTCGAAGATCTGCAACGACCTGCGCCTGCTCTCCAGCGGCCCGCGTACCGGCATCAACGAGATCAACCTGCCGGCTCGCCAGCCGGGCAGCTCGATCATGCCCGGCAAGGTCAACCCGGTAATCCCGGAAGCGGTCAACCAGGTCGCCTTCGAAGTGATCGGCAACGACCTCGCCCTGACCCTGGCAGCCGAAGGCGGCCAGCTGCAGCTGAACGTGATGGAGCCGCTGATCGCCTACAAGATCTTCGACTCGATCCGCCTGCTGCAACGCGCCATGGACATGCTGCGCGAGCACTGCATCGTCGGCATCACCGCCAACGAAGCCCACTGCCGCGCGCTGATGGAGAACTCCATCGGCCTGATCACCGCACTGAACCCCTACATCGGCTACGAGAACTCCACCCGCATCGCCAAGGAAGCGCTGATCAGCGGCCGCGGCGTGCTGGAACTGGTGCGCGAGGAGAAGCTGCTGGACGAGTCCATGCTCGCCGACATCCTCCGCCCGGAAAACATGATCGCCCCGCGCCTGGTGCCCCTGAAGGCCTGACGCGACACCTGACTCACCAGGAGGGGCCCTGCCCCTTCATCCTTCAAGGATGGCGCCAGCCATCCTTTTTTTTCGCCTGTGGAAAAGGGGTTATCCACAGCCCTTTACCGGCACGGAGCCTCCCGGGATGTAGGGTGGATAACGCTCTTCTTATCCACCGAGCAGAGCCGATCCCAGCAACGATGCCCACTGCCCGGTAGGAGCGAATTCATTCGCGATGGAGCCGCAGCCACCCGGGGCTATCCAGCGGGCGACAAGCCTTTTCGCGGCTGAAGCCGCTCCCACGACAAGCACCGCAAGCGCCGGTGAATCGGAGCCAACCTCAACGCCGAAACGGTGGACCGATGGAGCGGGGTCCACCCTACATCGACCGACACGCCGTGCCCACACGGACCCTCCCGCTGGGTAGGGTGGATAACGCTCTTTTTATCCACCAAGCGGAGCCGATCCCGGCACCTCTGCTCACCCCGTGGGAGCGAATTCATTCGCGATCGGGCCGCAGCCACCTGAGACTATCCAGCTGGCTGCAGACCTCTTCGCGGCTGAAGCCGCTCCTACAAGTGCCCCCAACATCTGCCGGTTACAGCCTCCACGCCTTGCGCAACGCCGCCAGGGCCTTGGCGATCTCCGCCTCGGGCACGGCGGCGAAGCCCAGCACCAGCCCGGCGCGGTTATCCACAGGCGGTTCCTCCCCCGGCAGCCAGTAGCTGCTCAGGCCGTTCAACTCCACGCCTGCTTGTTCGGCCGCCGCGATCAACTCGCGCTCGCGAGCGAGGCTGTCGACCCGCACGCACAGGTGCAGCCCGGCCTCCACCGCCGGCATCGGCGCGCAGCCGGGGATATCCACAGGCCAACCGGCCAGCAGCGCGTCGCGTCGGCTGCGGGCGGCGGCGCGCATGCGGCGGATGTGCCGCTGGAAGTGCCCGGCGGCGATGAACTCGGCCATCACCGCCTGGGTACCGATCTCCGAATGGCGCATGTCCAGGGCACGGCGCCGGGCGAAGGGCTCCACCAGGGCCGGCGGCAGCACCAGGTAGCCCAGGCGCAGCGCCGGGAAGGCGATCTTGCAGAAGGTGCCGACGTAGAGCACCCGGCCCTGCCGGTCCAGCGCCGCCAGAGGGGCCAGGGGCGTGCCGCTGTAGCGGTACTCGCCGTCGTAGTCGTCCTCGACTATCCAGCCGTCGTGGCGCTCGGCCCAGTCCAGCAGCTCCAGGCGCCGCGCCAGGCTCAGGGTCACCCCGGTGGGGTACTGGTGGGACGGCGTGACATAGGTGAGGCGGCAATCCCCGGCTCGCTCCAGGGCGGCGGTATCCAGCCCATCCGCGTCCACCGGGATGCCGGCGAGCTGCGCACCGGCCACGGAGAAGGCATGGCCGGCGGCGCGGTAGCCGGGGTTCTCGATGGCCACCCGGTCCCCCGGCTCCACCAGCAGTTGTGCACAGAGGCTGATGGCCTGCTGGGCGCCACAGGTGACGATCACCTGCGCCGGGTCGCAGTGCAGCCCCCGGCCGTTGCGCAGGTAGGCGGCGATCAGCTCGCGCAGCTGCCAGTCGCCGGCCGGGTCGCCATAGCCCAGGCGCGCCGGCGAGGGTTTGCGCCAGAAGCGCGCCGAGAGCCGCGCCCAGGTCTCGAAGGGGAACAGGTCGAAGGCTGGCACGCCAACGCGGAAGGCACGGGGTGGCCCGATCAGCGGCCGGCTCAGGTGATGGGCTTGCAGGCGCTGCAGCGCCTCGCTCGTCGCGGCCTTGGCCTGCACGGCGGGCGCCGGCCGCGAGGCTGTGGATAACTCCGCCACATAGGTGCCATCGCCGATGCGGCCCTCCACGTAACCCTCGGCGTAGAGCTGGTCGAAGGCGCGGGTCACGGTATTGCGCGAGATGCCCAGCAGCGCCGCCAGGTCGCGGCTCGCCGGCAGCCGCGTGCCGCTTTGCAGGCGGCCATCGAGAATGCGTTCGCGCAGCCCCTCGTAGAGCTGGCGGGCCAGACCCTGGCGCGCATCGAGGCGGATGCCGGAAAGATCGACGGGGAGCGGCACGGCAATCGGCATGGATTGGCCCTATGGAAGTCGAAGGAAATGGCTCTTACAACGGGCCAATATCCTGCCTAGGATGTTTCCATCACGCCAGGAGATTCGCCATGTACCTGCCCGCCTCCTTCCGCCAGGAAGACCTCGCCGAACTGCACCTGCAGATGCGCCAGAGCCGCCTGGCCACGCTGGTCTGCCAGGGCGCCGACGGCCTGGTGGCCAGCCACCTGCCATTGCTGCTGGAAGCCGGCGAAGGCGAGTACGGCACCCTCTATGGTCACTTCGCCAAGGCCAACCCGCAGTGGCGCGCGCTGGCCGACGGCGCCGAGGCGCTGGTGGTGTTCAACGGCCCCGACGCCTACGTCAGCCCGGCCTGGTACGCGGCCAAGGCCGAGCACGGCAAGGTGGTGCCGACCTGGAACTACATCGCCGTGCACGCCTACGGCCAGGCCGAGGTGTTCGACGACGCCGAGCGCCTGCTGCAGCTGGTCGGCCGCCTCAGCGACCAGCACGAAGCCGGGCGCCCGCAACCCTGGGCGCTGAGCGATGCGCCGCGCGACTACATCGACGCCATGCTGCGCGCCATCGTCGGCTTCGCCCTGCCCATTCGCCGTCTGGAAGGCAAATGGAAGCTCGGCCAGAACCGCAGCCAGGCCGACCAGGCCGGCGTACGCGAAGGCCTGGCCGGCAGCGCCGACGGGCGCGACCGCGAACTGGCCCAGCGCATGGCCCCCACTCTCTGAACCCCCCTGAAAGGAAGCAGCATGTCCCTCGAAATCCGCCCGGTCAGCGCCGCCGACCACGCCGTTTGGCTGCCGCTGTGGCAGGGCTACCAGCGTTTCTACAAGACCGAGATCGCCGCCGACACCACCGAGCAGACCTGGCAGCGCTTCCTCGATGGCACCGAACCCATGCACGCCGCCCTCGCCTGGCAGGGCGACCGCGCCGTCGGCCTGGTGCACTTCATCTATCACCGCTCCTGCTGGACGGTGGGCGACTACTGCTACCTGCAGGACCTCTACGTGCAGGACGGCCTGCGCGGTGCCGGCGTAGGCCGCGCGCTGATCGAGCACGTCTACGCCCAGGCCCGGGCCGCCGGCGCCTCGCGGGTGCACTGGCTGACCCATGAAACCAACACCGACGCCATGCAACTCTATGACCGCATCGCCGATCGCTCCGGCTTCCTCCAGTACCGCAAGCTGCTCTGACCAGGAATCTTCCATGAACGACGAAACACAACTCGACTGGCAACCCGTACCCGTCCCGGCCCACGCGCCCCTCGACGGTCGCTTCGTGCGCCTGGAACCGGTGGATGCCAGCCGCCATGGCGACGACCTCTGGCCTGCGCTGCAAAGCCCGGATGGCGACCCCCGCCTGTGGGACTACCTCGGCTATGGCCCCTTCGCCGAGCGCGCGGCCTTCGACGCCTGGCTGGCGGGCAACCAGGCCAGCATCGACCCGCTGTTCTTCACCGTGATCGACCGCGCCAGCGGCCGCGCCGTGGGCCTGCTCAGCTACCTGCGCATCGCCCCCAACGACGGCTGCATCGAGATCGGCCACATCGCCTTCGGCGCCCCCATGCAGCGCTCGCCCGCCTCCACCGAGGCGGTCTACCTGCTGGCGCGCCTGGCCATGAGCGAGCTCGGCTACCGCCGCCTGGAGTGGAAGTGCAACGCCCTCAACGCCCGCTCCATGCGCGCCGCCGAGCGCCTGGGCTTCACCTATGAAGGGCTGTTCCGCCAGCACATGGTGGTCAAGGGCCGTAACCGCGACACCGCCTGGTTCTCCATCATCGACAGCGAATGGCCAGCGGTGCGCGACGCCTTCGAGGGCTGGCTGGCTGTGGATAACTTTGACGCCAACGGCCAGCAAAAGCGCCGCCTCGAGGATTTCAGGAAAGCCTAAAGGCGGGCCACGCCTCGTAGGATGGGTAGAGCAGCGCGAAACCCATGCGGTCATGGGTCACTCCGCAATGATGGGTTTCGCTTCGCCCGGGGACACCGCCCCAGCCCCCACGTAAACGGGAGCCCATCAAGAAAAAGCTCCCTTATTCCGGTAACCCTTCTGTTACGAAACCGTAAGACTTCTTCCTTATAAACAGCGGCCAGCCAACAAGATCACGACAAAGGTTGCCGCCATGAACCGCACGCTGTCTCCGCTCGCCCGCTGCGTCGCCCTCGCCCTGACCGGTTTCTCCACCTTCGCTGGTGCCGCCACCGTCACCGTGAACACCGCCACCACCACCGGCCAGGTGCTCACCGGGGAAACCACCCTGCAGGTAGGCAGTGCAGGCAGCATCACCACCAGCGGCAAGAGCGTGGAACTGAAAAACGCCACCAGCGGCGCCGGGGTGATCGTCGACAACAGCGGCCTGATCAAGTCCACCGGCGATCGCGGCCTCGACAGCTCGGGCAGCAACCCCTCGCGCACCTACCAGATCATCAACCGCGAAGGCGCCACCATCGACGCCTCCAAGCAGGGCATCCGCATCAGCGGCGACCTGGCCGGCACCCACGTGACCATCGACAACGCCGGCACCCTCATTTCCCAGACCGACCGCGCGATCATGCTCAAGGACCTCAAGACCAATGTGCAGATCGACATCACCAACCGCGCCACCGGCCTGATCCGCGGTGTGCGCGAAGACGCCATGCGCGTCGGCAACAACGCCACCATCACCAACTACGGCACCATCAGCAGCGGCGACATGACCAACGCCGACGCCAAGTTCGACGGCATCGACTTCGACGCCTCCACCGGCGGCAAGGTGGAGAACCACGGCACCCTCTCCGGCGGCCGCCACGGCATCACCACCGATGTCGGCGCCGAACTGATCAACTACGCCGATGGCGTGGTCATCGGCCGCAACGGCTCGGGCTTCGGCTCCGACGGCAATGGCCGCGTCACCAACTACGGGCGCATCACCGGTGCCTACAGCGGCCTGGTGCCGGACGGCGACGGTGACGGCGTGGACATCGACGGCGAAGGCTGGATCGACAACCACGGCATCATCGAAGGCACCGGTGCCGGCGGCTTCAAGGACGGCTCGGCCAACACCAGCGAAGGCATCGCCATGGGCGGCGGCACCATCTACAACCGCGCCGGCGCCAGCATCAGCGGCGCGGCCAACGCCATCCTCATCGACGACAGCGCCACCGGCGGCGCCCCCTATGCCACCTACCTGGAGAACTTCGGGCAGATCCTCGGCCTGGGCGGCGATGCCGTGCGCATCATCGGCGACAAGAACGACACCGTGATCAACGGTGGCCTGATCAGCAGCACCGGCGGCGTGGCCCTGGACCTGGGCGGCGGCGCCGACAGCCTGACCCTGCGCAGCGGCAGCCAGTTCGTCGGCCTGGTGGACGGCGGCGCCGGCCGCGATGTGCTGACCCTGGACGATGTCGGCGGCGGCAGCTTCGGCAACAGCGCCAACTTCGAGTGGCTGAAGGTCAGCGCCGGCCGCTGGACCCTGGACACGCAAGACTTCAGCGAAGGCGGCGAAGTGCTGGCCGGCGCCGAGCTGATCAACCTCGGCCGCATCGGCGGCACCCTGGGCGTCGCCTCGGGCGCCACCTACGCCGGCGGCGGCCATGTGGATAACCTCAACCTGGCCGCCGGCTCCACTCTGGCCTTCGCCGTAGCCGCCGATGGCAGCCACAGCCCGCTGCTGGCCGACGGGCACGTCGCCCTCGATGGCGCCCGCCTGGACGTCCGCGCCAGCGCCGGCACCTACCCGAACACCAGCCACTACCAGGTGATCCAGGCCGCCGACGGCGTCAGCGGCCGCTTCGCCAGCGTCACCAGCAACTTCGCCTTCCTCACCCCGACCCTGCGCTACGAAGCCGACAGCGTGGAGCTGGACCTGACCCGCAACGACGTTGCCTTCGCCGACGTGGCCAACAACGGCAACGGCGCCAATGTCGCCAACAGCATCAGCGCCCAGGGCAGCCCTCAGCTGTACAACGCCCTGGTCACCAGCAGCACCAGCGAAGCCCGCGACGCGCTCAACCAGCTGGCTGCACCGAACAACGCCAGCCTCGCCGGCAGCACCCTGGGCAGCACCAGCCAGGTCAGCGGCGCCATGCTCGGCGCCCTGCAATCCTTCAGCGGTGGCCTCGGCGGCAACCTGCAGAGTTCGCTGAACGTCGAAGACGGCCCGCTGCTGGCCGCCACCGGCGTGCCGGCGGATGCCCGCAATCTCAACGACCCGTCCGCCCGCGGCCGTCTCTGGGTCCAGGCCCTGGGCAGCCACGGCAACCTCGACGGCAGCCAGGGCGGCCATGACCTGGACAGCGACACCCGTGGCGCCGTGGTCGGCGCCGACTGGGCCATGGGCAGCGACTGGCGCCTGGGCGTGCTCGGCGGTTATTCGCGCACCGACCTGGAGGCCGGCAGCGGCTTCGAAGGCGATGTCGACAGCCTGCACCTGGGCGTCTACGGCCTGCGCCAGGACGGCCCGGTGGCCCTGCGCCTGGGCGCCGCCTACAGCCGCCACGACGGCGACAGCAAGCGCGACGTGGCCTTCGGCGGCTTCACCGACCACCTGCGCGGCAGCTACGACGCCGAAAGCTTCCAGGCCTTCACCGAGGTGGGTTACGCCATGGGCAGCGGCAACATCCAGGCCGAACCCTTCGCCGGCATCGGCTACCAGTACTACGCCCGCGACAGCTACGACGAGAAAGGCGGCGCCGCCGCCCTGCACGTGGACGACCAGGACCAGGGCAACCTCACCAGCACCTTCGGCGTGCGCATCGCCCGCCTCGACACCCTGGACAACGGCATGGCCTTCACCCCGCGCCTCTCGGTGGCCTGGCGCCACGTCTACGGCAACGTCGACAGCAGCACCCGCCAGTCCTTCCTCAGCGGCGGCAGCGCCTTCAGCGTCGAAGGCAGCGCCCTGGACCGCAACAGCCTGCTGCTGGACGCCGGCTTCGACATCGGCCTGAGCAGCACCCAGAGCATCGGCCTCGGCTACAGCGGCGAGCTGGGTGGCAATGCGCAGAACCACGCCATCGTCGCCCAGTGGCAGATGGGGTTCTAAACGCAAAGGGGCCGCTACGCGGCCCTTCGCGGCTGAAGCCGCTCCCACGGGTGGCGCCGAGCGTCGCCCGCACTGTGGAGCATCCCGCTGGGTAGGGTGGATAACGCTCTTTTATCCACCGAGCGGAGCCCATCCCAGCACCACTGCTAACCCGTGGAAATTCATTCGCGATGGAGTCAATCGCCACCTGCCACGCTGTTCGGGTGGCAGATTCTTCGCGGCTGAAGCCGCTCCCACAGGGGGGCACTGCGCACTGGCCGAGCAGGGAGGCATCCTGAAGTACCGCGACGGTGGACCGGTGAAGCGGGGTCCACCCTACGGTCGCCGGATGCGGCGTGCCTCGGAATGCGGCTCGAGCCCCTACAACCCGCGAAGCGCTTCCTTCAATAGGCGCGGCAGGCCCCCAGGGCCACGGTTTCCAGCAGGCGTTCCTTGCGCTGGCTTTCGCCGTCGAACTCGGCGATCGGGGGTTGGTGGCTGGCGGGGTTGGTGAAGGCGAGGCTGACCATCAGCTTGTAGGTCTGGTAGCGGTTGCGCACCGGGCGAGTGCCGGGGCAGTCGGGGAAGTTGCCGCTCTCGGTCACCAGCACTTCCTGGCAGTTTTCATCGTCCAGGTGCTTTTCATAGCGGTCGGTGCCGCTGCGGTAGGTCTTGCCGGCGCATTTGAGGCGGCGCACCGACTTGCTGCAGAATCCCGGCGCCGTACAGCTCTCGCTGCTGTCGCGCTCCGCCCGGTCTTCCTTGGACTCGCGCCAGTAGGCGCGGATGTCGTAGCGCAGCCCGCTCTCCCGGCTGGCGAGGAAGAAGGAGCGGCCGGAATAGGCTTCCGACGGCACGCTCACGCTGAAGTCGCTGCGCTCGTTGTGCAGGCGCATGTCGGCGGACCACATGGGCTTCGGGTTGAACTCCAGCCCCATATGGCCCTGGCGCAGTTGCACCTCGTCGCTCAATTGCAGGGGCTGGCTGTCGCGGGTGTAGAGGTAGCCCTGGCTGCTGAGGTTGTTGAGGCCGCTGCAGCCGGCCAGGGAAAGGCCCAGCAGGCCCATGAGCAGGGAGGTCGGCAGCGCGCGTCGAGTGCGGGCCGGTGGAACAGGAAGCATGGCGTTCATTCCTTGATCAGAAGATTGCAGTCCGTGGTCGAGGTAGCGGCTAGGCCGCTCACTCGATCTCGAACAGCCCGTTCTTCAACGGCGCGACATCCAGGCGCTGGCGGATGTCGGCGTCGATGCGCGGGTCGTCGGGGCGGTAGAGCATCACCTGGCGGTAGGCGCTGACACGGTTGATCTCCGGGCCCAGGTACTCCCACACCACGCGGGTGCAGGCGGGGTTGCGGCGGTCGCCGCTGGAGACGCCGGTCTTCAAACCGTTGAGGCGGGTGATGCGGCTCTTGAAGCTGGGGATGAGGATGGTCTGGCTCATCTCGTTGACGGTGAGCGACTCGTAGTCCATCAGGAACACCCGGTCCTGCAACTGGAAGGCGGCGCCCAGGTAGCGGCAGCGCACCCAGTCCTCGGCCTGCACGTCGGTGCTGCTGGAACGCTCCTGGCGTTCCTGGCGCTCGAAGAGGAAGGTGCCGCGCTCCTCCCACAGGTGCACCAGGGACAGCAGGATGGTGCCGGGCACCGACATGCAGTTGGAGTATTCGAAGTAGTAGCCGCAGTAACGCGACAGGTTGCCGGACTCCTCGCGCAGCGGGCGCAGCAGCTGCAACAACGGGTCGTCGCTGGGCACACTGCTGTCGTGGGGACGGCGAGCGCCGATCAGGCGAGCGAACGGCTCGGGCGGCATACCGAGTTCGTAGTCCTCGACGCCGAAGAAATCGCCTATACGCTTGAGGTTGTAAGCCGTGGGTACGCTCTGGCCGTTGAGGTACTTGTTGAACTGTGCCCGATTGATCGAAAGCTTGCGGCAAACCTCGGAGATAGAGCGGTAGTGGCTGCACAGCAACTTCAGGTTGGCACCTAGATTGTTCGACAAGTCCCGGCCCTCCAGTTGACGCGAGCGGCGCGATTATAGCGTCAACTCGCAACAAGTGGTTACAAGCTGCGAAATTGCCCCGGGCGGGCTGCTTCCTCAAACATGCCCACCCTCCAGGCGCAGTGACGTTCGTATCCACTGCCGCTCCGAACAACAACAAACTGGATCAGGTGAAACGCCATGCTCGATCTGCTCAATGACTTCCTCTGGGGCAAACTGCTGATCGTGGTCCTCGTGGGCCTCGGACTCTTCTTCACCCTTGCCTCCCGCTTCGTCCAGCTGCGCTACTTCGGCGACATGTTCCGCATCTTCGGCCAGGCGCTGCAGCGCAAGGAAGGCCAGCTCAGTTCGTTCCAGGCCCTGATGCTTTCCGTAGCAGGCCGTGTCGGCGCCGGCAACATCGCCGGCGTAGCCGTGGCCATCATGCTCGGCGGCCCCGGCGCGGTGTTCTGGATGTGGGTGGTGGCCCTGCTGGGCATGGCAACCAGCTACTTCGAGTGCTCCCTCGCGCAGCTGTACAAGCGCCGCGAAGCGGACGGCACCTACCGTGGCGGCCCGGCCTTCTACATCCTGCACGGCCTCGGCCAGCGCTGGCTGGCGGTGATCTTCTCGTTCCTGCTGCTGGTGACCTTCGGCTTCGGCTTCAACGCCGTGCAGTCCTTCACCGTGGCCACTTCGCTGCACGACACCTTCGGCCTGCCCACTTGGATCAGCGGCATCGCCCTGGTCGGCGTGATCGGGATGATCGTCTTCGGCGGCATCAAGCGCATCGCCAGCATGGCCGACGTGATGGTTCCGGTGATGGCCGGCGGCTACATCCTCATGGCCCTGGTGATCATCGGCATGAACCTGTCCGAGGTTCCCGCCACCCTGGCCCTGATCGTCAAGAGCGCCTTCGGCCTCGAGCCGGCCTTCGCCGGTGGCGTCGGTGCGGCCATCATCATGGGCGTCAAGCGCGGCCTGTTCTCCAACGAAGCCGGCTTGGGCAGCGCGCCCAACGTGGCTGCCGTCGCCGAGGTCAAGCACCCCGCTGCCCAGGGCATCGTGCAGTCCCTCAGCGTGTTCATCGACACCCTGCTGATCTGCACCAGCACCGCGCTGATCATCCTGCTCTCCGGCGTCTACCAGCCGGGCAGTGAAATGGCCGGCGTGGTCCTCACCCAGGCGGCCCTGGCGGCCGAGGTGGGCGAGTGGGGCCGCATCTTCGTGAGCATGGCGCTGCTGCTCTTCGTCTTCACCACCCTGGTCTACAACTACTACCTGGGTGAGAACGCCCTGAGCTTCTTCAGCTCCAAGCGCGCCTTGCTGATCGTCTACCGCGCACTGGTCATGGCGCTGGTGCTGTGGGGCTCCATGCAGGACCTGTCCACCGTGTTCGGTTTCGCCGACGTCACCATGGGCCTGCTGGCCGTGGTCAACCTGGTGGCCATCACCCTGCTGTTCAAGGTCGGCATGCGCCTGATGCGTGACTACGACGCCCAGGTCAAGGCCGGCATCGACACCCCGGTGTTCGACGCCAGCAAGTTCGCCGACCTGGACCTGGACCATGCCGCCTGGCCGGTCGCCAAGGCGTCCGAGAGTGCGCCGCAGCAGGCCCCCGCCGACCTGGCGGAAAGCCACCGCTAAGCGCCCTTTCGCGCGGCACCGGATGCCGCTTCTCCGCCCTGCGGGGAAGCGGCATCGTCGTATCAGGCAAAGGTTTTTCTGGTGGGATCGGCTCGCGATGGCAGCCTGATTCAGCGTTATGCTGGCCCACCGTTTTATTCCCGAGTGAGCAGGGCAAGGCATGAGCGCAGTCAACAACCTCTTCGTCCTCTATACCGGCGGCACCATCGGCATGCTGCAGACGGCCCAAGGCCTGGCCCCGGCCGGTGGCTTCGAGGCGCGCATGCGCGAGCACCTGGCCAGCAGCGGTGCGCCGGCGCCGCAATTCGCCTTCCACGAAATGCTGCCGCTGCTGGACAGCGCCAACATGACCCAGGCCCAGTGGCTGGCCATGCGCGACCGCATAGTCGATGCAGTGGTCGAAAGCGGCCACGACGCCGTGCTGCTGCTGCACGGCACCGACACCCTGGCCTACAGCGCCGCCGCCCTGAGCTTCCTGCTGCTGGGCCTCGGCGTGCCGGTGGTGCTCACCGGCGCCATGCTCCCGGCGGGCGCCGAAGGCAGCGATGCCTGGCCCAACCTGTGTGGCGCACTCGCGGCCCTGCAAACCGGCGTGGAGCCGGGCGTGCACCTGTATTTCAACGGCGAGCTGATGCATGGCGCGCGGGTGAGCAAGCTGCGCAGCGACGCCTTCGACGCCTTCACCGTGCTGCCACGCCAGCGCAGCGGCGAACGTGCCGACGTTCTGCCCGCCCTGCTCGGCTTCAACACCCGTCGCGCACCGGTGAATCTGGCAGTGCTGCCGCTGTTCCCCGGCCTGCAGGCGAACCATGTGCAGGCGCTGCTGGATTCCGGCGTGCAAGGTCTGTTGCTGGAGTGCTACGGCAGCGGCACCGGCCCGTCCGACAACGCCGAGCTGCTGGCTGTGCTCAAGGCCGCGCACCAGCGCGGCGTGGTGCTGGCCGCCATCAGCCAGTGCCCGGCCGGGCATGTGGAATTCGGCGTCTACGCCGCCGGCAGCCAACTGGCGGCCAGCGGCCTGGTTTCGGCCGGCGGCATGACCCGCGAAGCCGCCCTGGCCAAGCTCTTCGCCCTCATCGGCGCCGGCCTCGCCCCCGCCGATGTCGAACGCTGGTTCGCCCTGGACCTGTGCGGCGAACGGGTAGCCTGATGGACCTGTAGGGGCGACTTCAGTCGCCAAGGGCCGCGCCGCGGCCCCAACCACCGCCCGCACGACCTAACCGGCGTGCGTAGGGTGGACCCCGCTTCACCGGTCCACCGTGGCGGAGCTCCAGGCGACACCGCCGGTGGACGTAAAGAGCGACGTCCACCCTACATCTCGAGCAAGTCCGCGTAGGGGCGACTTCAGTCGCCAAGGGCCGCACAGCGGCCCCAACCACCACCCGCACGACCTAACCGGCGTGCGTAGGGTGGACCCCGCTTCACCGGTCCACCATTGCGGAGCTCCAGACGACACCGCCGGTGGACGTGAAGAGCGACGTCCGCCCTACCTCCGACTCAGGTCACCTCACCCCGGATGTACTGCTCCAGGTGCTGGATCAGCGCGTCCTGTTCGGCGATGGCTTCCTTGACCAGGTCGCCGATGGACAGCAAGCCGACCAGTCGGCCGTCTTCCACCACCGGCAGGTGGCGCAGGTGGCGGTCGGTCATCAGCGCCATGCACTCGCGGATGCTTTGCCGGCCATTCACCGTCAGCACCGCTTCGGTCATGAATTCGCGCACTGGCGTGACCACCGACGAACGCCCTTGCAGTACACCCCGGCGGGCGTAGTCACGCTCGCTGACGATGCCCACCAGGCGGCCCTCCTCGACCACCGGCAGGGCGCCGATATTGTGTTCGGCCAGCAGGCGCAGGGCATCGAGCATCGGCACTTCGGCGCCGACGGTGTGCACCTGCTGGAGCGGCTTGGCGTGGAGCATCTGGGCAACGGTCTTCATCGGTGAACCCCTTCGGTGATCGTGATTGGCGCCCAGCATGCCGTCGCCGGCCGGTGCCCGGCCAAACGGTGATTTGCATGGCGGCCATTGAAAGTTTTGTGGCCGAGACCTGGAAAAAGCGCAAAAAAAGGGGAGCCCGTGGGCTCCCCAGGGGACTGCTTGCTCGGGATCACTCGATCTCGATCAGGACCTCGCCCGGGTTGATCCGGTCGCCCTTGGCGATGTGGATGGCCTTGACGGTGCCGGCGATGGGCGCCTGCACTTCGGTCTCCATCTTCATGGCTTCGGTGATCAGCACGGCCTGGCCGGCCTTGACGCTGTCGCCTTCCTTGACCAGTACATCGACGATGTTGCCCGGCATGGTGGTGCTGACGTCGCCCGGTGCGCTGGCGTGCTTGCGCTTGCTGCTGCTGCCGGCGACGAAGTCGTTGAGCGGCTCGAACACCACTTCTTCCGGCATGCCGTCGATGGACAGGTAGAAGTGGCGCTTGCCGTCGGTCTTCACGCCGACGCCGGTGATGTCCACGCGGTAGCTCTCGCCGTGCACGTCGACCACGAACTCGGTGGGCACGCCTTCGCCGCCGACCGGGGCTGCACCCTGGCCGTTGGGGATGGGCAGCAGCTCCTCGGGCTTGAGAGTGCCGGCTTCACGCTCCTCGAGGAACTTGCGCCCGATGTCGGGGAACATGGCGAAGGTGAGGACGTCTTCCTCGCTCTTGGCCAGGGCACCGATTTCCTTGCGCAGCTTGTCCAGCTCGGGCTTGAGCAGGTCGGCCGGGCGCACGTCGATGACGTCTTCGTTGCCGATGGCCTGGCGGCGCAGCTCTTCGTTGATCTGGCCCGGGGCCTTGCCGTAGCGGCCTTGCAGGTAGAGCTTCACCTCGTTGGTGATGGTCTTGTAGCGCTCGCCGGCCAGGACGTTGAAGAACGCCTGGGTGCCGACGATCTGCGAGGTCGGGGTGACCAGGGGCGGGAAGCCGAGGTCGGCGCGCACGCGCGGGATCTCTTCCAGCACCTCGCCCATGCGGTTGAGGGCGCCCTGCTCCTTGAGCTGGTTGGCGAGGTTGGAAATCATCCCGCCCGGCACCTGGTTGACCTGCACGCGGGTGTCGACGCCGGTGAACTCGCTTTCGAACTGGTGGTACTTCTTGCGCACGGCGTGGAAGTACATGCCGATCTCCTGGATCAGCTCCAGGTCCAGGCCGGTGTCATAGGGCGTGTTGCGCAGGGCCGCGACCATGGATTCGGTGCCCGGGTGGCTGGTGCCCCAGGCCATGCTGGAGATGGCGGTGTCGATGCGGTCGGCGCCGTTCTCGATGGCCTTGAGCTGGCACATGCTGGCAACGCCGGCGGTGTCGTGGGAGTGGATCACCACGTCCAGCGGCAGGGCATCCTTCAGCGCCTTGACCAGCTCGCCGGTGGCGTAGGGGGTCAGCAGGCCGGCCATGTCCTTGATGGCGATGGAGTCGACGCCCATGGCGGCCATGGCCTTGCCCTGGGCCACGAAGGCATCGATGGTGTGCACCGGGCTGGTGGTGTAGGCGATGGTGCCCTGGGCATGCTTGCCGGCGGCCTTCACCGCCTCGATGGAGACGCGTAGGTTACGCACGTCGTTCATGGCGTCGAAGATGCGGAACACGTCGATGCCGTTGACCGCCGCCTTGGCCACGAAGGCCTTGACCACGTCGTCGCTGTAGTGGCGGTAGCCCAGCAGGTTCTGCCCGCGCAGGAGCATCTGCAGGCGGGTGTTGGGCAGCGCGGCCTTGAGCTTGCGCAGGCGCTCCCACGGGTCTTCCTTGAGGAAGCGCACGCAGGCGTCGAAGGTGGCGCCGCCCCAGACTTCCAGCGACCAGTAGCCGACCTTGTCCAGCTTGTCGCAGATGGGAAGCATGTCTTCCAGGCGCATGCGGGTGGCCAGCAGGGACTGGTGCGCGTCACGCAGGATGGTGTCGGTGACGCTGATCTTCTTGGTTTCGAGGGTCTTGCTCATGTTCTGCATCCTTCCCTTACAGGCCCGCGTGGGCGGCAATGGCGGTCGCGATGGCGATGGCCAGGTGCGACGGGTTGCGCTTGATCGAATACTGGGTCAGCTCCGGGTGGCTTTCGACGAAGCTGGTGTTGAACTGGCCGCTGCGGAATTCGGGATCGCGGAGGATCTCCTGGTAGTAGGCCGCGGTGGTCTTGACCCCTTGCACACGCATGTCGTCCAGCGCGCGCAGGCCGCGGTCCAGAGCCTCTTCCCAGGTCAGCGCCCAGACGATCAGCTTCAGGCACATGGAGTCGTAGAAGGGCGGGATGGTGTAGCCGGTGTAGATCGCCGTGTCGGTGCGCACGCCGGGGCCGCCGGGTGCGTAGTAGCGGGTGATCTTGCCGAACGAGGGCAGGAAGTTGTTCTTCGGGTCCTCGGCGTTGATGCGGAACTGCAGGGCGAAGCCGCGGTGGATAATGTCTTCCTGCTTCACCGAGAGCGGCAGGCCCGAGGCGATGCGGATCTGCTCGCGGACGATGTCGATGCCGGTGATTTCCTCGGTGATGGTGTGCTCCACCTGCACCCGGGTGTTCATCTCCATGAAGTACACCTCGCCCTCGGCGAGCAGGAACTCCACGGTGCCGGCGTTCTCGTAGCCCACCGCCTTGGCGGCGCGCACGGAGAGGTCACCGATGTAGGCGCGCTGCTCGGGGGTGAGCTGCGGGCTGGGGGCGATCTCGATGAGCTTCTGGTTGCGGCGCTGGATCGAGCAGTCGCGCTCGAACAGGTGCACGGTGTTGCCGAAGCTGTCGGCCAGGACCTGGGCCTCGATGTGCTTCGGGTTGACGATGCATTTTTCCAGGAACACCTCGGCCGAGCCGAAGGCCTTGGTCGCCTCGGAGATGACCCGCGGGTAGGCCTGCTCCAGCTCGGCGCGCGAGTTGCAGCGGCGGATGCCACGGCCGCCACCGCCGGAAGTGGCCTTGAGCATCACCGGGTAGCCGATGCGCTCGCCTTCGCGCAGGGCCTCTTCGAGGTCCGCCACGTTGCCTTCGGTGCCCGGGGTGACCGGTACGCCGGCCTTGATCATGCTGCGGCGGGCTTCGGTCTTGTCGCCCATGCGGCGGATCACTTCCGCCGACGGGCCGATGAAGCGGATGCCGCGCTCGGCGCAGATGTCCGCCAGCTCGGCGTTTTCGGAGAGGAAGCCGTAGCCGGGGTGCAGGGCGTCGCAACCGGTTTCCACGGCCAGGTTCACCAGCTTGCGCGGGTTGAGGTAGCCGGCCAGCGGGTCCTCGCCGATGCTGTGGGCCTCGTCGGCACGCTTGACGTGCAGGGCGTGGCGGTCGGCGTCGGAGTAGACGGCCACCGAGCGGATGCCCATCTCGGCGCAGGCACGCACGATTCGGACGGCGATCTCACCCCGGTTGGCGATGAGGATTTTCTTGATCACGAGCGTTCCCTCGACCAAGTGGGCAGGCGAACGGCGGGCCGTTCGGCGAGTGACCGCCGGTGCTGTAGCGGTGCGTGATTAACCTACGCCCAGCCCTGGGATAACCCAAATCAATAATTATTGGGGTATCCATTAGGAAAGCCTTATAGTCGCCGCCGCGACCCCACGTTTTCGAGGCCCTACCCTATGCGCAAGACCTTGCTGCGCATGACGCTGCGCCAGCTCCAGGTGTTCCGTGCCGTGTTCGAGACCCGCTCCTACAGCCGAGCGGCGGAGGAAATGGCATTGACCCAGCCGGCCGTCAGTCTGCAGATCCGCCAGCTCGAAGAACTGGTGGGCCAGCCGCTGTTCGAGTACGTGGGCAAGAAGCTCTACCAGACCGACGCCGCCGAGGCGCTGTACGTGGCCAGCAGCGACATCTTCCAGCGCCTGGCCAGCCTCGACATGCAGCTTTCGGATCTGCAGGGCTCGCTGCAGGGCCAGCTCAACCTGGCGGTGGAATCCAGCGCCAAGTACTTCGTGCCGCACCTGTTCGCCGCCTTCAAGCAGCAGCATCCGGACGTCAGCCTGCACCTGGCGGTGGTCAACCGCGCCCAGGTGATCAAGCGCCTGGCGGACAACCGCGACGACCTGGTGATCATGTCCCTGGTGCCCCAGGACATGGCCCTGGAATTCCTGCCCTTCCTCAACAACCCGATCATCGCCGTGGCGCCACCGGACCACCCGCTGTGCCACGCGCGCAGCCTGACGCTGAAGGACCTGGAGCCCTTCCCGTTGCTGATCCGCGAGGCGGGCTCGGGCACCCGCAAGGCCTGCGAGGAATATTTCCAGCAGAAGCGCGCGCACTTCGCCCAGACCCAGGAAGTCGCCTCCCTGGATGCCCTGCGCGAATGCGTGGTGGCCGGCCTCGGCCTGGGGCTGCTGCCCCGCCATGCGGTCAGCCTGGAGCTGGCCACCGGTGTGCTACGCGAGCTGCCGGTGGAGGAGCTGCCGCTCTACCGCAGCTGGTGCGTGGTCCACGCCAAGGGCAAGCGGCTGTCACCGGTCGCCCAGGCGCTGATGGCCTTTATCCGCGAAGAACGCGCCCAGATCAGCACGCTTTCCCAGCGGTTCGACGGCGCTCTGCCGTTGACGACAACAGGTAGTTGATCGCGATCAGGTCGGGATAATCGTTCAGCTCCGCCAGCAAGCGGCGCTGTTCGGCGCGGTCCTCGATGGCCCGGCGGAACTGCATCCGGCGCTGGTCTTCGAGTTTGCGCCGGGTCTTGCTGTCGATGGCCGGCTCGTCAAAACGCTGTGCATGGTGTCGAGGCATGTCAGGTCTCCCAGGACGAAGTGCGGGAGCACCAGCATCGGCCAGCGGCGTGACGCTTTGACGGCAGGCGGGTGACGCTGCGGTGACCGTCTTGCGACAGCCACTGGCACCTTCAAAACAACGCGTCGAGCAGGCGGTACCAGGCGATCCCCGCGCCCAGGTAGAGACGCTGCAGGCCGTGCAGCGGGATGCGCCGCAGCGGCGTGATCGGGAAGGGGAAATCCCCGCCCTGCCCCGCCAGGCGCGCCGCCATGTGCCGCCCCAGGCTGGTGGCCAGGGCGATGCCGCGACCGTTGTAGCCCAGCAGCATGGACAGCCCCGGCGCCGGCTCGTGGACATGGGGCAGAAAGTCCTGGGTCAGCGCCACGCGCCCGCTCCAGCGGTATTCGATGGGCACCCCGGCGAGTTGCGGGAACAGCCCGGTGAGCGAGCGCTCCAGGTGCGCCCAGTCGCTGGCCTGGCGCGGCTCGGGGAAGGGCCCGCGCCCACCCAGCAGCAGGCGGCCCTGGGCGTCCTGCTTGAAGTACAGCAACAGGCGCCGCGCATCCGAGCAGACCTCGCCCCCCGGCAGCACGCTATGGCGCAGGTGCGCGGGCAGCGGCTGGGTGGCGACGATGAAGCTGTTGGCGGCGATCAGCGTCTGCCGCAGGCCGGGCCAGAGATCATCGGTGTAGCCGTTGCCGGCCAGCAGCACACGCTCGGCCCGCACCTGGGCACCAGCGGCTGTGGATAACACCCAGCCGCCCTCCTCGCGGCGCAGGCCGGTGACCCGGCTGTGACCATGGACCTTCGCACCGCGCTCGACAGCAGCACGCGCCAGCCCACGGGCGTAGCTCAGGGGCTGGACGCTGCCGGCGCGCGGGTCGACCCAGCCGCCGAGGTAATTGACGCTGCCGATGCGCCGGGCCACGGCCGACTTGTCCAGCAGCTCCACCGCCACGCCGCGCGCACGCCACTGCCCGGCGCGCTGCTCCAGGCCACGCATGGCGACGGGGGATGCGGCCGGCTGAATCCAGCCCTTGCGGGTGGCGTCGCAGTCGATGCCGAGCCGCTCGATCAGCGCGAACACCTCGTCGGCGGCGCCACCGGCGGCGGCGATCATCGCCTCGCCACGGGCCGCACCGAACTTGGCGACCAGTTGCTCGGGGTCGAACTTGAGCCCGGGAATCACCTGCCCGCCGTTGCGCCCGGAGGCGCCCCAGCCCGGCTCACCGGCATCCAGCACGCAGACGCGCACGCCCGCCTCTGCCAGGTGCAGGGCGGTGACCAGCCCGGTGTAGCCGGCACCGACGATGGCGACATCGGCCTGGGTGCTCTCGCTCAAGGGCGGGGTGGCGACAGCAGGTTTGGCGGTGGCCGCCCAGAGCGAGGACGGCAGCGTGGGCACCAGGGGCGCATTCATGCCGGCACCTCGCCGCTGTTCAGCAGGCGCTTGAGGAAGTCCTGGGTACGCGGGTGGCTCGGTGCGCTCAGCACCTCGCGGGCCGGGCCCTGTTCGACGATGCGGCCGCTGTGGAGGAAGCAGACCTTGTCCGCCACGTCACGGGCGAAGCCCATCTCGTGGGTGACCACGATCATGGTCATGCCTTCATCGGCCAGGCGGCGCATCACCGCCAGCACCTCCCCCACCAGCTCGGGGTCGAGGGCGGAGGTGGGTTCATCGAAGAGGATCGCCCTGGGTTTCATCGCCAGGGCGCGGGCGATGGCCACCCGCTGCTGCTGGCCGCCGGAGAGTTCGTCCGGGTAGGCGTTCATGCGGTGGGCGAGGCCGACCTTTTCCAGCAGCGCCTCGGCCTGGCGCCGGGCTTCGCGGGGGTCTTCCTTCTTCACGTAGATCGGCCCCTCCATCACGTTTTCCACAGCGGTGCGATGGGGGAACAGGTTGAAGCGCTGGAACACCATGGCCACCTGGGTGCGGATCTCATGGATGCTGTCGTGGTGCCGGTCCACCGCCTGGCCGCTGACCAGGATCTCGCCCCGGTCGTGGGTCTCCAGGCCGTTGATGCAACGCAGCAGGGTGGATTTGCCCGAGCCCGAGGGGCCGATCAGGCAGACCACCTCGCCGCTCTCGATGTTCAGGTCGATGCCTTCGAGCACCGCCTGGCTGCCGAAGCTCTTGTGCAGCTGCTTGATCTCGATCATGGCTTGCTCCTCTTGCCGATTCGCGCTTCCAGCCGTCGCAGGCCGTAGGACAGCGGCAGGCTCAGCGCCAGGTAGAGCAGCGCCACCAGGGTGTAGACGGTCATGTTCTCGAAGGTCGAGGAGGCGATCAGCTGGCCGGCGCGGGTCATCTCCGCCACCGTGATGGTGGAGACCAGCGAGGAGTCCTTGAGCATCATCACCAGGGTGTTGCCGTAGGGCGGCAGGGCGATGCGGAAGGCCTGGGGCAGCACCACCCGGCGCATCACCATGGCGCCGCGCATGCCGAGGGATTCGGCCGCTTCGATCTGCCCCTGGTGGATGGCCTGGATGCCGGCGCGGAAGTTCTCCGCCTGGTAGGCCGAGTAGGCGATGCCGAGGCCGATGACGCCGGCCTGGAAGGCGCTGAGCTGGATGCCGAAGTCCGGCAGCACGAAGTAGATGTAGAAAAGCTGCACGATGATCGGCAGGCCGCGGATGACGTTGACCACGCCGATGGCGAACAGCGAGATGGCGCGGACCTTCGACACCATCATCAGGGCGAAGACCAGGCCGATCACGGAGCTGAGCAGGAAGGACCCGGCCGTGACCTGCACGGTGACCACCGCCCCTTTCAGCAGAATGGGGAGGAAGTCCAGAGCGTTCTGGAGAAACATGGAGGCTACCCGTGGATGGGTTCAGGGAAAGGCCCGCCACGCCGGCGGGCCGCGAGCGCAGTCAGTCGAGCTTCCACTTCGCGATGATGCGGTCCAGCGAGCCATCGGCCTTGATCGCGGCGATGCCGGTGTTGACCCGTTCCAGGGTCGCGGCATCGCCCTTGCGCACGATCAGGCAGACATCGCCCATGATCACCGGCTGGTAGCCCTGCACCAGGCGCACCTTGTCCTGGGTGCCCTGGGCCAGCTGGTAGGCGAGGATCGGGCGGTCGGCGAAGCCGGCCTTGATCCGCCCCAGGGCCAGGTCGCGCATCAGGTCGGCGATGGAGTCGTAGCCGCGCACCTCCTTGAAGATGCCGCGCTTGTTCAGCTCGTCGATGAACACGGTGCCGACCTGGGCGCCGACCACCTCGCCCTCGAGGTCGTCCATGCGGGTATAGGCGGTGGTGTCGTCGGCGCGGACGATCAGCCCCTCGCCGTAGCTGAACACCGGGTCGGAGTACTGAACCACCTTCTCCCGCGCGGGGGTGCGCAGCATGGCGGCGGAGATGACGTCGATCTTGTTCGCCGTCAGCGAGGGGATCAGCGCGGCGAAGGTGGTCTGCTGGATCTCCACCTCGAAGCCGCCGGCCTTGGCCACCGCCTGGGCGGCATCGACCATCATCCCCTGGATGCTCTGGCTCTTGACGTCGAGGAAGGTGAAAGGCACGCCGGTGGCGGTGGCGCCGACCCGGTAGCTCTCGGCACTGGCGGCGAAGGACGTGGCGAGGCCGGCGACGAGGGCGCAGGCGCAGGTGAGTGCACGAAGGCGAGGATGCATGGCAAGTCTCCCATTGGACGCTGTTTATTGTCGTTGTGCGCTATGGATAGCCCCTTCTGAATCGGCAGGGGGCGTTTTCCCGAATATAAACAATTTACAAGAATCGTAAAGAGATTTATAAATATCGAATATCGATATTCAAAGCAGCAGAAAATCCGCTGAAAGGACGCGACATGAGCGATAACAACAATTCACTGTTCAACCAGTCGCTGGAGAAAGGCCTGGCCGTGCTGCGTGCCTTCAACGCCCGGCAGCGCACCATGAACCTGGCCGAAGTGGCCGAGGCGGCGGGCATCAACAAGAGCTCGGCGCAGCGCATGATCCACACCCTTGAAGAGCTGGGCTACGTGCGCAAGCACCCGCAGACCAAGCGCTTCCAGCTCACGCCCCGGGTGATGGAGATCGGCTACAACTACCTGGCCGCCGACACCCTGGTGGACGTGGCCAACCCCTTCCTCGCCGAACTGGCGCAGATCACCGGGGAAACCACCAACCTCACCGAGCCCGACGGCCTGGAGATGGTCTACGTGGCGCGCTTCGTAGCGCCCAAGTTCATCCCTATCCACATGCCCATCGGCAGCCGCATCCCCATGTACTGCACCGGCTCCGGCCGCGCCTACCTGAGCGCCCTGGGCGACGACGAGGTGCACGCAGCACTGGCGGCGAGCGAACTGAAGCGCCACACCCAGCAGACCCTGACCGGCCCGGAGGAAATCTTCGCGCAGATCGAGGCGACCCGGCGCAAGGGCTATGCGATCAACAACGAGGAGCTGTTCCTCGGCGACATGACCATCGCCGCGCCCATCGTCGGCAGCCAGGGGCAGCCGGTGGCCGCCGTGCACGTGGTGGCACCGACCAGCCGCTGGAGCCTGGAGGAAGCGGAACGCAAGCTGGCGCCTGCGGTGATCGAGTGCGCGCGGGCGATCCGCACCTCGATCAGGACCCTCTGAGCGCCGCCTGGCGCTCGGGGCGGGGGAGGTCGATCAGTCTTCCATCACCTTGATCGACTTGGGCGACAGACGCAGGCTGCGCAAGCTGCGCTTCACGCTCTTGAGGTGGTTGACCAGGGTCGGGCCACGGGCCATGGCCACGCCCATCGCCAGCACGTCGATCACCACCAGGTGGGCGATGCGCGAGGTCAGCGGGGTGTAGATCTCGGTGTCTTCCTGCACGTCGATGGCCAGGTTCACCGTGGCCAGGTCCGCCAGCGGCGTCTGGCTCGGGCACAGGGTGATCAGCGTGGCGCCGGCCTCGCGCACCAGGTTGGCGGTGATCAGCAGGTCCTTGGAGCGGCCGGACTGGGAAATGCAGATGGCCACGTCGGTGGGCTTGAGCGTCACCGCCGACATCGCCTGCATGTGCGGGTCGGAATAGGCGGCGGCGGTGAGCAGCAGGCGGAAGAACTTGTGCTGTGCATCGGCAGCCACCGCGCCGGAAGCGCCGAAGCCGTAGAACTCCACGCGCTGGGCCTGTGCGCAGGCGGCGATGGCGCGCTGCAGGGCCTGGGGGTCGAGCTTCTCGCGCACGTCCATCAGGGTGTGCAGCGTGGTGTCGAAGATCTTCAGGCTGAAGTCGGCGACCGAGTCATCCTCGTGGATCGCGAACTGGCCGAAGCTGGCACCGGCGGCCAGGCTCTGCGCCAGCTTGAGCTTGAGATCCTGGAAGCCGCCGCAACCGATGGCGCGGCAGAAGCGCACGATGGTGGGCTCGCTGACCCCGACGCTCTGCGCCAGGTCGGCCATGGAGCTGTGCATGACTGCGGCGGGATCGAGCAGGACGTGGTCGGCGACTTTCAGTTCCGACTTGCGCAGCAGGTGGCGCGACTGGGCGATGTGTTGCAGCAGATTCACTGGGCAGGCTCTTCGAAGTGGGGGATACGCCCAAAGGCTCGATCAACTCGGGGTGGCAACTCGGTTATGATCGACGGCCGTCGGGCTGTAGTGACCTTGTAGTTATACTACATGACCCGCTTTTCCGCTCAGCTAAACCACGCAGGAGTGCACCCTTGACCCAGCCTTGTGACATGTTGGTCTTCGGCGGCACCGGCGACCTCGCCCTGCACAAATTGCTTCCGGCGCTCTACCACCTGCATCGCGACGGGCGCCTGCATCCGCAGTTGCGCATCCTCGCCATCGCCCGCAATCCGCTGGACGCACAGCAGTACCGCGCCCTCGCCGAACGCCATTGCCGCGCCCAGGTGGCCCGCGCCGATTTCACCAACGAGGCCTGGGCGGGGTTCGCCGCGCGCCTCGACTACTTCGTCATGGACGTTTCCCAGAGCGCCGACTTCGGCCGCCTGGCCCGCCACCTGGGCCCGGCCGATGACCGTGGCCGGGTCTACTACCTGGCCATCGCCCCGCGCCTGTTCGAGGACATCGCCCGCCACCTGCAGATCGCCGGCCTCGCCGGGCCCCAGGCGCGCATCGTGCTGGAGAAGCCCATCGGCCATTCGCTGGAATCGGCCCTGGCGATCAACGCCGCCATCGGCGCGGTGTTCGACGAGCGCCAGGTGTTCCGCATCGACCACTACCTGGGCAAGGAGACGGTGCAGAACCTCATGGCCCTGCGCTTCGCCAACGCCCTGTTCGAACCGGTGTGGCGCGCCGGGCACATCGACCACGTGCAGATCAGCGTCTGCGAGACCCTGGGCGTGGAGAACCGCGGCAGCTACTACGACCACGCCGGGGCCATGCGCGACATGGTGCAGAACCACCTGCTGCAGCTGCTCTGCCTGGTGGCCATGGAGGCGCCGGTGCGCTTCGACGCCGACGCGGTGCGCAACGAGAAGGTGAAGATCCTCGAAGCCCTCAAGCCCATCTCCGGGCTCGACGTGCAGGACAAGACCGTGCGCGGCCAGTACGGCGCCGGCAAGATCGGCGGCCAGGAAGTACCCGCCTACTACTTCGAGAAGAACGTCGACAACGACAGCGATACCGAGACCTTCGTCGCCGTGCAGGCGGAGATCGACAACTGGCGCTGGGCCGGCGTGCCCTTCTACCTGCGCACCGGCAAGCGCCTGGCGCGCAAGTACTCGGAGATCGTCATCCAGTTCAAGCCGGTGCCGCACCGCCTGTTCAACGGCGGCGAGGCCAACCGCCTGCTGATCCGCCTGCAGCCGGAAGAGCGCATCAGCCTGCAATTGATGGCCAAGAACCCCGGCAAGGGCATGCGCCTGGAACCGGTGGAGCTGGACCTCAACCTCGCCCAGGCCTTCACCCAGCGCCGCTGGGATGCCTACGAGCGCCTGCTGCTGGACGTGATCGAAGGCGACTCGACACTGTTCATGCGCCGTGACGAGGTGGAAGCCGCCTGGCGCTGGGTCGACCCCATCCTCGAAGGCTGGCACGAGTACTACCAGAGCCCGCGCAACTACCCCGCCGGCTCCACCGGCCCCGAGCAGGCCCACAGCCTGCTGGAGCTGCAGGGGCGGGAGTGGAATGACTGAAGCGCCCTGCCCCGCCGATCGCGAATGAATTCCACAAAAAAGCCGAACCGCTGCGTGGATGGGCGTCGCTCTTTACGTCCACCGGCGGTGTCGCCTGGTACTCCGCAACGGTGGACCGGTGAAGCGGGGTCCACCCTACACATCCGCATCAACTAAGCCCCGTAGGTTGGCGCCGAGCGCAGCGAGGCCCAACGCAGCGACGCCCGTCCCTTGGCGAATGAATTCCCCGCGCCGTCATTGCTCCAGCGCAATACCCGTTCCGCGCGGCTTGCCTAGAATCCGCGGCTTTTCGCGCAACGAGCCCCGCCCATGTCCAGCCGCCAAGCCCCCGAACTGCTCTGCCCCGCCGGCACCCTCAAGGCCATGCGCCATGCCTTCGCCTACGGTGCCGATGCGGTGTACGCCGGCCAGCCGCGCTACAGCCTGCGGGTGCGCAACAACGAGTTCGACCACGCCACCCTGGCCGCAGGCATCGCCGAGGCCCACGCCCAGGGCAAGCGCTTCTACGTGGTGGTAAACATCGCCCCGCACAATGCCAAGCTGAAGACCTTCCTCAAGGACCTGGCGCCGGTGGTGGCGATGGCGCCGGACGCGCTGATCATGTCCGACCCGGGGCTGATCATGCTGGTGCGCGAGCACTTCCCGCAGATGGCGGTGCACCTCTCGGTGCAGGCCAACGCGGTGAACTGGGCCAGCGTGAAGTTCTGGCAGGCCCAGGGGCTGACCCGGGTGATCCTCTCCCGCGAGCTGTCGCTGGAGGAGATCGGCGAGATCCGCCGCGAGGTGCCGGAGATGGAGCTGGAGGTGTTCGTCCACGGCGCCCTGTGCATGGCCTACTCCGGCCGCTGCCTGCTCTCCGGCTACATCAACCACCGCGACCCCAACCAGGGCACCTGCACCAACGCCTGCCGCTGGCAGTACAAGGCCGGGGAAGCCCGCGAGGACGCGCTGGGCGATGTGGTGCACGCCTGCACGCCGCAGCCGACCCTGGGCGAAGGCGCGCCCAGCGAGCGCCTGTTCCTGTTGGAGGACGGCAGCCGCCCGGGCGAGTACATGCCCGCCTTCGAGGACGAGCACGGCACCTACATCATGAATTCCAAGGACCTGCGCGCCGTACAGCACGTGGAGCGCCTGCTGGAGATGGGCGTGCACTCGCTGAAGATCGAGGGCCGCACCAAGTCGCACTTCTACGTCGCACGCACCACCCAGGCCTACCGCCAGGCCATCGATGATGCCCTCGCCGGCCGCCCCTTCGAGCCGCGCCTGCTGGAGCGCCTGGATTCACTGGCCAACCGTGGCTACACCGAAGGCTTCCTGCGCCGCCACACCCACGACCACTATCAGAACTACGCGCACGGCAGCTCGCGGCCCTCGCGCCAGCAGTTCGTCGGCGAGCTGACCGGCGTGCGCCGGGGCGAGATGGCGGAAGTACGGGTGAAGAACCGCTTCGAGGTGGGAGACCGCCTGGAGCTGATGACCCCGACGGGCAACCTGGGCTTCATCCTCCACGGCCTGGAAGGCGCCAACGGCGAGAGCCGCCAGGTGGCACCCGGCGACGGCCACCTGCTCTATATCCCGCTGCCGGCGGACCTCGACCTGGAATACGCCCTGCTGCTGCGCGACCTGCCCGAGGCGGTCAGCGCCACAGCGCCGTCGCCTGCTCCTTGAGCAGCGCGGCGAACACCGGCGCTTCCACCGGCGGGCTGATCAGGTAGCCCTGGATCTCGTCGCAGCCCTGGCTCTTGAGGAAGTCCATCTGCCCCTGGGTTTCCACGCCCTCGGCCACCACCTTGAGCTCCAGGCCGTGGGCCATTGCGATGATCGCGCGGGTGATGGCGGCGTCCTCGCCCCCGGAGGAGAGGTCGCGGATGAAGGTCTGGTCGATCTTCACGTAGTCCACCGGGAAGCGCTTGAGGTAGCTCAAGGACGAGTAGCCGGTGCCGAAATCGTCGATGGCCAGCTTCACCCCCAGGTCGCGCAGCTGGCGGAAGGTGGCGATGACGTGCTCGACGTTCTCCAGCAGGTGGCTCTCGGTCAGCTCCAGCTCCAGCAGGCGCGGTGACAGGCCGGTCTCGTCCAGCACCTGCCGCACCAGGCTGGTGAGGTTGCCCTGGCGCAGCTGGTGGCCGGAGAGGTTCACCGAGACGCGGATATCCGCCAGCCCCTGGCGCTGCCACTCGCGGGCCTGCAGGCAGGCCTGGCGCAGCACGAACTCGCCCAGGGGGGCGATGAGCCCGGTCTCCTCGGCCAGGCCGATGAAGTCCCCCGGCGGCACCAGGCCCAGTTGCGGGTGGCGCCAGCGCACCAGCGCCTCGGCGGCGTTGAGGCTGTCGTCGGCCAGGCACAGCTTGGGTTGGTAGAAGACCTCCAGTTGGCCCTCCTCGATGGCCTTGCGCAGCTGGGTTTCCATCTGCAGGCGCTCCAGGGTGCAGGCCTGGAGGTTGTCGGTGAAGAACTGGAAGGTGTTGCCGCCCAGGTGCTTGGCATGCTGCATGGCCATGTTGGCCTGGGTGATCAGCGCGGAGATTTCCCGGGCGTTGTCCGGCAGCAGGCTGATGCCCAGGGAGGCGCTGACCACCAGCTCCTCGCCGCCCACGGTCATCGGTGTGCGCAGCTTGGCCAGCAGGCGGCTGGCAGTGCGCGCCAGGCTGGAGAGGCTGCCGTAGGAGTCGAGGATCACCGCGAATTCGTCGCCCGAAAGGCGGGCGATGGTGTCCGCCTCGGGGGCCGCCTGGGCCAGGCGCCGGCTCATCTGCCGCAGCAGCTGGTCGGCCACTTCATGGCCGAGGCTGTCGTTGAGCACCTTGAAGCGGTCCAGGTCGATGTGCAGCAGGGCCAGGCTGCGGCCGCTCTGGCGCGCGCGCTGGCTGGCCTCGTGCAGGCGGTCCTTGAACAGGGTGCGGTTGGCCAGGCCGGTGAGTTCGTCGTAGTGCGAGAGGTAGCGCAGGCGCTCCTCGGCCTCGCGGCGCGCGGACAGGTCGGCGAAGAAGCCGACGATGTGGCTGGCGTTGCCTCGGGCGTCGCGCACCAGGTTGAGCTGCAGCCACTGCGGGTAGAGCTCGCCGTTCTTGCGGGTGTCCACCAGTTCGCCCTGCCAGCTGCCGCTCTGCTCCAGCTCCTCGCGGATCAGGTGGTACTGGCGGCGGCTCTCGCGGGTGCTGTTGATCTCCACCACCGTGTGGCCGAGCACTTCTTCGCGGCGATAACCAGTGACCTCGCTGAAGGCCTGGTTGACCGCCAGCAGGCGGTATTCCGGGTCGAGCACCACGATGCCCTCGCTGGCCGCCTCGAACACCATCGCCGACAGGCGCTGCTGCTCTTCGGCCTGCTTGCGTTCGGTGACGTCGCGGCGGGTGCCGAGCATGCGCAGCACCTTGCCGCGTTCGTCGCGCTCCACCACCCGGCCACGGTCCTCGACCCAGAGCCAGCGGCCGTCGCTGTGGCGCACCCGGTAGTCGATGGCGTAGCCATCGCTGCGGCCCTTTAAGTGGTCCACCAGGGCGCGGCGCAGCAGCGGCAGGTCGTCGGGGTGCAGGCGCGGCTTGAGGTCGCTGAGCACGCGGGTGACGTCGTCCATCTCGATGCCGAAGATTTCCTTCAGGTGCGAGTGATGGACTTCGTCGGTCTCCAGGTTCCAGTCCCACATCCCCAGCTCGCTGGCCTCCAGGGCCATGGCCAGGCGCGCCTCGCTCTTGACCAGGGCGTGGCTGGCGTCGGCCAGCTCCAGGGTGCGCTGGGCGACGCGGATTTCCAGGTCGTTATGGGCCGCGCGCAGCTCGCGCTCGGCGCGGCGACGCTGCTCCACTTCCCGCGCCAGCTCGCTGTTGAGCCCCTCGGCGCGGACCTTGGCGTGTTCCAGGTTGTCGATCAGCGCCTGGTTGTGGAAGCGCTGCAGCAGGCTGCGCTGCACCAGGCGGTTGACCTGCCAGGCCACCACCATCAGCGCGGCCAGGAGGATCAGGCTGAGCAGCCCCCAGCCCCGCTGCAACGGCTCACCGCTGGCCAGCAGCCAGGACACGGTGGGCACCAGGCACGGCAAGGCGAAGGTGAGGAAGGCCTGCAGGCTGACGGCATAGGCGACGCTGGCGGAAAGGATGGCGGCGGCGATCAGGCCATAGACCAGCGCCTGCTGCAGAAAGGCATCGCCCGGCACCAGGAAGATCACCGGCAGGGCCAGGGTCAGGCCGGAGGCGGCGGCGCCGAGGAGGAAGGTGCGGCGCCACTGGGGCTGGGCCTGGCGCGAGGGCAGCGCGGCCTTGAAGGCGGCCACCTGGGTCAGGCGCAGCACCGCCAGCAGCACCAGCCATACCAGCCAGCCGCCCAGCAGCAAGCCGTTGGCGGGCTCCCACAGCAGGTAGGCGCAGACCAGGCCGTTGAGCAGCATGAAGAGCGTGGGGGTTTGCGAGCCCTGATAGAGCAGACGCGTGCGCTCCACGGCCAGATCCGTCGCGAAATGCTGGCTGATGGCGCGGCTGTCGTCGCCGTGCAGGTCGATTGGGGCTTCGTTGGGTGTCGCGGTCATAGGCGATTTTCTTGTAATGGTTGCCTAGGCGTCGGCGGAGCTTACCCGAGCAGAACGAGCTGCCAAAGCTTTATGTGCCCGGTTTTGACAGCGCGCCGCCTAACTTTCGGCGGGCCTTCGGGATGCAGCGCCCGCACCGTCTGGCTGACCATCCGGTCATCGGTTTGCCCTCGCCTGGGCCGGTCAATAGAATGCCGCGATGCATGACGATCTCTCTCTCCTCCTGAACTCCCTGAACGACGCTCAACGCCAGGCCGTAGCGGCCTCGCTGGGGCGTCAATTGGTCCTCGCCGGCGCCGGCTCGGGCAAGACCCGCGTGCTCGTGCACCGCATCGCCTGGTTGATCCAGGTGGAGCACGCCTCGCCCCACTCGATCCTCTCGGTGACCTTCACCAACAAGGCCGCCGCCGAGATGCGCCACCGCATCGAGCAGCTGCTGGGCATCAACCCGGCGGGCATGTGGGTCGGCACCTTCCACGGCCTGGCCCATCGCCTGCTGCGCGCCCACTGGCAGGAAGCCGGCCTGGCCGAGAACTTCCAGATCCTCGACAGCGATGACCAGCAGCGCCTGGTCAAGCGGGTGATCCGCGAGCTGGGCCTGGACGAGCAGCGCTGGCCGGCACGCCAGGCGCAATGGTTCATCAACGGGCAGAAGGACGAGGGCCTGCGCCCGCAGCACATCCAGGCCGGCGGCGACCTGTTCCTCGGCACCATGCTGAAGATCTACGAAGCCTACGAGGCCGCCTGCGCCCGCGCCGGGGTCATCGACTTCTCCGAGCTGCTGCTGCGCGCCCTGGACCTGTGGCGCGACAAGCCGGGCCTGCTGGCCCACTACCAGCGCCGCTTCCGCCACATCCTGGTGGACGAGTTCCAGGACACCAACGCCGTGCAGTACGCCTGGCTGCGCCTGCTCGCCCAGGGTGGCGACAGCCTCATGGTGGTGGGCGACGACGACCAGTCCATCTACGGCTGGCGCGGCGCCCGCATCGAGAACATCCAGCAGTTCTCCAGCGACTTCGCCGACGCCGAGACCATCCGCCTGGAGCAGAACTACCGCTCCACCGCCGGCATCCTCAAGGCCGCCAACGCCCTGATCGCCAACAACCAGGGGCGCCTGGGCAAGGAGCTGTGGACCGACGGCGAGGACGGCGAGCCCCTGGGCCTGTACGCCGCCTTCAACGAACACGACGAAGCCCGCTACGTGGTGGAAAGCATCGAAAGCGCGCTGAAGGACGGCATGGCGCGCAGCGAGATCGCCATCCTCTACCGCTCCAACGCCCAGTCGCGGGTGCTGGAAGAGGCCCTGCTGCGGGAGAAGATCCCCTACCGCATCTACGGCGGCCAGCGCTTCTTCGAGCGCGCCGAGATCAAGAACGCCATGGCTTACCTGCGCCTGCTCGACGGCCGTGGCAACGACGCCGCCCTGGAGCGGGTGATCAACGTCCCCGCCCGCGGCATCGGCGAGAAGACCGTGGAAAGCATCCGTGAGTTCGCCCGCGCCCAGGACGTCTCCATGTGGGAGGCGATCCGCCTGCTGGTGGCCAACAAGGGCCTGCCGGGCCGCGCATCCGGCGCCCTGGCGGTGTTCATCGAGTTGATCGAGAACCTCGCCGCCAAGGTCCTGGAGATGCCCCTGCACCTGATGACCCAGACCGTCATTGAGCAGACTGGGCTGATCACCTACCACAAGGAAGAGAAAGGCGAGAAAGGCCAGGCCCGGGTGGAGAACCTGGAGGAACTGGTCAGCGCCGCCCGCGCCTTCGAGAACAACGAAGACGACGAGGAACTCACCCCGCTGCAGGCCTTCCTCAGCCACGCCTCGCTGGAAGCCGGTGATACCCAGGCCGACGCCTTCGAAGACAGCGTGCAACTGATGACCCTGCACAGCGCCAAGGGCCTGGAATTCCCCCTGGTGTTCCTGGTGGGCATGGAAGAAGGCCTGTTCCCCCACAAGATGAGCCTGGAAGAATCCGGCCGCCTGGAGGAGGAGCGCCGCCTGGCCTATGTCGGCGTCACCCGCGCCATGCAGCGCCTGGTGCTGACCTACGCGGAAACCCGCCGCCTGTACGGCAGCGAGACCTACAACAAGGTCTCGCGCTTCGTCCGAGAAATCCCCCCGCAGCTGATCCGCGAAGTGCGCCTGAGCAACAGCGTCAGCCGCCCGGTCGCGGGCAGCAACCGCAGCAGCGGCTCGATGTTCGCTGGCGCGGAAGTGCCGCAGACCGGCTTCAACCTCGGCCAGCGCGTGCAGCATTCGCTGTTCGGCGAGGGCACCATCCTCAACTTCGAAGGCTCCGGCGCCCAGGCCCGGGTCCAGGTGGCGTTCGAGAGCGAAGGCAGCAAATGGCTGATGCTCGCCTACGCCAAGCTCGAACCCCTCTGATGCCTTCCCGGGCCCCGTCGTCATGGTGGGGCCCGGCGCAGCGCCCCTTGGCAGTTATCCACAGGCACGGCAGGATGGCCGCTCCCATCCTCCTTGCGGAAACACGGACGTGCGCCTTCCCCTGCTGCTGCTCAGCCTGATCATCGCCACCAGCATCGAGGCCGCCCCCGGCTTCGAGGTGAAGCGCGACACCGACAGCTACCGCGACTGGAACACCGGGCAACGCCGCGAGCGCACCGAAACCTCCCTGCACCTGGACGGCGGCACCCTGTCGATGAAGGCGCTCGCACAGCTGCTGGCGACCGACGGCAAGCCCATCTACCCGACCCTCTGGGACGCCCGCGTGAGCGGCCCCGACCAGGCGCTGATCCTCTTCAACCGTGGCAGCGGCCAGGACTTCGAGCTGGCCCGCCTGTACCGCAAGAACGGCGGCAAGCCGCAGGCCGAGGTGTTGCTGCGCGACCTGCCCTACAACTGGTTCAACGACGCCCGCCGCAAAGGCTGGGTGAGCGTGGGCGGCGCGGACCGCCTGTACCTGGTGCAACTGCAACCGCTGCGCATCGTCGATGCAGGCCCCGGCGCGCTGCTGGATGTGCGCGGCGACCTGGCCGTGCTCGCCGACCCGGGCTGGAACCAGCGCCCGCCGGCCTTCCGCGCGGTGGACATGCAGCGTGGCCGCGAGGTCGCCCGCCTGGAGCTGGACCCCGCCTGCTTCGTGCTGCCCGACTTCGAGTTCAGCCACCCGCTGATCTATTCCGGGCTGGGCTCCTCCACCCCCGAGCGCCTGCGCTTCCAGGACGGCCCCGCCTGGCTCGAGCACAACCTGGAACTGCTCACCGCCCCCAAGCCGGCCTTGCGCCTGCGCCCGACCCAGCAGCTGCCGCAACCCGACCCGGTGCGCTGGGGCGTGACCCTGCGCGAGGTGGACGCCGGCCCGCAACCGCGTACCCCGGAGTCCATGGGTGACGCCTCCAGCCCGGAAATCGAAGAGTTCGCCGACACCCTCGACCTGATCCCCGAGCAATGCCAGGCCAGCAACCCCAACCCGCCGCTGCGCGCCGGCCAGGAGCCCTACCCCAGCACCAGCGTGGCGGCCGATGACCTGTGCCTGGGCGAGCTACTGAAGGGCGTGCCCCCCACCTTCCGCGAGCAACGCTGCGTGCTGCCGACACGCACCCGCACCCTGGCTGGCAGCACGCAGTGGGCGCTGGAAGAGGTGCGCTACGGCTATCGCCCGGGCGGCAAGGGTACGGCCATCGAGCAGACGGTCTACCAACTGCGCCAGGGCACGACGGTGAACCGCTACATCGCCGGCAGCCGGGGCTTTGACGAGGCCCTGGCGATCCGCGAAGTACTGCCCACCGGCAAGGGCGAGGCCCTGCTGAAGACCCGTGGCGACGGCGCCTATGAATTGCTGCGGGCCTCGACCGACGCCGACGGCAAGCTGCGCCTCGAGTACCTGGACACCCTGCCCTACCCCGCCAGCCCCTTCGACGCCAGCCGCGCGGGCTGGGTCTACCTGCGCAAGCCAGGGCTGCTGGTGCGCCTCGCTCCCTTCGCCTATGAGCAGGCCGGCGAGAGCCTGCTGGATATCCGCGGCGACACCCTGTTGTTCAGCTACGGCGACAGCCAGGAAGACCGCCTCACCCTCGGCCAGCGCACCTTCGGCGACGAGCGCGGCGAGGGCCCATCGCTGCCGGGCCTGGTGCTCAACGCCAAATGCCGCCGGGACGACGACCCCTACTGGGAGTTCACCCAGCCGCCGGTCAACGCCACGCTGGAGCAATCCGCCGCCTGGTTCGCCCGCAACTTCGACTACCAGCCCGGCGCCAAGGGCGCCATCCGTCTGCGCGCCGACCACCAGCTGCGAGCCCGTGCGGGCTGTGCCGCCCGCTAGATTGTCGGCCGGGGTTAACCATGGGAGCGGCTTCAGCCGCGAAAAGCCCGCCGCCTCACTGCCGGTTCCGCGTAGCCGGCAGCTCCATCGCGAATGAATTCGCTCCTACAGGGAGGTGAGGCGCACGCGCTCAGCGCAGCCGTAAAAAATCCCGATACATTCTGCTGCTAGCCATCACGAACGCGACTGTGCAGCATGGCGCGCGTGGACCCTTAACCAAGAGATGCCTGTGATGCGCCGATTTCTCAGTATTGCCCTGGCCCTATGCGTCGGCCTGACGCTCAGCCTGGATGCCAACGCCAAGCGTATGGGCGGCGGCAAGACCTTCGGCTCCGCGCCGACCCACCAGACCCGCCAGGCGCAGCCCAACACCCCTGCCGCCACCCCGACCGCCCCCGGCCGTCAGCCCGCTGCTGCCAGCGGTGCTTCGCGCTGGCTCGGCCCGCTGGCCGGCCTCGCCGCCGGTGGCCTGCTCGCCTCCATGTTCATGGGTGACGGCTTCCAGGGCATGCAGATCTTCGACTTCCTGATCATCGCCCTGATCGCCTTCGTGATCTTCCGCTTCATCGCCGCCCGCAAGCGCCAGCAGCAGGGCCATCAGCCCGCCATGGCCGGCGGCCCGTTCCAGCGCGAAATGCCGCAGCAGCAGCCGTCGCCGATCTTCGGTGGCAGCGCCGCGCCGGCAGCGGTGGCCCAGCGTGCGTTCAACGCCCCGAGCTGGTTCAACGAAGAGCGCTTCATCGAAGCCGGCCGTGAGCACTTCCTGTCCCTGCAGCAGCATTGGGACGCGGCCGAGATGGACAAGATCGCCGAGTTCGTCACCCCGCAGATGCTCAGCTTCCTCAAGGAAGAGCGCGCCAGCCTGGGCGATGGCTTCCAGTCCACCTACATCGACAACCTGCAGGTGCAGCTGGACGGCATCGACGAACTGGCCGACAAGACCGTCGCCACCCTGACCTTCAACGGCGTGTCGAAGACCTCGCGCTTCGACCAGGGCGAAGTGTTCAGCGAAAGCTGGCGTATGGAACGCGCCAACGGCGACGACCAGCCCTGGCTGGTGGCGGGCATCCGCCAGAACTGATCAGCGTTCGCGCAATGAAGAAACCCCGGGCATGCCCGGGGTTTTCTTTTGTGTGTTCGACCAGCCGCTGGGCTGATCGACATGTAGGGTGGATGACGCTCTTTTCATCCACCAGGCGATGCCACAGGAAACACCCTGCATGTGCCACAGCATGGACTGCTACGCGGTCCTTGGCGAATGAATTGGCTCTGTCTGCGTTAAGTGTTGCTAGAAGATTTGGACCCAGCTGATTGCCGAGTTTTGTTGGTGCTTCTGATTTCGCCCCCCCGGGCGAGTCCCTTTTAACAATCGCCTTAAAAGGAACCAAAAGGGCTTGCCCCATCATCCGGCCCGACTGCGTCGGGTTCCCTCACTCCATCGTTGCTCTGGGGGCCGGCGCGATGGGCCATCCATGGCCTGGCGCGCCTCTCGCGGCATCCATGCCGCTCGTCCCCCGGCGCAACAACTGCGTTCGGCCTCCTGGAGGGGCGTTGGCGGCTGCCCCACCTTTCTTCGTCCAGCGCATCGTCCGTGGTGCGCACGGGCTTTCGTAGGATGGTGTAGAGCAAAGCGAAACCCATGCGGTGGCGGTGGCACAAACCCTTGGACGCCCGGAAATGGCCGTGCTTGAGCGCTTGCATTAAAACCACAACAGCTAACGCAGACAGAGCCAATGAATTCGCCCCTACAGGCACCCGCCCCGGTCATTCCCGCAACGCGGTGCCCCTTCAGACCGCCGCCTTGCGCATGCCGATATGGGGGATGTCGTCCTCCAGGTAGACCTCGGTCACCGGCACGAAGCCGTAGCGCCCGTAGTACTTCTGCAGGTGCGCCTGGGCCGAGAGGTACACCGGCAGGCCCGGCCAGCGCCGCTGGCAGTCTTCCAGGGCGCGCTCCATGAGCTGGTGGCCCAGCCCGGTGCCGCGCGCCGCTTCGGCGATCACCACGCGGCCGATCACCACGTCGCCCTGGTTGCGCTGCGGGTCCAGCAGGCGCAGGTAGGCCACCAGCGCATCGCCGTCGCGGGCCATGAGGTGGCAGCTGTCGCCTACCAGGTCCAGACCGTCCACTTCCAGGTAGGGGCACTTCTGCTCGACGACGAAGACCTGGGTGCGCAGGGCGAGGATGTCGTAGAGCGCCTGCTTGTCGAGTTCGGTGTGATGGCTGCTGCTCCAGACGATCGGCATTGGGGGCTCCGTGGTGGTGAATGCGAAGGCGGCAGTATGCAATGCACCACCACCGGACGAGCGGTCCGCCTGCGGTTTTTTTCTTCCGGGTGCCAGCTACTGTATAAAGCGCATCCCAATGCACGAGGGCCTGTCGCCGTGGAAGAAGTCATCGAACAGCTGCGTGAACTCAACGAACCCGTCCCCGTCCCGCTGGAGCTGCCGGACGACGAGCTGCTGGTGGAGATCGAAGAGCAATTGCTGATCAACCTGCCCTTCGAGCTCCGCGAGTTCCTGCTCAAGGTCAGCGATGTGGTCTACGGCCGCCTGGAGCCGGTGACCGCGACCGACCCGCAATCCCACACCTACCTGCCGGAAGTGGCCTCGGTGGCCTGGGACCTGGGCGTGCCCCGCGACCTGGTGCCGATCTGCCAGGACGGCCGCGACTACTACGTGGTCGACCTGGAGGGCGAAGTGCTGCTCTGGTCCGGCGACGAGGGCGACATGACCGACGAGAGCTGGGACTCCGTCTGGCACTGGGCCCGCGACGTGTGGCTGGCGAGCTGAACCGCTAGTGGTGGTGATCCTGGCTCTGCTCCAGGGTCTCCATCAGCGCGATCTGCATGCGTGAATGCACGCGGATCAGCCAGCGCCACAGCAGCGCGATCACCCCGGCCGCCAGCAGCGCGATCAGCACCAGCAGCTCCAGGGTCGGCAGGATGCTCGCCGACAGCGCCATGAGCAGCAGCATGATCACCCCCAGCGACAGCGCCGGGATCACCTCGGCGATCACCTTGCGCACCCGCGCGGTATGGCGCCCGGCCTTCTCCGGGGTCACGCCCATCTCCGCCAACAGCATCGACAGCGCCTTGAGCTTGCGGTACGCGGCGATCAGGAAGGGCAGCGAGAGCAGCAGCGCGGCGCCCCAGACCAGGCCCTTCTGCAGGTTCGCCTGGCCCACCCAGTCGCTCAGGTAGCCGGCCAGGGTGCCGGCGAAATAGGCGCCGGAAAGGAAGATCGCCACCACCAGCGCGATGTTCACCCCCACCTGCAGGAGGATCTTGCGGATCATCCCCGCCAGCACCGCGCCCTGGCCCTGGGGCTGGATGCTGCGCAGCCAGTCGCCGTAGAGGTTGAACACCCGGGCGATTCGCGAAGGCACGATGCCGGCGAGCTTTTGCGACAGCGGGTCGGCGGAGCGGATCAGGTAGGGCGTGAGCAGCGTGGTGATGGCCGAGACCGCCACCGCCACGGGGTAGAGGAAGTCGCTGGTGACCTGCAGGGTCATGCCCAGCGCGGCAATGATGAAGGAGAACTCGCCGATCTGCGAAAGGCCCATGCCGACCCGCAGCGAGGTGCGCCCGTCATTGCCGGCGATGAAGGCGCCGATGCCGCAGGAGACCATCTTGCCCAGCACCACGGCGACGGTGATGACCGCGATGGGCCAGGCGTATTCCACCAGGATCGCCGGGTCGATCATCAGGCCGATGGCGACGAAGAAGATGGCGCTGAACATGTCGCGCACCGGCTCCACTAGCCGCTCGATCTGCGCCAGCTGGCGCGACTCGGCGATGATCGCGCCTATCAGGAAGGCGCCCAGCACCATGCTGTATTCCAGCTTCACCACCAGCAGGCAGAAGCCGAAGCACAGCCCCAGCACCGTCACCAGCAGCATCTCGTTGCTCTCGAACTTCGCCACGTAGGCCAGCAGGCGCGGCACCAGCAGGATGCCGATGACCAGCGCGACGACCATGAATAGGCTGAGCTTGCCCACCGTGGCGAACACCTGGCCGGTCTCCACCGAGCCGGACAGGGCGATGCCCGACAGCAGCGCGATGATGCCGATGCCGAGGATGTCTTCGACTATCAGCACGCCGAAGATCAGCTGGGCGAAGCGCTCGTTCTTCATCTTCAGGTCGCTGAGCGCCTTGATGATGATGGTGGTGGAGGAAATGGCCAGGATGGCGCCGAGGAACAGCGAATCCATGGTGCTCCAGCCGAAGAAAGCGCCGATCTCGTAGCCGATCCAGATCATCAGCACGATTTCGAGGAAGGCGGCGATGAAGGCCGTGGCGCCCACCTTGAACAGTTTGCGCAGGCTGAACTCCAGACCCAGGCAGAACATCAGGAAGATCACCCCCAGCTCGGCGAGGATCTTGATGGTCTCTTCTTCGTGGATCAGGGCGAAGGGCGGCGTGTGCGGGCCGATGAGGAAGCCGGCGATGATGTAGCCCAGCACTACCGGTTGCTTGAAGCGGTGGCAGAGGATGGTGACCAGGCCGGCCACCAGCATGATCACCGCCATGTCCTGGATGAAACTGATGGCATGCATGGCGCACCGGCTCCTTTTCGCTGGTCAGTGCGCTGGACAATGCCGCGCCCGGGGTTGCTCGCTTGGCTCCTTGGGAGCCCCTGTATGAATTAGGGAAGTTCCTAGTCAGAACTTTCGGCAGAGTAACACCGGGCGTTGCAGCGTCTTTTTCGGCGAAACAAACCGAAACAGCTTTGCTCGTCAGCTGCCGTTCTTCGCCTGGGCGGTCTCCAGCTCCAGCAGGTTCATGAGGAAATTGCCGAAGTAGGTCATGTCCTGCTCGATGGCCGCCCGGGCGCCCTTGGCGTCACCGGCGAGCACCGCCTTGAAGGCGTCCTCGTGGAAATCGTTGAGGCGCAGGGACAGGTCGGCCTCGGTGAACAGCTGGTTGAAGAAGGGGCCGACCTGCAGCCACAGCGACTCGATCATGCGCAGCAGCGTGGGGTTGGCGCAGGCACGGTAGAGGGTCATGTGGAACAGGCTGTTGTCGTCCAGGTAACCCTGCACGTCACGCTGCTCCAGGGCGCGCTCCATGCTTTCGACGCAGCGTCGCAACTGCTCGATGTCCTCCGCGGTGAGCCGCGGCGTGGCGGTCTCCACGGCCAGCCCCTCGAGGGACAGGCGCACCAGGAAGATCTGCTGGAAGCGCTCGCGGGTCATGATCGGCACCCGCAGGGAGCGCTGCGGCTCGCCTTCAAGGGCGCCTTCGGCCACCAGGCGTTGCAGCGCCGCACGCACCGGCATCGGGCTGGTGCCCCATTCGGCGGCGAGGTCGCGAATCTTGAGGCGCTCGCCGGGCTGGAAGCGCCCCGCCAGCAAGCCTTCACGTAGTCGTAGGTAAAGCTGTTCCTGCAGGTTATCGGCCATGGGTCACTCCTGGATGGCCGGTGGAGCCGGCAGCTGGGCGAGGGTAAGGCTGCAATTGCGCATGGGAATCTCCGGTGTAGGGCGGCTGTCCGCTTGTGGATAACCCGCCGGGCGCGCCGCGAAGGCGTGGCACGTGCCTGGGGACAAGGCCGATCGGCCTCCGCTCTGTGTGATCACAAAAGCAGTTCGATCATAAGCTTTTGTTGGAAACAGTCCAGCTATTGACATATCTGTGATCACAAAACAGGATGTGCGGAAATTCGAACGAGGTGTTCAAGCATGACCGCCAGTGGCATCGCAGAATCCGCCGTTGAAACCTTCGCCGCCGCCGAGCGTGCCCGTTTCATCGCCCACAACCCCAAATCCCTGGCGCTCGCCGAGCGCGCCCGCCAATCGCTGTTCGGCGGCGTGCCGATGCACTGGATGAGCGACTGGTCGACCCCCTGCCCGCTGTTCGTCGAGCGTGCCCAGGGCGCGCGCTTCCACGACGTCGACGGCCACGAGTACGTGGACTTCTGCCTGGGCGACACCGGCAGCATGTTCGGCCACTCCCCCGAACCCATCGCCCGCGCCATCGCCGAACAGGGCGCGCGCGGCCTGACCACCATGCTCCCGGGCGAAGACGCCGTGGTCGCCGGCGAGCTGCTGGCCGAGCGCTTCGGCCTGCCCTACTGGCAGGTGGCGACCACCGCCACCGACGCCAACCGCTTCGTCATCCGCTGGGTGCGCGCCATCACCGGGCGCAAGGTGCTGCTGGTGTTCGACGGCTGCTACCACGGCACCGTCGACGACGTCATGGTGCGCCACCGCGAGGGCCGCACCGTGCACCGCAGCGGCCTGATCGGCCAGGCACGCAACCTGGCCAAGACCAGCCGTGCCGTGCCCTTCAACGACCTCGAGGCGCTGGAAAAGGCCCTGGCGCAGAACGACGTCGCCGCCGTGCTCTGCGAACCGGCGATGACCAACATCGGCATGGTCCTGCCCGATGCCGGCTACCTGGAGAAGCTCCGCGAGCTGACCCGGCGCCACGGCACCCTGCTGATCATCGACGAGACCCACACCATCTCCACCGGCCCCGGCGGCTGCACCCGCGCCTGGAACCTGCAGCCGGACTTCATCACCCTCGGCAAGCCCATCGCCGGCGGCGTGCCCTGCTCCGTCTACGGCTGCACCGCCGAAATGGCCCAGGCCATGAAGCTGGCCCGCAAGCACGCCAGCGAGCAATCCGGCGGCCACGGCCACAGCGGCATGGGCACCACCCTTTCGGCCAATGCCCTGGCCATGCACTGCATGCGCGCCAACCTGGAACAGGTGATGACCCCGGCCGCCTACGCCCACATGCTGCCCCTGGCGGCGCGCCTGGCCGAGGGCTTCCGTGGACTTATCCACAAGCACCGCCTGGCCTGGTCGGTGACCGAGCTGGGCGCCCGCTGCGAGTTCCAGTTCTGCGCCACCTCGCCACGCACCGGCGCCGAGGCCGAAGCGGCCTTCCACGACAGCCTGCAGATGGCCCTGCACCTCTACCTGATCAACCGGGGCATCCTCATCACCCCGTTCCACAACATGACCCTGTGCTGCCCGGCCACCACCGAAGCCGATGTCGACCGCCTGATCGCCACCCTCGACCAGGCCCTGGCCGAGCTGCTGGCCATCCCCGGCGCCCGCCTCTGACCGCGAGAACCCCCATGCGATTCGCCGAACCCCAGGAAGCCCGTGACTTCCTCGAACGTCACCCCGAGGTGCGCAGCATCGAGCTGATGCTGATCGACGCCAACGGCATCCCGCGCGGCAAGCTGCTGCACCGCGACGAGCTGCTGGCCATCTACGAGAACGGCCGTCCGCTGCCCAGCTCCATCCTCTCGCTGACCATCCAGGGCGAGGATGTGGAAGCCAGCGGCCTGGTCTGGGAAGTGGCCGACGCCGACTGCTGGACCTACCCGGTGCCCGGCTCCCTGGCCCTGCAACCCTGGCGCAGCAGCCCCACCGCCCAGGTGCAGGTGAGCATGCACCCGACCCGGGGCCTGCCCGCCACGCCCGGTGACCCGCGCCACGTGCTGGCCCGCGCCATCGACCGGCTCAAGGCCGACGGCTACCACCCGGTGATGGCGGTGGAGCTGGAGTTCTACCTGCTGGACAAGGCCCGCGACGCCAACGGCCGACCGCAGCCGGCGCTGCAGGCCAATGGCGTGCGCCCGCAGGCGCCGCAGGTCTACGGCGTGTACGAACTGGAGCAGCTGCAGCCCTTCCTCGACGACCTCTACGCCGCCTGCGAGGCCCAGGGCCTGCCGGTGCGCACCGCCATCTCCGAATACGCGCCGGGCCAGCTGGAACTGACCCTGGAGCACCGCTTCGACGCGCTGCAGGCCATCGACGAAGGCGTGCGCTACAAGCGCCTGGTCAAGGGCGTGGCCAACAAGCACGGGCTGGTGGCCTGCTTCATGGCCAAGCCCTTCGGCGACCTGGCCGGCAGCGGCATGCACCTGCACGTCAGCCTGGCCGATGAGGCGGGCAACAACCTGATGGCCAGCGAGGACCCGCACGGCACCCCGCTGCTGCGCCACGCCATCGGCGGGATGATGGCGACCCTCGACGACGCCCTGGCGATCTTCTGCCCCAACGCCAACTCCTACCGCCGCTTCCAGGCCAACAGCTACGCGCCGCTGGCCAAGAGCTGGGGGGTGAACAACCGCACCGTGTCCTTCCGCGTGCCCGGCGGCCCGGCCCAGAGCCGCCACGTCGAACACCGCATCTGCGGCGCCGACGCCAACCCCTACCTGGCCGCCGCCGCGTTGCTGGCGGGCATCCATAAAGGCATCCGCGAACAGATCGACCCGGGCGAAGCCATCACCGGCAACGGCTACGAGCAGGCCCGCGAGACCCTGGCCACCGACTGGCTCACCGCCCTGCGCACCCTGGAGCGCTCGGCATGGGCGAAGGAAGCGCTGGGCGAAGGCTTCCTCGACATCTTCCTCGCCATCAAATGGGAGGAATTCCGCCAGTTCGTCAGCGAGGTGGGCGAGCAGGACTGGCGCTGGTACCTGACCCACGCCTGATGCATGGGGTTGTGGATAAGCGACTTGTCCACAGCCCCGCCTCCTCCGATCCGCAACTCGCAATCCGTAATCCGTAGGATGGGTAGAGCGGAGCGAAACCCATCAATTCCGAGTACCGACATGGCTTCGGCGTCGGGCGGGCAGCATGGGTTTCGCGGGGCTCTACCCATCCTACGGGGCAGAGTGCGGCCGGGTGTTTATCCACAGGCGGTGCTCCTGTGGCTCCGTCCCTGTCTCGCTGCGTCTACAGTTTCACTTCCCAGCCCCGAGACAGAGCCCCTCCATGGAACCCGGCAACGCGCAACTGACGATGACCGTCCTGATGACCCCGGACATGGCCAACTTCTCCGGCAACGTCCACGGCGGCACCCTGCTCAAGTACCTCGACGAAGTGGCCTACGCCTGCGCCAGCCGCTATGCCGGGCGCTACGTGGTGACCCTTTCCGTGGACCAAGTGGTGTTCCGCGAGCCGGTGCACGTGGGCGAGCTGGTGACCTTCCTCGCCTCGGTGAACTACACCGGCACCACCTCCATGGAGATCGGCATCAAGGTGGTCACCGAGAACATCCGCGAGCGCTCGGTGCGCCACACCAACAGCTGCTTCTTCACCATGGTGGCGCTGGACGACGACCGCAAGGCGGCGCCCGTGCCGCCGCGCCAGCCGGAAACCGCCGAGGAGAAACGCCGCTTCGTCCAGGGCCAGCAACGCCGGCAGATCCGCCAGGAAATGGAACGCCGCTACCGCGAACTGCGGGAGAACGGCAGCGAGCCCGCCGCTACATCCTGAAAAATAATCTGACGGACTTTTCATACAAACAACGTCAGCCAACGGGTAACCTGGCGCACGCGGCGGCAGCCGCGTTCGCCACGGGCCAGGCCCCGTGAACCACCTTCGAACCTCTCCCCGCAGCGCTGCCAGCCGCCGCTGCGGCCGGGTCGTTCCCTGCGTGCAAGGAGCCGCCGCATGCCCCACCACACACCGCTGATCGCCACCCTCTCCGCCGGCCTGGTGCTGGCCTTCCTGCTCGGCAGCCTGGCCAACCGCCTGCGCATCTCGCCGCTGGTGGGCTACCTGCTGGCTGGCGTGCTGGCCGGCCCCTTCACCCCAGGCTTCGTCGCCGACCAGGCGCTGTCCCAGGAGATCGCCGAGCTGGGGGTGATCCTGCTGATGTTCGGCGTGGGCCTGCACTTCTCCCTCAAGGACCTGATGTCGGTGAAGAACATCGCCATCCCCGGCGCCGTGGTGCAGATCGCCGTCGCCACCCTGCTGGGCATGGGCCTGGCCTGGGGCCTCGGCTGGTCCCTGGGCGGCGGTCTGGTGTTCGGCCTGGCGCTGTCGGTGGCCAGCACCGTGGTGCTGCTGCGGGCCCTGGAGGAGCGCCAGCTGCTGGACACCCAGCGCGGCCGCATCGCCGTGGGCTGGCTGATCGTCGAAGACCTGGTGATGGTGCTGACCCTGGTGCTGCTGCCGGCGCTCTCCGGCATGCTCGGCGGCAAGGCCCACGGCGGCGGCGAGCTCAGCCTCGGCGTCGAGCTGCTGCTGACCCTGGGCAAGGTCACCGCCTTCGTGGTGCTGATGCTGGTGGTGGGCCGCCGCCTGATTCCCTGGGTGCTGGCCAAGGTCGCCGGCACCGGCTCGCGGGAGCTGTTCACCCTCGCCGTGCTGGCCATCGCCATGGGCATCGCCTATGGCTCGGCGATCCTCTTCGACGTGTCCTTCGCCCTGGGCGCCTTCTTCGCCGGCATGGTGCTCAACGAGTCGGAGCTGAGCCATGACGCCGCCGAGAAGACCCTGCCCCTGCGCGACGCCTTCGCGGTGCTGTTCTTCGTCTCGGTGGGCATGCTCTTCAACCCGCTGATCCTGATCCACGAACCGCTGCCGGTGCTGGCCACCTTCCTGGTCATCGTGCTCGGCAAGTCGGTGGCGGCCTATGTGATCGTGCGCGCCTTCGGCCATCCCAAGAGCACGGCCCTGACCATCTCCGCCAGCCTGGCGCAGATCGGCGAGTTCAGCTTCATCCTCATCGGCCTGGGGCTGGACCTGGAGCTGATGCCGCAGACCGGCCGCGACCTGCTGCTGGCCGGCGCCATTCTGTCGATCCTGGTCAACCCGCTGCTGTTCATCGCCATCGGCCGCTGGCAGGCGCGCCAGGACCGCAAGGCGGCGGAGCTGCCCCCGGAGCAGGTGCCGGCCGAGGACGTGCCGCCCGCCATCGAGGAACACGACCACGCCATCCTCATCGGCTACGGCCGTGTAGGTCGCAAGATCGCCCTGCGCCTGCGCGAGGCGGGCACGCCGCTGGTGGTGATCGAGGACAGCCGTGCGGGGCTGGATGAACTGCGCGAGTCGGGCATCAGCGCGGTGCTGGGCAACGCGGCACGGCCCGAGGTGCTGGAACTGGCGCAGCTGGCGCGGGCGCGCTGGCTGCTGCTGGCGATCCCCAATGGCTTCGAGGCCGGGCAGATCGCCCAGCAGGCCCGCGCGGTGAACCCGCAGCTGACCATCATCGCCCGCGCCCACTTCGATGCCGAGGTGGAGCACCTGGAGCAGAACGGTGCGGACCTGGTGATCATGGGCGAGCGCGAGATCGCCCGCGCCATGATCAATCGCGTCGCCGACGACCAGGCCGCACCGGACGCACCGGCAGCGGCCTGACGACGGCGGTGGGAGCCCTTACTCGGCGTGCTGGTGCGCGCCGTGGTCCATGTGCTCCATGTGCTGCATCTGCCCGTCGGCCTTGGCGGGCGCTTCCTTCTGTACGGCGATCTCCACCTGCAGGTCGCCGGCCTTCTCGAAGTGCAGGGTGAGCGGGAAGCGCTCGCCATCCTTCAGCGGCTGCTTCAGGCCGAACAGCATCAGGTGGTAGCCGCCCTGCTCCAGGCGCACCTCGCTGCCGGCGGGGATGGCCAGGCCGCCCTGCACCTGCTGCATCTTCATCATGCCGTTGACGTGAGCGTGCTCGTGGATCTCGGCCTTGGCCGCGCGCGGGGTGTCGGCACCCAGCAGGCGGTCCGGCGTGTCGCCGCCGTTGTGCACCACCAGGTAGGCCGCGCCGTTGGGCGAAACCGGCGGCACTTCCAGGGCCCAGGGGTGTTCGATGTGCAGCTTGCCCAGTTCGTACTCATGGGCCTGGGCGAAGGGAACGAAGCCCACCAGGGCGATCAGGGTCAGCAGTGTCTTGCGCATGTTCAACTCCATCCATCGATAAGCAGATTGGGCGCCCGCCAGGCGAGCGCCGATGAAAACCCGTGGCGGCTTCAGCCCGCCATCACCCGGTCGCCGCCGAAGCGCGACAGCACCAGCCGGTCCAGGACCCAGACCAGCACCAGCGACAGGCCTACCAGGGGGAAGGCCACCCCCAGCACCAGCATGATCACCACCGCGCCGCGCCACAGGGGCAGGCCATGGGGCAGCGGCGGCACGCCGAGGCGGCCGCTGGGCCGGCGCTTCCACCAGAGCACCAGGCCGCTGACCGCGCTGAGCAGGATCATCAGGCACACGGCAAACATCAGCAGCTGGTTGGCCAGGCCGAAGAAGCGCCCCTCGTGCAGCATCACCCCCATCTCCACGCTCTTGGCCACCAGGCCGTAGTCCTTCCAGCGCACATCGGCCAGCACCTTGCCGCTGTAGCGGTCGAGGTGCAAGGTCGCGTCCTGGCGCGGGTCGGCGGCGAACACGGCGATGCTGAAGACGCCCGTGGGCGTGGTCGGCAGGGTGATGCCGTAGCCGGGCACCACGCCGCGCTCGCGGGCGGTGTCCACCACCTGCTGCAGCGGGATGCTCGGCACCTCGCTGGCCGGCGCCCTGTCGTGCCCGGCATGGGCGCGGTGGGCGGCGTGGGCGTCGGACTCCGGCAACGGCGTGGTTTCCGCGGCCCAGGGCACGGTCTGGTCGCTGGCGCTGTTGAGGCTGCGCGCCAGCTCGCCGGACTTCGGCACCTCGTTCCACATGGCGGCGGGGAAGCGGTTCCACACATCGGCGAAGCTCGCGCCCCAGAAGCCGGTCCAGGTCATGCCGGTGAGCAGCATGAACAGCAGCAGCAGGCTGCCCCAGAAGCCGGTGACGCCGTGCAGGTCGCGCCAGAACAGGCGCCCGCGCGCGGACAGGCGCGGCCACAGCACCCCGGCACCGGAGCGCCCGCGCGGCCACCAGAGGTAGAGCCCGGACACCACCAGGACGATGCCCCAGCCGGCGGCCAGTTCGATCAGCCGGTCGCCGACCGTGCCGATCATCAGCTCGCCGTGCAGGGCGCGGGTCGCCGCCTGCAGGTTCCAGAAGGCGTCCTGGGTGCCCAGCACCTTGCCGCTGTAGGGGTCGAGGAACAGGTTGAGGGTGCGGCCGCCGTCAGCGATGACGAACTGGGCGCTGTGCCCGGCATCCACCGGCGGCAGGTACTGGCTGACGCTGGCCTGTGGATAAGCCTCGCGCACCCGCTGCAACTGGGCGTCGGCGTCCAGCGCATGGTGCCCGGGGGCGACCCGCAGCAGGTCGGCGTACATCAGCTCATCGAGCTGCGGCTTGAACAGGTAGATGCTGCCGGTGATGGACAGCAGGATCATGAAGGGAATGACGAAGAGGCCGGCATAGAAATGCCAGCGCCACGCCAGGTTGTAGAACGAAACAGCCGGTTTGCTCATGGTCGGGCTCGCCTGGAAAGCGCCTCTCTGGGTTCACGCGCAGCACGGTGGCTGGCGCAATGGAGGCTTGTCGTCAGCCGCCTCGCCCATAACGGGCGCAGGGGTGACGCGGTGTGCGGATCAGGCGAGGGAGGCAGGCGGCGCGCGGGAGCGGGAGCCGGGGAAGATGGCCGAGCCGGCGTGGCCCGAGGCGACCGGCACCAGGCGCGGCGCACGGACGGCATCCAGCAGGGTGGAAGCGATCAGCGGGGCGGAGCTCAGCGCCGGGCAATTGAGCAGCAGGGTGCAGTAGCCGCACTTGGCCCAGGCCGCCTCGTGGCCGGGCTGGCCCGGCGCCTTCTGCACAGTGCCGTGCTCAGTGGAACAGGCCAGCTCGCCCATCCAGTCCGGCACGCCCTGGTGGTCCAGGCTGCGCGCCTGGGACAGCAACGGACCGGCGAACACCAGCAGCATGGCCAGAAGGCCAAGCCAGGCGCCGCTGCGGATTGTCGTGTGTCGAGCCAAGGTGCCGTCCGGGACAGGGGATTGGAACAGGTGCAATGCTAGCCGTGCACCGCCACGGGTTGAAGCATAGCGGCTGAGTCACAAGGCCGCAGTACGCGGCGGCAAATTCCCGTGGGGCGCGGTCAGCCCAGGCGCCGCGCCTCGAACTTCACCCGGGGGTGGACGAGGCGGTCCTGGGCGCGCACCAGTTCCAGTTCGTAGCTGCCGCAGGCCTGGGTCTCCAGCAGCACTTCATGCACGGCGGCGGCGCTGAATTCGAAGGCCTCGAGCAGGTCGTTGCCCAACAGCAGACGCGCCAGGAACACCCCGGACGTGAGGTCGCCCACGCCCACCGGCTGGCGCGGGAAGGCCAGCAACGGGCGGCGCAGGTGCCAGGTGCCTTCGCCGCTGACCAGCAGCATTTCGAAGTCCTCGGCGGCGCGGCCGGGGTAATCCAGGTGCTTGACCAGGATCGCCTTCGGCCCACGCTCCAGCAGGGCCCGGGCCATGCCCACGCAATCCTCCAGGGAGGTGGGGCGGCGGCCGGCGAAGCTGTTCAGCTCCAGCTGGTTGGGGCACAGCAGGTCGGCTACGGCGGCGGCCTCTTCGAGGAGGAAGGTGCTGACTTCCGGCGCCACGATGCAGCCCTTCTCCGGGTGGCCCATCACCGGGTCGCAGAGGTACAGCGCCCGCGGGTTGGCCTGCTTGATACGCGCCACCACCTCGAGGATCTCGCGGCCCTGGGCGGCGCTGCCGAGGTAGCCCGAGAGCACGGCGTCGCAATTGCCCAGTTCGCCGATGGCGGCGATGCCCTCCACCAGCACCGGCACCTGGTTCGGCGACAGCACCTCGCCCGTCCACTGCCCGTACTGGGTGTGGTTGGAGAACTGCACGGTGTTCAGCGGCCAGACATTGACCCCGAGGCGCTCAACGGGGAACACCGCGGCGCGGTTGCCGGCATGGCCGAAGACCACATGGGACTGGATGCTGAGGAGGTGGGGCGTTCGTGGCATTGAATAAACCCTGGTCTCGACGGGAAGAAAGGCGGCCTGACGTGCAACGACAGGTTCACTACCATAATGGCAAGATTCTCCCATCCTCCGCCGTCAGAGCCATCATGGAATCCCTGTATTTTTCGCCGATGCTGCTGGGACTCAACCTGATGCTCGCCAGTGCCGTGGCCTGTACCGGCCTGTGGTATTTCTCCCGCCCCTACCGGGGCCCGGGCTTCTGGATGGCCGGCGCCTGGCTGCTGATTCTCGGCATCTTCTCCTTCTTCGTCTTCGTCGCCACCGGCAACCGCCCGCTCAACGTCTTCGGCAACGCCACCCAGCTGGCAGGCGAGGCGGTGCTGATGCTCGGCGTATTCCGCTTCCTCGATCGCCCGCTGCCCTGGTGGACGGTGCCGGTGAGCGCCGGCCTGATGGCTGCGGCCAACAGCTGGCACTGGTGGGTGGCGCCGCTGAACAGCGAGCTGCTGATCGCCATCTACGCCGGCATCGGCGGGCTGCTGCCGCTGCAGGCCGCCGGCGCCTTGCTGCGCCACCCGCGCGACGCGGAGCTGCGCGTCGTCTGCCGTTGCGTCGGCATCGTCCTGCTCGGCTATGCCCTGGTCACCCTGCTGCGCGGCGGCATCGCCGTGCACGATTGGCTCAACGCCATCGAGCATCCCGACGTCACCCGCTCCATGGCGTACCTGCTGCCGTACAACTTCGCCATTCCGCTCTGGGTCATCGCCCTGGTCGGCCTGGCGCTGATGACCATGCGCCGCATCCTCCTCGACAGCCAACGCAACGCCCGCCAGGCGGAGGCCAGTGCCCAGCGCTTCGAACGCCTGATGAACGTCACCCGCTGCGGCATGCTGGTGCTGCAGGACGGGCGCATCCAGGACAGCAACCCGACGCTCGACGCGCTCTTCGGCCAGCCCCGCGAAGGCCTGCTGCAGCAGGCGCCCGAACAGCTGTTCGTCGATGCCGAGCGCGCCCGTATCGGCCCGTTGCTGGCCCAGGCCGATGGCACCCCCGCCGACGTCACCGCCCTGCGCCGCGACGGCTCGACCTTCCCGGCCGAACTCTCGGTCACCCACCTCGATGGCGCCGGCCAGCAGTTGCTGGAAGTCCGTGATGTCAGCCACCGCAAGGCCCTGGAAGAGCGCCTGCGCCTGCAGGCCACCACCGATCCGCTGACCGGCGCCCTCAACCGCCGGGCCTTCTACGCCCGCGCCGAGCACGAGTTGCAGCGCGCGCGGCGCCAGGGCCAGACCTTGTGCCTGGCGATGCTCGACCTCGACCATTTCAAGCGCATCAACGATGCCCACGGCCACGGCAGCGGCGACCGGGTGCTCTGCGAATTCAGCAGGCTGTGCCAACACGAAGCCCGCAGTACTGACCTGTTCGCCCGCTTCGGTGGTGAGGAGTTCGTCTTCCTGCTGCCCGATACCACCCCCGACGCCGCCCGCAATTTTCTCGAGCGCCTGCGCGAATCGGTGGAGCAATTGCGAGTGGATGCCAATGGCATTTCCCTGCGCGTGAGCGTCAGCATCGGCCTGGCCGCCAGCCCGCCGAACGCGGACCTGCACCTGCTGCAGGAGGCTGCCGATACGGCGCTTTATCGCGCCAAGCAACATGGCCGCAACCGCGTCGAACTGGCCCTCTGAAATCGCTGCGGATGGGTTAAGCTTCTGGGTATTCCAGGGGAGTGATCATGATCAGTCTGGGCGATGTATTCCTGTTTATGCTCTTCGCCGCCGGTGCCGCCTGGCTCTGGCGTGGCCACGGCATTCGCGAGCGCGCACTGGCGCTGGTCAAGCAGCACTGCTCGCGTTTCGACATCGAACTGCTGGACGGCAACGTCGCCCTGCAGCGTCTGACCGTGGTCCGCGATGCCCGGGGTAACCGCCGCCTGGCACGCATCTACGGCTTCGAGTTCACCGTCACCGGCGAGCAGCGCCTCACAGGCACCATCCAGATGTTCGGCAGCCACGGCGGCCGCATCGAGCTGGATGCCCACCCCTTCGAGCCGCCAGCGGCCTCGGAAGGCAACGTCATCCAGATCAGCGACTGGCGACGCAGCCACCCGCGCCCGGATGAGCAACGCCACGTCGAATGAAGACGCTCTGTTTGCGTTGTGTGTTGCAGTCTTTAAGCAACCGCTTAAGCACGTTGGTTTTCGGGCATTTATGGACCTCTGCCACCTCCACCGCATGGGTTTCGCTCCGCTCTACGCCATCCTACGAGTGGGCCGCTGCAACGCAGCGCGTACCGAATGTGATGCGCACATCAATAGATATCTGGGTGAATAAAGCTGGAGCAGCCGCGAAACGCCCCTTCCCAGGAGGCCGAGCGAATCGTCGTGTAGGGGGTTGAGCGACATGGATGTCGCGAGAGCCGCGATGGGCCAGGGATGGCCCTTCGCGGCGTGCCCCTGGAACGATGATGGAGCGAGGGGAGTCTGGCTTTAGCCAGACCCGTATGGAGGGGCAAGCCTCTTTGGTTTCTTTCTTGGCGACTGAAGAAAGAGACTCGCCCGGGGGGGCGAAACCAGAAGCATCAGCAAAACTCGGCAATCAGCTGGACTCAAATCCTCTAGCAACACTTAACGCAGACATAGCCAATGAAGACGCTGTTTTCCACAGCACGGCCGCTGTGGAAAACTCGCTTCAACTCTCTAACGTCACCCTGTGGATAACCTGCTGCCACTGCTCGCGGTTGGTGTAGGTCATCGGCCAGCGCAGTAGCCGGCAGCGCCAGCGGAACCAGCGGCTGGCACGTCGCGCCCGGTTAACCCGGCAATGCTCGAAGAGCCATTCGGGATCGAAGCCGATCCACTCCCCCGCCACGCTCCAGGCGTTCAACCAGACCACCGGTGCCACCTCGTAAAGGTAGATGGCCTCCAGCTCGGCCGGGGGCAGGGCGCTGGCGCGCAGCGTGTCGGCGATCACGCGCAGGTTGGCCTCATCCCGTTGGGTGTCCAGCCACAGCTCGGACAGCGCCAGCCAGACCCGCTCCCGCGCCGCGTCGCTCATCGCTGCAGGAGGAAGCCGGCGGCACGCTCGGCGGCGGCTTCGGGGAACTCCTGCATGAAGCAGTGCCCGCCCTCCACCACCTGGGCGCCGACATGGGGGTTCAGCGCGCTGATCCGCGCCACCGAACGGGCGACGAAGGGGTAGCTGTGCTGGCCGTGGAAGATCTGCGTCGGCGTGACGATGCGCGCCAGCGAGGGCCATAGGCGCTTGGGGCAGGAACTGAAGATCTCCGCCTCGCGGCTGGGCCGGCATTTCAGCTCGACGCCGCTGTCCACCGCCTTCAGCGCGTGCTCCACGTAGGCGCCCAGGGCGTCGTCCGTCCAGCCCTTGAAGATGCCGCGCCCATGCAGGGCGGCGAAGGCGGCGGGGCGATCCACCCAGTGGCTGCGCCGGGCCCGCGCGCGCTTGGCCATGGTGGTGCGGCGGTGCAGGCCGAGCACTTCGGAGAAGGCCATGACGCCGATCATCGCCGGGGTGAAGAGCACCGGGTCGAGCAGCACCGCACGCTGGAACAGCTCGGGGTGGCGCGCCAGCACCAGGCTGGTGAGCACGCCACCAAAGCTGTGACCGAGGGCGAAACGGGGGACGTCGCCGAAGAGGCCGCGCCCGGCCTCGAAGGCTTCCACCGCCAGTTCGGCGTTGCGGTTCCAGCCGAGGAAGCGCCCGCCGTGGTCGCTGTCGCCATGGCCCTGTACGTCGCAGAGCCAGAGGTCGAAGTGCTCGCTGAGGGCTTCCAGCATCGGCGAGTAGGCGCGGCCGCAGAAGCCGTTGCCATGGAGGAAGTGCAGCAGGGGCTTGCCGCTGGGCTGGCTGTGCCAGCCGCGCAGGGTGAAGCCGGCGGAACTCGGGTGGGACCAGGCGGACAACTGCATCGCAACGCACTCGAAATGAACTGCGTGCAGTTTATCCGCCGCGCCGCCTCCGGCGCAGCCGTTGCGTTCAGATGGCGGCGTGTTCGCGGATGAAGGCATCCAGCAGGCGGTTCAGCGCCTCGGGCTGGTCCAGGGGGGTGGCGTGCCCGGAGTCGGCGATCACCTCCAGGCGTGCATTGCGCAACTGGCTGACGTAGGCCGCCTTGGCCGCCACCGGGGTGTAGTCGCGGTCACCGCTGATCACCAGCAGCGGGGTGTTGACCCGGCAGGCGCCCGCCAGCGCCGACCAGCCGGGGATAGCGCCCATGGCATGCAGGTAGGAACGCCGGTCGTTGCCGGCGATGCGCGCCATCACCCGCTGGCGCAAGCCCGCCTGCTCCGGCTTGGGGAACAGCTTGCCGGCCAGCAGCCGCGCCATGCCGGCGGGGCCGAACAGGCGCACCAGGGTGAAACGCAGCGCCACCTGCCAGCGCACCTGCCAGCTGTCCACGGGGAAGTTCGGCGAGCTGTTGATAACCGCTGCCGCGCGCACCAGGTGCGGGTGCTCGGCGAGCAGCTGGAAGGTGATCATGCCGCCCATGGAGATGCCCACCAGGATGCAGGGCTCCAGGTCCATGGCGACGATGAACTCGGCCACGTCGGCGGCCAGCTCGGCCATGCTCACCGGCGCGCGCAGCGGTTCGCTGGCGCCGTGGCCGCGCAGGTCCAGGGCGTAGACGCGGAAGTGCCGGGACAGCGCCTCGACCTGGGGCTGCCAGTCCTCCAGGGAGGAACCCAGGCCGTGCACCAGCAGCACCGAGGCGCCCTCTCCCTGGCAGATATAGTTGAAACGTCCGCCCGACAAGTTGATCTGTTCCATGGTCGAGTTAATTCCCTTTTGAATAATCGATGGCCAATAAAAAGACGCCGTTCCTTATTAAAAGGACCGATGAAAAGTTGGTGGATCGGATAACTTCCGAAGCGCCCGTAAACAAGTTTCCGGTGTTTGCCTTTGCCCGCCCAAACCTCCTAGAATCGCCCAGCGCCGACTCGAGAAACCACCATGTACAGCATCGCCAGTCCGACCCAGGCACGCAGCAAGAAAGCCCTGGAGCGCTACCTCAACGTCGCCGCCGAACTGCTCGCCAACGACAGCTTCGAAGAAACCGGCATTTCCCAGATCGCCCAGCTCGCCGAGTCCTCGGTGGGCACCTTCTATCGCCTGCTCGGCGACAAGGACGTGCTGCTCTATACCGTCCACGAGCGCTTCGTCGAACAAAGCCGCGAGGCGGTCGACGGGGTCATTGCCAGCCTGGAGAACCTGCCGCTGCCCGCGCAGATCGAGGGCTTCATCGAGGGCGTGACACGCCTGTTCGATGGCAGCGAAGGCCTGCTCCGCGCCCTGATCCGGCGCAGCTCGATGGACGTCCAGTTCCGCGAGCGCTTCCACCAGCTCAATGCCTACATCGGCCAATCCTTCTGCCGCATCGTCCTCGCCCATGCGCAGGAACTCGGCCATCCGCAGCCGCAGCAGGCGGCCGACCTGACCGCCCATATGCTGCTTGCCAGCCTGAATTACCTGACCATGGTCGGCACCCTCGGCGTCACCCCCCGGGAAGTTGTGCCGGGGGAACTTTCCCGCCTCGTTTGCAAGTATCTGGAAGTTCGCCGGGTTTAACGCCGGCTGTCCCGCCTTAGTTGTGCCGGGGTGAAGTCGGACGCCTTCAGCGCTATATCGAATTCATCCGCCGGCTCTTCGTTGGACAATATGCCAATTACATAGCGGCCGCCGATCAGGTCATATACGGCGTCGCCCTTGGTCCATACCAGCGGCTGGTCGTAGAGGTTGATGGTGTAGGACTCACCCACCCGCCACAGCTGGTCGCGGTTGTCGTAGTGGTCCACCAGCAGCACCTGGTAGCTGTCCTCGTCGAAATAGAAGTCGCGCTGCTTGTACTGGTGGCGCTGCCCGTCCTTGAGGGTGGCGCGCACGTGCCACACGCGGTGCAGCTCGTAGCGCAGCAGGTCGGGGTTCACGTGGCCGGCCTTGACGATGTCGGCGTACTTGCTGGTGCGCGAGGCGAAACGGTAGCTGTTGTAGGGCACGTAGAGCTCTTCCTTGCCCACCAGCTTCCAGTCGTACTTGTCCGGCGCACCGGAGAACATGTCGAAGTTGTCGGTGGTGCGCAGCCCCTCGGAGGCGGTGCCGGGGGAGTCGTAGGCGACGTTCGGCGTGCGCCGCACGCGGCGCTGGCCGGCGGCGTAGAGCCAGGCCAGGCGCGGTTCCTTCACCTGGTTGACGGTCTCGTGCACCAGCAGCTCGGTGCCTGCCAGGCGCGCCGGCGCCAGCACCGACTGGCGGAAGTAGAACAGCACGTTGCCGTTGTCCTTGCTGTAGTCGCCAGCGTTCTGGTTGAACAGGAACAGGTCTTCGATGCGGGTCATGAAGTAGTCGCCGCTGGCGTGGGGCACGGCCTGGGCGTAGTAGCGCTTGACGCTGTTGCCTCGGAAGCGCACCAGGTGGTTCCACAGCACCTCCAGCCCCGACTGCGGAATCGGGAACGGCGTGGCGACCTTGAAGTCGGCGATGCCGTTGCCGTTCTCGATCAGCTTCGCGTGGGTGGCGTTGTCCTTGATCGCGGCGTACACCGCCTCGGGATAGGAGGCCGAGCGGCGGGTCGGGTAGACCACCAGCTTCCAGCTGTCCGGGTAGCGCTTGAGCATGGCCAACTGGCCGGGGCTGAGGTGGGCACGGTACTGCTCGGCGTTCTTCGCATCGATGCTGAACAGCGGCTGGTCGGCGGCGAAGGGGTCCTTGTAGCCGAGGGTCTTGTCGTAGGCTGCGGCATCGCGGGCCAGGCCGCCGGTCCAGGCGGGGATGGTGCCGGCGGCGTTGCCGGCCTTCTCCGCGCCCAGCGGGGTCAGGTCGGCCCCCAGGCGCGCGGCCTGGTCGGCACCCACCTGGGCCTGGGCGAACGGCGCGGCCAGCAGCAGGGCGGCGAGCAGGCTGCTGTGGATAAGTCCTGGTCTGTGCATGGCGTCGAATCCCTTCTCAGAAGCTGTACTTGATGTTGAAGCTGACGAAGTCACGGTCGCTGCGCTTGTTGGAGACACCGCCGCCGCTGTAGCCCACGTAGCGGGTGCCGACGGTGAGGGACTCCTTGTAGATGGCGTCGATGCCGGCGGACCAGCTCTGCGCCTCTTCGTCCAGGCCGTTGGTGAGCTGGGGCGCGACGCCGTTGATGCTGTACTGGTAGCCGAAGGACGGCACCAGGTTCACTAGGTTGAGCACGTTGGTGTAGGTCAGCTGCAGGCTGGCCTGGGCGCCGGTGGCAGTGCTGGTGGCCTCGTAATAGTCGACGTCGGATTCCAGGCCCTGCACGCGGCTGGCCACCAGCTCGGTGAACAGGGTCGCCGAGTCGGCGCCGAGCACCCCGGTGAAGTTGTAGATGGCGGCCAACGACGCCTGGTACATGTCCTTCTCGCGGTAGCCATCCAGGTGGGTGCCCACGGGCAGCCCATTGGGGTTGAACAGCGCGTCGGGCAGGTACTCGTTGAGGCCGAGGGCGATGGGCGTGTCCGGGCGGTAGCTCAGCTCGCCGGCCAGCGACAGGCCGTTGAAGATGCTGTCGCCACCGATGGAGGTGTTGAAGCTGATGCCGAACAGGTCGCGCTTCTCCAGGTACTCGGCGTAGTAGCGCGCGCTGCTGGCGTCAGGCACGGTGCCGACGACGGGCAGCGTCACCTGGCGGCCGACGGTGAGCCCGAGCATGGGCACCTGCATGTTGTAGCGCAGGTAGTAGAAGCCCAGTTCGGTGTCATTCAGCTCCGGCACGTACCAGCGCAGGGCGAGGCCGTACTGGGCGGCGCCGTCGGCATCGATGTCCTGGGCGCGGGGGATGAAGGTGGTGGGCAGGTAGGCCTTGAGCAGGTTGTTCAGGCCACCCGGCGCCAGGGCATCGGCATAGGCCTGGGCCATGGCCGGGTTGTCGAAGGCGCGGCCGCCGGCGACGGCTTCCTGCAGCGGCGAGACGGATAGGTAGTTGCAGCCTTCGCCGATCACGTCGAGGGTCGAGTAGTAGGTGCCGCAGGGGTCGATCTTCGAGGCTTCCCAGGCCTTGCCCGGCTGCCAGTAGCCCTCGACGCTGAGGTTGTCGCGCAGCTCGAAGGAGGCATAGGCCATGAAGGTGGGCATGTACGCCTCCTTCACTTCGGAGCCCGGCGCGCGCAGGGCGTTGATGTCCACCGGGTTCGTGGCGCCGATGCCGTTCTGGTAGAACAGTCCCTCGCCCCAGTTGATCACCTGGCGCCCCAGCCGCGCGTTGAGGGCGCGGTCGTTGACCGTCCAGCTGCCGTAGACGAAGGCGTCCAGCAGGTCGGCGCTGGAGCCCGCTTCGTCGAGGCCGGCGTGGCTGATCTGGCGGTGGCGGCGCTCGTCGTCCTTCAGCTCGAAGTCATAGAAGGCGCGGCCCCGGACGAACACGCCGAAGCGGTCCTGGTAGCGCAGGTCGAGTTCGGACACCGCCTTGACCACCTCGGAGAAGAGGTCGCCACGGCGGAAGTTGAGGTCGCCGTCGTCGGAGTTGATCAGCCCGGCGTTGTCGCCGGTGCCGCCGTTGGCGCGGGCGATCAGCTTGCTGTCCTGCCCCTCCACGCGGTAGCTGAGCCCGTAGGACAGGGTGGTATCGAGCGAGGTGGTCCAGTCTCCGTCTCCGGAGCGCACCTGAAACGCCTGTGCGCCACCCAGGGGCAACGCGCCGAGCAACGCCAGGCCGGCTGCTGCCAGGCCTCTTCCTTGATTTGCCACGATGGTCTCCAGCTGTTGTTTTTATCGGAATCGGAACATCGGTTCCGAAATAATCTAATCCTGCGCATTGCCGCTGACAAGACGCCGCTCGAATTATTTTTTATCCACAGGTGCGGCACCGGTCTGGCCATCGCACAGCGGCGGCTCGTGAGCTGTGGGTAGGCACCCTTAGGCCCCGCCGTCCGTCGCCTTGGCGCACCTGTCCACAGGCTCTGGAACGCTGCTCTCCCCCGCCACACTGAACGAATTTCGATCAACCCTATTGACGGAATCGGAATTTCTGTTTCGATTTAAAAGCGGTCAAACAACAACAAATAGGAGACCCGTCATGCCCCTTCGTACCCTGCTCTGCGGCCTGCTGCTGGCCGTCTGCCTCGGCCAGCACGCCCTGGCCGCTTCCCGCTGCAGCGAACGCCCCCGTACCCTGCTGCGCCCTGCCGAAGTCAGCTGTTCCTACCAGAGCACCTGGCTGGATTCGGGCCTGGTGGGCCAGCGCAAGATCATCTACCAGACGCCCCTGGGCACCCCGCCGGCCGGCGGCTGGCCGGTGGTGCTGATCTACCAGGGCTCGTTCTTCCCCCTCAACGACTTCAGCTACCACAGCAACCTGCCCTTCGGCGGCTATTACGAAGGCAAGCTGGTGCAGAACCTTCTGGACCACGGCTACGCGGTGATCGCCCCCAGCGCCCCGGCGGACCTGTTCTGGCAGACCAACATCCCCGGCCTCGCCCAGGCCTATGAGCTGAGCACCGACTACGACTTCCTCGGCAACGTGCTCGCCGCCATCGCCAGCGGTCACTTCGGCCCGCTCAACGCCCAGCGCCAGTACGCCACCGGCATCTCCAGCGGCGGCTACAACACCAGCCGCATGGCCGTGTCCTTCCCTGGCAAGTTCCGCGCCCTGGCGGTGCAATCCGGCTCCTACGCCACCTGCAGCGGGCCTCTCTGCGTGGTGCCCGACCAGCTCCCCGCCGACCACCCGCCGACGCTGTTCCTGCACGGCTTCGTCGACGCCGTGGTGCCCTGGTGGAGCATGGACCTCTACTACGACCGCCTGCTCCACCAGGGCATCGAGACCGCGCGCTACACCGAGCCGTTGGGCGGCCACGAGTGGTTCGCCGCCTCGCCGGCCAAGGTGCTCGCCTGGTTCAACGCCCACCCCTGATCCACCGCGGACGCAGCCCGGGCCGGGTCCATGCTATCGTCGCCGCCTGTCGCGACACCCGGACCCCGCCCGTGCTGCCCCGTTCCCTGCGCATCGCCCTGCTGACCCTGCTGCTGTTCGCCGGCCTGCTGCTGACGATGCACCTGGCCGGCCGCCACGCCGAGCGCCAGGCCCTGCGCGAGGAAGGCCAGCAGGCCGGCGCCCAGCTGGGCCTCTACGCCGATGCATTGCGCACCCTGATCGACCGCTACCGGGCCCTGCCCGCCGTGCTCGCCCTCGACCCGGAACTGCGCGAGGCCCTGCAGCAACCGCTGTCACCCGAGCTGCAGCAGCGCCTCAACCTCAAGCTGGAACGCATCAACGGCGCCGCCCACTCCTCTACCCTCGAGCTGATGCGCAGCGACGGCCTGGCCATCGCCGCCAGCAACTGGCGCCTGCCCACCAGCTACGTGGGCCACAACTACGGCTTCCGCCCCTACTTCCTGCAGACCCGCACCCACGGCACCGGGCGCTTCTACGCGGTGGGCGTGGTCAGCGGCATCCCCGGCTACTTCCTCTCCCACGCCATCCACGACGAAACCGGCCACTTCCTCGGCGCCATCGTGGTGAAGCTGGAGTTCCCCGAGATCGAACAGCAGTGGCGCGAGCGCCCGGACACCATCCTGGTCAGCGACGCCAAGGGCATCGTCTTCATCGCCAACCAGCCGCAGTGGCGCTACCGCGAACTGGCGCCGATCGACGCCGCGCAACGTGCCGAACTGGCCGCCACCCGCCAGTACGACAAGAAGCCGCTGACGCCCCTGGTGCACCGCACCCTCGATGACTTCGGCGACGACAGCCGCCTGGTGCGCGTGCAGGGCCCCGATGGCGAGGCCGACTACCTGTGGGAATCCCTGGCGCTGCCCAGCGAAGGCTGGACCCTGCACCTGCTGCACCGCCCGCAGAACGCCGCCGGCAACGCCCGCGACGCCAGCCTGGCCGCTGGCGGGCTGTGGCTGGCGCTGTTCTTCCTCGCCCTGTTCCTGCACCAGCGCTGGCGCCTGGCGCGGCTGCGCCGGCAGAGCCACGACGAACTGGAGCGCCTGGTGGAACAGCGCACCGCCGCCCTGCGCACAGCCCAGGATGGCCTGGTGCAGGCGGCCAAGCTGGCGGCCCTGGGGCAGATGTCCGCCGCCCTCGCCCACGAGATCAACCAGCCGCTGACCGCCCTGCACATGCACCTGGGCAGCCTGCGCCTGATGCTCGACAACGGTCAGCTGGAGCAGGCGCGCAACGCCCTCGGCCGCCACGACGAACTGCTGCAACGCATGGCCGCCCTCACCGGCCACCTGAAGACCTATGCCCGGCAAAGCCCCGGCGGCCTGCGCGAGAAGCTGGAACTGGGCAGCGTGGTGGACAAGGCCCTGCAGCTGCTGGCGCCGCGCCTGCGTGACGGTGCCGTGCACATCGAGCAGCACCCGCGCCCATTGGCCTGGGTGCGCGGCGATGCCATCCGCCTGGAGCAGGTGCTGGTCAACCTGCTGCGCAACGCCCTCGACGCGGTCGCCGGCCAGGCCGAGCCGCGCGTCGACATCCGCCTGCAACGGGAGGACGGCCACTGGTGCCTGGAGGTCGCCGACAACGGCGGTGGCATCCCCGAGGCCACCCTGGCCCAGGTGTTCGACCCCTTCTTCACCACCAAGCCGGTGGGCGAAGGGCTCGGCCTCGGCCTGGCGGTTTCCTATGCCATCGTCCATGAACTGGGGGGCCGGCTGAGCGCCGGCAACCGTGACGCCGGCGCGGTGTTCCGCCTGTGCCTGCCCATCTTTGATCCTGCCGAGGAGCAGCCATGACCCCGAACCTGATCTTCGTCGACGACGAGGCCGCGATCCGCGAAGCGGTGCGCGAGTGGCTGGAGCTCTCGGGCTTCACCGTGCGCCTTTGCGCCAGCGCCGCCGAATGCCTGGACGGGCTCGACGCCGACTTCGAGGGCGTGGTGATCAGCGACCTGCGCATGCCCGGCATGGACGGCATGGCCCTGCTGGAAGCGGTGCAGGCGCTGGACCGCGAGCTGCCCTTCCTGCTGGTCACCGGCCACGGCGACGTGCCCCAGGCGGTGGAAGCCATGCGCCTTGGCGCCTACGACTTCATCGAAAAACCCTTCACCCCCGAACGCCTGCTGGGCAGCCTGCGCCGGGCTCTGGAAAAGCGCCGCCTGACCCAGGAGAACCGCCGCCTGCGCCGCCAGGTGGACGACCGCACCCGCCTCGATGGGCAGTTGATGGGCTTCTCCCGCCCCATGGAACAGCTGCGCCGCCAGGTGCTGGACCTGGCGCAGACGCCGGTGAACATCCTCCTGCGCGGCGACACCGGCAGCGGCAAGGAACTGGTCGCCCGCTGCCTGCACGAGTTCGGCCCGCGTGCCGGCAAGCCCTTCGTGGCGCTGAACTGCGCGGCCATCCCGGAGAACCTGTTCGAGAGCGAGCTGTTCGGCCATGAAAGCGGCGCCTTCACCGGCGCCCAGGGCAAACGCATTGGCAAGCTGGAACATGCCGACGGCGGCACCCTGTTCCTCGACGAGATCGAGAGCATGCCCCTGGCCCAGCAGGTGAAGCTGCTGCGCGTGTTGCAGGAACAGCAGCTGGAGCGCCTGGGCTCGAACCAGAGCATCCGCGTCGACCTGCGGGTGATCGCCGCCACCAAGCCGGACCTCAAGGAAGAAGTGCGCGCCGGGCGCTTCCGCGAAGACCTGCTCTACCGCCTCAACGTCGCCGAGCTGCAGCTGCCCGCCCTGCGCGAGCGCCGCGAAGACGTGCCGCTGCTGTTCGAGCACTTCGCCGCCCTGGCCAGCGAACGCCTCGGCCGCCCCGTCCCCAGCCTCACCCCCGCCGAGCTGGCGCAACTGCTGGCCCACGACTGGCCGGGCAACGTACGCGAGCTGGTCAACGCCGCCGAACGCCATGTGCTGGGGTTATCCACAGGCGGGCACGCAGCCGACAACGCCGCGCCCTCCCTGGCCGAACTGATGGAAACCTACGAGGCCCAATGCCTGCGCCAGGCCCTGGCCCGCAGCAAGGGCGACATCAAGGCGGTGATGGAACTGCTGCAGCTACCCCGCCGCACCCTCAACGAAAAGATGCAACGCCACGGCCTGGCCCGGGGCGAGTTCCTGCCGGGTGATGAAGACTGAAATCGGTCAAAAGCTGAGCACAGCCCTGAAAGCACCGTAGCGACTGGCATACAGAAAACTATCCACAGGCCGCTCACAGTTGGCTCCACAGACATTGTGGGCAACTGGGGGTTAATCCGTTCGCCTGGGGATTTCTTCGCGAATGAATTCGCTCCTACAGGCGCGCACCCGTCTGTAGGAGCGGTTTCAACCGCGAATAGGCGGCACTGGTCAAAGTCTGATCACAACCCTGAAAGCACTGCTGTTACTGGCGCCAAGCAATCTATCCACAGACAGCCAACAGCTGGCTCCACAGCTATTGTGGGCAACTGGGGATTAATCCGTTCTCCTGGGGATTTCTTCGCGAATGAATTCGCTCCCACGGGTGCTCGCCTGCCTGTAGGAGCGGTTTCAACCGCGAATGGGTGGGGCTGGTCGAAATATGAGCACAAGATTGAAAGCAGCGATTTGACTGGCCCTAAGCAATCTATCCACAGCCCGCCAACAGTTGGCTCCACAGCTATTGTGGGCAACTGGGAATGAACTCGCTCGCCTGGGGATTTCTTCGCGAATAAATTCTCTCCCACGGGTGCTTGCCTGCCTGTGGGAGCGGTTTCAACCGCGAATAGGCTGCACTGGTCGAAATATGAGCACAAGCTTGAAAGCAGCGCTATGACTGGCCCTAAGCGATCTATCCACAGCCAGCCAACAGTTGGCTCCACAGCAATTGTGGGCAACTGGGGATGAAGCCGCTCACCTGGGGATTTCTTCGCGAATGAATTCGCTCCCAGGGGTGCTCGCCTGCCTGTGGGAGCGGTTTCAACCGCGAATAGGTGGCACTGGTCAAAGTCTGAACACAAGCTTGAAAGCACTGCCGTTACTAGCGCTAAGCAATCTATCCACAGCTAACCAACAGTTGGCTCCACAGCTATTGTGGGCAATTGAGGATGAATCCGTCTTCCTGGGGATTTCTTCGCGAATAAATTCGCTCCCACGGGTGCTCGCCTGCCTGTGGGAGCGGTTTCAACCGCGAACAGGTGGCACTGCTCAATATCTGATCACATTCATGAAAGCAGCGTATCCACTGGCGTTCAGCAATCTATCCACAGACCACCAACAGTTGGCTCCACAGTAATTGTGGGCAATGCAGGGGCGAATTCATTCGCCCAGAAAAGTCATTGTGGATAGCTCGGTTGGGTCGGCGGCGCTGCGCACCGCTTGGCGAATGAATTCGCCCCTACCGGGCCATCAATGGATAGGCGGAATCCCGCTTATGACCCCTTCGCGATAAGCGCCAATCCGCGCATAAATGCCCTGTGCAATCCCTCCGAGCCTTCTATTCCGGCGCTTTGCGGCGCTGGCACAGCTCCTGCTATGTGCCCGCACCCCAAGCGCGGCGAGAGCCGTGCCTACAACAACAACTATGACTCGAGGAAACACGATGGAAAGCACCAGCACCCTGACTGCCTCAGCAGCACCCCGCACCACCTCGCAACGCATCAAATCCATTTTCAGCGGCTCGGTGGGCAACCTGGTCGAGTGGTACGACTGGTACGTCTACGCCGCCTTCTCGCTGTACTTCGCCAAGGCCTTCTTCCCCCAGGGCGACCTGACCGCCCAGCTCCTGAACACCGCCGCGATCTTCGCCGTGGGCTTCCTGATGCGCCCGATCGGCGGCTGGCTTATGGGCATCTACGCCGACCGCAAGGGCCGCAAAGCCGCGCTGCTGGCCTCGGTCCTGCTGATGTGCTTCGGCTCGCTGATCATCGCGCTGACCCCCAGCTATGAAACCATCGGCATCGCCGCGCCCATCCTGCTGGTGGTCGCCCGCCTGCTGCAGGGCCTGTCGGTCGGTGGCGAATACGGCACCTCGGCCACCTACCTGTCGGAGATGGCGACCAAGGAGCGTCGCGGCTTCTTCTCCAGCTTCCAGTACGTGACCCTGATCTCCGGCCAGCTCATCGCCCTGGCGGTGCTGATCATCCTCCAGCAGACCCTCACCACCGAGCAGCTGGAAAGCTGGGGCTGGCGTGTGCCCTTCTTCATCGGCGCCCTGTGCGCGGTCGTGGCGATGTTCCTGCGTCGCGGCATGGAAGAGACCGAGTCCTTCACCAAGAAGAAGGACAAGCCGAAGGAAAGCCTGCTGCGCACCCTGATGCGCCACCCCAAGGAAGTGTTCACCGTGATCGGCCTGACCATGGGCGGCACCCTGGCCTTCTACACCTACACCACCTACATGCAGAAATACCTGGTCAACACGGTCGGCATGAGCAAGAACGACTCGACCATGATCTCGGCCGCCACCCTGTTCCTGTTCATGCTGCTGCAGCCCCTGGTGGGCGCGCTCTCGGACAAGGTCGGCCGCCGTCCGATCCTGATCGCCTTTGGCGTGCTGGGCACCCTGTTCACCTACCCGATCCTCAGCACCCTGCACACCATCGATACCTGGTGGGGCGCGTTCTTCCTGATCATGGCGGCGCTGATCATCGTCAGCGGCTACACCTCGATCAACGCCGTGGTGAAGGCCGAGCTGTTCCCCACCGAGATCCGTGCCCTGGGCGTGGGCCTGCCCTACGCGCTGACCGTGTCCATCTTCGGCGGCACCGCCGAGTACGTGGCGCTGTGGTTCAAGAGCATCGGCATGGAGAGCGGCTTCTACTGGTACGTAACTGCTTGCATCGCCTGCTCGCTGCTGGTGTACGTGTTCATGAAGGACACCCGCACCCACTCGCGGATGAACGACGATTGATCCCTTGAGCCCCCGTGGCTCTGGCTGCGCTAATCCGTAGCCGTTTTATTCCCGAAGATGGGCCCGTGAGGGCCCGTTTTCGTTTGTGTCCCCATAACGCCTTGAGACCTTCGGTCTGGCTTTTCCCGTGTTATCGAGAATGCCGAAGCGCACAGCATCCTGAAGAGTTAGCGATAAAGTTGGAGCAGCCGCCAACGCCCCTCCAGGAGGCCGAACGCAGTCGTTGCGCCGGGGGACGAGCGGCATGGATGCCGCGAGAGGCGCGCCAGGCCATGGATGGCCCATCGCGCCGGCCCCCAGACGACGCTTGCGGCGAACGCACTTCAGTGCGGCCCGAAGGGCGAGCGTAGCGAGTAACGGCGATGGAGTGAGGGAACCACGGCGAAGCCGGGGCCGGATGATGGGGCAAGCCTCTTTGGTTTCTTTCTTGTGGTTCGGCATCCCGACGACTGAAGAAAGAGACTCGCCCGGCAAGGCGAAACAGGAACCTTCAGCAGAACTCGATAATCAGCCAGACACTGAATCAACACCGGCTCAAGTCAGCCGACAGGCTTCGAATCCAGCCTTGAGCGCGTCCTCGTCCTGGGGCGTGGAGAAGATCAGCTCCAGCCGCGAGTCCTTGCGCCATTCGCTGGCCTGCCAGTGAAGCGGCGCGCCGTCCAGGGCATTGCCGGACAGCCAGCCGGCGTTGCTGTGGATAACCAGCTTGGCGCGGCGCCAGCCGAGGCTTGCCAGCCACAGCTGCACGCGCATCAGCTCGAAGGTCTGCGAGGGGTGCCAGCGCCAGCCGATGGTCCAGCCATCCGCCGCACCCTGTGCCTGGATGATGGGCTGCCCGGGGTTTATCCACAGCGCGGGCGGAGCCGCCTGACCAGCGGGCAGGGCCGGGTTATCCACAGCGGCACCGGCCCTGGCCTCGAGCCCTGGCAGGTCGGCCAGGGGCAGGCGGCCCTGCACCGTCCAGCTCAGGGGCAGCGCCGGCAGTTGCTCGGCCACTCGCTGGCGGCTATCGGCGTCGAGGTTCTCGGCCTTGTTCAGCACCAGCAGGCCGGCGCCCTCGAGGGCATCGCGCTGGCTGTCGGGCAGGGCATCGCCACGGGCCAGGGCGGCGGCGTCCAGCACCAGCAGGCTCGGCTGCAGGGCCAGCACGCCTTCCCAGGGCGGCTCGCGCAGCTGGCGCATCAGCTCGGCGGGGTGGCCGAGGCCAGACGGTTCGATGAACAGTCGGTCCGGCCGGGCCTTGCGCAGCAGGCGACCGAGCCCGACCTGGAAGGGCGCGCCGTTGACGCAGCACAGGCAGCCACCGGCCACCTCGGCCAGGGCGATGCCGTCGTCGCCGGTTTCCAGCAGCGCGGCATCCAGGCCGACCAGGCCGAACTCATTGATCAGCACCGCCCAGTGCTCGTCGCTGGGGCGCTGCGCCAGGAGGTGGCGGATGAGGCTGGTCTTGCCGGCGCCCAGGGGGCCGGCCACCAGGTGGGTGGGGATATGGGCAAGCATCGCGCTATGGTGCTGCGTCACGGGTTCGGAATAAAGCCTCGTGCTAGAGTCGCGCCCATTAATTTCCCGAGGTCCTGCGTTCATGCGTCTCTGCCTACTGCCCCTGCTGCTGGTCCTGTCCGCCGATGCGCTGGCCGAGGCCTGCATCGTCCACAGCCAGAGCGACCAGCTCGATGTGAAGGTCTGCCAGCAGAACCGCAGCATCCCGCCGCAGCTGTTCCGCGACGGCTTCTGCAAGCCGCAGATGCCCGGGCAGAAGGTGGAGGTGAGCTACGCCGACCAGTGCCCGAGCGGTGCATTCGGCGTGTGCAGCAACGCCCAGGTGAGCAACATCGCCTACCGCCAGGACATCCACTACTACGGCGTGGTCACCGACGCGCGCTACCTCAAGCCCTTCTGCGAGGGGCAGAGCAAGGGAACCTGGGAAAGCTCCTCGTCATCAGCCGGTAACAGCCAGGGTGTGCAATAGCCTTGGGTACCTCGCCCGTACCGGCCCAGCCGGCAGGGCCTCGGTGATACAGGGCCGCCTTCGGGTGGCCCTTTTTTTCGCGCTGCGGAGCGCCTCGTCAGGCCAGCCAGTCCAAGGTCAGCAGCAGGCGCGCATCACCCGGCATGACGTCGGGCGACCTGTGGATAACCCCTCGCCCCTCGTTGCCCAGCCACTTTTCGCCCTTGAACAACGCAACATGACCCGGCGCCAGGGTCTGCCCGGCCGGCACGGCCTTCGGCTCGGCGGCGGGGTCGCCCAGGCGGCTGCGTGGCATCTGCCCTTCCTGCAGCCAGTGGCTGCCCACACCGGCATAGGTGGTGATCAGCCGCAGCGGTACATGGTCGACGTGGTAGCGCGGGCACATGGCGCGGTCCAGGCGGCGCAGGCGCAGGCCGATGCGCCGCGCATCCAGCAGACAGGCGAAGGCGCGCACCAGCCAGGCGACGTCGGCGAGGAAGGCGGCATGTCCGTCGATGTCGGCGAAGCGCCGGGCCAGGCTGTCCAGGTCGAGGGTGGCTTCAGGGTCTGGCAGCTCCAGGGTCAGGGATTCGCTCAGCGGCTCCCCGAGCCCCAGCAGGCACTGGGCGTAGTCGCTGATGTGCAGGGGCAGGCGGCGCTCCCACACGGCGAGGTTGACCTCGTCGTGCAGCGCTTCGCTCAACACTGCCAGGTTGTCGCTGGTCGCCACCCGAGGTTGGGGGCGCAAGGCCAGGGCTTGCATTAGGCGGCCTCCCCGACCAGGCCGCCGAAGGGGTCGGGCAGGCGCGCCCAGCCCTCCACGCCCTGGGCCATCTCGGTGGCATCCAGCAGGCAGGCGTCCAGCTCGGCGTGCAGCCGCTCGAAGTCGATGCCCTGGCCGATGAACACCAGCTCCTGGCGGCAATCGCCCACCTCCGCATCCCAGTGCTTCATCACCGCGCCCAAGCCGTCTTCGTCCGTCGGCCACTGCTCGCGCGGCACGAAGCGCCACCAGCGCCCGGCATGCCCGTAGCGCATCAGGCCGCCGGCCTGGGACCAGCTGCCCGCCTCGCGCCAGGCGCTGGCCAGCCAGAAGAAGCCTTTGGAGCGCAGCAGCCGGCCGTTGCTCCATTCACGATTGAGGAATGCGTGGAAGCGCTCGGGGTGGAAGGGCCGGCGCGCCCGGTAGGCGGTGGAGGCGATGCCATAGGCCTCGGTTTCCGGCACGTGCTCGCCGCGCATCTCCTTGAGCCAGCCGGGGGCTTCGGCGGCACGATCGAAGTCGAAGCGGCCGGTGTCGAGAATCTTCTCCAGCGGCACCTGGCCCATGCTCATGGGCAGGATCTCGGCGTGGGTGTTGAGGCGGCTGAGGATGGCGGTCAGCTCCTCGCGCTCGGCCTGGCTGATGAGGTCGATCTTGCTGATGAGGATGACGTCGGCGAACTCCACCTGCTCGATCAGCAGGTCGGTGATGGAGCGCTCATCTTCCTCGCCCAGGGTTTCGCCACGGCTGGCGAGGCTTTGCGCTTCGTGGAAGTCACGCAGGAAGTTCACGCCGTCGACTACGGTGACCAGGGTGTCCAGCCGCGCCAGGTCGGACAGGCTCTGGCCCTGCTCGTCGCGGAATGTGAAGGTCTCCGCCACCGGCAACGGTTCGGATATGCCGGTGGATTCGATCAGCAGGTAGTCGAAGCGCCCTTCGCCGGCGAGGCGGCTGACCTCTTCCAGCAGGTCTTCGCGCAGGGTGCAGCAGATGCAGCCGTTGCTCATCTCCACCAGGCGCTCCTCGGCGCGGTTGAGGCTGACGTCGCGCTGCACCTCGCTGCCGTCGATGTTGATTTCGCTCATGTCGTTGACGATCACGGCGACGCGCAGGTTTTCGCGGTTCTTCAGCACGTGGTTGAGCAGGGTGCTCTTGCCGGCGCCGAGGAAGCCGGAAAGCAGGGTGACGGGGAGTCGGGCGGTCATGGGGTTCTCCGGTTCAGGCTGGGCGGCTCGGGTGGCCGCTCTGTGGATATCAGGCGTCGCGCCGGTGGCGCTCGCGTTGTTCCTGGCGCTCCTTGGCCTCGATGCACAGCTCGGCGGTAGGCCGCAACAGCAGGCGGCGCAGGCCGATGGGCTCGCCGGTCTCCCGGCACCAGCCGTATTCGCCACGGGCCAGGCGGCCCAGGGCGCTGTCGATCTTGTCCAGCAGCTTCTTTTCCCGCTCCAGGCGCCGCAGTTGCCACTGGCGCTGTTCTTCTAGGGAGGCCACGTCGACGTCGTCGCTGGCGGGCTCGATCTCCCGCAGCTCGATCATTTCGTTGTCGACACGCGTGCGCAGATCGTCCCGCTGGGCCTCCAGCAGGCGCTGGAAGAAAGCTTGCTGGGCGTCGTCCATGTACTGCTCGGCCGGTTGGCTGAGCAGGTCGTCTTCGCTGGTGATGAGGTGCATGGCTTTGGCAAGGGCGGCTTGATTTTCAAGTGTTATAACATAACATATCACTTTCTCCGCAAGCTGAGCCCGACGATGAACGACCTCTCCCTACCCGACGTGGCCAGCCAGACCCACGCGACCCTCGCACCGCTGGACCGCGTCGGCATGGCCGGCATCCGTCTCCCATTGCAGGTGGCCGGGCAAGCCGTGCAAGCGCGAGTGGAGGCCAGTGTCAGCCTCGACACCCCGGGCGTACGCGGCATCCACATGTCACGGCTGTACCTGGCGCTGGAAGCCCTGGCCGGCGAGGAACTGACCCTCCCGGCCCTGCAGGCGCTGCTTCAGGGCTTCCTCGACAGCCACCAGAATCTCTCCCTCTCCGCGCATCTAAGGGTGGCGGGCGAGCTGTTGCTCAGGCGCGTGGCACTGGTCAGCCCACTGTCGGGGCACAAGGCCTACCCCTTCGAAATCGCGCTCAGCCTCGATCCAAGGGGGTTTCACGTGGAACTCATGCTGGAACTGGGCTACTCCTCCACCTGCCCGTGCTCGGCGGCGCTGTCACGGCAGATGGCCCAGCGCGCCTTCAGTGAACGTTTCGCCGGGCAAGCACCCACCTGGGAAGCACTGCATGAATGGCTGGGCAGCGAAGCCGCCATGCCCGCCACTCCCCACAGCCAGCGCAGCAAGGCGCGGCTTTGGCTGCGCCCAGCGGACCCGTTGCGGGCGCCGGGCTGGATCGAGCTGGTGGACCGCTGCGAAGCCGCCCTGGGCACGGCCCTGCAGACAGCCGTGAAGCGTGCCGACGAGCAGGCATTCGCGCTGGCCAATGGCCACAACCTGATGTTCTGCGAGGACGCCGCGCGGCGCCTGGCCGAGCCCCTGCGGGCGCTACCGGACCTGGCCGCGTTCAAGGTCCGCGTGGAGCACGAGGAAAGCCTGCACGCCCACGACGCAGTGGCGGAAATCCACTGGCTCTGGACCTGAGCCCCCTTCCCCGCCCGGCGCCTGGCCTCGCGACGCAATCCGACTGACATCCCAATGAGCGCCCCATTTGCGGGTCATCCGACGCTGGCGAGCTCGGCGGTGAAGCCTGCGGCAGGCACGCCGACAAGGATGCCTCACCGGGTTGCTGCCTCCATCAACAACCAAGGCCCTGGCTGGCCGCTAGAATGGCGCTCCATTTTCCTGGCGGTACACGGACGTTCCATGCATCGGCACCCCATCACGCCGCGCCACGACTGGTGCGAACAAGCCGCGGCACTCGGCTTCCACTTCCACTCCATCGGCGGCGAACCCTACTGGGATGAAAGCGTCTGCTACCGCTTCAGCCTGCAGCAGATCGAGGACGACATCGAGGCACCCAGCGCCGAGCTGGAGGCCATGTGCCTGGCCCTGGTGGAAGATGCTGTGGAGAGCGAAGCCCTGTTGCGGCGCATGGCGGTGCCCGAGGCGCACTGGACGCTGATCCGCGACAGCTGGCGTACACGCGAGCCGGCGCTGTACGGGCGCATGGACCTGACCTACGACGGCCAGGGCCCGGCGCGTTTCTACGAGTACAACGCCGATACCCCGACCGGCCTCTACGAGGCGGCCTTCTTCCAGTGGGTATGGCTGGAACAGTGCCGCGAGCGTGGCGTGCTGCCGGAGCGGGCCGATCAGTTCAACCTCATCCAGGATGCGCTGGTCGAGCGCCTGCGGCGCATCGGCCTGGCGGGTGAGCCCTTCCACCTGGCCTGCTGCCGCGACCACATCGAGGACGAGGGCACCGTCACCTACCTGGCCGACTGTGCCAACCAGGCTGGCCTGCTGCCCCATCTGCTGCACATCGACGACATCGGCCACGTACCCGGCAAGGGCTTCGTCGACCTGCACGACCAGCCGATCATCCAGCTGTTCAAGCTCTACCCCTGGGAGTGGCTGCTGGAGGAGGACTTCGCCCACCACCTGGCCCACAGCCGGACGCGCTTCATCGAACCCGCCTGGAAGACCCTGCTGTCGAACAAGGCGATCTTGCCGCTGCTCTGGCAACGCCATCGCGGCCACCCCAACCTGATCCCGGCCTGCTTCGCCGATGAGCCGGATGCGGCGCCGCTGGGCCCGCGCTGGGTGCGCAAGCCGTTCTTCTCCCGCGAGGGGGCGAACATCCAGGTGGAAAGCGAAGGCGGTGTGGAGCTGGCGACGCCCGGCCCCTACGAGCAGGGGCCGGCGATTCTGCAGAGCTGGTGTCCGCCGCCCTGCATGGGCGGGGAGCACCCCATCATCGGCAGCTGGCTGGTCGGCGGCCGGCCCGTAGGCATGGGCATTCGCGAGGACCGCAGCGCCATCACCCAGGACAGCTCACGCTTCGTTCCGCACTACATCCTCGATTGAACGCCCGCGCAGCAGGGCCTCGGCCCGCCTCGGTGCCTGATGCTGCAGGCAGAAACCGGCCAGGGCGCTGGCCAGCCAGGCGGCAGCCAGCGCCATTACAGCGAGGAGCAGGCCGGCGAGCGAGCCAACGACCAGCAGGATGACCAGCAGGCAGGTGCCCACCGTTACCCCCGCGATCCACCAGGCGTCCACGGGCCAGAAACTGCGCAGGTAGGCGCGCAATGGGCTGGGTCTGTAGGGCTGAAGCTTCTGCAACCGTTGCCAGTTGATCCCCAGCAGCCGCTCGGCGGCCATGGGCAACAGGCGCTCCTGCGGTGACGCGTCGGTCACGGCGGCATCTGCTGGCTTCTGGCGGGCGCGTGCCAGCTCGGCCAGTGCCTTCAGGTCGAGCACCTCGCCACTGTTCAGGTGCCACAGCCGCCGCTGCTGCGGGTTGAACAGGTAGGTCTCCATGTAGCTGCCGCAACACAGGCTGTAGCCCAGGAAAGCCAACCAAAGGACGGTCCAGACCAGCAACGTCAGCTCGTAGTTGCCCACGGGCCAAGGCGACAGGTCACAGGCCAGCTGCGCGGCGAACATCAGGCCGATCACCAGCGGCGTCATACAGCCCAGCATCAGGGTCAACCCATGGGTGGCGCCGATCAGCATGGCACTGCCGCTGGCCGGGTCGACGCGCACGATGCGAGGCTCCGACACGTCGAGCGGGCCGCCATTTTCGGCCACCAGGGTTGCTTTCAGGTATTCATTTGCCATCGGTGCGCACCATCAGCAATTGCCAACTGTCATCACGCCACAGCGCAGGCTCATCGCGGGGCTGCTGGTCAGCCGGCAACACCACCACCGCAAAGGGCGTCTGGCCCAGCGTGAACTCGCCCAACTGCAAGGCCGGGGACTTGCCTCCCAGCTGCAGGTCGACCCCCACCAGGGCAGCGACGTTATCGGTCCGAGGCTGGCTCGCCCACCAGGCCTGCCAGGCATGCAAGCCCGCCAGGTTCGAGCCGGCCAGCTTGATCCGCCCATCGGTATGCAACGCCAGCAGGCCGGTGGGCCAGGACTCGTTGGCCCCCCACTGGCCATCCGGTCGGGCCGGCAACGGTTGCTGCCGCAGGGTCACCCAGAGCTCGGCGAGCTTTTCCAGTTCGAGCGGCCTGGCGTCCACCAGGGCCTTGACCAGTGGCGACTCGGCGCGCAGGTCGACGTCATCGGTGGGTCTGCCCTGACGGGCGAAACTCCTGACCTGCATGTGCAGCATCCGCCCATGCTCCCAGGTACGGTCATGGGTCCAGAAGATCGAGGTCGTCATCCACCTCACGCCTTCCTCGGTCACCTCTATGCCGCCGCACTGCGTAAACGCCCGCAAAGGGGCCGCAAGACGCACCAGCACGGGCGCCCGGCAGGTAGGGGCAAGACCGAGGGACTCCAGGCTCTGCCATTCGCGACTGTTCGGCAGGCGCACCCGCAGCCGGTCGGGCTTTTCGGCGATGAGCCGGCGCAGTTCCTCGAGACGTGCATCGGCCTCGCCAATGCTGCTATCCAGGCCTGCTGCCTGGGCAATCGAGTTGCCGAAGAGACAACCAAGCACTAGGCCAATCCGTATCCACATGATCGGTTACCCGCTGGCCATGGCCAGGCTGCTGCGGGCCGTCGAGCCGAACCCGCCGCGACTGGCAACGCCCTGAAGGCGCGTCGGCAATTGCCCGCTCTGGAACTGCTGGGCATAACCGGACGCCTGCAACTGGCTGCGATGCACGCTGGCCTGGCGGGTGCGCTCATCCCCCAGGTATTGGCCCTGGCTGGTGAACAAGTGCAGGTTGCGGCCGCCACCGCCGTAGTAGCCACCGTAATGGCCACTGGTGCTACTGCCGCTGCCATAGAGGGTGTCTTCGCTCATGCCGAAGACCGGCTGCAGTTCATCGAGGCCGACCTCGCTCCAATCCTCCGGTTCACCACTGCGCAGGCGCCTGACCAGGGCATCGCTGACCAGGAACGCCACCGGCTGGGGGCGGGCCAGGCCATCGTCGCCCTGTGTGCAGCTCTGCACGGCGTCGGCCTCGCACCACTCGCCAACCTTGCAGTCGGCATTGATGCGAATGAAGTCGCGCTCACAGGCCAGGAAGCTGGTGTAGACCGGCGCCATAAGGACGGTGCGACGGAACGCCTCGTCGCGCAGCCGCAGGCATTGCTCGGCGGTCAGGGTGGTGCCCTGTTCGCAGACCGCCAGGCTGTCGAAGACCCGCACGTCACGGTACATCGGGTCCCAGGCCAGCAGGACGAGGGGAGTGGCGCCCATGAGGCTGAGGGTGAGCAAGCCGGCGCGCTTCTGCCGGCGGACGGAGGCAGGTACAGGGGCGGAAGAGGCGGCAGCAGGGGCCGAGGCGGCGTCGCCGGAAGACATAAACGGTCCATGTTCAAGATTGAGCTGCGGATTAGAAAGTGACGCCTCCCTCGGGTCAACCGCCTTCGAACAGGATGTGATCCAGTCCCGAAGGGTGTGCACCGCCCAAGGCACAGGGCGTTCCGATCGGCTTGCCCGCCCCTGGGAAACCGAGGTGCGTGCCTCGCCCCGCCAAGGCACCCGCGGCCGGAAACCCGCCGCTGACGCCTTGCGGGCCGCCCGTCACTCCACAGTGACGGACTTGGCCAGGTTGCGCGGCTGGTCGACGTCGGTGCCCTTGAGCACGGCGACGTAGTAGGACAGCAACTGCAACGGCAGGGTGTAAAGGATCGGTGCCAGGGCGTCGAGGATGTGCGGCATGGCCACCACGTGGGTGCCCTCGCCGTTGTCGATGCCGGCTTCGCGGTCGGCGAAGACCACCAGTTGGCCGCCACGGGCGCGCACTTCCTGCAGGTTGGATTTGAGCTTTTCCACCAGCTCGTTGTTGGGCGCGACGGTGACCACCGGCATGTCCGCATCCACCAGGGCCAGGGGGCCGTGCTTGAGCTCGCCGGCCGGGTAGGCCTCGGCGTGGATGTAAGAGATCTCCTTGAGCTTGAGCGCACCCTCCATGGCCACCGGGTACTGGGCGCCACGGCCGAGGAACAGGGTGTGGTGCTTCTCGGCGAAGAGCTCGGCGACCTTCTCCACGGTCTTGTCCATGGCCAGGGCTTCGCCCAGGTGGGTCGGCAGGCGGCGCAGGGCTTCGACCAGGCGCGCTTCCTCGGCCTTGGCCAGGGTGCCGCGCACCTGGCCGAGGCTGAGGGTGAGCAGCAGCAGGGCTACCAGTTGGGTGGTGAAGGCCTTGGTGGAGGCGACGCCGATCTCGGGGCCGGCGAGGGTCAGCAAGGTGAGGTCGGACTCACGCACCAGGGAGCTGGTACCGACGTTGCAGATGGCCAGGCTAGCCAGGTAGCCACCGGCGCGGGCGTTGCGCAGGGCGGCCAGGGTGTCGGCGGTCTCACCGGACTGGGAGATGGTGACGAACAGGGTGTCGGGCTGCACCACGACCTTGCGGTAGCGGAACTCGCTGGCCACTTCCACCTGGCAGGGGATGCCGGCCAGCTCTTCGAGCCAGTAACGGGCGACCATGCCGGCGTGGTAGCTGGTGCCACAGGCGACGATCTGCACGTTGCGCACCTTAGCGAACAGCTCGGCGGCTTGCGGGCCGAAGGCCTGGACCAGCACGTGGTCGGAGCCCAGGCGGCCTTCCAGGGTGCGCTGCACGACCTTGGGCTGCTCGTGGATTTCCTTGAGCATGAAGTGGCGGTACTCGCCCTTGTCGGCAGCTTCGGCGCCTTCGTGGTACTGCACGGCCTCGCGTTGCACCGCGTTGCCCTGCTGGTCCCAGACCTGCACGCTGTCGCGGCGGATTTCGGCGATGTCGCCCTCCTCCAGGTACATGAAGCGGTCGGTGACCTGGCGCAGGGCCAGTTGGTCGGAGGCGAGGAAGTTCTCGCCCAGGCCGAGGCCGATCACCAGGGGGCTGCCGCTGCGGGCGGCCAGCAGGCGGTCGGGCTGGGCGCGGTTGATCACCGCCAGGCCGTAGGCGCCGTGCAGTTGCGGGACCACGGCCTTGAGGGCGGCGGCAAGGTCGCCGGCCTCGCCCAGGGTGTGGTGCAGCAGGTGGACGATGACTTCGGTGTCGGTGTCGGAGGTGAACACGTAGCCCTGGCCCTTGAGCTGGGCGCGCAGCGCTTCGTGGTTCTCGATGATGCCGTTGTGCACCAGGGCCAGGTCGCCGGAGAAGTGCGGGTGGGCGTTGTGCTCGGTGGGCGCGCCATGGGTGGCCCAGCGGGTGTGGGCGATGCCGAGGCGGCCGACCAGGGGCTGCTCGGCCAGGGCCTGTTCCAGCTCGCTGACCTTGCCGACGCGGCGGCGGCGCTGGAGCACGCCTTCGTTGTCCAGCACGGCGACGCCGGCGCTGTCGTAACCGCGGTATTCGAGACGCTTGAGGCCTTCCACGAGGATGGCGGTGATATTCCGTTCAGCCACTGCGCCGACGATGCCACACATAAGTTTTCTCCTCAGTTATCCACAGGCGCGCAGACCAGGGTGATGCCGCGCGCTTCTATCTGTTGGCGAGCGTCCTGGGGCAGGCGCTCGTCGGTGATCAGGGTATGGACGCTGCTCCAGGGCAGCTCCAGGTTGGGGATGCGCCGCCCGACCTTGTCGGCCTCGACCATGACGATCACCTCGCGGGCGACCTCGGCCATGACCCGCGACAGGCCCAGCAGTTCGTTGAAGGTGGTGGTGCCACGGGCCAGGTCGATGCCGTCGGCACCGATGAACAGCTGGTCGAAGTCGTAGGAGCGCAGGACCTGCTCGGCCACCTGGCCCTGGAAGGACTCGGAGTGCGGGTCCCAGGTGCCGCCGGTCATCAGCAGCACGGGTTCCTGTTCCAGGTCGCGCAGGGCGGTAGCGACGTTCAGCGAGTTGGTCATCACCACCAGGCCGGGGCGGTGGCCCAGCTCGGGGATCAGCGCGGCGGTGGTGCTGCCGCTGTCGACGATGATCCGCGCATGTTCGCGGATGCGGTCGGCGGCCGCCCGGGCGATGGCCTGCTTGTAGCGGGAGACCGGCTGGCTGGCCTCGACCATGAACTCCTGAGGCACCGGCACGGCGCCGCCGTAGCGGCGCAGCAGCAGGCCGTTGGCCTCGAGGGCGGCGAGGTCCTTGCGGATGGTGACTTCCGAGGTGGCGAAACCCTTGGCGAGCGCGTCGACACTGACTTCGCCCTGCTCGGCCAGGAGGGCGAGGATGGCGTGGCGACGTTGCGGCGTATTGCGCTTCGACATGCTTAAGTTTCGATTCGAAAGAAAAAGTGTGCGAATCAAAACTCAACGAAGCTTTTGCGTCAAGACCGAAAATGACAAAAGGCGGCACAGGCCGCCTATTGCAGTTATCCACAGGCTTATTTCTTCAGCTTCACCGGGCGTTTCCAGCCTTCGATGTTGCGCTGCTTGGCGCGGCCGACCGCCAGGGCGTGGGCGGGCACGTCCTGGGTGATGGTGGAGCCGGCACCGGTGGTGGCGCCGTCGCCCAGGGTCACCGGGGCGACCAGGGCGCTGTTGGAGCCGATGAAGACGTCCTCGCCCATGACGGTGCGGGACTTGTTGGCGCCGTCGTAGTTGCAGGTGATGGTGCCGGCACCGATGTTGGTGCGCGCGCCGATCTCGGCATCCCCCAGGTAGCTGAGGTGGCCGGCCTTGGCGCCCTCGCCGAGGACGGCGTTCTTGATCTCGACGAAGTTACCCACATGGGCCTTGGCCCCCAGCACCGCACCCGGGCGCAGGCGGGCGAACGGGCCGCAGTCGGCGTCCTCGCCCACTTCGGCGCCATCCAGGTGGCTGTTGGCCTTGACGATGGCGCCACGGCGCAGGGTGCTGTCCTTGATCACGCAGTTGGGGCCGATCTGCACGTTGTCCTCGATCACCACGCGACCTTCGAGGATCACGTTGACGTCGATGAACACGTCGCGGCCGACGGAGGCCTCGCCGCGCAGGTCGAAGCGCGCCGGGTCCAGCAGGGTGACGCCCTGGGCCATGAGGCGGCGGGCGGCGCGCTTCTGGTAGTGGCGCTCGAGCTCGGAAAGCTGGATGCGGTCGTTGGCGCCCTGCACTTCCATGGCGTCCTGGGGCTGCTCGGTGGCGACCACCAGGCCATCGGCCACGGCCATGGCAATGACGTCGGTGAGGTAGTACTCGCCCTGGGCGTTGTTGTTGGAAAGGCGGCCCAGCCAGTCGGCCAGGCGCTTGCCCGGCACGGCGAGGATGCCGGTGTTGCCTTCACGGATGAGACGCTGCTCGGGGCTGGCGTCCTTGTGCTCGACGATGGCCTTCACCACGCCCTGCTCGTCACGCACGATGCGGCCGTAGCCGGTGGGGTCGTCCAGCTCGACGGTGAGCAGCGCGAGTTGCTCGGGGCCGACCTTCTGCAACAGGCGCTCCAGGGTCTCCACTTCGATCAGCGGCACGTCGCCGTAGAGGATCAGCACGCGCTCGGCGCTGAGCTGCGGCAGGGCCTGGGCGACGGCGTGGCCGGTCCCCAGCTGCTCGGCCTGGATCACGAAACCGAGGTCATCCGCTGCCAGTCGTTCCTTCACCGTGTCGGCGCCATGGCCGATCACCACGTGGATGCCCTGGGGCTGCAGCTTGCGCGCGCTGTCGATGACGTGGCCGAGCATGGCCTTGCCGGCGATGGGGTGGAGGACCTTGGGCAGGGCCGAACGCATGCGGGTGCCCTGGCCAGCGGCGAGGATGACGATATCGAGTGACATGGAGGGGAGCTTCCGAGCCTGTGGATAACCGGCACTGCCGGAAAAGAAAAAGGGTAGCCAAGGCTACCCTTTTACTCGCTTGCGATGAAGAGCGCGGGGTTAGCCGCCGAACTTCTTGCGGATCTGCTGGACGGTGCGCAGCTGGGCAGCAGCCTCGGCCAGGCGAGCAGCGGCGGAGGAGTAATCGAACTCCGCACCCTTCTCGTTCAGAGCCTTTTCAGCAGCCCGCAGGGACTCCTGAGCAGCAGCTTCGTCCAGGTCGCCGGCGCGCAGAACGGTGTCGGCCAGGACCTTCACCATGTTCGGCTGCACCTCGAGGAAACCACCGGAGATGTAGTACACCTCCTCCTCGCCACCCTGCTTCACCAAGCGGATCGGGCCCGGCTTGAGGTCGGTGATCAGCGGGGCGTGACCCGGCGCGATACCCAGATCGCCGAGGTTGCCGTGCGCAATCACCATCTCCACCAGACCGGAGAAGATCTCCGCTTCGGCGCTGACGATATCGCAATGGACAGTAATAGCCATACGCTTGCCTCACGTAAGCGCCCGTCGCCGGGCGCCCAGGGGGTTACAGTTTCTTCGCTTTCTCGATGGCTTCTTCGATGCCGCCGACCATGTAGAACGCCTGCTCGGGCAGGTGATCGTAGTCGCCGTTGAGGATGCCTTTGAAGCCAGCGATGGTGTCCTTCAGGGAGACGTACTTGCCGGGCGAACCGGTGAATACTTCAGCCACGAAGAACGGCTGGGACAGGAAGCGCTGGATCTTACGAGCGCGGGATACGAGCTGCTTGTCCGCTTCGGACAGTTCGTCCATACCCAGGATCGCGATGATGTCCTTCAGTTCCTTGTAACGCTGCAGAACGTACTGGACGCCGCGAGCGGTGTCGTAGTGGTCCTGACCGATCACCAGCGGGTCGAGCTGGCGAGAGGTGGAGTCCAGCGGGTCCACGGCCGGGTAGATACCCAGGGACGCGATGTCACGGGACAGAACGACGGTGGCGTCCAGGTGGGCGAAGGTGGTCGCCGGGGACGGGTCGGTCAGGTCGTCCGCAGGAACGTATACGGCCTGGATCGAGGTGATCGAACCGGTCTTGGTAGAGGTGATGCGCTCTTGCAGAACGCCCATTTCCTCAGCCAGGGTCGGCTGGTAACCCACAGCGGACGGCATACGACCCAGCAGCGCGGACACTTCGGTACCGGCCAGGGTGTAGCGGTAGATGTTGTCCACGAACAGCAGAACGTCACGGCCTTCGTCACGGAACTTCTCGGCCATGGTCAGGCCGGTCAGTGCAACGCGCAGACGGTTGCCCGGCGGCTCGTTCATCTGGCCGTATACCAGGGCCACTTTGTCCAGAACGTTGGAGTCCTTCATCTCGTGGTAGAAGTCGTTGCCCTCACGGGTACGCTCACCCACACCGGCGAACACGGAATAACCGCTGTGCTCGATGGCGATGTTACGGATCAGTTCCATCATGTTTACGGTCTTGCCGACACCGGCGCCACCGAACAGACCGACCTTGCCGCCCTTGGCGAACGGGCAAACCAGGTCGATGACCTTGATACCGGTTTCCAGCAGCTCGTTGGAGCCAGCCTGCTCGGCATAGGACGGAGCAGCGCGGTGGATTTCCCACTGCTCTTCTTCGCCAATGGGGCCGGCTTCGTCGATCGGGTTGCCCAGCACGTCCATGATCCGGCCGAGGGTCGCTTTGCCCACCGGTACGGAAATGGCCTTGCCAGTGCTGGCGACGTCCAGGCCACGTTTCAGGCCTTCGGTCGAACCCATCGCAATGGTACGTACCACGCCGTCGCCCAGCTGCTGCTGAACTTCGAGGGTGGTTTCAGCGCCTTGAACTTTCAGCGCCTCGTAGACGTTCGGCACCTGGTCACGCGGGAATTCCACGTCGATGACGGCGCCGATGATTTGAACGATACGTCCGCTACTCATCATTTGGTCCTCTGAATATTTGAACCGTTCTTAAACCGCGGCAGCGCCGCCGACGATTTCCGAGATCTCTTGGGTGATCGCAGCCTGACGGGCCTTGTTGTAGACCAGCTGAAGTTCGCTGATCAGGTCACCGGCGTTGTCAGTGGCGTTCTTCATCGCGATCATCCGCGCCGCTTGTTCGGCTGCGTTGTTCTCGACGACCGCCTGGTACACCTGCGACTCCACGTAGCGCACCATCAGGCCGTCCAGCAGCTCTTTGGCGTCGGGTTCGTAGAGATAGTCCCAGTGGTGCTTGAGATCCTGGTCGGCATCTGCCACCAGCGGAACCAACTGCTCCACGGTGGGCTTCTGGGTCATGGTGTTGATGAACTTGTTGGAAACCACCGAGAGACGGTCGATACGACCTTCCAGGTAGGCATCCAGCATCACCTTGACGCTGCCGATCAGGTCGTTGATCGAAGGCTCTTCGCCGAGTTGGCTGATGGCTGCGACGACGTTGCCGCCGAAGTTGCGGAAGAATGCCGCACCCTTGCTGCCGATCACGCAGAGATCGATCTCCACGCCCTTCTCGCGGTTCGCCGACATGTCCTTGACCAGGGCCTTGAATAGGTTGGTGTTCAAGCCACCGCACAGACCACGGTCACTGCTCACCACGACATAACCGACGCGCTTGATTTCGCGCTCGATCATGAACGGGTGGCGGTATTCCGGGTTGGCGTTGGCCAGATGACCAATCACCTGACGGATACGCTCCGCATAGGGACGGCTGGCAGCCATGCGCATTTGAGCCCTGCGCATCTTGCTGACGGCCACCTTTTCCATGGCGCTGGTGATCTTTTGCGTGCTTTTGATGCTCGCAATCTTGCTGCGAATCTCTTTTGCGCCTGCCATTTGACACCTATCGGGTTAGCAAGCGGGCGTCTTGCGACGCCCGCTGCGGCTTACCAGGTTTGGGTGGCTTTGAACTTCTCGATACCGGCTTTGAGACCAGCGTCGATTTCGTCGTTGAAGTCACCCTTCTCGTTGATCTTCGCCAGCAGAGCGGCGTGATCCCGGTTGAAGTAGGCAATCAGGGCCTGCTCGAAGGCGCCGACTTTGGCGACTTCGACGTCCTGCAGGAAGCCACGTTCGGCCGCGTACAGGCTCAGCGACATGTCAGCGATCGACATGGGCGCGTACTGCTTCTGCTTCATCAGCTCGGTAACGCGTTGACCGTGTTCCAGCTGCTTGCGGGTCGCTTCGTCCAGGTCAGAGGCGAACTGGGCGAAAGCCGCCAGTTCACGGTACTGGGCCAGGGCGGTACGGATGCCACCGGACAGCTTCTTGACGATCTTGGTCTGGGCTGCACCACCTACGCGGGATACCGAGATACCGGCGTTGACGGCCGGACGGATACCCGAGTTGAACATGGCGGATTCCAGGAAGATCTGACCGTCGGTGATGGAGATCACGTTGGTCGGAACGAATGCGGAAACGTCACCGGCCTGGGTTTCGATGATCGGCAGAGCGGTCAGGGAACCGGTCTTGCCAGTCACGGCGCCATTGGTGAACTTCTCGACGTACTCTTCGGAAACGCGGGAAGCGCGCTCCAGCAGACGGCTGTGGAGATAGAACACGTCGCCCGGGTAGGCTTCGCGGCCCGGCGGGCGGCGCAGCAGCAGGGAGATCTGGCGGTAGGCAACGGCTTGCTTGGACAGATCGTCATAAACGATCAGCGCGTCTTCGCCGCGGTCGCGGAAGTACTCGCCCATGGTGCAGCCGGCGTACGGTGCGATGAACTGCAGCGCAGCAGATTCGGAAGCCGAGGCAGCCACCACGATGGTGTTGGCCAGGGCGCCGTTCTCTTCCAGCTTGCGCACGACGTTGGCGATGGTCGATTGCTTCTGACCGATGGCAACGTAGACGCAGCGGATGCCGCTGTTCTTCTGGTTGATGATGGCGTCGACCGCGAGGGCGGTCTTGCCGATCTGACGGTCACCGATGATCAGCTCGCGCTGGCCACGGCCTACCGGGATCATGGCGTCGACGGACTTGTAACCGGTCTGTACCGGCTGGTCGACCGACTTACGCCAGATCACGCCCGGCGCAACCTTCTCGACAGCGTCGGTAGCGACGTTGTTCAGAGGGCCTTTGCCGTCGATCGGGTTGCCCAGGGCATCGACCACGCGACCCAGCAGTTCCGGACCAACCGGTACTTCCAGGATGCGGCCGGTGCACTTGGCGCTCATGCCTTCGGCGAGGGTCAGGTAGCTACCCAGTACCACGGCACCCACGGAGTCTTGTTCCAGGTTCAGCGCCATACCATAGACGCCACCGGGGAACTCGATCATCTCGCCGTACATCGCGTCGGCCAGACCGTGAATACGCACGATACCGTCGGATACGCTGACGATGGTGCCTTCGTTACGGGCTTGGGAGGACACGTCGAGTTTCTCGATGCGCCCCTTGATGATTTCACTAATTTCGGACGGATTGAGTTGCTGCATTGCTCTGCTGCCCCTTCAAACTCAGGATTTCAACGCTTCGGCCAGTTTCGCGAGCTTGCCGCGAACCGAGCCATCGATAACCAGGTCGCCGGCACGGATGACGACGCCGCCTATCAGGCTGGCATCCTCCGCGGCGTGCAGGCGCACTTCCCGGCTGAGCCGTGCGCTGAGAACCTTGGCGAGTTTGTCTTGCTGTTCTGTGTTCAATGCAAAGGCACTGGTGACTTCCACGTCGATCGACTTCTCCTGCTCGGCCTTGTACAGCTCGAACAGTTCGGCGATTTCCGGCAGCAGCACGAGGCGGCTGTTCTCGGAGAGCACGTGGATGAAATTGCTTACCGATGCATCGAACTTCTCACCAACCACCTCGACAAAGGTGTTGGCTTTTTCTTCGCTCGTCAGACGCGGGGCTTTGAGCACCTGCTGCATGGTGGTGTCCTGGGACACCGCAGCGGCCAGGCCTAGCATGGCCGACCAGGCGGCCAGCTGCTGATGGGCCTGGGCGTACTCGAAAGCAGCCTTGGCGTAAGGTCGGGCCAGCGTGGTCAGTTCTGCCATGATCGCCCTCGCTTAGATTTCGGCGGCCAGTTTGTTAACCAGCTCCGCGTGCGCGTTTTGATCGATAGTGGCACCCAGGATCTTCTCGGCACCGCCGACGGCCAGGCTACCCAGTTGGGCGCGCAGCGCGTCTTTGACGCTGTTCAGTTCCTGTTCGATCTCGGCCTGAGCCTGCGCCTTGAGGCGCTCGCCTTCTACACGGGCCTGATCGCGAGCTTCGTCGACGATCTGGGTACCGCGTTTCTTGGCTTGCTCGATGATTTCAGCTGCCTGAGTCTTGGCTTCGCGCAGTTGCTGGGCCACTTTTTCGTGGGCCAGCTCCAGGTCACGAGCCGCGCGGTTGGCAGCGTCCAGGCCGTCGGCAATCTTCTTCTGACGGTCGCGCAGTGCCGTGATGACCGGAGGCCACACGAACTTCATGCAGAACAGTACAAAAATGAAGAACGCGACGGACTGGCCGATCAGGGTTGCATTAATGTTCACGCCAACACCTCGCTCGTTCGTTGTCAGTCCAATCCTCTAGAAAGAGGATTATTGGGCTACCTGAGCAATGAACGGGTTAGCGAAGGTGAAGAACAGAGCGATACCAACGCCGATCATGGTCACGGCGTCCAGCAGGCCGGCGACGATGAACATTTTGACCTGCAGCATCGGGACCATTTCCGGCTGGCGAGCGGCGCCTTCCAGGAACTTGCCACCCAGCAGACCGAAGCCGATAGCGGTACCCAGGGCACCCAGGCCAATCAGCAGAGCTACGGCGATCGCAGTGAGACCTACTACAGTTTCCATTTTTCCTCCCGACTTTATGTCGTGTTGGTTAAGGTTTAAGTGAAGCGGTAAAACGAAATCGTCTTCTTTCCAGCTGCCCTTTCGGGCATTCCCGCGCTGGTTGGCGCGGGACCATCTCGAACCTCATCCCTCATCCGCCCTTCGGGCGCCTTCCCCCGAGGGAGAAGGACATCAGGGACGAGCTGCGTTCTTAATGGTTGTCTTCGTGCGCCATCGACAGGTAGACGATGGTCAGCATCATGAAGATGAAGGCCTGCAGGGTGATGATCAGGATGTGGAACACAGCCCACGCCCACTGCAGTGCGATACCCAGGCCGCTGAGCAGGATCATGCCGGCGCCGAACATCACGGCGATCAGGATGAACACCAGCTCGCCGGCGTACATGTTGCCGAACAGACGCAGGGCCAGGGAGATCGGCTTGGCCACCAGGGTCACGAACTCGAGCAGGAAGTTCACGGGGATCAGCAGGATCTGAACGAAGATGTTCTTGCTGCCGAAGGGGTGCAGGGTCAGCTCGCCGACGAAGCCGCCGATGCCCTTGACCTTGATGCTGTAGAAGATGATCAGCGCGAACACCGACAGGGCCATGCCCAGGGTGGCGTTCGGGTCGGTGGTCGGTACGGCACGGAAGAACAGGTGCTCGTTACCGGTGATCTTCGCCGCCAGGACCGGAATCCAGTCGACCGGAACCAGGTCGATGGCGTTCATCAGGAAGATCCAGACGAAGATGGTCAGTGCCAGGGGGGCGATCAGCGGGTTACGGCCGTGGAAGGTGTCCTTCACGCTGCCGTCGACGAAGTCGACCATGACTTCGACCAGGTTCTGCAGGCCACCGGGAATGCCGGAGGTGGCTTTGCGGGCCGCCATGCGGAACAGGATCACGAACAGCAGGCCTACGGCGATGGACCAGCCCAGGGTGTCCACGTGGAAAGCCCAGAAGCCCATTTCCTTGGCTTGCTCGGCGGTGTGGGCGAAGCCCCATTCGCCGGACGGCAGTTTACCGAAAGTCAGGTTTTGCAGGTGGTGCTGGATATAGCCCGAAGCGGTTTGCTCTGCCATGTTTGCCTCAAACGCCCTAAGGTTTCGAAAATCTTGTTCTCATTAACAGGGGAGCGAACCAGCTGACCGCCTGGGTCAGCAGGAAGACACCGAATACCGCCAGTGCTTCCAGGGGTTTCACGCCTGCGAACGTCAGTGCGAAGAGCACCGCCGTCAGAATCATCTTGCCCATCTCGCCGGCATAAAAAGACCGGACTATCGCCTGAGCCGCGCGCGCTCCACTGAAACGGAACGCCTTGTGGGCGAAATACAGGTTCGGCACCCACGCGATCAGGCCGCCGCACAAACCAGAGTAACCAGCTACACCATCGCGCCATAGCCAAAGAACGACAGCGGCGATCAGCAACACGACCAGTTGGACCAGCAGCACCGGGAATACCGGAAGGCGATGGAAGGGCAGGCGGTTTTGCATGCGTAGATCCATCGCAGCGGGTCCTCTGAGTCGGCGCCTCGAATCAATAACTTGGCATAGTTTGTGCCGACAAAATTGCGCGCAGAGTATAGGGGTGGAATACCCCCTATTCAACTGCCGGGTAGTGAATTCCGACCGCGCGCTACATGGTCAAATGTTTCAGCGAATGTGAGCCAGAACGCCTTGCAACTCGTCGAGGGAGTTGTAGCGGATGACCAGCTGACCTTTGCCTTTCTGGCCGTGTTTTATCTGCACCGGAGCGCCCAGCCGCTCAGCGAGGCGCTGTTCGAGGCGACTGATGTCCGGATCGGCCTTGACCGGTTCGACAGCTTTGTCCTTGCCACTCAGCCATTGCCGCACCAGTGCCTCGGTTTGGCGCACGGTCAGGCCTCGTGCGACAACATGTCGCGCCCCTTCGACCTGCTGTTCGGCCGGCAGACCGAGCAGGGCACGGGCATGGCCCATTTCCAGGTCACCGTGGGAAAGCAGGGTCTTGATCTCCTCGGGGAGGGCGATCAGACGCAGCAGGTTGGTGATGGTCACCCGCGATTTGCCGACGGCCTCGGCGACCTGCTGCTGGGTCAGCTGGAACTCCTGCTGCAAGCGCTGCAGGGCAACGGCTTCCTCGATGGGATTGAGGTCTTCGCGCTGGATGTTCTCGATCAGCGCCATGGCGATGGCGGCTTCATCCGGCACTTCGCGCACCAGGGCGGGGATCCGATCCAGGCCGGCCTGGTGGCTGGCACGCCAGCGACGTTCACCGGCGATGATCTCGAAGCGACCACCGTCGATGGGACGCACCACGATGGGTTGCATGACGCCCTGGGCACGGATCGACTGCGCCAGCTCTTCGAGGGCGGTCGGGTCCATGTCGCGGCGGGGTTGGTATTTGCCGCGCTGGATCAGCTCCAGGGGCAGGTTCTGCAGTTCGCGGGTGTCGGCCTTGGCGGCCTCCTCCTGCAGTACGGTCGCGGTGTTTCCGCCCAGCAGGGCGTCCAGGCCACGGCCCAGACCTCTTTTCTTCGCTGCCATGCGGTTTCCTTATGCAGTAGCGGTTTTGGCGTTCGCACGCTGGCGGCGAACCAGCTCGCCAGCCAGCGCCAGGTAGGCGAGGGCGCCACGGGATTGCTTGTCGTAGACCAGTGCCGGCATGCCGAAGCTGGGGGCCTCGGCGAGACGGACGTTACGCGGGATGACGGCGTCGTAGAGCTTGTCGCCGAAATGCTCCTTGAGCTGCGCGGTGACGTCGTTGGTGAGACTGATGCGCGGGTCGTACATGGTGCGCAGCAGGCCTTCGATCTTCAGGCTCGGATTGAGCAGCTGGCCAATGCGCTGGATGCTGTTGACCAGGTCCGACAACCCCTCCAGCGCGTAGTACTCGCACTGCATGGGGATGATCACGCCATCGGCGGCGACCAGGGCGTTGATGGTCAGCATGTTCAGCGACGGCGGGCAGTCGATGAGGATGTAGTCGTAGTTCTCGCGGATCGGCGCCAGCGCATAGCGCAGGCGGCTTTCCTTCATCTTCATTTCCAGCAGGGCGACTTCCGCGGCGGTGAGGTCGCGGTTGGCCGGCAGCAGCTGGTAGCCGCCGTGCTCGGAGAATTGCATGGCTTCGGCCAGGTCGCATTCACCGATCAGCACGTCGTAGATGGAGTTTTCCAGGGCGTGCTTGTCGATGCCGCTGCCCATGGTGGCGTTGCCCTGGGGATCGAGGTCGATCAGCAGCACGCGGCGCTTGGTCGCAACCAGCGATGCCGCCAGGTTGATGCAGGTGGTGGTCTTGCCCACTCCACCTTTCTGGTTGGCGATCGCGAATACCTTAGCCATGGCTGCCTTTCCCCCTTATTCCGTGCGGCGCAGTATCAGCAGATGGCGTTGACCTTGGCAACCGGGAACCGCCAGGGCGTGCTCCGCATCAAGGCGGAAGTCCGCAGGCAGTGCAACCAGCTCGTCGGTGGGGTGCAGGCCCTTCATCGCCAGCCAGTGGGTTTCGCCATCGCCCAGGTGACGGGTCCAGTTGGCGAAGTCCTCCAGCGAGCTGAAGGCACGGGAAATGATGCCGGCGAACGGGCGCTCAGGCTGCACGGCTTCGACCCGGCTGTGGATAACTTCGAGGTTGTCCAGCTTGAGCTCCAGCTTCACCTGGGTGAGGAAGCGGGTCTTCTTGCCGTTGGAGTCGAGCAGGGTGAAACGGCGTTCGGGGAACAGGATCGCCAGGGGAATGCCGGGCATGCCGCCACCGCTGCCGACATCGAGCCAGCTGTCGCCCAGTGCGGCCACATATGGCACCACGCTGAGGCTGTCGAGCAGGTGGCGCGAAACCATTTCGTCCGGGTCACGCACCGCGGTCAGGTTATAGGCCTTGTTCCACTTGATCAGCAATGCCAGGTAGCCGAGCAGTAGCTCGTGCTGCCGGGGGGAAAGTTCGACGGCGAGCTGCTGGGCGCCACGGGACAGTTCGTCGGCGTGGCGGGAGGTGACGTGCGACATCAGGCGCTCTGCTCCAGCTGGCGACCGGCGCCGCGTTTCTTCAGGTGGATCAGCAGCAGCGAAATGGCCGCCGGCGTAACGCCGGGGATGCGCGAAGCCTGGCCGAGGGTTTCCGGGCGGCCCTGGCCGAGCTTGTGCTGGATCTCCTTGGACAGGCCGGAGATGGTCGCGTAGTCGAGGTCGGCAGGCAGGCGCGTGTCTTCGCTGGCGCGCAGGCGGGCGATCTCGTCCTGCTGGCGGTCGATGTAGCCGGCGTACTTGGTCTTGATCTCCACCTGTTCGGCGACCTGCGGGTCTTCGGCGCCGTTGCCGGTCACTTCCACCAGGCCGACATAGTCGATCTCCGGGCGGCTGAGCAGGTTGAGCAGGTTGTATTCATGGGTCAGCGGCGTGCCGAAGCGCTCGGCGATGGCGTCGCCCTGGGGCGTACCGGGACGCACCCAGGTGCTTTTAAGGCGCTGCTCTTCCAGGGCGATGCCTTCGCGCTTGGCTTCGAACGCCGCCCAGCGGCGATCGTCCACCAGGCCGAGCTCGCGGCCTTTTTCAGTCAGGCGCAGGTCGGCGTTGTCTTCCCGCAGGATCAACCGGTACTCGGCACGCGAGGTGAACATGCGGTACGGCTCCTGGGTGCCCAGGGTGATCAGGTCGTCGACCAGCACGCCGATATAGGCCTCATCGCGACGCGGGCACCAGGCTTCCTTGCCCTGGGCGCGCAGCGCGGCGTTGGCGCCGGCGAGCAGGCCCTGGGCACCGGCTTCTTCATAACCGGTGGTGCCGTTGATCTGGCCGGCGAAGAACAGCCCGCCGATGACCTTGGTCTCCAGGCTGTACTTGAGGTCGCGCGGGTCGAAGTAGTCGTACTCGATGGCGTAGCCCGGACGCACGATGTGGGCGTTCTCCATGCCGCGGATGGAGCGGACGATGTCCAACTGCACATCGAAGGGCAACGAGGTGGAGATGCCGTTGGGGTACAGCTCGTGGGTGGTCAGGCCTTCCGGCTCGAGGAACACCTGGTGGCTGTCCTTGTCGGCGAAGCGGTGGATCTTGTCTTCGATGGACGGGCAGTAGCGCGGGCCGACGCCTTCGATCACACCGGAGTACATCGGCGAGCGATCGAGGTTGCTGGCGATGATCTCGTGGGTGCGCGCGTTGGTGTGGGTGATCCAGCAGCTGACTTGGCGCGGGTGCTGTTCCTTGTTGCCAAGGAAGGACATCACCGGGATCGGCGTATCACCGGGCTGTTCGGTCATCACCGAAAAATCCACCGAACGACCATCGATGCGCGGCGGGGTACCGGTCTTCAGTCGGCCGACACGCAGGGGCAGTTCGCGCATGCGCTTGGCCAGGGCGTTGGACGGCGGGTCGCCGGCACGGCCACCTGAATAATTCTGCAGCCCGATGTGGATAAGTCCGCCGAGGAAGGTACCGGTGGTCAGCACCACGGAATCCGCGTGGAAGCGAAGGCCCATCTGGGTCACAACGCCTTTCACCTGATCGTTTTCCACAATCAGGTCATCGCAGGCCTGCTGGAATATCCACAGGTTGGGTTGGTTCTCGAGAATCTCGCGGATGGCCGCCTTGTACAGCACGCGGTCGGCCTGGGCGCGGGTAGCACGCACGGCGGGGCCCTTGCGGCTGTTGAGCACACGGAACTGAATGCCGCCGAGGTCGGTGGCAGTCGCCATCGCGCCGCCGAGGGCGTCGATTTCCTTGACCAGGTGGCTTTTGCCGATGCCGCCGATAGCGGGGTTGCAGCTCATCTGGCCGAGCGTTTCGACGTTGTGCGTCAGCAGCAGGGTTTTCACCCCCATGCGCGCAGCTGCCAATGCAGCCTCGGTGCCGGCATGGCCGCCGCCGATAACGATCACGTCAAAACGGGAAGGGAAATCCACCACGCACCTCGTGCCTGTTCTGTAAATGGGGAAATAGGGAAGGCGCCAAGTATAGGGACTTCCCCCCCGTGAATGAAGCCTTTTGCACAAAAAATAGCCAACCGTTCGGTGTACTCCCCTTTCGCCTGTCCACATCCTGTTCGACCGGCTTTGGCTTCCCGGGCTTCGGGGCTAATAGATAAGAAGAGAGAAAGAATTCTTATAGAGCTTGTTCATTGTTTATATGAATGGTGAACGGCTTTTTTGTGGATAAGTGCCTCAAGACCATAAAGGCCGCTGGCTGCAGAGAATGATAAGCCTGTGCTGAACCTGGCGGTTTCCTCCGGGTAAGCCGTGCACCCCCTGTGGATGGAATGGGTACTTATGCACAGGGCGGTTATGCCCCCGGTTATCCTCAGGCTTATCGACGGGGTTCAGGACTAGTTATCAACAGGGTTTATTTGCCTCTGGATAAGTCGGCGGGCATAAAAAAGCCACCCGAAGGTGGCTCGTTCCATCAGCGGAAAACCGCTACTTGCCGATGCAGAAGCTGGAGAAGATACGACCCAGCAGGTCGTCCGAGCTAAAGGCGCCGGTTATCTCCCCCAGTGCCTGTTGAGCATGGCGCAGGTCCTCCGCCAGCAGTTCACCCGCCCCGGCCAGGGTGAGTTGCGAGCGACCATGTTCAAGATAGCTGCTGGCCTGGCGCAGGGCTTCCAGGTGGCGCCGACGCGCGCTGAAGCTGCTTTCGGCGGTCTGCTCGTAACCCATGCAGGCCTTGAGGTGCTCGCGCAGCAGCTCCAGACCCTCTCCTGAACGGGCGGAGAGATTCAGCGTGACGTGGCCATCGGCGCTGGTCTGCAGGTCGACGGCGTCGCCCGACAGGTCCGCCTTGTTGCGGATCAGGGTGACCTTGGCCGGGTCGGGGCGGCTGTCGAGGAACTCGGGCCAGAGGGCGAAGGGATCGGCGCTTTCCGCTGCTGTGGCGTCGACCACCAGGAGGACGCGGTCCGCTTCCTCGATGGCCTTGAGGGCGCGCTCTACGCCGATCTTTTCCACATGGTCATCGGTATCCCGCAGGCCTGCAGTATCCACAACGTGCAACGGCATGCCGTCGATGTGGATATGTTCGCGCAGTACATCCCGCGTGGTGCCCGCGATCTCGGTGACGATGGCGGCTTCACGGCCTGCCAGGGCGTTGAGCAGGCTGGATTTGCCGGCATTGGGCCGCCCGGCGATGACCACCGTCATGCCTTCCCGCAGCAGTGCGCCCTGGCCAGCTTCACGCAAGACTGTGGATAAGTTATCCCGAACGCCATCCAGCAGTCCCAGGACATGGCCATCGGCGAGGAAGTCGATTTCCTCCTCCGGGAAGTCGATGGCGGCTTCTACATAGATGCGCAGCTGGATGAGCCTTTCCGTGAGCCCTTGTACGCGACGGGAGAATTCACCCTGCAGGGAGCGCAGGGCGTTGCGCGCGGCCTGCTCGGAGCTGGCCTCGATCAGGTCGGCGATGGCCTCCGCCTGGGCCAGGTCGAGCTTGTCGTTGAGGAACGCACGTTCGCTGAACTCGCCCGGGCGGGCCTGGCGCGCGCCCAGCTCCAGACAGCGGCGCAACAGCAGGTCGAGGACCACGGGGCCGCCATGGCCTTGCAGTTCGAGCACGTCCTCGCCTGTGAATGAGTTGGGGCCGGGGAAATAGAGTGACAGGCCTTCGTCCAGGGTGTCGCCGGCAGCATCCCGGAAGGGGCCGTAATGGGCATGGCGGGGCTTGAGCTGGCGACCGGCGATGGCCTGGGCGATACGCGATGCCTGTGGGCCGGAGACCCGGACGATGCCGACGCCGCCACGGCCCTGGGCGGTGGCGACGGCGGCGATGGTTTCACGCACAGCGTTCATGGCTGGCTCCCGGAAGGTCACTGAATGGCGGATAGCAAGACGCCCCACTGAGGGGGCGTCTTGTTCAACGGATTACAGCGTGATTATCAGGCCGCTGCTTTCTTCGTCGCTGCTTCGATCTTGCGGGTAATGTACCACTGCTGGGCGATGGACAAGCAGTTGTTGACCACCCAGTAAACCACCAGGCCGGCAGGGAACCAGAGGAAGAAGAAGGTGAAGATGATCGGCATCAGCTTCAGCACCTTGGCCTGCATGGGATCCGGCGGCGTCGGGTTCAGCTGCTGCTGGATGAACATGGTGGCGCCCATGATGATCGGCAGGATGAAGAACGGATCCTTGATCGACAGGTCGGTGATCCAGAACATCCATGGGGCCTGGCGCATCTCGACGCTTTCCAGGAGTACCCAGTAGAGGGCGAGGAAGACCGGCATCTGCACTAGGATCGGCAGGCAGCCACCGAGCGGGTTGATCTTCTCCTTCTTGTACAGCTCCATCATCGCCTGGGACATCTTCTGGCGATCGTCACCGAACTGTTCCTTCAGCGCCTGCAGCTTCGGCGACACGGCGCGCATGCGGGCCATGGACTTGTAGCTGGCAGCGGAGAGGGGGAAGAAGGCGAGCTTGATCAGCACGGTCAGGGCGATGATCGACCAGCCCCAGTTGCCGAGGATGCTGTGGATATGTTGCAGCAGCCAGAAGATCGGCTGGGCGATGAACCACAGGAAGCCGTAGTCGACGGTCAGTTCCAGGCCCGGGGACAGTTCCTTCAGGTGATCCTGGACCTTCGGACCGGCATACAGGGTGGCCGAGGTTTCCGCCTGGGCACCGGCAGATACTGCCAGGCTGGAGCCGACGAAGCCGACGATGTAGTTGCCTTTCGGATCCTTGCGGGTCTGGATGACGTTGGTCTGGCCCTTGTCGGCGACCCAGGCGGTGACGAAGTAGTGCTGCAGCCAGGCGACCCAGCCACCGCTCACGCTTTCCTTGAACCAGGCGTCAGGATTGCCTTCGCGGCGCTTCTCGTCCTGCTTGTCGATGTCCTTGGTGGAAATCTTCTTGTAGGGCTCGCTGGGGGTCCAGACGGCGGCGCCGAGGTAGGTCGAAACGCCAGTCGCGGTGCTGGAGGACGGGTCGGCGCTGCCGTCGCGCTTGAGCTGCGCGTACATGCTGCCGTTCCAGGCCTGGGCGCTCTGGTTATCGATGCGGTAGGCGACCTGCAGGTCGTACTTGCCGCGGGTCAGGGTGAAGCGCTTGATGTAGTTGACGCCGTTTTCGCTGAAGGTCAGCTCGACCACCAGCCGGTCCTGGCCGTCTTCCAGCTTGTACTGGCGCTGAGTGGCACTGTAGAGCGGGCGGCCGGTGGGGCGCGCATCGGGACCGTTGGTGCCGATCAGGCCGCTCTGGGCCTGGTACAGACGCTCGTTACCGTTGTCGAAGAGCTGGAAGGGGACATCCGGGCGATCCTGGCGACGGGGGTACTTCGGCAGGGTCAGTTGGACGATGTCACCGCCGTTGGGGTCGATGGCCAGGTTGAGCACGTCGGTTTCGACGCGGATCAGCTCGTTGCTCGGCGCTACCTGAGCAGCGGCAGGTGCGCTGTGCTCGGTATTGTCGGCGGTCGGGACGTCGTCATTGGCGGCTTGCTGAGTCGGAGTCGCGGAGTCAGGCAGCGTCGCGGTGTTGGCGGCGGGTGCGCTGGCGGTCGGCAAGGCGGCCTGGCCGTAGTCCTGGTTCCATTGGAGAACCATCAGATAGGACACGATTGCCAGGGCGACGATCAGGATCGAGCGTTGAATATCCATGATTACTCGGCCATCGAAGAGGATTGGGAGGTTTTTACGGGCGGAACCGGGTCGTAGCCGCCGGGATTCCAGGGATGACAGCGGCCCAGCCGACGCGCAGTCAGCCAGCCACCGCGCAGGAGACCATGGTTTTCGATGGCCTCCAGCGCGTAGCAGGAACAGCTGGGATAGAAGCGACAGTGACTGGCCATCAGCGGGCTGATGGCATAGCGGTAGAACTGGATCGGTACGAGGGCCAGTTTACGCATGGGGACTGTCGGCCACCCCTGATTCGGTCGGGGATTCAGGGCGAGGCCGGCTGCGGGCTAGACGCTTCCAGAGCTTTTCGAACTGATGCTTCAGTTCTGCGTTCTCCAGATCACCCAGGCCTTTTTTCGCCACGATCACAATGTCCCAGCCGGCCAGCAACTCGAGGTTGTGGCGGAAGGTTTCTCTGATCTGGCGTTTGAGGCGGTTGCGTTCGACTGAAAGCTTGACGCTCTTCTTGCCGATCACCAAGCCGAGGCGGGGATGATCCAGAGCGTTGTCGCGCGCGAGCAGCAGGACGTTCTTGCCGGGAACCTTGCCGGTTGGGGAGTCGAAGACTGCCTTGAATTGCCGGGGGACCAGCAGACGCTTCTCCCGGCCGAAGCCTCGACTCACCACCTGTTCCGGGTGAATCAGACAGTCAGACGCTTGCGGCCCTTGGCGCGGCGACGCGACAGGACTGCACGGCCGTTCTTGGTAGCCATGCGGGCACGGAAACCGTGAACACGAGCGCGCTTGATGGTGCTGGGTTGGAAAGTGCGTTTCATGATGCTTTACCTGGGTGATCACAACGGGCCGACGTGGCCCCCGTTTAAAGAGACCGGCGATTCTAGAGAAATGGCGCGTGCAGGTCAATTTCCAACCAACCTGTTCCGATCAAAAGAATAAGAAAGGAAGAAGTACTTAAGAAAGGCTTGTTTTGTTTATAACTCTTGGTGGCATCAGGTCCTGTGGAAAACTGCCTCTGAGCTGCGGTAGGCGAAGGCTTGACCAAAGGATAAGCCTGTCCGAAAGCGGTGCCCTGGCTGTGCGCGGTCTGGGGGCAAGCTGGGGATTAAAGTACGAGTTGCCCACAGGGCGGTTGTCCACCGTGTTCCGGGTGGGGTTGTCCAGAGGGTTATTGTGTGGTTATCCACAAACTTCCTGAGCGTTGCTCCTGGATTGGAGATATCCAATAACATCTTGATTTTCCTTGGTGAAACGCCGTTCTTCATGTGGATAACTTTGTCCACGGCAGCTACAATGACGCCTGTTTTTTCGCGTCGTACTCCTTTCCGTTTGGGGGATATCCGTGTCAGTGGAACTTTGGCAGCAGTGCGTCGAGCTACTGCGTGACGAGCTGCCCGCCCAGCAATTCAACACCTGGATCCGCCCGTTGCAGGTCGAGGCCGAGGGAGACGAGCTCCGTGTCTACGCGCCCAACCGTTTCGTGCTGGATTGGGTCAATGAAAAGTACATGGGCCGCCTTCTCGAACTGCTCGGCGAGCGCGGCAACGGACTCGCCCCAGCCCTTTCCTTATTAATAGGCAGCAAACGCAGCATGCCGCCGCGTGTCGCGCCGCTGCCGATTACGGCTCCGCCTGTGATGACCGCACCCCCGGTTGCGCCTGTCGCTGCGCAGCGCGTGGAAACGGTGCAGGACTCCCGGGGCGGCTTCGATCCCCTGGCGTCGGTCTCAGCGCCACAGGCTGTGCGCACCGAGCGTTCGGTCCAGGTCGAAGGTGCGCTCAAGCACACCAGTTACCTGAACCGCACCTTCACCTTCGAGAACTTCGTCGAGGGCAAGTCCAACCAGCTGGCCCGCGCGGCTGCCTGGCAGGTGGCGGACAACCCCAAGCATGGTTATAACCCGCTGTTCCTCTATGGCGGTGTGGGCCTGGGTAAAACCCACCTGATGCATGCGGTGGGCAACCACCTGCTGAAGAAGAACCCCAACGCCAAGATCGTCTACCTGCACTCCGAGCGTTTCGTGGCAGACATGGTCAAGGCGTTGCAGCTGAACGCGATCAACGAGTTCAAGCGCTTCTATCGCTCGGTGGACGCCCTGCTGATCGACGACATCCAGTTCTTCGCGCGCAAGGAACGCTCCCAGGAAGAGTTCTTCCACACCTTCAACGCCCTTCTTGAAGGCGGCCAACAGGTGATCCTCACCAGCGACCGTTACCCGAAAGAGATCGAGGGCCTGGAAGAGCGCCTCAAGTCCCGCTTCGGCTGGGGCCTGACGGTCGCCGTGGAACCGCCGGAGCTGGAGACCCGCGTCGCCATTCTGATGAAGAAGGCCGAGCAGGCGAAGGTCGACCTGCCCCACGATGCCGCGTTCTTCATCGCCCAGCGCATTCGTTCCAACGTGCGTGAGTTGGAAGGCGCTCTGAAGCGGGTGATTGCCCACGCCCACTTCATGGGACGCGACATCACCATCGAGCTTATCCGTGAGTCGCTGAAGGACCTGCTGGCCCTGCAGGACAAGCTGGTCAGCATCGATAACATTCAGCGCACCGTGGTCGAGTACTACAAGATCAAGATCTCCGACATGCTTTCCAAGCGCCGTTCGCGCTCGGTTGCGCGTCCGCGCCAGGTGGCCATGGCTCTTTCCAAGGAGCTGACCAACCACAGCCTTCCGGAGATCGGCGACGCCTTTGGCGGAAGAGACCACACCACAGTTCTGCACGCCTGTCGTAAGATTGCGGAACTCAGGGAATCCGACGCGGATATCCGCGAGGACTACAAGAACCTGCTGCGTACGCTCACCACTTGATAGCTCAAGCGCAGCCCATTGAGGCAAGGGACTAGACCATGCATTTCACCATTCAACGCGAAGCCCTGTTGAAACCCCTGCAACTGGTCGCCGGCGTCGTCGAGCGCCGCCAGACCTTGCCGGTTCTCTCCAACGTTCTTCTGGTCGTGGAAGGCCAGCAGCTGTCGCTCACCGGTACCGACCTCGAAGTCGAACTGGTTGGCCGCGTAGCCCTGGAAGAGACCGCCGAGCCTGGCGAGATCACCGTTCCGGCACGCAAGCTGATGGATATCTGCAAGAGCCTGCCGAGCGATGCGCTGATCGACATCCGCGTGGATGAGCAGAAGCTGCTGATCAAGGCCGGCCGCAGCAAGTTCACCCTGTCGACGCTGCCTGCCAATGACTTCCCCACCGTCGAGGAAGGCCCGGGTTCGCTGACCTTCAGCCTGGTGCAAAGCAAGCTGCGTCGCCTCATCGAACGCACCAGCTTCGCCATGGCCCAGCAGGATGTCCGCTATTACCTGAACGGCATGCTGCTGGAAGTCAGCGCCAACCTGCTGCGCGCCGTCGCCACCGATGGCCACCGCCTGGCCATGTGCTCCATGGAATCCGGTATCGAGCAGGCTGATCGTCATCAGGTGATCGTGCCGCGCAAAGGCATTCTCGAACTGGCTCGTCTGCTCACCGAGCAGGACGGCGAAGTGCGCATCGTCCTTGGCCAGCACCACATCCGTGCGACCACCGGCGAGTTCACCTTCACCTCCAAGCTGGTGGACGGCAAGTTCCCGGATTACGAGCGCGTCCTTCCCCGTGGCGGCGACAAGCTGGTAGTGGGTGATCGTCAGGCCCTGCGTGAAGCCTTCAGCCGAACTGCGATTCTTTCCAACGAGAAGTACCGCGGTATCCGTCTGCAATTGGCTGCCAGCCTGCTGAAAATCCAGGCCAACAACCCGGAGCAGGAAGAGGCCGAGGAAGAAGTCGCCGTCGAGTACAACGGCAGCAACCTGGAAATCGGCTTCAACGTCAGCTACCTGCTGGACGTGCTGGGCGTGATGACCACTGATCAAGTACGTCTGATCCTCTCCGATTCCAACAGCAGCGCCCTGCTCCAGGAAGCGGACAACGACGACTCTGCCTACGTCGTTATGCCGATGCGCCTGTAACCACTCGATGTCCCTCAGCCGCGTCACTGTCACCGCGGTGCGTAACCTGCACCCGGTGACACTCTCCCCCTCTCCCCGCATCAACATCATTCACGGCGCCAACGGCAGCGGTAAAACCAGCGTGCTCGAGGCCATCTATCTCCTCGGCCTTGCCCGCTCCTTCCGCAGCACCAAACTGCAACCGGTCATCCAGTACGAGCAGCCTGCCTGCACGGTATTCGGCCAGGTTGAATTGCTCGAAGGGCGTAGCAGCAGCCTGGGGATTTCACGCGATCGCCAAGGCGAGTTCCAGATCCGTATCGATGGACAGAATGCGCGCAGTGCCGCGCAGCTCGCCGAAACGCTGCCGCTGCAGGTAATCAACCCGGACAGTTTCCGTTTGCTCGAAGGCGCCCCGAAGATCAGGAGACAGTTCCTCGATTGGGGAGTGTTCCACGTGGAACCTCGATTTCTGCCTGCTTGGCAGCGCCTGCAGAAGGCCCTGAGACAGCGGAACTCGTGGCTCCGGCATGGTACACTTGACGCCGTTTCGCAAGCGGCTTGGGACCGGGAACTGTGCTTGGCCAGCGATGAAATCGACGGTTATCGACGGGCCTATATTCAGGCCCTGAAGCCTGTTTTCGAACGCACCCTGGGTGAGTTGGTCGAACTCGATGCGCTCAGCCTGAGCTACTACCGAGGCTGGGATAAAGATCGCCAGCTTTCCGACGTACTCGCCTCTTCCCTCCTCCGGGACCAGCAAATGGGACACACCCAATCTGGCCCCCAACGAGCCGATTTGCGACTGCGCCTTGGAGCGCATAACGCGGCCGATATCCTTTCGCGTGGTCAGCAGAAGCTGGTCGTCTGTGCGCTACGAATCGCGCAGGGGCACCTGTTGAACCAGGCCAAGCACGGCCAATGTATCTATCTGGTGGACGACCTACCGTCTGAACTGGATGAGCAGCATCGGCGCGCACTGTGCCGCTTGCTGGACGATTTGGATTGCCAGGTGTTCATCACCTGTGTCGATCACGAACTAATGAGGGACGGCTGGCGAACGGATACGCCGGTAGCCATGTTCCACGTGGAACATGGTGGTATCACCCAGACCTTTGATCATCGGAGTGAAGCATGAGCGAGAACAATACGTACGACTCTTCCAGCATTAAGGTGCTGAAGGGACTGGACGCCGTACGCAAGCGCCCCGGCATGTACATCGGCGATACCGATGATGGTACCGGCCTGCACCACATGGTGTTCGAGGTCGTCGATAACTCCATCGACGAAGCGCTGGCGGGCTATTGCTCCGAGATCAGCATCACCATCCACACCGATGAGTCCATCACCGTTCGCGACAACGGCCGTGGCATTCCGGTGGACATCCACAAGGAAGAAGGCGTCTCCGCTGCCGAAGTCATCATGACCGTGCTCCACGCCGGCGGTAAATTCGACGACAACACCTACAAGGTTTCCGGCGGTCTGCACGGTGTGGGTGTATCGGTGGTGAACGCCCTCTCCGAAGAGCTGCGCCTTACCATTCGCCGCGCGGGCCAGGTCTGGGAACAGATCTACCACCACGGCGTGCCGCAGTACCCCCTGCGCCCGGTCGGTGAGACCGATGGCACCGGCACTGAAGTGCACTTCAAGGCTTCCGGCCAGACCTTCAACAACATCCATTTCAGCTGGGACATCCTGGCCAAGCGCCTGCGCGAGCTCTCCTTCCTCAATTCCGGCGTGGGCATCGTCCTGCGTGACGAGCGCTCCGGCAAGGAAGAGCTGTTCAAGTACGAAGGTGGCCTGAAGGCGTTCGTCGATTATCTGAACACCAACAAGACCGTGGTGAACCAGATTTTCCACTTCAACATGCAGCGCGAAGAAGACGGCGTGGGCGTGGAAGTGGCCCTGCAGTGGAACGACAGCTTCAACGAGCACATCCTCTGCTTCACCAACAACATCCCCCAGCGCGACGGCGGCACCCACCTTGCCGGCTTCCGCTCGGCGCTGACGCGTAACCTGAACAACTACATCGAGCAGGAAGGCCTGGCGAAGAAATTCAAAATCGCCACCACCGGTGACGATGCCCGTGAAGGCCTCACCGCCATCATCTCGGTCAAGGTTCCGGACCCGAAATTCAGCTCCCAGACCAAGGACAAGCTGGTCTCCAGCGAAGTCAAAACTGCGGTCGAGCAGGAGATGGGCAAGTACTTCGCCGACTTCCTGCTAGAGAACCCCAACGAAGCCAAGGCCGTCGTCGGCAAGATGATCGACGCCGCCCGTGCCCGTGAAGCCGCGCGCAAGGCCCGTGAGATGACCCGCCGTAAAGGCGCCCTGGACATCGCCGGCCTGCCCGGCAAGCTTGCCGACTGCCAGGAGAAGGACCCTGCCCTCTCCGAACTCTACATAGTGGAGGGTGACTCCGCGGGCGGTTCTGCGAAGCAGGGCCGTAACCGCAGGACCCAGGCGATCCTGCCGCTTAAGGGCAAGATCCTCAACGTTGAGAAGGCTCGCTTCGACAAGATGCTGTCGTCGCAGGAAGTCGGCACCCTGATCACCGCGCTCGGCTGCGGTATCGGGCGTGAGGAATACAACATCGACAAACTGCGTTATCACAACATCATCATCATGACGGACGCCGACGTCGACGGCTCGCACATCCGTACCCTGCTGCTGACCTTCTTCTTCCGCCAGATGCCCGAGCTGATCGAGCGCGGCTACATCTACATCGCCCAGCCGCCGCTCTACAAGGTGAAGCGTGGCAAGCAGGAGCAGTACATCAAGGACGACGAGGCCATGGATGAATACATGACCCAGTCGGCCCTGGAAGACGCCAGCGTGCACGTCAACGAGAGCGCCCCCGGCCTCTCCGGCGAGGCCCTGGAGCGCCTGGTCAACGAGTACCGTGCGGTGATGCGCACCCTCAAGCGCCTGTCGCGCCTGTACCCGCAGGAGCTCACCGAGCACATGATCTACCTGCCCCGCGTAAGCGTGGAGCAGCTGGCCGACCAGGCCGCCATGCAGAGCTGGCTGGAAGGCTTCCAGGCGCGCCTGAGCGCGTCCGAGAAGTCCGGGCTGACCTACTCCGCCAGCCTGCGTGAAGACCGCGAGCGTCACCTCTGGCTGCCCGAGGTGGAGCAGGTCGCCCATGGCCTGTCCCACTACATCACCTTTAACCGCGACTTCTTCGCCAGCAACGACTACAAGCTGGTAACCGCCCTGGGCGACCAGCTGAACAACCTGCTGGAAGAAGATGCCTTCGTGCAGCGTGGCGAGCGCCGCAAGGCCATCACCAGCTTCAAGGAAGCCCTGAGCTGGCTGATGACCGAAAGCACCAAGCGCCACACCATCCAGCGATACAAAGGGCTGGGTGAGATGAACCCGGAGCAGCTGTGGGAAACCACCATGGACCCGAACGTGCGCCGCATGCTCAAGGTCACCATCGAGGACGCCATCGGCGCCGACCAGATCTTCAACACCCTGATGGGTGATGCGGTCGAACCCCGTCGTGACTTCATCGAAAGCAATGCCCTGGCGGTATCCAACCTCGACGTTTGAGTCGAGGACGGATCGCAAGGAAAAGCCCCGGCATGCCGGGGCTTTTTATTGGAATGGAGAACACGATGAGTGACGAAGAAAAACCGGTGCCGAGCGACGAGGAAATCTCCGCCTACATGATGCGCCTGGTGCGTTCCGGAAGGGTCAAGGCGACGGTGCTGGTGGTGCAGACGGAGAAGGAATTTCCTATGGCGGGCAGGGATAGGATCATCCGCTGCTTCAACGCGCTGGACTCCAAGTACCTCAAGGGATAGCACCAACGGAAAGAAGCTTATGCACTTTTTCCCAGTTTTCCCCAGCCTGGCTGAAAGCCTCTCAGATCAAGGCCTCCAGCGCTTCCAATGGCACAAAGCCGGCATTTCATGCACAGCTTATCCACAGATTCAGGCTTGGCTGGAAATGGGCTCTTGCAGCGGCTGCTGCAGGCCTTCGATTTCGCGCTGGGTTTGCTCGACCCAGGCGTGGGCGCGGTCGTTGAGTTCGGCGATGGCGCGGGGGCCGCTGCCCTCGGCGAACATCAGCGGGCCGATGACCACCTGGATGGTGCCGGGGCGCTTGCCCCAGCCTTCCTTGGGCCAGAAGCTGCCCGCGTTGTGGGCGATGGGCAGCACCGGCATCCCGGCGTTTACCGCCAGCGCCGTGCCACCCCGGGAGAACTTGCCCATCTGCCCCACTGGCACGCGGGTGCCCTCGGGGAAGACCAGCACCCAGGCGCCCTGCTTGAGGCGCTCGTCGCCTTGCTTGGCCAGCTGCTTGAGCGCCGCCTTGGGGTTGTTACGGTCGATGGCGATGGGCTTGAGCAGCGCCATGGCCCAGCCGAAGAAGGGCACGAACAGCAGCTCGCGCTTCACCACCTGGCTCAGGGGCTCGAAGAAGCCGGAGAGGAAGAAGGTCTCCCAGGTGCTCTGGTGCTTGGCCAGGATCACGCAGGGCTCGGCGGGGATGTTGTCCAGCCCGTGCACTTCATAGCGCACACCGGCAACCGTCTTCGCCAGCCAGGTGGCGAAGCGGCACCAACGCCAGACGACGAAGCGGTAGCGGGCGCGGAACGGCAGGAAGGGGGCGATGAAGAAGCTCAGCGTGCCCCAGACGAAGGCGCTGGACGACAGCAGCAGGTAGAAGAAGAAGGTTCTGATTGCCTGCACTGTCGTCATGGTGTCCTTGGCCTTAGTTGAGAAGGTGCGCGGCGATGGCCGCCAGATCGTCGAATAAAAGCGTATTCCCGGGCAAACCCTTCGCCAGGGTGATCTCGCCCTTGCCGGTCCTAACCAGAACGGGCTGACAATCGACGGCCTGAGCCGCTTCCAGGTCACCACTGCTGTCGCCAACGAACCACACGCCGACCAGAGGTACGCCGTAGTGCGCGGCGATCTGCTTCAGCATGCCGGGTTTCGGTTTGCGGCAATCGCAGCCGTCATTCGGGCCGTGGGGGCAATGCACGATCAGCCCCACCTCCCCGCCCTGCTCCGCCACCAGCTCGCGCAGGCGCGCATGCATGGCATCGAGGGTTTCCAGGGGGTAGTAGCCGCGGGCGACGCCGGACTGGTTGGTGGCCACGGCCACGGTCCAGCCTGCGCGGGACAGCTGCGCAATGGCTTCGATCGAGCCCGGGATGGGGATCCATTCTTCAACGGACTTGATGTACGCGTCGGAGTCCTGGTTGATGACACCGTCGCGGTCGAGGATGAGTAATTTCATGGCTTCAGCTTGAAGCTAGAAGCCGGAAGCTGGAAGCGAAACCATTGCCGCTTCAGGCTTCCAGCTTCAGGCTCTCTTACCCCAATACCGAGATATCGGCGACGCCGAGGAACAGGCCGCGCAGCTTCGCCAGCAGGGCGTAGCGGTTGGCGCGGACGGCGGCGTCTTCGGCATTGACCAGCACTGCTTCGAAGAAGGCGTCGACCGGCTCACGCAGGCTTGCCAGATGGGCCAGGGCTTCGCTGTAGCAGCGTGCGGCGGCCATGGGCTGTACCGCGCGCTCGGCGGCCGCTACGGCCTCGGCAAGGGCCTTCTCGGCGGCTTCCTGCAGCAGGGTCGCATCGACGCTCTCCGGCACGGCGCTTTCGGCCTTGCCCAGCAGGTTGGAGACCCGCTTGTTGGCGGCGGCCAGGGCGGCGGCTTCCGGCAGCTTGCGGAAGGCCTGGACGGCCTGCACGCGCTGGTCGAAGTCCAGGGCCGAGGTGGGTTGCAGTGCACGCACCGAGAGGTACACGGCGACGTCCACGCCTTCGTCTTCATAGCGCGCGCGCAGGCGGTCGAAGATGAAGTCCTGCACCTGTGCGGACAAGCCTTCGGCCTTCACCTTGGCGCCGTACTGGGCGATGGCGAAGTCGACGGCGCCGGCGAGGTCCAGGTCGAGCTGCTTCTCGATGAGGATGCGCAGCACGCCCAAGGCCTGGCGACGCAAGGCGAAGGGGTCCTTGCTGCCGGTGGGCAGCATGCCGATGCCGAAGATCCCCACCAGGGTATCCAGCTTGTCGGCCACGGCCACGGCTGCACCGGTCAGGGTCTGCGGCAGTTCGGCGCCGGCACCGCGCGGCATGTACTGCTCGTTCAGGGCCTGGGCGACGTCTTCCGCTTCACCGTCGTTCTTGGCGTAGTAGTAGCCGGCGATGCCTTGCATCTCCGGGAACTCGCCGACCATCTCGGTGGCCAGGTCGCACTTGGCGAGGATGCCGGCGCGGGCGGCTTTCACCGGGTCGGCGCCAACCTGCTCGGCGACGTAGGCGGCCAGGGCGGAAATGCGCTCGGCCTTCTCGAACACGGTGCCGAGCTGGGCCTGGAACACCACGTTCTTCAGGCGCTCGTTGAAGGTTTCCAGCTTCTGCTTCTTGTCCTGCTTGAAGAAGAATTCGGCGTCGGTGAGGCGCGGGCGTACCACTTTCTCGTTGCCCGAGACGATCTGCACCGGGTCCTTGCTCTCGACGTTGGCCACGGTGATGAAGCGCGGCAGCAGCTTGCCGTTGGCATCCAGCAGGCAGAAGTACTTCTGGTTGTCCTGCATGGTGGTGATCAGCGCTTCCTGCGGCACCTCGAGGAAGCGTTCCTCGAAGGAGCACACCAGGGGTACCGGCCACTCCACCAGCGCGGTGACTTCGTCCAGCAGGTCGGCAGGCACCACGGCACTGCCCTTCTGCTCGGCGGCCAGCTCGGCGACGCGGCGGGAGATGATCTCGCGGCGCTCGGCGAAGTCGGCCAGCACGTGGGCGGCGCGCAGGTCGTCCAGGTAGCTGGCGGGGCTGCCGATGCGGACGTGTTCAGGGTGGTGGAAGCGATGGCCACGGGTTTCGCGGCCGGACTTCTGGGCGAGGATCTCGCAGTCGACCACCTCGTCGCCGAAGAGCATCACCAGCCACTGGGTGGGGCGCACGAACTCTTCACGACGTGCCGCCCAGCGCATGCGCTTGGGAATCGGCAGGGCGGCCAGGGAGGCTTCGACGATACCGGCCAGCAGGCCGGCGGCGGCCTGGCCGGGGATGGTCTGGCTGAATTTCAGCTTGGGGCCGCTCTTGTCGATCTGCTCGAGGTCGACGCCGCACTTCTTGGCGAAGCCGAGGGCGGCCTGGGTCGGGTTGCCGGCGGCATCGAAGGCGGCCTGCAGCGGCGGGCCGTCGAGGTTGACGCTGCGGTCGGGCTGCTGGGTGGCCAGCTGCTCGATCTGCACCGCCAGGCGACGCGGGGCGGCGTAGACGCGGGCGGCGCCGTGGCTCAGGCCGGCGTTCTTGAGGCCGCCGAGGATGCCGGCGAGGAAGGCGTCACCGAGGGTTTTGAGGGCCTTGGGTGGCAGCTCTTCGGTGCCCAGTTCGACGAGGAAATCTTGTGCACTCATTCTGCCGCCTCCAGCTTGGCCAGTACTTCGTCACGCAGTTCGGGGGTGGCCATGGGGAAGCCCAGGCGCGCGCGCGCCTGCAGGTAGCTCTGGGCCACGGCGCGGGCCAGGGTGCGCACACGCAGGATGTAACGCTGGCGCTCGGTCACCGAGATGGCGCGGCGGGCATCCAGCAGGTTGAAGGTGTGGGAAGCCTTGAGCACCATCTCGTAGGTCGGCAGCGGCAGCTGCAGCTCGATCAGGCGATTGGCCTCGCTCTCGTAGAAGTCGAACAGCTCGAACAGCTTCGGCACGTTGGCGTGCTCGAAGTTGAAGGTGGATTGCTCCACCTCGTTCTGGTGGAACACGTCGCCATAGGTGACCACGCCGAAGGGGCCGTCGGTCCACACCAGGTCATAGACCGAGTCCACGCCCTGCAGGTACATGGCCAGGCGTTCCAGGCCATAGGTGATCTCGCCGGTCACCGGGTAGCACTCGATGCCACCGACCTGCTGGAAGTAGGTGAACTGGGTGACTTCCATGCCGTTCAGCCAGATTTCCCAACCCAGGCCCCAGGCGCCGAGGGTGGGGGATTCCCAGTTGTCCTCGACGAAGCGGATGTCGTGCACCAGCGGATCGATGCCGATGCGCTTGAGCGAACCCAGGTACAGCTCCTGGAAGTTCTCCGGGTTGGGCTTGAGGACCACCTGGAACTGGTAGTAGTGCTGCAGGCGGTTGGGGTTCTCGCCATAGCGACCGTCAGTGGGGCGACGGCTGGGCTGCACATAGGCAGCGTTCCAGGTTTCCGGGCCGATGGCCCGCAGGAAGGTAGCGGTGTGGAAGGTGCCGGCGCCAACTTCCATATCGTAGGGCTGCAGCACCACGCAACCCTGCTCCGCCCAGTACTGCTGGAGGACGAGGATCAGGTCTTGGAAGGTGCGCACGGCAGGCGTAGTCTGGCTCACGAAATTTACCTGTGCTGAGGCTGCGACAAAGCCGGGGAGTATACCCGATCGAATCCCGCCGAACCCAGCAGCCACAGGCGTCTCGCTGATTTCCCCGGAGGCGGCCCGCCTCTCCTTCCGGCCGTCGGTTTGCGGCTCTCGCATTACTGGTTTTTTATACAGCCTGGTGCGTATAGTGCGCCTTTCCCCGTTCCAGGAAGGACCCCCCATGCCCCGCTGCTTCTGGTGCAACGACGACCCGCTCTACATCGACTACCACGACACTGAATGGGGCGTGCCCCAGCGTGACCCGCAGGGGCTCTTCGAGATGCTGCTGCTGGAAGGCTTCCAGGCCGGGCTGTCGTGGATCACCGTGCTGAGGAAGCGCGAGCGCTACCGCGAGGTGATGTTCGGCTTCGACGCCCAGCGCCTGGCGCGCATGAGCGACGAGGAGATCGAGGAACGCATGCAGGACCCGGGCATCATCCGCAACCTCGCCAAGCTAAAGGCCGCGCGGCAGAACGCCCAGGCCTGGCTGCGCCTGGAAGACCCGGTGAAGCTGCTCTGGTCCTTCGTCGGCGGGGTGCCGCGCATCAATCACTTCGTCGGGCGTGGCGAGGTGCCGGCGGTCACGCCCGAGGCCGAAGCCATGAGCAAGGCGCTGAAGAAGGCCGGCTTCACCTTCGTCGGCCCGACCATCTGCTATGCCTTCATGCAGGCCTGCGGCATGGTCATGGACCACACCACCGACTGCGATCGCTACCCGGCGCTGAAGGGCTGACGTCTCCGTCGAGACCAATTGGTCATCGACGCTGGCGCGCGGCTGGTTAGAATACGCGCCTCGTCGATTGCTGGAGTTGCCCGTGGAGAAGTTCAAAGGCGCGCTGGTCGTGGGATTCCTGCGGCTCTTCGCCCTCCTGCCCTGGGGCGTGGTCCAGCGCCTGGGCGCCGCCATCGGCTGGCTGATGTGGCGCCTGCCCAACCGCTCGCGCGAGGTGGTGCGCATCAACCTGTCCAAGTGCTTCCCCGAGCTGAACGCGGCCGAGCTGGACGAGCGCACCCGCTTGAGCCTGATGGACATCGGCCGCACCCTGACCGAAAGCGCCTGTGCCTGGATCTGGCCGGCGCAGAAATCCATCGGCCTGGTGCGCGAGGTGGAGGGCCTGGAGGTGCTGCGCGAGGCGCTGGCCAGCGGCAAGGGCGTGGTGGGCATCACCAGCCACCTGGGCAACTGGGAAGTGCTCAACCACTTCTATTGCGACCAGTGCAAACCGATCATCTTCTACCGCCCGCCGAAGCTGAAGGCGGTGGACGAGCTGCTGCGCAAGCAGCGCGTGCAGCTGGGCAACCGTGTGGCCCCTTCCACCCGTGAAGGCATCCTCAGCGTCATCAAGGAAGTGCGCAAGGGCGGTGCCGTGGGCATTCCGGCCGACCCCGAGCCGAGCCTTTCCAGCGGCCTGTTCGTGCCCTTCCTGGGCACCACCGCGCTGACCAGCAAGTTCGTCCACGGCATGCTTTCCGGCGGCAAGGCCCGCGGGGTGTTCCTGCATGCGCTGCGCCTGCCCGATGGCTCCGGCTTCAAGGTGATCCTCGAGGCCGCGCCCGAGGCCATGTACAGCGAGGACGTCGAGACCTCGGTCGCCGCGATGAGCGCTGTGGTCGAGCGCTACGTGCGCACCTACCCGACCCAGTACATGTGGAGCATGAAGCGCTTCAAGAAGCGCCCCGAAGGGGAGAAACGCTGGTATTGAGGCGCCTTATGGCGCCTTTTTTCCGTCGCCGCTGTGATTTAGGCTATTAACGGCACACCAAGGCTGAGGATGGCGAACAGACGATGTCGAACCAGCGGCAGTACCCGCGCACTCCGATGAAGTGCCGGATCAAGATCAGTCACGAAAGCTTCGGCGAAATACTCGCCCAGACCCGCGACCTCTCCGATGGTGGTGTCTACGTGCGCCACCCCGATCTCGTCGCCCTGCCCCTGGGTACCATCGTCACTGGCCAGGTCCAGGACCTGCCCTTCGAGGCGCCGGTCTTGCAGATGGAGATCATGCGCGCGGATGTCGAAGGCGTCGGCCTGCGCTTCATCGATCGCTGACTCAGCCGTCGCCCTCGGCGCCCATCAGCACCAGGGATTCGCAGCCTTCACGGCGACAACCCCAGCGGTATTCCTCCCGGGTCGGCCCGTCACCACGCCAGGTGGTGGCCGTGGCCGCCGCGTTGATGCGGAAGTTCCACACCTGGCCACGCCCGTCATGCACCCGGCCCTCTATGCTGCAGGGCAGCCAGGCGAACTGGTGATGCAGGACCACGCCATCGAGCAGCTCGCCAAGGGTGAAGAAACGCTCGACCTGGGCCTTCGACATCGACCAGCCCGCGCAGGCTTCGGCCGTGGCCCTGTCGGTGTTGGTCACGCCTTCGAACAGCGGGCGCGAGGCTTCGAGCAGGGTATAGGGCCCATTGGGCTCGGCGGCGCCGGCCGGCAGCGCCAGGGTCGTGGCCAGCGCGAAGGGCACGAGGCGGCTCATGGCGGCGCTCAACGGGGCGCTGCCTGGCGGTCGAGACGCTTGAGGAACACCGTCATCTCCTTCTCCGCCTGCTTGTCGCCCTGGGCCTCGGCCGCTTGCAGTCCCTGGGTCCAGGCCTGACGTGCCCCCTCGTCGTCCCCTGCCTGTTGCAGGGCCTTGCCGAGCAGCTTCCAGGCCGCCGAGTACTTGGCGTCGAAGGCCACGCAGGCCTTCAGGTGCTCGGCGGCCCGGGCAGCGTCGCCCTGGTCGAGGTAGCCCTTGCCGAGGCCGAAGCGCAGCAGCGAATTGTCGTTGCCCTTGGCGAGCATCTTCTCCAGTCCTTCGAGCATTTCCCCTCCTTCCCTTGTTCGTGCGCCTTTAGAAGAACGTCAGCCCGACCTGGAACAGGCGCTCGGCATCACGGATGTACTTCTTGTCGACGAGGAACAGGATCACGTGGTCGCCGGACTCGATCACCGTGTCGTCGTGGGCGATCAGCACCTCGTCGTTGCGGATGATGGCGCCGATGGTGGTGCCCGGCGGCAGGGCGATGTCCTCGATCATGCGGCCCACCACCTTGCTCGACTTGGCGTCGCCGTGGGCGATGGCCTCGATGGCTTCCGCCGCGCCCCGGCGCAGGGAGTGCACGCTGACGATGTCGCCGCGGCGCACGTGGGTCAGCAGGGTGCCGATGGTGGCCAGCTGCGGGCTGATGGCGATGTCGATATCGCCGCCCTGCACCAGATCGACGTAGGCGGGGTTGTTGATGATGGTCATCACCTTGCGCGCGCCCAGGCGCTTGGCCAGCAGCGAGGACATGATGTTGGCCTCGTCGTCGTTGGTCAGCGCCAGGAAGATGTCGGCATCGTTGATGTTCTCTTCCACCAGCAGGTCGCGGTCGGAGGCGCTGCCCTGCAGCACCACGGTGCTGTCGAGGGTGTCGGAGAGGTAGCGGCAGCGGGCCGGGTTCATCTCGATGATCTTCACCTGGTAGCGGCTCTCGATGGCCTCCGCCAGGCGCTCGCCGATGTGGCCGCCACCGGCGATGACCACCCGCTTGTAGCTGTCCTCGAGGCGGCGCATCTCGCTCATCACGGCGCGGATGTGCGCCTTGGCGGCGATGAAGAAGACCTCGTCGTCGGCCTCGATCACCGTATCGCCCTGGGGCGTGATCGGCCGGTTGCGGCGGAAGATCGCGGCAACGCGGGTGTCGACGTTGGGCATGTGCTGGCGCAACTGGCGCAGCTCCTGCCCCACCAGCGGGCCGCCGTAGTAGGCCTTGACGCCCACCAGTTGGGCCTTGCCCTCGGCGAAGTCGATCACCTGCAGTGCGCCGGGGTATTCGATCAGGCGCTTGATGTAGTTGGTGACCACCTGCTCGGGACTGATCAGCACGTCGACCGGGATGGCCTCGTTGTCGAACAGCCCGGCGCGGGTCAGGTAGGCCGCCTCGCGCACGCGGGCGATCTTGGTCGGCGTATGGAACAGGGTGTAGGCGACCTGGCAGGCCACCATGTTCACCTCGTCGCTGTTGGTTACCGCCACCAGCATGTCGGCGTCGTCGGCGCCGGCCTGGCGCAGCACGGTGGGGAAGGAACCCCGCCCCTGTACGGTGCGGATGTCGAGGCGGTCGCCGAGGTCGCGCAGGCGGTCGCCGTCGGTGTCCACCACCGTGATGTCGTTGGCTTCGCCGGAGAGGTGTTCGGCGAGCGTGCCGCCGACCTGTCCCGCACCGAGGATGATGATCTTCACTGATCGCTCCGTTAGCCGCGTGGTGAGGCGGCGATTTTTATCAGCTTGGCATAGTAGAAGCCGTCGTGGCCGTCTTCCCGGGCCAGCAACTGGCGCCCGTGGGGCTGCTTGAGGCCGAAGGTGCCGGCGATGTCCAGTTCGCGCGCGCCAGGGGTGCGGGCGAGGAAGGCGGCGATGTTCTCGCTGTTCTCCATCGGCAGCGTGGAGCAGGTGGCGTAGACGAGGATGCCGCCGACCTCCAGGGTCGGCCAGAGGGCATCGAGCAGCTCGCCCTGCAGCTGCGCCAGGGCGGGGATGTCCTCGGCCTGGCGGGTCAGCTTGATGTCTGGGTGGCGGCGGATCACGCCGGTGGCCGAGCAGGGCGCGTCCAGGAGGATGCGCTGGAACGGCTTGCCGTCCCACCAGGCAGCGGTATCGCGACCATCGGCAGCGATCAGCGTGGCGTGCAGGCCGAGGCGCTGGAGGTTTTCGCGCACCCGTACCAGGCGGCTCTCTTCCAGGTCCACGGCCACCACGTCGGCCAGGCCGGGCTCGGCCTCCAGCAGGTGACAGGTCTTGCCGCCAGGGGCGCAGCAGGCGTCGAGCACGCGCTGGCCGGGGGCGAGTTCGAGCAGGTCGGCGGCCAGCTGCGCGGCTTCGTCCTGCACGCTGACGCGGCCGTCGGCGAAGCCGGGCAGGGTCTTCACGTCACGGGCTTCGAGCAGGCGGATGCCGTCGCGGCTGAACGCGCAGGGCTCGGCCTCGATGCCGGCCTGGCGCAGTTCGGCGAGGTAGGCGTCGCGCTCGCCGTGACGGCGGTTGACCCGCAGGATCAGCGGCGGATGGGCGTTGTTGGCGGCGCAGATCGCTTCCCAGTGTTCGGGCCAGGCCGCCTTGAGCGCCTTCTGCAGCCAGCGTGGGTGGGCGGTGCGCACCATGGGGTCGCGCTCCAGCTCGGCGAAGATCGCCTCGCCGTCACGTTGGGCATTACGCAGCACGGCATTGAGCAGGCCCTTGGCCCAGGGCTTCTTCAACTTCTCGGCGGCACCCACGGTTTCACCGATGGCGGCGTGGGCGGGGATGCGGCTGTAGAACAGTTGATAAAGGCCGACCAGCAGCAACGCCTCCACATCCTTGTCGGCGCTCTTGAACGGCTTCTGCAGCAGGCGCTCGGCCAGGGCCGAGAGGCGGGGCTGCCAACGGGCGGCGCCGAAGGCGAGGTCCTGGGCAAGGCCACGGTCGCGCGGGTCTACCCTTTCCAGCTGTGCGGGCAGGCTGCCGCCCAGCGAGGCCTTGCCGGAGAGGACGGCGGTCAGCGCGCGGGCGGCGGCGAGACGCGGATTCATGCGCCGAGTACCAGGCCGGCGGCGAACTGCTCGCGGCGGCTGTTGAACAGGTCGGCGAAACTCAGTGGCTTGCCGCCGGGCAGTTGCAGGCGGGTCAAGCGCAGGGCACCACTGCCGCAGGCCACGGTCAGGCCGTCCTTGCTGGCGGCGAGGATCTGCCCCGGCTGGCCCTGGCCTTCGCCGAGCTGGGCCGCCAGTACCTTCAGCGGCTCGCCGCCGAGGGTGCTGTGGCAGATCGGCCAGGGGTTGAAGGCGCGCACCAGGCGCTCCAGCTCATCGGCCGGGCGGCTCCAGTCGATGCGGGCTTCGTCCTTGTTCAACTTGTGCGCATAGGTGGCCAGGGCATCGTCCTGCACCTCGCCCACCAGGGTGCCGGCGGCGAGTTGCCCGATGGCCTGCACCACGGCCTGCGGGCCGAGGGCGGCGAGGCGGTCGTGGAGGCTGCCGCCGGTGTCGTCGGCGGTGATCGGGGTGACGACCTTGAGCAGCATCGGCCCGGTGTCCAGGCCCGCTTCCATCTGCATCACGGTGACGCCGCTCTCGGCATCGCCGGCCTGCACCGCACGCTGGATCGGCGCGGCGCCACGCCAGCGCGGCAGCAGCGAGGCATGGCTGTTGATGCAGCCGAGGCGCGGGGTGTCGAGCACCACCTGGGGCAGGATCAGGCCGTAGGCGACCACCACCATCAGGTCGGCACCGAGGGCCTTGAGCTCGGCCTGGGCATCGGCGTCACGCAGGGTCGGCGGCTGCATCACGGGGATGCCGTGCTGCAGGGCGAGTTGCTTGACCGGGCTCGGCATCAGCTTCTGGCCACGGCCTGCCGGGCGATCCGGCTGGGTGTAGACGGCGACGATACTGTGCGGCGTGTCGAGCAGGGCCTTGAGGTGCTCGGCGGCGAACTCCGGGGTGCCGGCGAAGACGAGGCGCAGTGCTTGGGTCATGCGGGGCTCACTTGGTCACTCTGAAAAAGAAAAAGGCTTGCCGGAGCAAGCCTTTGGGGTTCGGCGATCAAGCCTGCTGGCGGTGCTGCTTTTCCAGCTTCTTCTTGATCCGGTCACGCTTGAGCGTCGACAGGTAATCGACGAACAGCTTGCCGTTGAGGTGGTCGCACTCGTGCTGGATGCACACCGCGAGCAGCCCTTCGGCGATCAGCTCATAGGGCTTGCCGTCGCGGTCCAGGGCCTTGATGCGCACCTTCTGCGGACGGTCGACGTTCTCGTAGAAGCCCGGGACCGACAGGCAGCCTTCCTGGTACTGGTCCATCTCGTCGGTCAGGGATTCGAACTCGGGGTTGATGAAGACCATGGGCTCGGACTTGTCTTCGGACAGGTCCATCACCACCACGCGCTTGTGCACGTTGACCTGGGTCGCGGCGAGGCCGATACCCGGTGCGTCGTACATGGTTTCGAACATGTCGTCGATCAACTGGCGCACAGCGTCGTCCACCACGTCCACCGGTTTGGCGATGGTACGCAGGCGTGGATCGGGAAATTCGAGGATGTTCAGGATCGCCATATGCGTTTGTGATGCACTTGTAGAATAAAGTCAAAATCCGCTGCTAAGATGATGAGCAGCATTGAAAAACGCCTGCAAAGCCCGGTTGGGGCGGCTTTCAGGCCGTTTCGCGTGAACGCACATAATAAAGGGATTCACCGCATGAGGAAATCACTACTCGCCCTGCTGCTCCTTGCTGCCAGTGGGCTGGCACAGGCTGCGGTGGAACTCAAGGAAGGCCACCCGGAGCACTACACGGTAGTGCGTGGGGATACCCTCTGGGATATCTCGGGCAAGTTCCTGCGCGAACCCTGGAAGTGGCCGGAAATCTGGCACGCCAACCCGCAGATCGAGAACCCGCACCTGATCTACCCGGGCGACAGCCTGAGCCTCGTCTATGTCGATGGCCAGCCTCGCCTGATGCTGGATCGCGGCGCATCCCGCGGCACCATCAAGCTGTCGCCCCAGGTGCGCAGCACGCCGATGGCCGAAGCCATTCCGACCATCCCGCTGGAAGCCATCAACAGTTTCCTGCTGAGCAACCGCATCGTCGACACGCCCGACCAGTTCAACGGCGCGCCCTACATCGTTGCCGGCAACGCCGAGCGCGTGGTCAGCGGCGCCGGTGATCGCGTCTATGCACGCGGCAGCTTCGACGAGCAGAACCCCACCTACGGCATCTTCCGTCAGGGCAAGACCTACATCGATCCCGAGACCAAGGAATTCCTCGGCATCAACGCCGACGACATCGGTGGCGGTGACCTGGTGGCCCAGGAAGGCGACGTGGCGACCATGACCCTCACCCGTTCGACCCAGGAAGTCCGCCTGGGCGATCGCCTGTTCCCGACCGAACAGCGCTCGGTGAACTCCACCTTCATGCCCAGTGCTCCGAGCACCGACATCAAGGGTGTGATCCTCGACGTGCCCCGTGGCGTGAACCAGATCGGCCAGTTCGATGTGGTGACCATCAACAAGGGCAAGCGCGACGGCCTGGTGGAAGGCAACGTACTGGCGGTCTACAAGACCGGCGAGATCGTGCGTGACCGCGTCACCGGTGAATCGGTGAAGATCCCCGACGAGCGTGCCGGCCTGCTGATGGTGTTCCGCACCTATGACAAGCTCAGCTACGGCCTGATCCTGGCGGCCAGCCGACAGCTGGCGGTGATGGACAAGGTGCACAATCCCTAAGCAAACCAAGCCCCCGTCCTACGGGGGCTTGTTGTATACAGGGTGGCCAGCCGCCCTGCGCGGCGATGGTCAAGGACGATCCCCGTGCCGCCCGCCTCTCCCGCTGAAATCGAAGCCCGCCTGCGTCTTCACAGTCTTCCCGAACTCGGCCCCCAGCGTTTCCGCATCCTGATCGACGCCTTCGGCAGTGCCTCCGCTGCCCTCAGTGCCCCGGCCGCTGCCTGGCGCTCGCTGCGCCTGCCCGAGGCCTGCGCCGGCCCCCGCCGCAGTGAAGAGGTGCGCAACTGCGCCGCCTGGTCACTGGCCTGGCTGGAACAGGAAGGCAACCACCTGCTGATGTGGGACGACCCCCACTACCCCGCCCTGCTCGCCCAGCTCAACGATGCCCCGCCGCTGCTGTTCGTGCGCGGTGACCCTGCCCTGCTCGAACGCCCGCAGCTGGCCATGGTCGGCAGCCGCCGTGCCTCCCGTGCCGGGCTGGATACCGCCCACGCCTTCGCCCGCAGCCTGGCCGCCGGGGGCTTCTGCATCACCAGCGGCCTGGCCCTGGGCATCGACGGTGCCGCCCACCGGGGCGCGCTGGATGCCGGTGGGCACACGGTCGCCGTGCTCGGCACCGGGCTGGAGCGCATCTACCCGAGCCGGCACCAGGCGCTCGCGACGGCGATAGTCGAAAGCGGCGGGGCGCTGGTTTCCGAACTGCCGCTGGACTGCGCGCCCCAGGCCAGCAACTTCCCCCGGCGCAACCGCATCATCAGCGGGCTCTCGCTGGGCGTGCTGGTGGTGGAGGCGAGCCCGTCCAGCGGCTCGCTGATCACCGCGCGCCTGGCTGTCGAGCAGGGCCGTGAGGTCTACGCCATCCCCGGCTCCATCCACCATCCCGGTGCGCGCGGTTGCCACCAGTTGATCCGCGACGGCGCCGTGCTGGTGGAGACGGTCGGGCATGTGCTCGAAGCCCTGCGTGGCTGGCAGGTGGTCGCGCCGGAACCCCGTGCTGCGCTGCTGGATCACCCACTGCTCGACCTGCTGCGCGCCTCGCCCTACAGCAGCGAAGCCCTGGCCAGCGCCAGTGGCTGGGAGCTGCCCCGGGTGCTGGCCGCGCTCACCGACCTCGAACTCGACGGCTGCATCGCCCGTGAGGCGGGGCTCTGGGTGCACCGTCGTGGTTGAGGCCTGTACACTCGCGCCATCGTTTTTCGGGAGTGGGCAATGGTCAGCAACTGGCGGGTTCAGCAAGTGGCGCGGATGGTGCGCAATGGCGGTGTGATCGCCTACCCCACGGAAGCCGTCTGGGGGCTCGGTTGCGACCCCTGGAACGAGGACGCCGTCTACCGCCTGCTGGCGCTCAAGGCGCGGCCGGTGGAGAAGGGGCTGATCCTGGTGGCCGATGCGATCGAGCAGTTCGACTTCCTCCTCGACGACCTGCCCGATGAATGGAAGGACACGCTGGCTGCTTCCTGGCCGGGCCCCAACACCTGGCTGGTGCCGCACCAGAACCTGCTGCCCGAGTGGATCACCGGCAAGCACGACAGCGTCGCCCTGCGCGTCAGCGACCACCCGGTGGTGCGCGCCCTGTGCGCCCAGGTCGGGCCGCTGGTGTCCACTTCCGCCAACCCCGCTGGACGGCCTTCCGCCGTGTCGCGCCTGCGTGTGCAGCAGTACTTCCCCGGCGAGCTGGATGCCGTGCTGGTGGGCGCCCTGGGCGGGCGCCGCAACCCCAGCACCATCCGCGACCTGGTTACCGGGCAGGTCGTGCGCGCGTCCTGATCAGGGCAGCAGCACGCTCGAACCGCTGGTGCGCCGGCCCGCCAGGTCGGCATGGGCGCGGGCGATGTCGGCCAGGGCATAGCGCTGGCCGATCTCCACCTTCAGCGCGCCGCTGGCGATCATCCCGAACAGCTCGTCGGCCATGGCCTGCAGGTGCGCCGGCGTGTCGGCGTAGCTGCCCAGGGTGGGCCGGGTCACGTAGATCGAACCCTTCTGCGCCAGCACCCCGAGGTTGACCCCGCTCACCGCGCCCGAGGCGTTGCCGAAGCTCACCAGCAGGCCGCGCGGGGCCACGCAGTCCAGCGAGGTTTCCCAGGTGTCCTTGCCCACCGAGTCGTAGACCACCGGGCATTTGCGCCCCTCGGTCAGCTCCAGCACCCGTTGCACCACGTTCTCGCGGCTGCTGTCGATGCAGGCCCAGGCACCCAGGGCCTTGGCTCGCTCGGCCTTTTCCGCCGAACCGGCGACCCCGATCAGGCGCGCGCCGATGGCCTTGGCCCACTGGCAGGCGATGGAGCCGACACCCCCGGCGGCGGCATGGAACAGCACCGTCTCGCCGGCCTTCAGCGCGTGGGTCTGGCGCAGCAGGTACTGCACCGTCAGGCCCTTGAGCATCACCGCGGCGGCCTGCTCGTAGCCGATGGCGTCCGGCAGCTTCACCAGGTTGGCCGCCGGCAGCACGTGGTACTCGCCGTAGGCGCCCAGGGGGCCGGTGCCGTAGCCGACCCGGTCGCCCACCTTCAGGTGCTCCACGCCCGCGCCCACGGCATCCACCTCGCCCGCGCCCTCGTTGCCCAGCCCGGAGGGCAGCGACGCCGCCGGGTAGAGCCCGCTGCGGAAATAGGTCTCGATGAAGTTGAGGCCGATGGCGTGGTTGCGTACCCGCACCTGGCCAGGGCCGGGTTCGGCGACTGGCGCCTCCACCAGTTCGAGCACCTCGGGACCGCCGTACTGGGAAAACTGCACGCGCCTGGCCATGGTCGACTCTCCTTCCGGGAAAAGCCTCAATCCAAGCCTTCCGCTTGATCGGCGTCAAGCCACCGCGAGCCGCTCGCGGTGGTATGCTTGCGCCCTCTTTTTTCCCTGCAAGCCCCGTCCTGCGGCGCGCGCAAGCCGATCCAAGGTGTATTCGACGTGAGTAAACACATTGAGGCCGTGAAGGCCTACCTGCTCGATCTGCAAGACCGTATCTGTGCCGAACTGGCAGCCGAGGACGGCGGCGCCGGCTTCTTCGAAGAAGCCTGGGAGCGCCCGGCCGGCGGCGGCGGTCGCACCCGCGTGCTGGAGAACGGCAAGCTGATCGAAAAGGGCGGGGTCAACTTCTCCCATGTGTTCGGCAGCAGCCTGCCGCCGTCGGCCAGCGCCCATCGCCCGGAACTGGCCGGCCGTGGCTTCCAGGCCCTGGGCGTGTCCCTGGTGATCCACCCGGAGAACCCGCACATCCCCACCTCCCACGCCAACGTGCGCTTCTTCATCGCCGAGAAGGAAGGTGAAGAGCCGGTCTGGTGGTTCGGTGGCGGCTTCGACCTGACCCCCTACTACGCCCATGAGGAAGACTGCGTGCTCTGGCACCAGGTGGCCCGTGACGCCTGCACACCCTTCGGCGCGGACGTCTACCCGCGCTACAAGGAATGGTGCGACCGCTACTTCCACCTCAAGCACCGCAACGAACCGCGTGGCATCGGCGGCCTGTTCTTCGACGACCTGAACCAGTGGGACTTCGACACCAGCTTCGCCTTCATGCGTGCCATCGGTGATGCCTATATCCAGGCCTACCTGCCCATCGTGCGCAAGCGTCGCAACACCCCCTTCACCGAGCAGCAGCGCGAGTTTCAGGCCTTCCGCCGTGGTCGCTACGTGGAGTTCAACCTGGTGTTCGACCGCGGCACCCTGTTCGGCCTGCAATCCGGTGGGCGTACCGAATCCATCCTCATGTCCCTGCCGCCCCAGGTGCGCTGGGGCTACGACTGGAAGCCGGAGCCGGGCAGCGAAGAAGCGCGCCTGACGGAGTACTTCCTTCAGGACCGAAATTGGCTTGAGGAGGCAGGGCTCTGATGGACCGCTACGCTGTCTTCGGCAACCCCATCGGCCACAGCAAGTCGCCACTGATCCACCGCCTGTTCGCCGCGCAGACCGGCCAGGCCCTGGAGTACGAGGCGTTGCTGGCGCCCCTGGACGACTTCACCGGCTTCGCCCGCGCCTTCTTTGCGCAGGGCCTGGGTGGCAACGTCACCGTGCCCTTCAAGGAACAGGCCTTCCAGATGGCCGATAGCCTCAGCGAGCGCGCCCGCCGCGCCGGTGCGGTGAACACCCTCAAGCGCCTGGATGACGGCAGCCTGCTGGGCGACAACACCGACGGCGCCGGCCTGGTGGGCGACCTGATGCGCAACGCCGGGCTCGAACTCGCCGGCACGCGCATCCTCCTGCTCGGTGCCGGTGGTGCCGTGCGCGGTGTGCTCGAACCCCTGCTGGCCCAGCGCCCGGCTGCGGTGGTGATCGCCAACCGCACGGTGGAGAAGGCCGAGCAGCTGGCCCATGAGTTCGCCGACCTGGGCCCGGTGCTGGCCAGTGGTTTCGATTGGCTGGAAGAGCCGGTGGACCTGATCGTCAACGGCACCTCCGCTAGCCTCGCCGGCGAGCTGCCGCCCATCTCGCCGAGCCTGATCGAGGCCGGCCACACGGTCTGCTACGACATGATGTACGGCGCGCAGATCACTGCCTTCAACCGCTGGGCCCAGGAGCAGGGCGCCGCGCGTACCCTCGACGGCCTGGGCATGCTGGTGGAGCAGGCGGCCGAAGCCTTCCTGCTCTGGCGCGGCGTGCGCCCGGAAACGGCGCCGGTCCTCGCCGAACTGCGTCGGCTGCTCGCCCAGGGCTGATTCGGTCGCCCCGGGCTACGGCTCGATCACCAGCCGGCTGTGCTCGTCTTCCAGCTTGCGCAGCTCGCGCTCCACATGGGGCCGGGCGCGGCGCAGCACCAGGGTGCGGCCCTGCCCGTGCAGGCGACGGGCCTCGTTGTGCAGCAGGCTCACCCCGGCGAAATCGATGAAGTTGATGTGGTGCCCGTCCAGCACCAGGCGCTTGCCCCGGCTGCGCTGGATCAGCCGCTGCACATAGGGGCAGGCACCAAAGAAGATCGAGCCCTCGATGCGCAGCACCTCCTCCTCGGCGTCGCCGGAATGCAGCACGCGCGGCTGCGAGGTGCGTTTGAGGTAGAAGAACAGCGACGCCAGCACCCCCGCGTAGATCGCCGTCTGCAGTTCCAGCACCAGGGTGGCCAAGGCCGTCAGCGCCATCACCACGAACTCCGCCCGACTCACCCGCCACAGCTGGCGCATGCCCGGCAGGTCGATCAGGTTCCAGCAGATCAGCAGGATGCTCGCCGCCATTGCCGGCAACGGGATATGCGCGATCAGCCGCGCGCCCACCAGGGCGAACAGCGCCACCCACAGCGCCGAGCACACCCCTGCCAGGGGCGAGCGGGCGCCGGCCTGCAGGTTCAGCGCCGAGCGGGTGAAGGAGCCGCTGGAGAGGTAGCCGGAGAACCAGGCCCCGACCAGGTTGGACAGGCCCTGGCCGCGGGTCTCGCGGTTGGCGTCCAGCACCTGCTGCGACTGGGTGGCCAGGGCGCGGGCGATGGACAGGCTCATGACCAGGCCGAGCAGCCCGCAGGCCACCGCCGAAGGCAGCAGGCGGAGGATGTCGTCGAGGTCGAAGCGCAAGGCCGTGAACGGCGGCAGGCTGCCCTCGAAGGGCGGCACCAAGGGCACGCCGGCCATGCTGGCGGGTAACGCCATTACCAGCAGGCTGCCGGCCACCAGGCCCAGCAACAGGGCCGGCAGGCGCGGGGCGAAGCGCCGCAGCAGCAACGTCACCACCAGGGTGGCCAGCGCCACCAGCACCGACGGCACATGCACTTCGCGCACGTGCCCGGCCAGTTCCAGCGCGCCCTGCAATGCCGTCGCGCGGCCTTCCAGGCTGGGCAGGCCGAGCAGGTTGGGAATCTGCCCCAGGGCGATGACCAGCGCCGCGCCACAGGTGAAGCCGATCACCACCGACTGCGAGACGAAGTTGGCCAGGGCGCCGAAGCGCAGTACGCCGAGCAGCCACTGGAACAGCCCGGCGAGGAAGGTCAGCAGCAGCACCAGGGCGATGTAGTCGCCGCTGCCCGGCAAAGCCAGGGGGCTGACGCTGGCGAACAGCACCACGGAGATGGCCGCCGTCGGCCCGCCGATCAGGTGCCAGGACGAGCCCCAGAGGCAGGCGATGATCACCGGCACCACGGCGGCGTAGAGGCCGTATTCGGCCGGCAGGCCGGCGATCAGCGCATAGGCGATGGATTGCGGCAGGGCGAGGATGGCGCCGGTCAGGCCCACCAGCGCGTCACGCCCGAGGCTGCGCCCGGTGGTCCGGGGCAGCCAGTCGAGGAAGGGGAAGAGGGTGGAAGGCTTCATTGTGGGACGGGCAGGGCCTCATCGGCAGACGTGGGAGACGTGGCGCGAACTTTCAATCGCGATGGGCAGCGACCATACGCCACCTCGGGCGAAAGGGGGCCGCTTCACGGCCCCCGCGAATCACAGCTTCGCCTTCACCGCCGCCAGCCCATCGCCCCCCTCGCGGGTGGTCACGCCCTGCAGCCAGCCCTCGACCACCTGCGGGTTGGCCTTGAGCCAGGCCTTCACCGCCTCGTCGTTGCTGGCGTTCTTGCTCAGCACCTCGTTCATCACCGCGTTCTCCATCTCCTGGGTGAACGCCAGGTTGGCCAGCAGCTTGCCGACGTTGGGGCACTGCTGGGCGTAGCCCTTGCGCGCCAGGGTGTTCACCGTGCCGCTCGCGCCGAAGTACTTCTCGCCGCCCTTGAGGTACTTCATGTCGTACTGCACGTTCATCGGGTGCGGGGTCCAGCCGAGGAACACCACGAACTCCTTGCGCTTCACCGCGCGGCCCACCTGCACCAGCATCGCCTGCTCGCTGGACTCCACCAGCTTCCAGTCGCCCAGGCCGAATTCATCGCCCTTGATCATGTCCTGGATGGAGATGTTGGCCGGCGAGCCGGCGGCGATGCCGTAGAGGGTGTGCTTGAACCTGTCGGCGTGCTTGTCCAGGTCGGCGAAGGTCTTCACCCCCGCGTCATAGGCGTAGCTCGGCACGGCCAGGGTGTACTCGGTGCCGCCGAGGTTCTGCGCCACCTTGTCCACCTCGCCGGCGGCGACGAACTTGTCGTAGTTGCTCTGTTGGGCTGGCATCCAGTTGCCGAGGAAGACGTCCACCTGGCCCTTCTGCAGGCCGGCGAAGATGATCGGCACCGCCAGGGTCTGGGTTTCGGCCTTGTAGCCCAGGCCGTCCAGCAGCAAGCGGGCGACGCCGTTGGTGACGGCGATGTCGCTCCAGCCCGGGTCGCCCAGCTTCACGGTGGCGCAACGGGCGTCCTCGGCCTGGGCGGTGGTGATCAGGGCGCTGGAAAGCAGCGCGGCGGCGAACAGGGTGGTGATGGTCTTCATGCCTTTTCCTTGTGAGTGAAGGTGTGGCCGGCCGTGGGTTCGTCCCCTCTGGTCAGGGCTGTGGATAACGTGCGCGGCGCTCCAGGTCGTCGAGGTCGATGTGGTTGCGCATGTATTGCTGGCTGGCGTCCACCCAGGGCTGGTGGTCCCAGCTGGTGAGCCGGCCCTGCTCCAGGGCGCCGGCGACGAAGCGGCGGCGGCGCTGGCTGGCGAGCGTCGCCTGGTGGATCGCGGGGATGTCCCAGCGCGCCCGGGCTTCGGCGAGGAAGGCCTCGAGCACCTCGCGGTGGCTCGCGGATGCGGCCAGGTTCTCCAGCTCGCGAGGGTCGCTTTCCAGGTTGAAGAGCAGCAGCGGGTCCTGCTCCGAATAGACGAACTTCCACGGGCCACGGCGGATCATCATCAGCGGGCTGGTGGTGCCTTCGGCCATGTATTCGCCGAACACCTCGTCATGCCCGCCCTCGCCTGCCAGGTGTGGCAGCAGCGAGCGGCCGTCCAGCGGCAGCTGTGGGTCCAGGCTGCCGCCGGCCAGTTCCACCAGGGTCGGCAGCAGATCCATGGTCGAGACCGAGGCCTTCACCCGGCGCGGCGCGAAACGCTGCGGCGCATGCACCAGCATCGGTACCCGCGCGGCCATCTCGAACCAGTGCATCTTGTACCAGAGGCCGCGCTCGCCAAGCATGTCACCGTGGTCGCCGGAGAACACCAGGATGGTGTCCTCGGCCAGGCCACAGTCCTCCAGGGTCTTGAGCAGGGTGCCGATCTGCGCGTCGACGTAGCTGCAGGCGCCGAAGTAGGCGCGGCGGGCGTCGATGATCTTCTGGTTGGGCAGCGGCTTGTCCCACAGGTCGATGACCTTGAGCAGGCGCTGGGCGTGCGGGTCCTGCTCGTGCTGGGCCAGCAGCACCGAGGGCAGCGGGATGTCGGCCTCGCGGTACAGGTCCCAGTACTCGCGCGGGATGGTGTAGGGGTCGTGGGGATGGGTCATCGACACCGTCAGGCAGAAGGGCCGCCCGGCCTGTTCGCGCACGTGGTCGTAGAGGTACTGGCGCGCCTTGAACACCACCTCGTCGTCGAAATCCAGCTGGTTGGTGCGCACGCAGGGCCCGGCCTGCAGCACCGAAGACATGTTGTGGTACCAGCTCGGGCGCACGTCCGGCTCGTCCCAGTTCACCGCCCAGCCGTAGTCGGCGGGGTAGATGTCGCTGGTCAGGCGTTCCTCGTAGCCGTGCAGCTGGTCCGGGCCGCAGAAGTGCATCTTGCCGGACAGCGCGGTGCGGTAGCCCAGGCGGCGCAGGTGATGGGCGTAGGTGGGCACGTCGGCGGGGAAGTCGGCGGCGTTGTCGTAGGCGCCGATCTTCGACGGCAGCTGGCCGCTCACCAGGGTGAAGCGCGAGGGCGCGCAGAGCGGGCTGTTGCAGTAGGCCGAGTCGAACACCACGGCACGTTCCGCCAAGCGCGAAAGATTGGGCATGTGCAGGGGCAGGCCACCGTGGAAGGGCATCAGCGGCGCGGCCATCTGGTCGGCCATGATGAAGAGGATGTTGGGGCGGTTCATGGGGCCTTCATCCATACGATGGGTTTATGCGAGAGTGCTGGCGTCGATCATGGAATCACCGCACCTTTTCGGTAAACCGCATGGGCGGACATGCCTCGGATAAGTAAACGTTATGGCAGACCTGCAACCCGAACTCTCCCTCGACCTGCTGCGCGTATTCGAAGCGGCGGCGCGCCACCTGAGCTTCACCGCCGCGGCGGTGGAACTGGGCACCACCCAGCCGGCGGTGAGCCAGCAGATCCAGCGCCTGGAGAAGCAGCTGGCGACGCGGCTGTTCGACCGCGTCTACCGCGGCATCGAACTGACTGACAGCGGGCGCCTGCTCTTCGTTCATGTGCAGGACGGCCTGCGCGCCATCAACCTCGGCCTGGAGGCGGTGGGCGCGCGGGCCCAGCACGAGGTGCTGCAGGTGGCCACCGACTTCGCCTTCGCCGCCTACTGGCTGATGCCGCGCCTGCACCGCTTCCACGAAGCCCACCCGGAAATCGACGTCAGTCTGGTGACCAGCGACCGCACCATGAACATGCTGCGTTCGGAGATCGACGTCGCCATCGCCTTCGGTGACGGCCGCTTCAAGCACGGCGACGCCCTGCTGCTGTTCCGCGAGGAGGTGTTCCCCATCTGCAGCCCACGCCTGCTCAAGGACCAGGCCGCCCCCCTGCCCGCCGCCGCCCTCGCCCAGTTACCGCTGCTGCACCTCAAGCCCGAGGTACGCACCCGCTGGTTCGACTGGGAGGCGCTGTTCCGCGAGCTGGGCATCGACCGCCCGCCGGGCTCCGGATCCCTGCGCTTCGACAACTACACCCTGCTGGTGCAGGCCGCCATCGCCGGCCAGGGCGTGGCCATCGGCTGGCGCTACCTGGTGGATGACCTCATCGAGCAGGGCCTGCTGGCACGGGTGATCGAAGGCAGCCTCACCTCCGACTTCGGCTATTACGTGGTGCTGCCCGAGCGCAAGCGCCGGGCGCGGGTGGTGGCCTGCTTCGTCGACTGGTTGCAGCGCGAGCTGGCGGACGAAGACCCGGTGCAGCGTATCCGCAACCGCGAGGGCATTGCCGTCTGACGGGCGGAGTTGGGTTTGCAGGATTTTGAGACGCCAGTCCCATAAAGGGCGCGAGCTGTCATTCGGGTTGCACAAAGCGCGGCTATCACTTCTGGGGTCATTCACTTCCCCGAGCGCTGCCGATGAAACCCCTCGTCCACCTGGCTGCAGGTCTCTGCATCTGCGCCATGGCCGGCCAGGCCAACGCCTGGTCCCAGCCCACCCACAAGAACATCGTCAAGGATGCACTGGCCTACATGAACTCCCCCTATGCCACGGAGGAGATGCGCCGGGCCTACAGCTTTTACGTCAGCGCGGCCGGCAGCGAAGCCAAGGCGGGCGAAACCCTCGGCCAGGCCGCCTATGACGTGGACGACTTCAAGGACACGCGCCTGGGCGGCTGGTGGGTCGGCTACGAGCACGCGCCGTTGTGGGGCGCCGCGTCCGGCATCGTCAACTACACCTCCTACTGGCACTTCCTCAACCTCACCCGCGAGGGCGACGCCCACGGCAACCGTCACGGCGGCTACGACTACCGCTACCACAAGGTCGACGGCACCATCTCCGACGTCGACTGGTACGCCATGGTCTACCTCTACAACCGCGAGCTGAAGCGGGCCGACTTCGACACCACCGAAGCCCACTACCGCCGGGGCAGTCGCTCCGACTGGCAGGAGCACTACGGCGACTTCCAGACCGCCGCGTTCCAGCCTGTGGATAACCTCGCCAGCTACTGGTTCGACCAGTTCCGCGCCGCCCCCTCGCTGCAGACCATCGGCTACGCGCTGCACGCCACGGGCGATGTGGCCCAGCCCCACCACGTGTGGATCACCTCGGCCAACGGCCACTCCAGCTGGGAAGGCTGGGTCGACGACCACTACGCCAGCGAGCGCCTCAACGACCAGGCCGCGGTGGCCAACCTCATCGGTCGCTATGACGCCAGCCGCAGCGTCAGCGACCTGATGCTGCAGACCGGCCGGGTCGCCTACGCGCACCCCGAGCCGCTCTACGACACCAGCTATGCAACCCGCCTGCGCGTGGCCAAGGAGCTGATCCCCGAATCCATCGCGCTCACCGTCAGCGTCCTGACCAAGGGAGCCAACAGCTTCAATGCACCCAAGGCACTCTGAAGGAACCCGGCGCCGGGCTCGGCTGCTGGCCGGACTGGTGGTGGGGCTGTACCTGGGCGCGGCCCAGGCCATGCCCACCGCCAAGGACCTGCGCATCGACGGCGAGCTGCTGCCCGGGCGCAGCATCGCCCTGTTGCAGCAGGTGCTGTCGCGGGTGAAGTTCAACACCGACCCGGCGCAGCTGCGCCGGGGCCTGGTGGAGAACCACCTGCTGGCCCGCGACGTGGAGGGCCAGCTCAACGCCCAGAGCCGCGCCGACCTGGACGCCACGGTGGAGATCGAGGCCGGCAACCTGCTGGAGCAGTACTACGGCCGCGACGCCCGCCAGGACATGCGCCCCTTCCTGCGCCAACCGCAGCCCCTGGATTCGCGGCGCCTGCGCGAGGTGCTGGCACCGTCCAGCCGCGTGCTGGTGGCCAACAGCCTGGTGCTCGGCCCGGTCCAGGAGCAGGCGGCGGCCAAGGTGGAGCTGATCCGCTGGCAGTTCCCGGGCGAGCCCGAGCACAGCCTCGACCTGCTGGACCTCTACCGGGGCGACAACGTCCAGGGCCAGGTGGAGCTGCAGAAGGGCAACCTCGAATACCTGGCGCGCCAGGTGCAGGCCCGGGTGCAGCGTGATCACCTCTGGTACCGCCTGGGCCGCGACGGTTTCACCCCGGCCGAGCGCGCGGGCGTCAAAACCCTGGTACGGGACCGCCTGGTGCGCCACCGCTACCTGCACCAGATCGGCCTCTACAGCGATTTCCACCACGAATCCGACGCCCTGCGCGCCCTCGCCGCCCAGGTCACCGATGCCGAGGCCCAGGCCTACTACCAGCGCAACCTGGCGCAGTACCGCAACGTCGCCCAGGTGCAGGCCGCGCACATCCGCCTGGTCGACCAGGCCGGCGCCGACCGCGTCTACGAAGAGCTGCAGAAGGGCCTGGATTTCGACGACGCGGTGCGTCGCTACTCCCAGGCCGAGGACAAGACCCGCACGCCGCCGGGCGACCTGGGGCTGATCCGCCCCGCTGACGAGGACCTCGACCTGCTGCGCAAGACCGCGCTGATCCAGAAGGCCGACAGCCTGTCCCAGCCCATGCACATCGACGGCGCCTTCGAGATCGTCCGGGTGCGCAGCCGCGAGGACCGTCAACTGCCCCTGGACGACCGCAGCGTGCGCTTCGAAGTGAACCAGGCCGTGGCGCGGGAAAAGCTCGCCGCCCAGGTGGATGCGCAACTCGGCGCCCTGCTGGCCAGCGCCAAGGTGGAAGGCCTGTGAAGGGCTGGATCGCCGCCGCCCTGGTCTGCAGTGCGGGCGCCGTGGCTGTGGCGGGAATCATGGTGACCCTGGAGCCGACGCCTGTGGCCGCCGTCGAAGCGGCCCCGGTGGTACGCCCCAAGGCGGTTGAAGCCGCAACGGCCCGTGAGCCGGTGCTCAGCCCCGTTCCGACACCTGCGCCCCGTCCCGCCGTGGCCCAGGTGGCCGCAGCGGTGCCGGAGGAACGCCCCCTGGACCAGCAGGAAGCCATTCTCTTCATGCAGATGATGGAGCAGGAGGGCGACCCGCGCCGCCCCGAGCTGGGCGGCCTCAAGCCCCGCCAGGGGGCCACTGCCGCCGAGCTGGCCGACCCGCGCCAGTATGCCGCGCTGGAAGACCGGCAGGCCCGCGAGCTGGTGCAGGCCTACACCAGCGGCGTGCAGCAGATCCCCGAGATCCGCGCGCGCATCGAGGCGGCAGCCCAGAGCGGCGAGCGCACGGCCGCCGAGCTGGACGAAGCCCGCGCCGCCCTGCAGCAACTGGAAGCCCTGCAGAGCCGCTTGGAACGGCAGGCGCCGCAGCTGCTGCCCGGCGGCACTGTGCCGACACCGCCCAAACCCTGAGCCAGGGCGCGTGGGTTGCGGGTACCATGGCGCGTCGGTACCCGAGAGAGGTGAACATGCAGGCTGCCCCCCTACCCCGCATCAAGGGCTTCCACGCCCACATCTACTACGACGCGGACAGCTTCGAACAGGCCCGCGAACTCTGCGAAGAGGCCGCGCGCCGCTTCCCCCTGAAGATGGGCCGCCTGCACCGCCAGCCCGTCGGCCCCCATCCGGACTGGAGCTGCCAGCTGGCCTTCCGCCCCGAGCTGTTCGGCGAACTCATCCCCTGGCTCGCCCTCAACCGGGCCGGCCTCAACGTGCTGGTCCACCCCATCACCGGCAGCGACCTGCGCGACCACCGCGACTACCCGATGTGGATGGGCGCCGTGCGGCCGCTGGACCTCTCCGACCTCAGCGACGGCGCCATCGAGTACGACCTCTAGCGACTCAGGCCGGGCGCAGGGCTGCTAGGACTTCGTCCGCCGCGCGCCGGCCGGCGCGGACCGCGCCTTCCAGGTAGCCGCACCAGACAGACGACGTTTCGCTGCCGGCCCAGTGCAGGTTGCCCAGGGGCGCGCGCAGGTGGCGGCCGTGGCGGCTTAGCAGGCCCGGCGGCAGCGGCGATACGCAGCCGGCGGTCCAGGGCTCGTGGTTCCAGTCCTGCTCCACGTAGGCCAGCGGTCGGCCCGCTTCCTCGCCGAACAGCCGCACCAGCTCCTTCAGCACCCGTGCCTGGCGCTTGCGGGCATCATTCCCCGCCCGCGCCGGGTCGAGGAAGGCCAGCAGCACGCCCAGGCCCTGATGAGCGGGGCTGCTGTCGAAGGTCATCTGCACCAGAGCGCTGTCGATGAAGCCGGCACCGGAGAGCCCCGATTCTTTCCAGAACGGCCGCGCATAGCGCAAGTGCACCTTCATACCGCTGCCGCCGGTCCAGCCCTTCTGCAGGGCGGCGCGCCCCTTGGGCAGTGCCGGTGAGAAGCCGATGCGGGCCATGTCGGCGGGCATCATCGCCACGATCACCCGGCGGGCACGCAGGCGGCCCAGGGCGCAATCCAGGGTGACCGCCTCCCGGTCCCAGCCCTCGATGCGTCGCACCGGCGCGCCCAGCAGCACCGAGGGGCCGAGCTGCTGCGCCAGGTTCAGGGACAGCCGCTGCGCGCCGCCCTGCAGGCGGAACTGCTGGGCCTGGTCGTCCAGCGCGGCGAAGCCGCCGGCAGAGTGCAGGTAGAAGAGAAACCACAGCAGCGAGACCCGGTCCGGCGCGCTGTTCAGGGTGGTGGCGACCGTGGTGGACACCGCCTCGACGGCCTCGGCATCGGCGCGCTCGGCCTTCAGCCACGCGGCGAGGCTCCAGCGGTCCCACTCATCGGCGCGGGCCGCGCTCCAGGGCGCTTCCAGGGGCACCTGCCCGGCCATGGCCTCCAGCCGTGCCTGCAGTGCGCGCACGGCGTCCCCTGGCGGCTCGTCGGCATCGAAGGTGTAGCGCTCGCCACCCAGCAGGGCGGCCATCTGCCCGCCGCGGTACTGCGGCACCAGGGGAATGCCCAGGTCGCTGGCCAGTTCCATCACCATCGGCTGGTCGCCGCCCACCCACTGGCCACCGCCGTCCACTTCCAGGCCGTTGCCCATGGGCTGGTTGACGGTGCGCCCGCCCACCCGCTCGCGGGCCTCCAGCACCGCCACGCGCAGGCCGCTGCCGGCCAGGCGCCGCGCCGCCACCAGGCCGGAGAGGCCGGCACCGATGATCGCGACATCCAGTTCCAGCGCTGCGGGTTCGGGGACCGCCGCGCGCCCGCTACGGGTAATCGCGGCGAGTAGGGCGGCGCCGCTGAGGCACAGCAGGTGCCGACGGGTGAGTGAGAGGGGTTCGAGCAGTCGGTAGCGCATGGTGTTCTCCACTTGGTAACCAAGTTGCCGGAGGCAAAAAAACGACCGCTTCCCGCGGTCGTCGGGTTCAGGCCGAGGTGGTGCGCACCGAGGCCAGGTAGAAGGGCACGGGGTCCTGGCGGGCCAGGAGCTGGCGGGCCAGGGTCAGGTAGAACCAGCGCAGCTCGGCGGGATCGCCGTCGATGGCGTCCTGGTCGTCGGTCCAGCGCTGCCAGAGGGCCATTTCCATCTGCAGGATGCGGTTGCGGCCGATGGCGGTGATGCGTCGCCAGAAGGCGTCTTCCAGGCGCTGCGCGTCGGCGGCATCGAGCGTGGCCGGGCAGGTGTCCACCTGTTGCAGCAGGTGTTCCCGCTCGGCATCCGTGGCATGGCGCGAGGCCGCCTCCAGCAGGCCGATGGCATAGAGCTGCTGGTACTCGGCCAGGTCCCGCAGCAGGCGGGTGGCGGCGTCGGATTGCAGCCGATCGGCGCAGCGCAGCAGCAGCTCGAAGACCCGTGCATCGGCCCGGGCCGGGTCCAGCACGCGGCTGGCACCGCCCTGGCGGACCTCCACCAGGCCGACGTCCTTCAACTTGTGCACGGCCTGGCGCACGGTGATGCGCGAGACGCCGTAGCGCTCGGCCAGCAGGCGCTCGGCTGGCAGCGATTCGCCGGGCGCCAGCTGGCCATCGAGTATCTCGATGAACAGGCCTTCCAGCGCGGCGTCGGCGGCATGCCCCCTGGGGGCGGGTGTGATCGATTCGTCCATGGCGGGAAAATCTACTTGGTTACCAAGTTAAGTCAAGGCCCCGTGGCGAATCGACGCGCGCTGAGCCACGGCCTATGATCCGCCGCCTGTTTTCGGAGACCCGCCATGCGCTACCTGCTCGTCGTCACCCTGCTCTGGGCCTTTTCCTTCAGCCTCATAGGCGAGTACCTGGCCGGGCGGGTGGACAGCGATTTCGCCGTGCTGGCGCGGGTGCTGATCGCGGCGCTGGTGTTCCTGCCCTTCACCCGCTGGCGCGGGCTGCCGACAAGGCTGCTGGCGGGGTTCTGGCTGGCCGGGGCGCTGCAGTTCGGCATCACCTACCTGTGCCTGTACCGCAGCTTCGCCGTGCTCACGGTGCCGGAGGTGCTGCTGTTCACCGTGCTCACGCCCATCTACGTGACCCTGCTGGACGACGCCCTGTCCCGCCGCTTCAGCCCCTGGGCGCTGCTGGCGGCCCTGGTGGCGGTGGGCGGCGGGGTGATCATCCGCTTCGACCGCCTGGAGGGCGACTACCTGCTGGGCTTCATCCTGCTGCAGGTGGCCAACGCGACCTTCGCCGCCGGCCAGGTGCTCTGCCGCCGCCTGCTGGTGCGCTACCCGGTGGAGCAGCCGCTGCACCGCTTCTTCGGCCACTTCTTCCTCGGCGCATTGCTGCTGGCGCTGCCCTCCTTCCTGCTCTTCGGCAATCCCGAGCGCCTGCCGCAAACGTCGGTGCAATGGGGCGTGCTGGTGTGGATGGGCCTGTTCGCCACGGCCCTGGGCATGTTCTGGTGGGTCAAGGGCAGCACCGCCGTAAGCGCCGGCACCCTGGCGGTGATGAACGAGCTTCACGTCCCCGCCGGCCTGGTGGTCAACCTGCTGATTTGGAACCGCGACGCCGACCTCCCCCGCCTCGCCCTGGGCGGCGCGGTCATCCTCGCTTCCCTGTGGATAAGTCGCCTGGGCCGGCGGCCTGTCGAGTTGCGGCTTTAGTAACAATGGTGGGCTGAAGCCCACCCTACCGAGAGCACCGGTTCCGGGCGTAGGGTGGGCTTCAGCCCACCACGATGCCCCCGCTACTCACCGAAATCACCGGCATCCTCCCCATCCCCGGCCCAGTCTTCCGGTAGCAGCCCGTCTTTCACGTAGCGGTGGAAGCTCGAATAGGGCCAGTCCTTCACCTGTGTCACCAGCCCATGTCTGACCGGGTTGTGGTGGATGTAGTCGACGTGCCGTTCCAGGTCGACCTGGTCCCTTATCTGGTGCTCCCAGAAGCGCCGTTGCCAGATGCCCTTTTCCCGCCGGTTCGCCTTGCTTGCCGAGCGTGGGGACGGAGGCAGCGTCATGGAGAACTGGCTCTTGATCAGGCTCCAGCGGCTGGAGAAGTCAGCATCCCCGGGCGGCAGGGCCCAGATGGCGTGCAGATGGTCCGGCAGTACGCAAATGGCGACGGTGTCGAAGGGCATGCGTTGCAGGGCGATGGAGTAGGCCCGGCGCAACGAAGGGATGGCATCGGTCAGCAGTGTGGCGCGGCGATCGGCCAGGGTGACCGTGAAAAAGAAGGTGCCGCCGGGCACCAGGCTTCGGCGGTAGTTCGACATGGCAATCCGTTGCCTCGTGTTCGGGTCTTTCTTGGTGGGCTGAAGCCCACCCTACGTGGACTTCAGCTCACATGTCTGGCTCAGGCGCGGGCGCTGCGCACGCCTTCTGCCAGGGATTTGCAGAGGGTGAGGACGCCGTCGATGGCCTGTTCGGCGGTTTCGGCCTTGGCGATCTGGTCCACCAGGGCGGAGCCCACTACCACGCCGTCGGCGAGGCGGGCGATGTTGGCGGCGTGTTCGGCGGTGCGGATGCCGAAGCCGATGGCCACCGGCAGGTCGGTGTGGCGGCGCAGGCGGGCCACGGCTTCCTGCACGTGCTCCAGGGTGGCGGAGCCGGCACCGGTGACGCCGGCCACCGAGACGTAATAGACGAAGCCGGAGCTGCCATCGAGCACCACGGGCAGGCGCTTGTCGTCGGTGGTCGGGGTGGTCAGGCGGATGAAGTCGATGCCGGCGGCCTGGGCCGGGTGGCACAGGTCTTCGTTATGTTCCGGCGGCAGGTCGACGACGATCAGGCCGTCCACGCCGGCTTCCTTGGCGTCACCGATGAAGCGCTCGACGCCGTAGTAGTGGATGGGGTTGAAGTAGCCCATCAGCACCACCGGGGTGCTCTGGTTGCCTTCACGGAACTCGCGAACCAGCTGCAGGGTTTTCGCCAGGTTCTGCTTGGCCGCCAGGGCACGGATGTTGGCCAGCTGGATCGACGGGCCGTCGGCCATCGGGTCGGTGAAGGGCATGCCCAGCTCGATCACGTCGGCGCCGGCTTCCGGCAGGCCCTTGAGGATCGCCAGGGAGGCGTCGTAACCCGGGTCGCCGGCGGTGAGGAAGGTCACCAGGGCGGCGCGGTTCTGCTGTTTCAGTTCGGCAAAGCGGGTCTGCAAGCGGCTCATGCCTTGGGCTCCTGTTGCATGTGGTGCATCACGGTCTGCATGTCCTTGTCGCCACGGCCGGAGAGGTTGACCACCATGATGTGGTCCTTCGGCAGGCCGGGTGCGCGCTTGAACACTTCGGCCAGGGCGTGGGAGCTCTCCAGGGCCGGGATGATGCCTTCGAGGCGGCAGCACTGGTGGAAGGCGTCCAGGGCTTCGTCGTCGGTGATGGAGGTGTACTCGACGCGACCGATGTCATGCAGCCACGCGTGTTCCGGGCCGATGCCGGGGTAGTCGAGGCCGGCGGAGATGGAGTGGGCGTCGATGATCTGGCCGTCTTCGTCCTGCAGCAGGAAGGTGCGGTTGCCGTGCAGTACACCGGGTACGCCACCGTTGAGGCTGGCGGCATGCTTGCCGGTCTCGATGCCGTGGCCGGCCGCCTCGACGCCGATGATCGCCACGCCGGTGTCATCGAGGAAGGGGTGGAACAGGCCCATGGCGTTGGAGCCGCCGCCGATGCAGGCGACCAGGGAATCGGGCAGGCGCCCTTCCTTCTCGGCCAGCTGCTCGCGGGTTTCCTTGCCGATGACGGCCTGGAAGTCGCGGACCATGGCCGGGTACGGGTGCGGGCCGGCCACGGTGCCGATCAGGTAGAAGGTGTTGTGGACGTTGGTCACCCAGTCGCGCAGGGCTTCGTTCATCGCGTCCTTGAGGGTGCCGGTGCCGGCGGTGACCGGGATCACGGTGGCGCCCAGCAGCTTCATGCGGAAGACGTTGGCCTGCTGGCGGTCGATGTCGGTGGTGCCCATGAAGATCACGCATTCCATGCCGAAGCGCGCGGCCACGGTGGCGGTGGCCACGCCGTGCATGCCGGCGCCGGTCTCGGCGATGATGCGTTTCTTGCCCATGCGCTTGGCCAGGAGGATCTGGCCGATGCAGTTGTTGATCTTGTGCGCGCCGGTGTGGTTCAGCTCTTCGCGCTTGAGGTAGATCTTCGCGCCGCCGCAGTGCTCGGTCAGGCGTTCGGCGAAGTACAGCGGGCTCGGGCGGCCGACGTAGTCACGCTGGAAGTAGGCCAGCTCCTTGATGAATTCCGGGTCTTCCTTGGCGGCTTCGTATTCGCGGGCCAGGTCGTGGATCAGCGGCATCAGGGTTTCGGCGACGTATTGACCGCCGAAGGAACCGAACAGGCCCTTGGCGTCTGGGCCGGTGCGCAGTGAAGTCATGGTGGAACTCCTGGGAGTGGTATCCGATGGCAGCCATTCTACCGCTGGCCGGTGCCGGGAAAAGCGATTAGATTGCGCTGACATGTCAGCTAAACTCACAGATGACCATGAGCCGCGACCTCCCTCCCCTCAATGCCCTGAAGGCCTTCGAAAGCGCCGCCCGCCTGCTCAGCGTAAGCCGAGCGGCGGAAGAGCTGCATGTCACCCACGGCGCGGTGAGCCGCCAGGTGCGCGCGCTGGAGGAACAACTGGGCGTGGCCCTGCTGGCCAAGGATGGGCGCGGCATAAAACTCACGGATGCCGGCCAGCGTTTGGCCGAGGCGGCGGGGGATGCCTTCGAGCGGCTACGTGGCGTTTGCGCCGACCTGCGCCGCCAGGAGGAGGACCGCCCCTTCGTCCTCGGCTGCCCAGGCAGTCTGCTGGCGCGCTGGTTCATCCCGCGCCTGGACCGCCTCAACCGCGAGCTGCCGGAGCTGCGCCTGCAGCTCTCCAGCAGCCAGGGCGAGCTGGACCCGCGCAGCCCGCAACTGGACGCCACGCTGCTCTTCGCCGAGCCGCCCTGGCCCGCGGACATGCAGGTGTTCGAGCTGGCCGGCGAGCGCATCGGCCCGGTGTTGAGCCCGCGCTACGCCGGCTTCGCCGAGCTGGAGCAGGCGAAGCCCGAGCGCCTGTTACGGCGCCCGCTGCTGCACACGGAATCGCGCCCCCAGGCCTGGCCGCAATGGGCCCGGGCAGAGGGTTTGGATGCGGACGGGTTGCAGCTGGGCCAGGGCTTCGAGCACCTCTACTACCTGCTGGAGGCGGCGGTGGCCGGCCTGGGCGTGGCCATCGCGCCGCAGCAGCTGGTGGCCGACGACCTGGCCGCCGGCCGCCTGGTGGCGCCCTGGGGCTTCGTCGCGACTCCGGCGCGGCTGGCCCTGTGGGTGCCGGCCGGGCGCCAGGGCCCGCGCGCCGAACGCCTGGCGCAATGGCTGCGCCAGGCCTTCACCCAGCCCGGCTGAGACAGGTTGCGCTAGAAGTCGCCGCGCAGGGTGAGCATGTAGCTGCGCGGGGTGCCGTAGGTGGTGCCACGGGTCCAGTAGCCGGTGGAGTCGAAGTAGGTGCGGTCGAAGAGGTTTTCGACGTCCACGCCGACGGTCCAGTTCGGGTCGATCTTGTAGGCGGCGCGCGCATCGTAGATCGCCCGGCCGCTGTTGGCGGTCTCGTTGTAGGCATCCTCGTAGCCCGACTGCGCCGATACGCCGGCGCCGATGCTGAGGCGGTTCCACTCCCCTGGCAGGCTGTAGTGGGTGTTGAGGCGCAGCAGGTGCTTGGGGGTCTGCGCGGAGATGGGGCCGCCGTTTTCCGAGCGGGTGGTGTTGAAGGTGTAGCCGGCCGCCACCTGCAGCCCCGGCAGCACCTCGCCGCTGGCCTCCGCCTCGAAGCCCTTGCTGCGGCTGATGCCGTCGCTGTTCACGTAGCAGCGGTTGGCGACGTCCTGCGGGCAGTTGCCGTCGTTGGCGTAGTCGCGGGCGGCGACGTCTTCCTGCTCGATGTAGAACAGCGCGAAGGACAGGTTCAGGCGCTTGTCGAACAGCTCGCCCTTGATGCCGGTCTCGTAGTTGGAGCCGATGGCCGGGTCGAGCATGCTGCCGCCTGCGGTGCGGTAGCCGGCCTGGGGCATGAAGATGTCGGCGTAGCTGGCGTACAGCGACCAGGCGTCGTCGAGGTCGTAGATGGCGCCGGCGAAGGGCGTGAATTCGTGCTTCTGCTCGTTGGTCGACAGCAGGTCGCCGCTCCAGGCGTCGGTCTTGTACCAGCTCAGGCGGCCGCCGAGGACCAGGCTCAGGTCCTCGGTCATGTGCAGGCGGGTGCTGAGGTAGGTGCCGTAGCGGGTTTCGATGGTGTCGTCCTTGGCGTCCCAGCCCTGGCGCGCCAGCTGGGGCACGTTGCTGTTGTTGGGGTTGAAGACGTCGAGGGGGATGGGGCTGGGCAGCGCGACGGTGGCGTCCTTGTCGTTCATCTTGCGCTTGGACCAGTTGGCGCCCAGGGTCACCTGGTGGGGCAGGCCGAAGGCCTCGAACTCGCCGTCCAGGTGGCCGTCCACGGCGTTCGAGGTGGCGTCGAACTTGTGGTAGCTGATGTCGTTGACCATCGGGCCGGTGGGGCTGCCGTAGTCCAGGGTGTCGCCCGCGCCCCATTCGATGGCGCTGCGGTTGTAGCTGCTCTCGGAGTGGGACAGCGCCAGCTTGCCGGTCCAGTTGTCGTCGAAGCGGTGGCTGAGGTCGGCGAACACCTCGTCGGTGCGGCTCTGCAGCTTGGCCCAGTCCTGACCGAGGAAGGTCGAGCGCTTGAGGTGCGGGTTGCTGCCGTCGGGGTTCATCGGCAGGCCCAGCACGCTGTAGCCGTCGATGCGCGAGGTCTGCCGGCGCAGGCCGAGGGCGACCGTGGTGGCGTCGTTGAGGTCGGCCTCGACGATGCCGTAGAGCAGCGGGCGCTTGGATTCGGTGACGTCAATGAAGTACCCGCGATCCTCATAGGAGGCGACCATGCGGCCGCGCAGGGTGCCTTCGTCGTTGAGCTTGCCGCTGGCGTCCAGGTCGAGGCGGTAGTTGTCCCAGGAGCCGGCGCGGGTGGTGATGGAGAAGCGCGGGTCCACCGTGGGGCGCTTGCGCACCAGGTTCACCGCGCCACCCGGATTGCCCGCGCCCACCAGCAGCCCGGAGGCGCCGCGCAGTACTTCGACGCGGTCGAACATGGCCATGTCGGGGGTCATCCAGCCGGTGTAGGCGAAGGCCTGCCCGGGCACGCCGTCGACCATGTAGCTCTCGTCGGTGAGGTCGAAGCCACGGGAGCTGAAGTGGTGGTTGCCGTAGCCACGGTTGGCGCGGGTGATGCCCGGGGTCTGGGCCATCACCTGGTCGAGGGAGACGAGGTTCTTGTCGTCCATCAGCTTGCGGGTGACCACGGTCACCGACTGCGGCGTGCGCCGCAGCGATTGGGCGCTCTTGCCGATGGTCACGGCCCCGGTGGTGTAGGAGCCGCTGCCTTCGGTGGTTTCACCCAGCCCGGTGCTGTTGATGGTGGTTGCGCCCAGTTCGAGGGCGTCGCCGCTGCCCGTTGCCACTTCCAGGGCGTAGTTGCCCCCGCTGTTGAGCGCGCGCAGGCCGGTGCCGGCCAGCAGCCGGGCCAGCCCTTCGTTCACCCCATAGTTGCCGTTCAGCCCGGGGCTGCGCTTGCCGGCGGTGAGCTTCGCGTCCACCGAGAGGAGGATGCCGGCCTCGCTGGCGAAGCGGTTCAGCGCCTGGTCGAGGTTGCCGGCGGGGATGGCGTAGGCGCGGGTCTGTTCGCTGGCGGCCTGGGCCAGGGTGGCGGTGGCGACCAGTGCCGGGCCGGCGACCAGCAGGCTGGCGAACAGGGCGTGGCGGATGGCGGCGCTGAGGCGGGAGCGTTGGGAAGTGGGCAGATACGGCATTCTGGAACGTCCTCTTGAGAATGCTTCTTGATTGATTTCAAGAGGTATCCCGAGCGAGCCGGGGAAACCGACAACGCCGGGTGAAGTTTTTTTTCAGGGCTCAGGCGCGGGCGCGGACGGTGACCCAATAGCGGGTCAGGCTGTGCACCTCGACGGGCAGCGATTGCTGCAGGGCGGCCAGCACACGGTCGGTGTCGGCCAGGGGGAAGACGCCGGTGAGGACCAGGCCCGCCACCTCCGGGTCGCAGCGCAGCACACCGGGGCGGTGACGCGACAGCTGGCCGATGAACTCGCCTAGGGCCATGCGCTCGGCGACTAGGCGGCCCTGGCTCCAGGCGATGGCATTGGCATCGGCGCTGCCGAGCTCGCCGAGCCGCTCGGCGGAGAACCACAGGCTCTGCCCGGCCTGCAGGCGCGTAGCGGCTGCGTGGCGCGGGCGCAGTTCCAACTGGCCTTCGTAGAGCTGGACGCGACTGCCGCCGTCCTGCTCGTAGACCGAGAAGCGCGTGCCCAGGGCCTGGATCTCCCCGGCGGCGGTTTCCACGATCAGCGGTCGCCCGGCCGGGTCCTGGCCGCTGTCCAGCAGCAGTTCGCCGGCCAGCAGGCGGATGCGCCGCTCGGCGTTGCTGAAGAGGATGTCCACCGCGCTGCCGCTGTTGAGCATCAGCTGGCTGCCGTCCTCCAGGGTGCGTTCGAGGCGTTCGCCGGTGCCGCTGCGCAGGTCGGCCATGGCTTCGCGCCAGGGCAGGTGCGACTGGGCCGCGTAGCCGCTGCCGCTGGCCACCAGCAGCAGGCCGAGCAGCTTGAGGGTCTGCCGGCGGCGGGCGTCGGGCATGTCGCGCAGCACCGCGCGGGCGGTGTCGCCGGGTACGCCGGCGAGGGTGCCCTGCAGCTGTTGCAGGCGCTGCCAGGCGCGCTGGTGCTCGGGGTCGGCGTCCTGCCAGGCGACGAAGCGGCGCTGTTGCTCGCCGTCCAGTTCGCCACCCCACTGCAGCATCAGCCAGTGACTGGCCTGCTCGACGATGGCGGGGGCGATGGGCGCGTCGCGATGGGCTGTCATTCGGCGTAGAGCACCTGGTAGCAGGCCTGGATGGCGCGGATCATGTACTTCTGCACCGAGCTGACGCTGACCTGCAGGCGCTCGGCGATCTGTGGATAAGTCAGACCCTCGAACTGCGAGAGCATGAAGGCTTCGCGCACCTTGGCCGGCATCGAGTCGAGCATGGCGTCGATCTGCAGCAGGGTCTCGATGACCATGGCGCGGGTCTCCAGGGAGGGGGTTTCCGGCTCCGGCAGCATGGCCAGGCTGTCGAGGTAGGCCTGTTCGATGCGCTGGCGCCGCCATTGGTCGATGACCAGGTTGCGGGCGATCTGCGCCAGGTAGCTGCGGCCCTCGCCGCTACCGGGCAGGCGCCGGGTCACCAGCAGGCGGAGAAAGGTGTCCTGGGCGATGTCGGCCGCCCGCTCACGGTCGCCCAGGCGCCGCCGCAGCCAGCCTTGCAGCCAGCCGTGATGGTCCTTGTAGAGACGGTGCACATCCTGTTGCAGCGATGGCTCGGGGATGACAGTGGACACCCGATGCTCCCGTGATGCCTAAGTGCGGATAAGAATTGATCGCAATTCTAAGTGGAGCGGGTGCGCTTGGGAATACGCCATGGGTGCGGAGACGGGGCCGCAGGATGGGCGGCCTTGTGGCGGCGCCCATCCTGCAGTAATGACGCGGGATCAGAACTCCGGGGTGTATTTGACCGTGAGCATGAGGTTGCGCGGGTCGCCGAAGTTGTTGGCACCGTCGCCGGCGGCGAAGCCGGGCTGGTAGTAGCGCTTGTCGAAGAGGTTGTTGGCGTTGAGCGCCAGGTCGACCTCCGAGCTCAGCTCGTAGCCCAACCGCGCGTTCCACACAGTGAAACCGGGCACTTCGAAGTCACGGGCGAAGCTGACGGTGTGGCTCTGGGTGTTGAAGCCGCCGCCGACGCTGAAGCGACGCAGGTTGCCCGGCAGGCGGTAGTCGGTCCACACGCGCAGCATGTGTTTGGGCGTCCACTGGCTGTAGATGCTGCCTTTGTTGTCCGGGTCTTCGAGGAACTTGGTGGTGTTGTAGGTGTAGCCGGCGAACACCTGCAGGTCGGTCAGCAGCTCGCCGCTGATCTCCGCCTCGATGCCCTGGCTGCGCACCTGGCCCGATGCCCGGGAGCAGTACCAGCCGTCGCATTCGAAGCCGGAGTCGAGGTCCTGGGTGGCGCGGTTCTTCTGGTTGTAGCGGAACACCGCCAGCGAGGTGTTGAGGCGGCCGTCGAGCAGTTCGCCCTTGAGGCCGACCTCGTAGTTGGTGCCGACGATCGGTTCGAGGATCTTCTGATCGGCGGAGCGCTCGGTCTGCGGCTCGAACACGTCGGTGTAGCTGGCGTAGACCGCCCACTGCTCGCTGAGGTCGTAGATCAGCCCCAGGTAGGGGGTGACTTCGCCGGTGGCGGTGGTGCGGCTCGGGGTGCCGCCGGTGACGTTGTACTCGTAGTCGTACCCGCTCACGCGGGACCCCATCACCAGGGTCAGCGGCTCGGCCAGCTTGACCCGCCAGCTGCCGTACAGGCCCTTCTGGCGGACGTCGTAGCCGGCGTTGTAGGCGCGGCCGCCTGGCGAGGCGAGGATGTCGGCGACGGTGGGTTTCGGGCGGTGGTGGTCGATGGCGAAGATGTTGCCGCCGGGGACGAAGCGCCGGGCGTAGAAGTCGTCCGAGGTGTACTTGGAGTAGTTGCCGCCCAGGGTGACTTCGTGTTCCAGCGACAGCGCGTTGAAGCGCCCGGTGAGGTAGTTGTCCATGCCGATCTTGGTGGACTGGAAGTTGGTGATCCAGTCGGCGAAGTTCAGGCCGCTGCCATCGGCGGCGACATCGCCGTGCATGCGCCGGTGGATCGAGTCGCTGTGTTCCTGCATGCGCAGCAGCGAGGACTTGAACTTCCAGTTGTCGTCGAAGCGGTGCTCGAGATCGAGATAGACCGTGGTCTGGTCGGTGTCGAGGTGGTTCCAGGTGGCACCGCTGTAGGTGGAGCGCGAGAAACCGATGTCGCTGCCGTCCGGGTAGCGCGGCAGGCCGCGCATCATCGGTCGCGATTCGCCGTCGGTGTTGCTGACGCCGAAGCCGACCGTGGTGTCGGGGGTGAAGTCGTAGTCGAGGGCGGCGTAGAACGAGCGGGTCTCGTCCCAGACGTAGTCGGTGAAGGAGTGGCTGCGGTCTTCGTCCACCACCACGCGGCCGCGCAGGGTGCCTTCCGGGTTGAGCGGGCCGCCGGCGTCGAGCTGCAGGCCGTAGTGGTCCCAGGTGCCGGCCTTGCCGGTGATGGCGACGGTGGGGGCGTCCTGGCCGCGCTTGCGTACCAGATTCACCGCGCCGCCTGGGCTGCCGGCGCCTTGCAGCAGGGCGGCGGCGCCACGGAGGATTTCCACGCGGTCGAAGAACACCAGGTCCTGGGTCGCCCAGTTGCCCAGCACGTAGAAGTTGCGCGGCACCGGCACGCCGTCGTACTGCCAGTCGTCGATCTGGAAGCCGCGCGAGGAGATGACCATGCCCGGGCCGATGCCCTGGGCGCCCACCAGGCCGGTGGTGCGGTTGACCGCTTCGCGCAGGTCGGTGATGCCCTGGTCGTCCAGCTGCTTGCGGGTGATGACGGTGACCGACTGGGGGATTTCCTTCAGCGTCCGCTCACCCTTGCCGATGCTGATGGCGCGGGCGGCATAGGAGCCGCTGCCCTCGGTGGTGGCGGCATTGCCGAAGCCGGCGGCGTTGACGGTGGTGGCGCCCAGCTCCATGGCGCCGGTGCTGTCGGCCTTGGGCTGCACGCTGTAGTTGCCGCTTTCGGTGACCCGCAGTTCCAGGCCGCTGCCTTCGAGGGCGCGCTGCATGGCCTGGGTGGCGGTCATCGAGCCCCTGACGGCCGGCGCCAGCTTGCCCTTGACCAGCACCGGCTCCAGGGACACCACCTGGCCGCTCTGGCTGGCGATGGCGTTGAGCGTTTCCGCCAGGCTGGCGGCGGGCAGGTCGAATGCCAGCACCTGTTGCTGGCTGGCGGGCTGGCTGTAGACGTAGCCGAGCGGGCCGGTGGCGGCGAGCGCGACGGCGATGGCAATGGCGCGAGGCCAGGGTTTGCGCACGGAGATTCTCCTGAATGTGTGGGCGTTGTCAGGAGATAGGTGGGACGAACGCAAAAAACCGGACACGAATGAGATGAATTTTCATTCGCTGCCTGTGCAGGCCGCTATCCATGGGCTTCGCGGCATTCAAACGGCCGCGCTGATCAAGGTCAGCCAGGGGCCGTAGGTGTCGACGCGGATCGGCAGGGTTTCGCCCAGGGCGGTGAGCGCGCGGTCGGGGTCGTCCAGGGGGAACACGCCCTGGACCTTGATCTGGCGGACCTCGGGGCTGACCCGGATCAGCCCGCGCCGGTAGGGGCGCAGGGCGTCGATCACCGCCTCCAGGGGCTCGTCCAGCACATTGAGGCGGCCTTGCAGCCAGCCCGCGCGGTTGCGCTGGTCGCCGCTGAGCAGTTCGATGTGGCGGGCATGCAGCAGCGCCGCCTGCCCTTCGCCGAGGCCGAGGGAGCCGCCCAGCAACTGCGACGCCTGGGCGCCGCGCTCCAGGGCCACCGCGCGGGTGCTTTCCGCGAGTTGTTCCACCAGCAGGCGCCCGCCGAGGGTGCGCACGTCGCCCTGGCGGGTACGCACCACCAGGGGCAGGGTGCTCCCCGCGGCCGCACTGATCACCAGCGCGCCCTGGCGCAGGTGCAGCAGGCGGGCGTTGGTGGAGAAATCGAGGTCGACGGCGCTGTCGGCGTTGAGCTCCAGCAGGCTGCCATCGGCCAGGGTGAAGCGGCGTCGCTCGCCGGTGCCGGTGCGCAGGTCGGCCATCAACGCCTGCCCGGCCTGGCTGCTGGCGCCGAGCCAGAGGCCGCCACCCAGCAGGCCGAGGCCGGCCAGGCCACGCAGCAGGTTGCGCCGCGACAGTTCCGGTTGCAGCAGGGCTTCGCGGGCCTGGCCCGGGGCGCGCCGCTCGAAGCTGCGCAGGGTGTCGTAATGGCCGCCGAGGCCGCTTTGCAGGCGGGCCCAGGCGTCCTGGTGGCTGCTGTCGCTGTTCAGCCAGGTTTCGAAACGAGCCTGCTGGCGGGCGTCGGGCGTGCCGGCGCGCAGCCGCACCATCCAGGCGATGGCTTCTTCACCGGCGCGGTCGATGTGGGCCTGGCTCATGGCTGCACCCCGCTGAGGTAGCACTGGCGCAGGGCCTGAGTCATGTAGCGGCCGACGGTGCGCTCGGAGACGTCCAGGCGGCGGCCGATCTCGGCATAGCCGAGGCCATCGAGCTGGCTCATGAGGAAGGCCTTCTTCACCGCCTGGGGCAGGCCGGCGAGGCTGCGGTCGACGGCGTGCAGGGCCTCCAGCAGCAGGTGGATTTCTTCCGGCGAGGGGGCCAGCTCCTCCGGCAGCAGCATCAGCCGCTCCAGGTAGGCCTGCTCCAGCCGCCGACGCCGGTGGCGGTCGAAGATCAGCCGCCGGGCGATGGTGGAGAGGTAGGCGCGGGGCTGCTCGATGGTGGCCGGGTCGACCTGGGCGACCAGCAGCTGGCAGAAGGTTTCGGCCGCCGTGTCTTCGGCGTCCGCGCGGTTGCGCAGCTGCCGCTGCACATGCTGCAGCAGCCAGCGGTGGTGGTCGCTGAAGAAGAAACCCAGTTTGCTGGACGCGGACACGGGAGGGGAACCGGATACAAATGAGAATGCGTCGTATCTTATACAAATGCCCGTGCAGGTCCACCTGAACCGTTGCGGGCCCGATGCAGCGGGCCAGGGGCCAAGCGTCCGGCGCACCGATACGCCGCCTTCTGCAGGGCTGCCGCAGCCCTCGTGATGCCTGCCCTCGGCACCTCATCAAGGGCATTTTCCTGACCTTTCAGATGATAATTATTCTCGTAAAGGCTAAATAAGCCGCCCCCTCTTCGTCTCCAGTGCAACGGAATTTTTCACTCGACGACAAGGAGTCGGCAGCGATGTTCGTGCCATTCACCCGTTTCATGACGATCACATTCGGCCTCTGTGGCGCGGCGCTCAGCCCCGCCCTGCTGGCCGAAACCGAGCCTGCCCGGAGCCCCGATCCGCACGCTACGCCCCTGGAGCTGGAGGCCACCAGCGTCACCGCCGAGGGCCTCGGGGCGACCACCGAGAACACCGGGTCGTACACCACCGGCAGCATGAGCACCGCCACGCGCTTGAACCTGTCGATCAAGGAGACCCCGCAGTCGGTGTCGGTGGTGACCCGTCAGCAGATGGATGACTTCAAGCTCGACACCCTGACCGAGGTGCTGGGGCAAACCACCGGGGTGGTGGTGCAGCACCTGGACTCCGACCGGGCGATCTATTCGTCACGGGGCTATGGCATCGACAACTTCCAGGTCGACGGCATGCTCAACACCTTCAGCCGCATGAAGTCCGACTCGGACACCATCATCTATGACCGCATCGAAGTGGTGCGCGGCGCCACCGGCCTGACCACGGGCGCGGGTGATCCCTCGGCCACCGTCAACATGGTGCGCAAGCGCCCCACCCGCGAATGGGCGGCCAGGGCCGGCGCCAGCGGTGGCAGCTACGACAACTACTACAGCTATGTGGATGTCGGCGGCCCCCTGGCGTTCGAGGGGCGCCTGCGCGGGCGCGCGGTGCTGGCCTATCGCGACAGCCAGTCGTTCCGTGATCACTACGCGCAGCAACGGGAGGTGGGCTACGGCATCCTCGAGGCCGACCTGACCGAAAGCACCACCCTGGCCCTGGGCTTCGACTACCAGGACAAGCAGGTCCAGGGCACCTCCTGGGGCACGCTGCCCTACTGGAATGCCTCGGGTGACAAGGCCAACCTGCCGCGCTCCACCAACATGGCGGCGCACTGGAGTTCCTGGCCCCTCGAGGATAAGACGAGCTTCGCGACCCTCGACCAGCAGCTGGGCGGTGACTGGCACCTCAAGGCGGCCTACACCCACCGCGACAGCGAGAGCGACGGCAAGGTCTACTACGGCGGTGGCGGTATCCCGGAGGCCGACCGCTCGGGCATGAGCGCCTGGACCAGCCACATGATCGGCACGCAGAAAATGCGCGTGTATGACCTCAACTTGGCGGGTCCCTACAGCCTGCTGGGGCGCGATCACGAACTGATGCTGGGCTATGGCGAAGCCGAGCGCCGCGACTGGTCGCCCTACACCATTCCCGGCCCGACACCCCCGGGCTACACCGACATCGATGACTGGAAGTACATGGGCGGCATCGGCAAGTTCCCCGACACCGTGACCCACCTGCCCAGTTCCGACGGCAGCACCCGGCAGAAGGCCGGCTACCTGGCCACCCGCCTGAGCCTGCGCGATGACCTGCATGCGGTGCTGGGCAGCCGCTACGGCAGCTGGAAAAACCAGGCCCGCAGCTATGAGTACGATGCCAACGACCAGCTGACCGGCATTGAGGACACCCGCCAGCAGCACAATGACATGTGGACGCCCTATGCCGGCCTGCTCTACGACCTGACCCCCGAATACACGCTGTACGTCAGCTACACCGACATCTTCAAACCCCAGGAACTGCGCGATGCCAACCGCAAGTACCTGGAGCCGGTGGTGGGCGCCAACTACGAGCTGGGGCTCAAGGGCAGCCTGCTGGAGGAGCGCCTGAACCTGGCCACGGCGGTGTTCTGGAGCAAGCAGGACAACGTCGGCGAGCTGGACAGCTCGGTGCCGCCGGACCCGGTCACCGGCGAGGAGTTCTACAAATCCGGCGGCAAGGGCGGCAAGGCGCAGGGGTTCGAGGCCGAGGTTTCGGGCGAGGTCCTGCCGGACTGGAACCTGACGGCCGGCTACTCCTACACCCACGCGCTGGATGGCGAGAAGCAGCGCAGCAATGGCGGCGAGCCGATGAACATGCTGCGCCTGTCGACGGCCTATCGCCTGCCGGGGCAATGGCGCGCGCTGACCGTCGGCGGCACCTTGAACTGGCAGAGCGAGATCTACGGCAACACCCGGCGCCCGGTGGGGCGCGACAGCGGCGGTGCGATCATCACCCAGACCACCCGCGTCCATCAGCAGGCCTACAGTGTGGCGGGGCTGATGTCGCGCTACGAGTTCGACAGGCACCTGTCGGTGTCGCTCAACGTGAGCAACCTGTTCGACAAGAAGTACTACGAGCGGGTTGGCTTCTATAACGGCGTTTACTGGGGCGAACCGCGCACCCTGACCCTGGGCCTGGACTGGACGCTCTGAGCCTTCGCCGCGCGGGTTGCTGAGGAGCGGGCAGGGGCGAGGCCGGCTCCCTCAGGCGGGACCGGCCTCGTGGAAGTCGCCCTGGGCGGGCGGCTCGGGGTGGGCGACGGATCTAGCCGCGATGGCGCAGCATGTAGGTCGCCAGGGCCACGGCACCTACGGCGCCCGCCGCGACGCCAGCGGTGGCCAGCGGGTGCTCACGGCCATACTCGCGGGTGGCGGCACCGGCCTTGGCCGTACGCTCCCAGGCCTGGCCGGCCAGGTCACGGGAGCGGCTCAGGGTGCGCAGGGCGCCGTCCTGGATGGCACTGAGCGAGTGCTGCGACTCCGCTTCCACCACGTGCTTGATGCGCTCGATACCGCTGCGCAGTTGTTCGATTTCCTGCTCGATGCCCTGCAGGGTGGATTTCTTGCGCGAAGACATGAAGAAAGCCATGTCGTACCTCCTCTTTCGGGTTGGGGTACTAGGTCCGACCCACGTATCGCCGAGGAGTGCAGCTAATCTGAACTTATTCGTGGGATTCCGGGCCTGAGATGGCAAGTGGCCCATTTCCGAAAGCAAGGAGAACAACCATGTCTGATCATCACACCTACAAGAAGATCGAGATCGTCGGCTCCTCCCGCACCAGCATCGACGAAGCCATCAACAACGCCCTGGCCGAGGCGGCGAAGTCCATCCGCAACCTCGACTGGTTCGAGGTGGTGGAGACCCGGGGCCACATCGAGAACGGCAAGGTCGGCCACTACCAGGTCACCTTGAAGGTCGGATTCCGACTCAGCGATAGCTGAGCGTCTTACAGAAAAGGCCTGCCCCCTGGGCTAGGCTCACACAGGTTTGGCCATGTGGCGTCTAAACGAACAAGACCACAGGTGCCATCCGCTTGGGGACGTCTGGTCCCCTTGGCTCGCTCGAGCCTTTCTTTTCTACAACGAGGGAGCGTTACCGATGAAGAAACTGTTGTTGGCCGTTGGCCTGTTCACCCTTGCCGGTTCGGCTTTTGCCGCCGCCAAGCCCTGCGAAGAGCTGAAGTCCGAAATCGACGCGAAGATCAAGGCGAACGGAGCCACCTCCTACACCCTTGAGATCGTCGACAAGGGCAGCGCGACCGACAAGAAAGTGGTCGGCAGCTGCGAAGCGGGCAGTAAGGAAATCGTCTACCAGCGCAATTGATCGCGCGATGAGCAGTAAAGCCGGCGTTCGCGCCGGCTTTTTTATGGGCGCCCGGCGGGCCCCATGGCTTACCCGGAGGTGCCCTGGTTACCGAAAAGTGCCTTCTGGTGGCTGCCGCCGGGTAGGCCTACAGTAGCTCGCCTGTGTCTTACGGAAGGCGTGAGTCTTCCCCCGAGCAAGGTCCCTTCGCTATGTCAGCCCTTTCTTCCCTGCCCCTTTCCGTCCTCGACCTGGCCCCCATCCGCGACGATGGCGGCCCCGCCGAAGCGCTGCACAACTCCCTGGCCCTGGCGCGCCATGTGGAGCAACTCGGTTTCTCGCGCTTCTGGGTGGCCGAGCACCACAACATGGAAGGTATCGCCAGCTCCGCCACTTCGGTGCTGCTGGGTTACCTGGCGGCCAATACCTCGACGCTGCGCCTCGGCTCCGGCGGGATCATGCTGCCCAACCACGCGCCCCTGGTGGTGGCCGAGCAGTTCGGCACCCTCGCCACGCTCTACCCCGGGCGCATCGAGCTGGGCCTCGGCCGCGCGCCGGGCGCTGATCACCTGACCGCCCGTGCCCTGCGCCGCGAGCGTTCCGGCAGCGCCGACGATTTCCCCCAGGACGTGGAAGAGCTGGAGCTGCTGCTCGGCCCGCGCGTGGAAGGCCAGAAGGTCATCGCCATGCCGGGCATGGATACCCGGGTGCCGATCTGGCTGCTCGGCTCCAGCCTGTTCAGCGCCCAGCTGGCCGGGCAGAAGGGCTTGCCCTATGCCTTCGCCTCGCACTTCGCACCGCGCTACATGCACGAGGCGATACGCGTGTACCGCAACCACTTCCGCCCCTCGGCGGTGCTCGATGCGCCCTACGTGATGCTCGGCGTGCCCCTGGTGGCGGCGCCCACGGACGAAGAGGCGGACTTCCTCGCCACCACCGTCTACCAGCGGGTGCTGAGCCTGATGCGTGGCGAGAGCCTGGTGCTGCGCCCGCCGGTGGAGAGCATGGCCGGGCGCTGGTTGCCCCACGAGAAGGAGGCGGTCGGCAGCTTCCTGGCGATGGCCATGGTGGGCGGGCCGGAGAAGATCCGCGGCAAGCTGGAGGTTCTGCTGGAGCAGACCGGCGCCGACGAGCTGATCTTCACCTGCGACGTCTACCAGCACGAACACCGCCTGCGCGCCTTCGACATCCTCGCCGAGCTGCGCGGCTGAGTCAGATCGGCCCGCAGCCCAGGGTGTCGCCCCGCGCCACCACGTTGCGCTGGGCGTCGTACATCAGCACCTGCGGGCGCATGACGATGGGCCGGGCGTCGACGCGATAGCGCTCGCCGGCGACGAAGCCGTCGTAGCGGATGCGCACGTAGCAGGTGAGCTGGAAAGAACCGGAATCGCTGTTGAGGGTGCCGCCGCTGGAGACCTCGAACTGGTAGCGCATCTCCAGCTCGTGGCGGCCGGGGCTGACCTGGTAGTAGCGGCCGTCGGCGGTGCGCTTGCCGTCCAGGCGATCGGCCATGAAGCTGGTGCCCGGCTCGCCGCGCAGGTCGATCCAGGCCTGGGCCGGGTCGGGTTGGGGCAGCGGGCCGGCGCAGGCGGTCAGGCTGGCCAGCAGGAGCGCGGCAGGTAGCTTGCGCATGGCGGAATCCTCAGGAGGGCGTGGCCTTCAGGATAAACCCGCCGCCCGCTTTCAGACATCGCCGCAGCGACTTTCCCGGGCCCGCGCCACTTCGCGGTTGTCGTCGGTATAGAGCCGCGCCCAGGGGCGGAAGCCGATGCCGCCGGCCTTGAGCTCGTAGCGCTGGCCGGCGCTGAACTCCGGGTAGTCCAGCTTCAGCAGGCAGGTGCGGGTCATGGCTTCGCGCTGGGGGCCGATGTCGTGGCCGTCCACATCGAAGCTGAAGCGCACTTCCAGTTCATGGCTGCCGGGGGTCACCTGGAAGTAGCGGTCGTCCTCCAGGGGCTGGCGGTCGACGCTGGCCGCCTGCAGGGCGTGCTTTTCCGGCTGGTCGAGGTCGATCCAGGCCTGGTCGGGGTCGTGGCTCGGCATGATCAGCGAGCAGCCGCCGAGGTTGAGCAGCAGGACAGTGGGAAGCAGGCGACGCATGCGGCAACTCCTTATGGCGTGCGGTGGGCCCATGCGCTAGCTTCACGCCATGCCGGCCACCATTCTTCTAGCCTCTCTCGACCGCGTCCGCACCCTGGCGGTTCCGTTGCTGCTCGCCCTGGCGCTGAACGGTTGCTCCAGCCTGGACTACTACGGCCAGCTGGCCAGCGGGCAGCTGCAGTTGCTGCACGCCCGGGAGCCGGTGGCCCGGGTGCTCGCCGACCCCAGCCGCGACGCCACCTTGCGCCACCGCCTGGCGCTCTCGCAGCGGGCGCGGATTTTTGCCAGCGCCGAGCTGGTCCTGCCGGACAACGGCAGCTACCGCGTCTATGCGGATATCCACAGGCCCTTCGTGGTGTGGAATGTGTTCGCCACGCCGGAGCTGTCCCTGGCGCCCATCACCCACTGCTTCCCCATTGCCGGCTGCGTGGCCTATCGCGGCTATTACCAGCCGGGCCGCGCCCGTGGCGCTGCGGCGCTGATGCGCGAGGAGGGGCTGGATACCTGGATCGGCGGCGTCGAGGCCTATTCCACCCTGGGCTGGTTCGACGACCCCATCCTCAGCAGCATGGTGCGCTGGGACGAGGACCGACTGGCGGCGGTGATCTTCCACGAGCTGGCGCACCAGCAGCTGTACGTCGCCGACGACAGTGCCTTCAATGAGTCCTTCGCCAGCTTCGTCGAGCGCGAGGGCCTGCGCCAATGGCGCGCCAGCCAGGGCCTGCCGGCGGGTGGCGAGGAGGGCGTGCGCCAGCGCGAGCAGTTCACCGCACTGGTGCTGGCCAGCCGCGAGCGCCTGGAGAGGCTCTACGCCAGCGACCGCCCGGATGCCGAGAAGCGCGCAGCCAAGCAGGCCGAGTTCGAGCGCCTGCGCCGTGATTACCGCCAGCTGCGCGACAGCCAGTGGCAGGGTGTCGGCCGCTACGACGGCTGGATCGAGAGCCCGCTGAACAACGCCAAGTTGCTGCCCTTCGGCCTCTACGACCGCTGGGTGCCGGCCTTCGCCGAGCTGTACCGGCGCAGTGCCGGCTGGACCGATTTCTACGAGCGGGTGGCGGCGCTGGCCGCGCTCGAGCCCACGCAACGCCAGGCGGCTGTGGCCGCGTTGATGCCGGAGAACTCGCCGGTGGCCGCATCGGTCGAATGAACGTGGATTCGCCTGACAGAGGAGGTGTGCGATGAACAGATGGGGATTGGCCGTGCTGTTCGGCCTGCTGGGCAGCGCCGCCGTGGCGGCGCCCAAGCCGTGCGAGGAACTCAAGCAGGAAATCGAGGTGAAGATCCAGGCCGCCGGGGTGACCGCCTATACGCTGGAGATCGTGCCGGCCGCCGAGGTGGAAGACCCGAACATGGTGGTCGGCACCTGCGAGAACGGCACGAAGAAGATCGTCTACCAGCGCAACGGGACCTGAGCCCTGCGTTGAATCTCCCGGGCTGAAGCCCGGGCTACAGGCGCGGTATCTAGCGCGCGAAGGCCTGGTGCATATCCGCCAGGGTGGCGAAGTACCAGGCCGGGGCTTCCGCCATTAATTCCTCATGGCTGCCGAAGCCGTAGCCGACGCCAATGGCCAGCAGGCCATTCTCCCGGGCGCCGATCAGGTCGTGCTTGCGGTCGCCGATCATCAGCGTCTCCGCCGGGTCCAGCCCTTCCTCGTCCAGCAGGTGGCGGATCAGCTCCACCTTGTTGGTGCGGGTGCCGTCCAGCTCGCTGCCATAGATCACCTTGAAGTGCCTGGCGAAATCGAAGTGCCGGGCGATCTCGCGGGCGAACACCGCCGGCTTGCTGGTGGCGATGTACAGGGTGCGGCCCTGCTCGCCGAGCATCCCCAGCAGTTCGGCGACGCCGTCGAACACGCGGTTCTCGTAGAGGCCGGTGACCTTGAAGCGGTCGCGGTAGTGGTTCACCGCCTCCCAGGCGCGGGGCTCGTCGAAGGCGTAGGTCTGCATGAAGCACTGCAGCAGCGGCGGGCCGATGAAGTGCTCCAGGCGCGCCAGGTCCGGCTCGTGGATGTCCAGCTTGCCCAGGGCGTACTGGATCGAACGGGTGATGCCCTCGCGCGGGTCGGTGAGGGTGCCATCGAGGTCGAAGAGGATGTTCTGCTGGTGCATGGCGTCAGGGCTCTTTCTTGATCTTTTTCTGTTCGGATTCGATTTGCTGGATGCTGCGATCTGGCGTGGGGAGTGACTCGGGCATGGTGCCGCCCAAGTCCTCGATGGTCTGTCGGACCTTCCTGCCTACTTCATGGTGGATCTGATTGGCGTGCTGTTTGCCCTGTACGTCTTCCCTACGCAACTTGTCCTCGGTCTGAGTGGCGCGGAACAGGTTGGCGGCCAGTTCCGTGCTACCCATGTGGTCGAGAATCCTCTGGTTTTTCTTCAACTGCTTGCGGGTGTGGATGTCCCGTGCTGATAGGCCGCCGTAAAGGCCGCGGTACCCGTGGTCCTGGAATAGGGCGTAGTCCAGGCCGCTGGCGACGCCGGCATCCCTGGCCGCTGCGGCCAGGTGTTTGTTGTGTTGCGCCAGTTCGTTGCGTATCGCCAGGCGCTTTTCGTCTTCGTCCAGCTGGGCGAAGCGCTCGTCATCGGCCAGCTCCTGTCGGCGGGTCTGGATGGCGAAGTAGGTCTGGCCGTTGGCGATGACCGGTTTGCTCGGGTCGCCGTTTTGCACGATCAGGTAGCAGGCGTAGCGGGACAGACGGATATCAGGGACTTGGCGCTGCGCGCCGGAACCGATCGCAACCATTGTGAGGATGTCCTCAATATGGTCTTCGATCACATGGTCGCTGCGCAGGCAGGCTTCACGCGCACGCTCCACCACCGGGGTGAAGTGGCGGTACTGGGAGTAGCCCAGCACCTCGGCCAATTGCCTGGCCAGCCAGAACTCGTTTCCTTCCTCATCCGTCTGGCGGAGGCCTTCGAAGGTGGCGTGGTGCTGATCGGTGACGTTCCGGTTCATGGCGCTCTCCTTGCCTTTGAAAGGGTCAAGGCATCTTCACTCGCCGTATCCCTCGGCGATATGCAGGTCCTTCAGCTTCACGTAGTTGGCGGCGCTGTAAGTGAAGAAGGCCTTTTCCTTGTCGCTCAGCGGGCGAGCCTGTTTCACCGGGCTGCCGACATAGAGGTAGCCGCTTTCCAGGCGCTTGCCCGGTGGTACCAGGCTGCCGGCGCCGATCACCACGTCGTCTTCCACCACGACACCGTCCATGACGATGCTGCCCATGCCCACCAGGATGCGGTTGCCCAGGGTGCAGCCGTGCAGGGTCACCTTGTGTCCTATGGTCACATCGTCGCCGATGAGCAGGGGAAAGCCGTCCGGGTTGAAGGGACCGGCGTGGGTGATATGCAGGACACTGCCGTCCTGCACGCTGGTACGTGCCCCGATGCGGATACGGTGCATGTCGCCGCGAATCAGGGTGAAGGGCCAGACGGAGCTGTCATCGCCCAGTTCGACATCGCCGATGACCACGGCGGATCGGTCGACGAAAACCCGCTCGGCCAGCTGTGGAACGGTGCCCCGGTAGGTTCTTATCGCGCTCATAGAAAGTCCTGTGGCTGCGTTGTGCGCCGATTGTAATTAAGATGAACGCCATCGACCCGGGTTAAACCTCGTGGCGCGTCGGTTGTCCCACTCATCAGGTGCACCCGGCGTAGGACCGTCAAAAATCTGGCAATGTGGCTGGTCGTCTCTGGAAAAGGAGAGAGTCCATGACTACCTTGCGTTTCAGATCCTCTGCGAACAGAACCAAAGCCGCAGCGGCCACGGTAACCCGTGAATCCCTCGAATCCCAGGTCGCCGCCTATCTGCGGCGTGGGGGGCAGATCCAGAAGATCGCCCGGGGGGTGAGCGGGATGCCATTGAACGGTTCCTGGCACTTGTCCAGGCGCAGGAAATGATTCAGGAGGGGGCCTTGTGCCCCCTCTCTCTTTCCCGGTATCTACGCTCCATCAACCTTTCCAGACGCAACAGGTGAATGCCGTGAGCTCCAGCAATCCCCTCCTTCAGGACTTCGACCTGCCGCCCTACTCCGCCATCCGCCCGGAGCATGTAGAGCCCGCCATCGACACCATCCTCGCTGACAGCCGTGCCGCCATCGACGCGCTGCTCGCCCGCCAGGAAGGCACGCCCACCTGGCAAGGCCTGGTGCTGGCGCTGGACGAACTGGGCGAACGCCTGGGCCGCGCCTGGAGCCCCGTGAGCCACCTCAACGCCGTGTGCAACAGCGCCGAGCTGCGCAGCGCCTACGAGGCCTGCCTGCCGAAGCTGTCCGAATACTGGACCGAGCTGGGCCAGAACCGCGAACTGTTCCAGGCCTATGAGGCCCTGGCCAGCAGCCCCGAGGCCGCCGGCTTCGACGTGGCGCAGAAGACCATCCTCGAACACGCCCTGCGCGACTTCCGCCTGTCCGGCATCGACCTGCCGAGCGACAAGCAGCAGCGCTACGGCGAAATCCAGATGAAGCTCTCCGAGCTCACCAGCCGCTTCTCCAACCAGCTGCTGGACGCCACCCAGGCCTGGACCAAGCAGGTCAGCGACGAAGCCGCGCTGGATGGCCTCACCGAATCCGCCCGCGCCCAGATGAAGCAGGCGGCCCAGGCCAAGGGCCTGGACGGCTGGCTGATCAGCCTGGAATTCCCCAGCTATTACGCGGTGATGACCTACGCCAACGACCGCGCCCTGCGCGAAGAGGTCTACACCGCCTACTGCACCCGCGCCTCCGACCAGGGGCCCAATGCCGGCCAGAACGACAACGGCCCGGTGATGGAGCAGATCCTCGACCTGCGCCAGGAGCTGGCCGCCCTGCTCGGCTTCGGCAGCTACGCCGAACTGAGCCTGGCCACCAAGATGGCCGAGACCAGCGACCAGGTGCTGAGCTTCCTCCGCGACCTGGCCGTGCGCAGCAAACCCTTCGCCAAGCAGGACCTCGACGAGCTGCGCGCCTTCGCCGCCGAACAGGGCCTGGACGACCTGCAGAGCTGGGACACCGGCTACTACGCCGAGAAGTTGCGCGAGCAGCGCTACAGCATTTCCCAGGAAATCCTCCGCGCCTACTTCCCCATCGACAAGGTGCTCACCGGCCTCTTCGCCATCGTGCAGAAGCTCTACGGCATCGAGATCCGCGAGCTGTCGGGCTTCGACACCTGGCACCCGGACGTGCGCCTGTTCGAGATCCGCGAGAACGGCCAGCACGTCGGCCGTTTCTTCTTCGACCTCTACGCCCGTGCCAACAAGCGCGGTGGTGCCTGGATGGACGGTGCCCGCGACAAGCGCCGCACGTCCGCCGGCACGCTGGTGAGCCCGGTGGCCAACCTGGTGTGCAACTTCACCCCGGCCGTGGGCGACAAGCCCGCGCTGCTGACCCACGATGAAGTGACCACCCTGTTCCACGAATTCGGCCACGGCCTGCACCACCTGCTGACCCGCGTCGAGCACGCCGGTGCCTCCGGCATCAACGGCGTGGCCTGGGACGCGGTCGAGCTGCCCAGCCAGTTCATGGAGAACTGGTGCTGGGAGCCGGAAGGCCTGGCGCTGATCTCCGGCCACTACCAGAGCGGCGAGGCCCTGCCCCAGGACCTGCTGGACAAGATGCTCGCCGCGAAGAACTTCCAGTCCGGCCTGATGATGGTGCGCCAGCTGGAGTTCTCCCTGTTCGACTTCGAGCTGCACGCCACCCACGGCGATGGCCGCAGCGTGCTGGAGGTGCTCGAAGGCATCCGCGCCGAGGTCTCGGTGATGCGCCCGCCGGCCTTCAACCGCTTCGCCAACAGCTTCGCGCACATCTTCGCCGGCGGTTACGCGGCTGGTTACTACAGCTACAAGTGGGCCGAAGTGCTCTCCGCCGATGCCTTCTCCAAGTTCGAGGAAGAGGGCGTGTTCAACGCCGACACCGGCCGCGCCTTCCGCGAGGCCATCCTCGCCCGTGGCGGCTCCCAGGAGCCCATGGTGCTGTTCGTCGACTTCCGCGGCCGCGAACCCTCCATCGACGCCCTGCTGCGCCACCTCGGCCTGTCCGCGGAGGCCGCATGAGCGAAGGCCCCGTGAACGTCACCAAGAAACGCTTCATCGCCGGTGCCGTGTGCCCGGCGTGCAGCGAGCAGGACCGCATCCAGATGTGGGACGAGGACGGTGTACCGCACCGCCAGTGCGTGGCCTGCGGCTATGCCGACACCCTCAACGCCCAGGGCCAGTCGGTGCCCAAGGAGCTGGGGACGCGGGTCAACAAGGCTGTGCCCAAGCCGGCCGACCCCAAGGTCCAGGGCGTGCAGTTCTTCCCCAATCCCAAGCTGAAGAAACCCAGCGAATAGCGTCGAGGCCAAGGAGGGCGTCATGTGGCACCTGGTATGCGGTGACAACGCGGCGGAAGGCGTGGGTTTCGTCCTCGGTGAGGCCACGTCGCGCACCTTCCTGCGGGTGCTGCGCGATGACCTCGCCGTCGGCCCGCTGAGCGGCATCGAACAGCCGCCTTGCACCCGCCGCGCCGCCTTCTGGCGCGCGGTATGGCCGGTTGCGGTGCAGCCGGTGCCGGACTTCGAAAGCGGCCTGGGCGAAGACGCCCAATGGCTCGCCGGCCTGGCCGGGCAGAGTCATGCGGTCACCGTCTGGCATGGCGACAGCGCCTCCGAGCAACTGCTGCTGGCCCGCGTCGCGGCGGCCCTGGAGCACAGCGAGCTGCCCCTCTGGGAAGTGCCCTGCGGCAGCGGTGACAGCCGCGTGGCCAGCCGCTGCGCGGTGGCCATGCACGCGCCGGCCGAACTCGCCGAGCTGTACCTGCCCAAACTGGTGGGGCCGGAGCGTCGACAGCAGTTGGCGGCGCAATGGCGTGATGTGCTCAGCGAGGGCGCGGGCATCCGCCGCTGGCGCGACGGGGCCTTCCAGGGTGAAGACTTCAGCTTTATCGATGCCGACCTGCTGGAGCGCTGCACCCCTGAATGGCGCCCGCTGGGCCGGGTGATGGCCGATGTCATGGGCCATTGCGACGGCTTCTTCGCCACCGACTTCTTCCTCTTCTGGCGTGCTCGGGAACTGGCCGTCCAGGGCCGGGTCCAGATCGAGGGCGAACCCGGTGCCAATGGCTACGGCGGCCTGCAGGTGCGCCTGCCCGGTTGATTCCGGGCTGCACTCATTCCTTCGAGCCGGAGGCTTCATGCACGGACCCGACCCCCGCAACCCGCACCCCATGGCGGGCTTCCCGCAGGTCTGCTTCATCCGCAACACGGTGAACAACCCGCAGATCGAGATCGGCGAATACACCTATTACGACGACCCGGACGACTCGGAGAACTTCGAGCGCAACGTGCTCTATCTCTTCCCCTTCATCGGCGATCGCCTGGTGATCGGGCGCTTCTGCGCCATCGCGCGCGGGGTGAAGTTCATCATGAACGGCGCCAACCACAAGCTCTCCGGCTTCTCCACCTACCCCTTCCAGATCTTTGGCGGCGGCTGGGAGCGGCACATGCCGGAGCTGTCCGAGTTTCCCAACAAGGGCGACACCCTGATCGGCAACGACGTGTGGATCGGCTACGAGGCGCTGATCATGCCCGGGGTGAAGATCGGTGATGGCGCCATCATTTCCTCGCGCTCGGTGGTGACCCGCGACGTGGCGCCCTACGGCATCGTCGGCGGCAACCCGGCCGAACCGCTGAAGCGGCGCTTCCCCGATGAAGTGGTGGAACGCCTGCTCGCCCTGGCTTGGTGGGACTGGCCGGTGGAGAAGATCAGCCGGCACATGGCGGCGATCATGGCCGCCGATCTCGACGCCCTGGAGCGCTGCGCCCGGGAAGGCTGAGGCGAACTGCGTCACTTCCGCCGAGCGGGCACCTTGCCCCGGCGCGGGGCCGGGAGTAGTTTTCCCTGCTGTGCCCCGCTGCACAGGGAGCCGTCGCAGAGGGCGGCAATACAGCAAGGAGACCCCAGGTGCCCACCTTTACCCGCAACAAACTCCCGGTCGTCGGCAGCCTCGAACTGGTGGTCGGCAACGTGCTCAAGCTGAAGCTCAACGGCCTGGGGCCGGGCAAGAAGCACTACCGCATCAAGAGCGCCAACACCTGCCTGGAAGTGAAGCAGGACGCCAACGACCGCCAGAGCGAGCAGAGCATCACCATCAAGGCCCTGCGCGCCTGCCAGTCGGTGCGCGTCGAAGCCTTTTCCGCCGTCGATGACCTGCCCTCGGGCATCCACGTGGTCATCACCGTGCTGGAAGCGCTGACGCTGCCCGATGGCAAGACCGACGAAGGCTGCCTCGCGCGCCTGTTGCTGGCCGAGTCGGTGGTGCCGAAGAACGCGGGAGGCCTGGAGGAGGCGCTGTTCTCCATGCAGCTGATGCGCCAGGTGATCGAGAACCGCATGGCGTTCTCCGAACCGAAGCACTTCGGCAAGCCCGCCAACAAGACCATGACCGGCTTCATCACCGCCCGTGACCCGCTGCAGTTCGAGGGGTTCGGCAACTATCCGGCCATCGGCGCCAAGGAAGGCAAGATCGACAGCTACCTGCGGTTGGCCAACGATGGCAGCGACCTGCGTTTCTCCTTCGTCCGCCAGCATGTGCAGAACGCGCTGGACGTGGCGGCGGGCAAGAGCGTCGCCAAGCCCTACAAGCCGCCGGTCTATGGCTGGATGACCGAAGGCAGCGACCCGGGCGGCTACTTCATCAAGGCGGTCGACAAGGGTGGCCAGACCTTCTTCAGCCTCACCCAGGCCTTTATCGACAACCCCAACAACCCGGGTAAACCGAAGAAATGAACAGCTCACGCCTGGCCGGACTCTTCTCCGGCGCCCTGCTTTTCGTCACCCTCGGTGCCTGCGCGGCCGAGTCCTTCGGCCCGTCGATCTACACCGGCCAGGTGGCGCGTTTCGACATCGCCGAGGACAAGGCCTTCGCCGACCCCGAGCAGGACATGCGCTACCTGCTGGTGCAGGCCAAGCGCAACGACAGCGCCAACCACTTCTGCGTGGTCGGCTACCAGTGGCCGGATGGCAAGCGCAAGGCGGCGGTGCACTGGCAGGAAGGCCAGCGCATCGTCCTCTGGACCGGCAAATCCGGCGTGAGCGATGAATTCAAGTACGCCGACTCCATGGCCATGGCCAACAGCGTGGACCTGAAGGACGGCCTGGTGGACACCGACGAGCAGCGCTTCGGCAGCAGCTTCCTGCAACTGCGCTCCTCGGCCGAAGGCACCCTCGCCGACTGCAAGGCCCACGGCCACCAATACCTGATCGAGCCCTTTACCCCGCCGAGCGAGTCCGACGAGGACGAGTAGGGCTTTCCGACGAAAACCGGCTGGCGTAGGACGCTGTAAGAATATACTGTTCATGCATACAGTATTTTCCGGAGCGCCTCGCCATGTCCGTCACCCTCCCGCCCCGTGGCCGGGGAACCGGCAGCAACCCGTTCAACCGTTTCGCCCCGACCCTCTCGGTGGCCGAGGACGACGGCTGGTACCAGGAGGTGCCGCCGACCCGCGCCACCGAAGTGCGCATCGAGACGGCCAAGAGCATCATCGCCCGCAACCAGTCACCCGACCTGCCCTTCGACCGCTCGATAAACCCCTATCGCGGCTGTGAACACGGCTGCATCTACTGCTATGCGCGGCCCAGCCACGCCTATTGGGACATGTCCCCGGGCATCGATTTCGAAACCCGGCTGATCGCCAAGACCAACGCTGCCGCCCTGCTGGAGCAACAGCTGAGCAAGCCCGGCTACCAGTGCGCGCCCATCGCCCTGGGCGCCAACACCGACCCCTACCAGCCCATCGAACGCGAGCATCGCCTGACCCGGCAGATACTCGAAGTGCTGCTGCGCTACCGCCACCCGCTGACCATCGTCACCAAGGGCTCGCTGGTGCTGCGTGACCTCGACCTGCTGAGCCAGCTGGCCGAACAGCGCCTGGTCAAGGTGATGATCAGCCTCACCACCCTCGACGACGCGCTCAAGCGCGTGCTCGAGCCCCGCGCCGCCGCGCCCTCCGCGCGCCTGCGGGCGATCCGCGTGCTGCGTGAAAACCGTATTCCGGTGGGCGTGCTCTGCTCGCCGATGATCCCGATGATCAACGACAGTGAGCTGGAAAGCCTGCTGGAGGCCGCCCGCGACGCCGGTGCGCGCAGCGCCTCCTACATGCTGGTACGCCTGCCCCGGGAGGTGGCGCCGCTGTTCGAGGAGTGGCTGCAGGCCCACTACCCGCAACGGGCTGCCCATGTGATGAGCATCATCCGCCAGTGCCGCGGCGGCGAGGTCTACGACAGCCGCTTCGGCAAGCGCTTCAGCGGTGAAGGCGCCTTCGCCCAGCTGCTGGCCCAGCGCTTCGCCGTCGCCATGCGCCGCCTGGGCCTGGAGAAACGTGGCGACGTGGCGCTGGACTGCTCGCGCTTCTGTCCGCCTGGTGGGCAGATGGCGTTGCTGTGAGCGAAAGGATGGGCGGAAGGGCTTTTGCGGGGCCGAAGTGTGACCGGAACACGCCGAACGGTGTCCTGTAGGGGGTCGGATAAATCCGACCATATCGGTAAAGTAATCCCACTTTCCCCTACAGAGTCCCAAGGCGAACGAGGTCGGCATGAGCGACGAGCACGATACCCCGCAAACCCAGGAAAGCGCTGAAGAAGCGCTGCGCAACATCGTCGAAGGTTTCCAGCGTTTCCGCGACCAGGTCTACCCGGAGCAGGAAGAGCTGTTCAAGCGCCTGGCCCATGAGCAGAAACCCCGCGCCATGTTCATCACCTGCGCCGACTCGCGAATCGTCCCGGAACTGATCACCCAGAGCTCCCCCGGCGACCTGTTCGTCACCCGCAACGTCGGCAACGTGGTACCGCCCTACGGGCAGATGAACGGTGGCGTTTCCACCGCCATCGAGTTCGCCGTCATGGCCCTCGGCGTGCACCACATCATCATCTGCGGCCACTCCGACTGCGGCGCCATGAAGGCGGTGCTCAACCCCGAGCAGCTGGAGCGCATGCCCACCGTCAAGGCCTGGCTGCGCCATGCCGAAGTGGCCCGCACCGTGGTCGCCGAGAACTGCGGCTGCGCCAACCACGAAACCCTCGGCGTGCTCACCGAGGAGAACGTGGTGGCCCAGCTCGACCACCTGCGCACCCACCCCTCGGTGGCGGCGCGCCTGGCCAGCGGCCAGCTGTTCATCCATGGCTGGGTCTACGACATCGAGACTGCCGCCATCCGCGCCTACGACGCCGAGAGCGGTCGCTTCCGCACCATCGGTGATGGCCCGCTGCCGATGGCCACGCCCCGCGCCCGCTACCTGTGAGCCCCGGCGCCCCGGCTGCGGCCGGGGCGCCGTCCGTTCCCTTCCTTCCTCTCGTGGCTGCGCTTTCGCTGCGTCGAACTTCTGCACGGTCGTCCCATCACCAGTCCGGGCTGGCAGACTGCTATCGGCCATTCGTCTGTAATGCTCATTCCAGAGCGGTTTCTTCAGTTTGAGTTAAGTCTGCGCGCCTAAGGTTTTTCTCCATCCCGACCGCCCGGTCGGGTTGCAATCTGCCATCAAGCGGCAGGTCACGAGGGCCATCGGCCCGCTCGGAACGCAAACAGGAGAAACCATGAACCAGGACATCCGCAGCATCCCGCCCGCCCCCTCCGACGACATCGACGCCCAGGCCGCCTTCGACACCCTGATGCAGGGCTGCCGGCGTTTTCGCGAGGAGACCTTCCCCCGGCAACGCGCCCTCTTCCAGCAGCTGGCGCAGCGCCAGTCGCCGCGGGCCATGTTCATCACCTGCGCCGACTCGCGGGTGGCCCCGGAGCTGATCACCCACAGCGCGCCGGGCGATCTCTTCGTCACCCGCAACGTCGGCAACCTGGTGCCGCCCTACGGCCAGATGAACGGTGGCGTCTCCACTGCCATCGAGTACGCGGTCATGGCCCTGGGCGTGCAGCACCTCATCGTCTGCGGCCACTCCGACTGCGGCGCCATGAAGGCGGTGCTGGCCCCGGAATCCCTGAACGGCATGCCCACCGTCAGCGCCTGGCTGCGCCACGCCGAGGTGGCCCGCAGCCTGGTGGAACGCAACTGCGATTGCGTGGGCCACGATGCCCTCGGCGTGCTCACCGAGGAGAACGTGGTGGCCCAGCTCGACCACCTGCGCACCCACCCGGCGGTGGCCGCGCGCCTGGCCGCCGGCCAGCTGTTCATCCACGGCTGGGTCTACGACATCGAGACCGCCGCCATCCGCGCCTACGACGCCGAGGCCGGCCGCTTCCGGCCGCTGGAGCAAGGCCGCGCCGCCATGGCGACACCGCGCCCGCGCTACCTGGCGTCCTGACGCCCCCTTCCCATACGCCGTGGCGGCCGAGACCGCCGCGCGTCCCCCTTTCGTGCCGCAGGAGATCGCGACATGCGCCTTGCTTCCCTTCAATCCACGCTACCCCGGGACCTGCTGGCCTCGGTGGTGGTTTTCCTCGTCGCCCTGCCACTGTGCATGGGCATCGCCATCGCCTCCGGTATGCCGCCGGCCAAGGGCCTGATCACCGGCATCGTCGGCGGTCTGGTGGTCGGCTGGCTGGCGGGCTCGCCGTTGCAGGTCAGCGGGCCGGCGGCGGGCCTCGCCGTGCTGGTCTTCGAGCTGGTGCGCGAGCACGGCATGGCCATGCTCGGGCCGATCCTGGTGCTGGCCGGGCTGTTGCAGCTGTGCGCAGGCCGCCTGCGCCTGGGCTGCTGGTTCCGGGTCACAGCGCCGGCGGTGGTCTACGGCATGCTCGCCGGCATCGGCGCGCTCATCGTAATGTCGCAGGTGCATGTGATGTTCGATGCCAAGCCCCACGCCTCAGGCCTGGAGAACCTCCTGGCGTTCCCCGCGACCCTGGTGGGCGCCCTCGCCCAGGTGGGGCCGGGCGGTGGCCTGGCAGCCGCGGCGCTGGGCCTGGGCACCATCGCCTGCATGTGGGGCTGGGAGCGCTGGCGCCCGCAGTCGCTGCGTTTCCTGCCCGGCGCGCTGATCGGTGTCAGCCTGGCGACCCTGGCCAGCCTCGCCCTGGCGCTCGATGTGCAGCGGGTGACGGTGCCGGCCACCCTGGGCGAAGCCATCGACTGGCTGCGCCCGGCCGACCTGCTCGGCCTGGCCGACCCGCAGATCCTCCTGGCGGCGCTGGTGGTGGCCTTCGTCGCCAGTGCCGAGACGCTGCTTTCCGCCGCCGCCGTGGACCGCATGCACGCAGGGCCGCGCTCCGACCTGGACCGCGAGCTGTCGGCCCAGGGCGTGGGCAACCTGCTGTGTGGCGTGCTCGGCGCGCTGCCCATGACCGGGGTGATAGTGCGCAGCTCGGCCAACGTCCAGGCCGGCGCCCGCACGCGTTTGTCCGCCGTGCTGCACGGTGCCTGGCTGCTGGCTTTCGTGGCGCTGTTGCCGGCGGTGCTGCAGAGCATCCCGGTGGCCGCTCTGGCCGGCGTGCTGGTGTTCACCGGCTTCAAGCTGGTGGATGCCAAGGCCATGCGCAGCCTCTCGCGCTACGGTCGCGCACCCTTGCTAATCTATGCCGCCACGGCACTGGGCATCGTCGCCTTCGACCTGCTCAGCGGCGTGCTCATCGGCTTCGCCCTGACCCTGGCCAAGCTGGCCTGGAAGGCGTCGCGCCTGAAGGTCGCCCTGGTGCAGGGTGCTCCCGGCGAGGCCGAGCTGCGCCTGGCCGGCGCCGCTACCTTCCTGCGGGTGCCGCAGCTGGCGCGGGTTCTGGAGGGGGTGGAGCCGGGCACGCGGCTGCAGGTGCCGCTGGATAACCTCAGCTACATCGACCATGCCTGCATGGAGCTGCTGGAGGATTGGGGGCGCGCCGCGCAGCGCCAGGGTGGGGCCCTGCAGATCGAGCCCCGTGCCCTGAACCGGCGCCTGGAGGGACGGCTGCTCAGCCTGCGCGGCCGCGCCGTCTGAAGATCAGCTGGCGGCGCGTTGTGCCTGGTCCAGCTGCAGTTCGACGCCGAGCTGGCGTGAGAGGCAGGGCCAGCGCTTCCACGCCGCTTCCACCTTTGGGTCGTGCAGCCTGTCGCGGTAGTGCTGCACCGAGGCGCGCTCGAACACCGCCTCGTCGAGCATGCCATCCACCGCATGGTGCACGGCTTCGTCCAGCTGGTTGGCGAAGGGTTCGCCGATCAGCTGGTGGGCGATGAGGTTGGCCACGGTGGTGTCCAGCGGGATCAGCGGCTCACCCAGGTGGGCGATGTAGCGGTCGTTCACTTCCTCCACCAGGCGGTGGGCGAGGTAGGCCTCGTCGAGCAGGCCGTCCAGGCCCTCGTGGCCTTCCACCATGCTCGGCGGCTGCAGGAAGAACTGCTCGGCCACCTTCAGTACCGGCTTCACCTGGGCCTCGATGCCGGCCTCGCGGGCGACATTGGCGGCGGCGTCGAGCACGTCCGGCACCTGTTCGATATAGGCGCTGACGAAGCGCGCCAGCACGCCCTGGGCGTCGTCGTCGGGCAGGCGGATGGCGGGGTGGAGGCGGTCCAGCTGGGTGGAGAGGATGCGCGCCAGGTGCCCGCTCCGGGCTTCCTGTTCGTGGGCTCGCTGGATGAGTTCGCGCAGGGCGAGGGTATTCATGACTGCTCCTGGATAGGACATGGATCGAAGGGAGGGGAAGACACAACTTAGCTCGCCCCGGCGGCCAGCTAAGACCCGATTGTCATAATGCCGCAATGCTTATGCATGGTCGCGATAACGGCCACCGCGCATTCCCGCCAACCCCGCGCCAGCCGTGGCGTTTAGGACAAGGCTTGCGGCCCTTGCGCCAATTTTCCCGTCGCGTTGCCAGCTTCAAGTCGGTGTCTATACTCCGACTCGAAAGGCGATACCTGATGACACCCGACTGTGCACCACGTGCTGAAGGTCGGCCGTTAAAGTCAGCCGTATTAACGACCGCTCCCTTAGCCGCTGGCCCAGCCGGCGGGATAACAAGAACGATAAGGGGAACCCGCAATGATGCGACATCCACGAGTCTGGATGGGACTCCTGCTGTGGTCGATTTTCAGCCAGGCGCAGGCCGCCTGGACCGTCAACATGGCACCTGGTGCCACCGAGGTCAGCCGTACCGTTTTCGATCTGCACATGACGATCTTCTGGATCTGCGTCGTGATCGGCGTGATCGTGTTCGGCGCCATGTTCTGGTCGATGATCATCCACCGTCGCTCCACCGGCCAGGAGCCGGCGCATTTCCACGAGAGCACCACGGTGGAGATCCTCTGGACGGTCGTGCCCTTCGTCATCCTGGTGCTGATGGCGATACCTGCCACCAAGACCCTGATCGACATCTACGACAGTTCCGAATCCGAGCTGGATATCCAGGTCACCGGCTACCAGTGGAAGTGGAACTACAAGTACCTGGGCCAGGACGTCGAATTCTTCAGCAACCTCGCCACCCCCGCCGAGCAGATCCACAACAAGGCGGAGAAGGACGAGCACTACCTGCTGGAGGTGGACGAGCCGCTGGTGATCCCGGTGGGCACCAAGGTGCGCTTCCTGATCACCGCCGCCGACGTCATCCACTCCTGGTGGGTACCGGCGCTGGCGGTCAAGCGTGATGCCATCCCCGGCTTCGTCAACGAAGCCTGGACGCGCATCGACAAGCCCGGCATCTACCGCGGCCAGTGCGCCGAGCTGTGCGGCAAGGACCACGGCTTCATGCCCATCGTGGTCGAGGCCAAGTCCAAGGAGGACTTCGCCAAGTGGCTCGCCGGTCGCAAGGAAGAGGTGGCCAAGCTCAAGGAGCTGACCGACAAGGAGTGGACGCTCGAAGAGCTCACCGCCCGTGGCGACAAGGTCTACCACACCACCTGCGCCGCCTGTCACCAGGCCGAGGGCCAGGGCATGCCGCCCATGTTCCCGGCGCTCAAGGGCTCGAAGATCGCCACCGGGCCGAAGGAAGACCACCTCAGCATCGTCTTCCACGGCAAGCCCGGCACCGCGATGGCCGCCTTCGGCAAGCAGCTGTCGGAAGTCGATATCGCCGCCGTCATCACCTACGAACGCAACGCCTGGGGCAATGCCAAGGGCGACATGGTGACGCCGAAAGAAGTGCTTGCGCTCAAGCAAGCCGAGGAGAAATGACATGAGTGCAGTGATCGACCACGATCATGCCGGGCATGATCACCACCACGGCCCGGCCAAGGGCCTGATGCGCTGGGTGCTCACCACCAACCACAAGGACATCGGCACCATGTACCTGTGGTTCGCGTTCGCCATGTTCCTCCTCGGGGGTTCCATGGCGATGGTGATCCGCGCCGAGCTGTTCCAGCCCGGGCTGCAGATCGTCGAACCGGCCTTCTTCAACCAGATGACCACCATGCACGGCCTGATCATGGTCTTCGGCGCGGTGATGCCGGCCTTCGTCGGCCTGGCCAACTGGATGATCCCGCTGATGGTCGGCGCGCCGGACATGGCCCTGCCGCGCATGAACAACTTCAGCTTCTGGCTGCTGCCGGCCGCCTTCGGCCTGCTCATCAGCACCCTGTTCACCGCCGGTGGCGGGCCCAACTTCGGCTGGACCTTCTACGCGCCGCTGTCCACCACCTACGCGCCGGAGAGCGTCACCTACTTCATCTTCGCCATCCACCTGATGGGCATCAGCTCGATCATGGGCGCGATCAACGTGATCGCCACCATCCTCAACCTGCGCGCCCCGGGCATGACCCTGATGAAGATGCCGCTGTTCGTCTGGACCTGGCTGATCACCGCCTTCCTGCTCATCGCGGTGATGCCGGTGCTGGCGGGCTGCGTGACCATGATGCTGATGGACATCCACTTCGGCACCAGCTTCTTCAGCGCGGCCGGCGGCGGCGACCCGGTGCTGTTCCAGCACGTGTTCTGGTTCTTCGGCCACCCCGAGGTGTACATCATGATCCTGCCCGCCTTCGGCGCGGTCAGCTCGATCATCCCGGCCTTCGCGCGCAAGCCGCTGTTCGGCTACACCTCGATGGTCTACGCCACGGCCTCCATCGCCTTCCTTTCCTTCATCGTCTGGGCGCACCACATGTTCGTGGTCGGCATCCCGCTGACGGGCGAGCTGTTCTTCATGTACGCCACCATGCTGATCGCCGTGCCCACCGGGGTGAAGGTGTTCAACTGGGCCAGCACCATGTGGCAGGGCTCGATGACCTTCGAGACACCGATGCTGTTCGCGGTGGCCTTCGTCATCCTCTTCACCATCGGCGGCTTCTCCGGGCTGATGCTTGCCATCGCCCCGGCGGACTTCCAGTACCACGACACCTACTTCGTGGTGGCCCACTTCCACTACGTGCTGGTGCCCGGCGCCATCTTCGGCATCTTCGCCTCGGCCTATTACTGGCTGCCGAAGTGGACCGGCCACATGTACGACGAGACCCTCGGCAAGCTGCATTTCTGGATGAGCTTCATCGGCATGAACATGGCGTTCTTCCCCATGCACTTCGTGGGGCTGGCCGGCATGCCGCGACGCATCCCGGACTACAACCTGCAGTTCGCCGACTTCAACATGATCTCCTCCATCGGCGCCTTCACCTTCGGTGCCACCCAGCTGCTCTTCCTGTTCATCGTCATCAAGTGCATCCGTGGCGGCAAACCCGCACCGGCCAAGCCCTGGGACGGTGCCGAAGGGCTGGAGTGGACCGTGCCCTCGCCGGCGCCGTACCACACCTTCAGCACCCCGCCGGAGGTGAAGTGAGATGAGCGGGGAACTGAACAATCGCCGCCTGATTCCACGCCTGCTGGTGCTGGTGGTGGCGATGTTCGGCTTCGGTTTCGCCCTGGTGCCGATCTACGACGTGATGTGCGTGGCCTTCGGCATCAACGGCAAGACCAATGCCTCCGCCTACGAAGGCAGCCAGGCGCTGGACGAGCAACGCCAGGTGCGGGTGCAGTTCCTCGCCACCAACTCGGCGGACATGACCTGGGAATTCCGCTCCAAGGCGGACGACCTGGTGGTGCACCCGGGGGCCAGCAACGAGATGCTGTTCATCGCCCACAACACGACGGACAAGCCCATGACCGCCCAGGCGGTGCCGAGCATCTCGCCGTCCAAGGCTGCCGCGTACTTCCACAAGACCGAATGCTTCTGCTTCACCCAGCAGGTCCTGCAACCGGGCGAGCGCATCGAAATGCCGGTGCGCTTCATCGTCGACCGCGACCTGCCGCCCGACGTGCACCACCTGACACTCGCTTACACGCTGTTCGATATCACGGCCCGCAAGCCCCCGGTCGCCAAGACCGGCAGCTGACGCGCCGACAAGGAGAACAACAACGATGGCAAGTCACGAGCAGTATTACGTTCCCGCCCAGAGCAAATGGCCGATCATCGCCACCATCGGCATGCTCGTCACCGTCTACGGCCTGGGCACCTGGTTCAACGACCTCAAGGCCGCCCGCCCGGATTCCAACGGCCCGCTGATCTTCTTCGTCGGCGCCCTGTGCCTGGCGTACATGCTGTTCGGCTGGTTCGGCGCGGTGATCAAGGAAAGCCGCGGCGGGCTCTACAGCCCGCAGATGGACCGTTCGTTCCGCTGGGGCATGAGCTGGTTCATCTTCTCCGAGGTGATGTTCTTCGCCGCCTTCTTCGGCGCGCTGTTCTACGTGCGCACCTGGGCCGGCCCCTGGCTCGGCGGCGAGGGCGACAAGGGCGTGGCCAACATGCTCTGGCCCAACTTCCAATACACCTGGCCGCTGCTCAACACCCCCGACCCGAAACTCTTCCCCGGGCCCAAGGAGGTGATCGACCCCTGGCACCTGCCATTGATCAACACCCTCCTGCTGGTGTCTTCCAGCTTCACCGTGACCTTCGCCCACCACGCGCTGAAGAAGGCCAACCGCAAGCTGCTGAAGATCTGGCTGGCGCTGACCATCCTCCTGGGCGTGGCCTTCCTCGCCCTGCAGGCCGAGGAATACATCCACGCCTACACCGAACTGGGCCTGACCCTCGGCTCGGGCATCTACGGCGCCACCTTCTTCATGCTCACCGGCTTCCACGGCGCCCACGTGACCATGGGCACGCTGATTCTCACGGTGATGCTGGTGCGCATCCTGCGCGGGCACTTCGACGCCGACCACCACTTCGGCTTCGAAGCCGCCAGCTGGTACTGGCACTTCGTCGACGTGGTCTGGGTGGGGCTGTTCATCTTTGTGTATGTGCTTTGAAAAAGCAGCTGGAAGCCGGAAGCGGGAAGCTCGAAGCAGTTCTTCTTCCAGCTTCTGGCTTCAAGCTTCCAGCTCTGGTTACCAGGTCGTATGCGACACCAGCTGGCCGCTGTAGAAGCCCCAGGCGACGAGGCCGAGGGTGAGGGCGGCAAGGACGACACGGACGGTGAGGGCGTTGACCACGCGTGAGTCGCGGCCCTCGTCCTTGACCAGGAAGAACAGGCCGCTGAACAGGCTGACCACGGTGGCCAGCAGCATGAAAACGATAAGCGCCTTGAGCATGGGCGAATCCGGGGCAAGGGGGACGTTGTGCAGTATAGCCAGAGCTTTCCAGGCTCCAGGCCACGTCGGTTGAGGGCCTTCCGCCCCGGCCTCGTGCCTACCCTCGTGGTGCTGGCGCTGCTGCCCCTGCTGATCGGCCTGGGCGTCTGGCAGCTGTCCCGCGCGGAGGAGAAGCGCCAGCTGCTGGCCGGCTACGAAGCGCGTCGCAGCGCCGAACCCATCGCCATCACCGAGCTCGAACGCCTGCCCGACCCGGCCTATGTGCGGGTGCGCCTGCAGGGCAGTTTCGATGACCAGCACAGCCTGCTGCTGGACAGCCGCATCCGCGCCGGCAAGCCTGGCGTCGAATTGCTGCAACCCTTCTACGACCAGGCCAGCGGGCTCTGGCTGCTGGTCAACCGGGGCTGGCTGCCCTGGCCGGACCGGCGCACCCCGCCGCAATTCGACACCCCGCACCAGCCCCTGGCCCTCGACGCCTGGGTCTATGTGCCGCCCGGCGCCGCCTTCGAGCTCAAGCACGTGGAAAGCGCCGAGTGGCCGCAACTGATCAACCAGGTCGAGCCACGTGCCCTGTGGCAGAAGCTCGGCCGTGGCGGCCTGCCTTTCGAGCTGCGCATCGAGCCCGGCCTCGCCGCCTATGAAGCCGACTGGCCGGTGGTGGCCATGGGGCCGGAAAAACACCTCGGTTACGCAGTGCAGTGGTTCGCCATGGCGGCGGCCCTCTGCGCACTCTTCACCTATTTCGGTTTTCGCCAAGCACGGGAGTTAACGGATGAATCCAGCCCTCGCTCTGCCTGATACGCCGCCGCGCCGTACGCGCGGGCGCCTGCAGCTGCTGCTGATCCTCGCGGTGGTACTCGGCCCCATGGTGCTGGCCTCGGCCATGTACAAGCTGCGCTTCTGGGTGCCGGAGGGGCGCAGCTACCACGGCGCGCTGATCGGCAACGGCCAGACCCGCGCCGACCTCGGCGTGCAGGGCGCCGGGGAGCCTGCGCTGTGGCAGCTGCTGGTCACTGCCCCCCAGGCTTGCGAGGCCGACTGCCAGCAACTGGTCTACGTCGCCCGGCAGATCCACATCGGCCTGGGCCGCGAGGCCGAGCGCGGCAGCCACGCCTTCGCCGCCGCGCAGCCGCTGTCGGCGGACTACCAGCAGACCCTGGAGCGCGAATACCCGCGCCTGCAACGCTACACGCTGGACCCGGCGGCCTATGGCAAGGCGGTGGAAAGCGACGTCACCGGCCCGCAGCTGTGGATAGTCGACCCCCACGGCAACCTGGTGCTGCGCTACGACGCGAAGATCAAGGGCAAGCAGATCCTCAACGACCTGCGGCACCTCATGAAGCTCTCGAATATAGGTTAGGGGCAGCGGCAAGCTGCAAGTGGCAAGCCGCAAGTTAGAAGCGGCAAATCATAAGAGCGAGCTGTAGCTGAGAACGGAGTTCTCCCATGCCAAGATCGTCCCGTCCCGGTTTCTACCTCGCGGTGCTGGCCACCGCGCTGGCTGTGGTGGTGGTGCTGCTGGGCGCCTACACCCGGTTGACCCATGCCGGCCTCGGTTGCCCCGATTGGCCGGGGTGCTATGGCTTTATCAGCGTGCCCAAGACCGAAGCCCAGCTGGCCCACGCCGAGGTGCATTTCCCCGAGGCGCCGGTGGAGGCCGACAAGGGCTGGAACGAGATGATCCACCGCTACTTCGCCGGCACCCTGGGCCTGGCCATCCTCGGCCTTGCCGTGCATGCCCTGGTGCGGCGCGGGCGTGATGGGCAGCCGCACAAGCTGCCGTTGCTGCTGCTCGGCGTGGTCATCGCCCAGGCCGCGTTCGGCATGTGGACGGTGACCCTCAAGCTCTGGCCCCAGGTGGTCACCGCGCACCTGCTCGGCGGCTTCACCACCCTGGCGCTGCTGTTCCTGCTCAGCTTGCGCCTGTCCGGCGCCTTCGCCCCGTTGCAGCTGCCCGCGCGGCTGCGCTACCTGGCGACCCTCGGGTTGCTGCTGGTGATCGGCCAGGTCGCCCTCGGCGGCTGGGTCAGCTCCAACTACGCGGCGGTGGCCTGTGTCGATCTGCCGACCTGCCACGGCCAGTGGTGGCCGGAGATGGACTTCGCCAACGGCTTCCACCTCAGCCAGCACATCGGCCCCAACTACCTGGGCGGGCAGCTGGACAGCGACGCCCGCACCGCCATCCACATGACCCACCGCCTCGGCGCCCTGGTGGTGACCCTCACCCTGCTGGTGCTCGCCTGGCGCCTGCGTGCCGCCGGCCTCGGCCGCCTCTCTGTGCTGGTGCTCGGCGCCCTGGCGCTGCAGGTGGGGCTGGGCATCAGCAACGTGATCTTCCACCTGCCGCTGCCCGTGGCAGTGGCCCACAACGGCGGCGGTGCGATGCTGCTGTTGACCCTGGTGCTGGTGAATTACCGCGTGCGTGCGCCGGCCCTGGCCGCCGCCCCCGCGACCACGGCTCTCCGGCTGCACGCCGGCAAGCCTGCCTGAACACAAGAAGAAGGAGAGACGCCATGGCCACTCTGCTCAGCGAACGCGAGGCCCGGGTCCACGCCAGCTGGCGCGATTACCTGGAACTGACCAAGCCCAAGGTGCTGGTGCTGATGCTCATCACCTCCCTGGTGGGGATGTTCCTCGCCACCCGCGCGGGCGTGCCCTGGGAGGTGCTGATCTTCGGCAACCTCGGCATCGCCCTGTGCGCCGGGTCGGCGGCGGCGGTGAACCACGTGGTGGACCGGCGCATCGACTCGATCATGGCGCGCACCCTCAAGCGCCCGGTGGTCAACGGCCGCGTCTCGCCGGTCGCCGCACTGGTGTTCGCCCTGCTCCTGGCGGTGGCCGGGCAGGTGATGCTGCTGCACTTCACCAACGAACTCACCGCCTGGCTGACCCTCGCCTCGCTGCTGGGCTACGCGGTGATCTACACCGGCTTCCTCAAGCGCGCCACGCCGCAGAACATCGTCATCGGCGGCCTCGCCGGCGCCGCCCCGCCGATGCTCGGCTGGGTCGCGGTCACCGGGCACCTGTCCGCCGAGCCGCTGCTGCTGGTGCTGATCATCTTCGCCTGGACCCCGCCGCACTTCTGGGCCCTGGCCATCCACCGCAAGGAGGAATACGCCAAGGCCGACATCCCCATGCTGCCGGTGACCCACGGCGAGCACTACACCAAGGTGCACATCCTGCTCTACACCCTGGTGATGTTCGCCGTGAGCCTGCTGCCCTACGCCATCCACATGAGCGGCCTGCTCTACCTGGTCTGCGCCATCGCCCTGGGCGGGCGCTTCCTGCAATGGGCCTGGGTGCTCTACCGCGACAGCCGACCGCACGCCGCGATCAAGACCTTCAAGTACTCTATCGCCTACCTGTTCCTGCTGTTCATCGCCCTGCTGGTGGACCACTACCTGCTGCTGAACATCTGACTCCAAAGGCTGTTACACCGCGGACCGTGCCATCGGCACGCTTCGCGGTTAGTCTTGCCGCCACCGAAATCCCCGAGTGAAGACCGCCCATGACCCGTGTGCAGAAAACCGTATTCGTCCTCATCGCCCTGGTGGCGCTGGTGCTCGGCCTGACCGTGCACAAGGTGCTCAACAACCAGCGCCAGGCCGACCCGACCCAACTGCTCGACGCCGGCATCGTGCTGCTGCCGCAAAGCCGCACCCTGCCGTCCATCAGCCTCACCGACCAGGACGGCAAGCCGGTGGCGGTCAATGAGCTGAAGGACAAATGGAGCCTGCTGTTCTTCGGCTACACCTTCTGCCCGGACATCTGCCCCACCACCCTGGCGCAGATGCGCGAGCTCAAGGGCCTGCTGCCGGAAGCGGCGCGTGACAACCTGCGCGTGGTGTTGGTCAGCGTCGACCCCAACCGCGACACCCCGCAGCAGCTCAAGCAGTACCTGGGCTACTTCGACCCGGCCTTCGTCGGCTACACCGGCGAGCTGGCCGCGATCCAGAAGCTGGCCAATGCCGTGAGCATCCCCTTCATCCCGGCTGACACCAGCAAGGAAAACTACACCGTCGACCACAGCGGCAACCTGGTGGTGATCGGCCCGGACGGCACCCAGCGCGGCTTCATCCGCGCGCCGCTGAACAATCAGAAGCTCAAGGACCAGTTGCCCTCCCTGCTGGCACCGGCCAGCTGAGAAACTCGTTTCTCAATTGCAACCGATTCTCAATAAAAATAAGATGGCGCTCCCTCACCCTCCGCCTGTCAGGGAGCGCGCTTGTCGGAGCCCGATCTCAAGAGCCTTTTCATCAAGCATGCGAAGGCCCTGCAAAGCCTGTTGACGCGCAAGGTGCGCGACCCGCAGCTGGCCGCCGACCTGGTCCAGGAAAGCTTCCTGCGCCTGGCCGAACAGCGTGGCAGGGAACGCATCGACAACAGCCCCGCGTACCTCTACCGCACCGCCCACAACCTGATGATCGATCACGCCCGGCAGCAGTCGCGGCGCAAGACCGAGTCGGTGCCCCACGAGGCGCTGGAAGAAATAGTCGAAGAACGCCCCGGCCTCGACGAAGAAGCCGCCGAGGCCCAGCACATGCTCCGGCTGCGCGAAGCGGTGGCGGAACTGCCGCCGCGCACCCGTGAAATCTTCCGCCTCAACCGCCTCGAAGGCCTGACCCACGCCGAGGTCGCCCGGCAGCTGGATATCTCCGACAGCTCGGTGCAGAAGCACCTGTCCAAGGCCCTGGCGCATGTCATGCAGCGCCTGCAAACCGGCGCTTCGAGCGAAAGATGACAAATGGTTTACCGAATATCGGCCCCTCAGACGTCAGCATTCATATAACGAGAACTCGAGAGACCGCCGTGATCAGCCACGACCTGCGCGAGCAGGACATCCGCGAGCAAGCCGCCGACTGGGCCATCCGCCTCAGCGCCGGGGCCCTGGACGCCGAACAGGCGCAGGCCCTGGCCCGCTGGCAGGCCGAGGACCCGCGCCACGGGCCGGCGCTGCAGTTCGCCCAGCGCACCTGGGCGGACCTCGCGCGCCTGGGCGAGATGCCCGCGCCCGCTTATGCGCCCGCCGGCCAGGTGCTGCCACGGGCGCGGCCACAGCAGCCGGCACGCCGGCGTCCGCGCCTGCGCTGGGCGGCCAGTGCTGCCGCCGTGTTGCTGCTGGCCGGGCTCGGCGTCGAGCAGGGCAAGCAACTGCTGCTGCCCCTGCTGGCCGACCATGCCACCGCCAAGGGCGAGATACGCCAGGTGCAGTTGCCGGACGGCAGCCGTGTGGAGCTGGATACCCGCAGCGCCATCGACCTGGCCTTCAGCGATACCGAACGCCGGGTGCGCCTGCTCGGCGGCGACGCCTACTTCACCGTGGCGCCCCTGGGGCCCAACGAATCGCGGCCCTTCGTGGTCGAGAGCGCCGGGGGCGCCACGCGCGCCCTGGGTACCCAGTTCCTGGTCAGCCAGGACGACGAACAAGGCGCCTGGGTCGGCGTCACCGAACACAGTGTCGCCGTCGCCCTGGAGCGCGCGCCCGATCGGGGCCCCCGCGAGCAGGTGCTGAGGGAGGGCCAGAGCGCCCGCTATGACGCCCGTGGCGGCATCCAGCCCCTGGCCGCCCGCGACCTGCAACGCGCCACCAGCTGGCGCCGTGGCGTGCTGGTGTTCGAGCGCGTGCCCCTGGGGCAGGTCGCCGAGCAGCTCAACCGTTATCGCCCCGGCCGCGTGCTGATCACTGACTCCGCCCTGGCCCGTCGCGAGGTCAGCGGCGTGTTCCGCCTCGACATCCTCGACGAGGCCCTGGACACCCTCACCCACGAACTCAAGGTCAGCCGTCTCGACCTGCCCGGCGTCACTTTCCTCTACTGACCTGGAAGCCCGTTCCGCGCGGCTTCCAGCGTTCCCCTGAGAAAAATCGCAAAAAAACCTTACTGAGTTTTCCCGACTGGTTCGTCTTGGTGATGAGAGTGATTTTCATTCACCAAATAATAAACACAGCCACAAGGAAAACCGATGAACGCATACAAGGGGCCGGGCCAGCGATTCCGTCGTGCGCTGCTCGCCTTGGGGGGAAGCTGGATGCTGGCCTGCGCTGGGGAGCTGCAGGCCGTCGAATCCGCTCCGGCGACGGCACAGGCGCAACAGGCACTGGTCGCCTTCGACATTCCGGTACAGCCGTTGAGCAGCGCGGTGCTGGCCTTCGCCGAACAGTCGGGCGTGCAGGTGATCTTCGACGCCGCCCTGCTGGAAGGGCTGCAGGGCAACGCGGTGCGTGGCCGCCTGGAAATCCGCGAGGGCCTGCAGGCGCTGCTGCGCGGCCACCCGGTGAGCTACAGCTTCAGCTCGCCGCGCCAGGTCAGCCTGACCCGCACCTACGCCGATGCCGGCAGCGTGATGCAGCTGGGCACCACCCATGTACAGAGCCAGGCCGATGCCAACGACTGGATGTACCGCACGCCGCGTTCGGTGGCGGTGATCGGCCGCGAGCAGATCGACCGCAACCCGCCGCGTCACGCCGCCGACATGCTCGAGGAAACCTCCGGCGTGTACAGCATCGTCAGCCAGCAGGACCCAGGCCTGTCGGTGAACATCCGTGGGCTGCAGGACTTCGGCCGGGTCAACATGTCGATCGACGGCGCCCGCCAGAACTTCCAGCAGAGCGGCCACCAGCAGCGCAACGGTGAAGTGCTGGTGGACACCGAGCTGCTGACCCAGGTGGATATCGAGAAGGGCCCGACCTCGGGCATGGGCGGCGCCGGCGTGATCGGCGGCATCGCCAACTTCCGCACCCTCAACGTCGAGGACGTGCTGCTGCCCGGCCATGACTACGGCGCGCGCCTGCGCGGCACCACCGGCCTGGGTGGCTACGACAACGGCACGAACTTCATCGGCAGCGCCGCCTTCGCCCTCGACGAAGACCTCTGGAGCCTGCTGGTGGCCCACAGCGAAAAGCACCTGGGCGAGTACGAGCCGGGCCAGCGCGGCAAGTCCGGCGCCGAGAACCAGCTGGGCCTCGACGCCCAGCCGGGCAAGCCGACCTTCGTCAAGTTCACCAACCAGATGCAGCGTTCCGACCTGTTCAAGCTCGGCCTCAAGCTGGCTCCGGACCAGACGCTGGGCTTCAGCTACCTGGAAAGCCGCGTCAGCTACGACAACGCCAGCATGGCCAACGCCCTGAGCACCGATACCTGGCGCAAGACCGGCGAGGACAAGCTGACCAACACGCTCTACAGCCTCGACTACAACTACACCCCGGACAACCCGCTGATCGACCTGCAGGCCAAGCTCTACTACGGCACCACCCGTAACGAGCAAGACGTCTACAAGGGCAACCCGCCCACCGGCTATCCGTCTGACTACTGCGACGTGCCGCGCTCGACCGCGACTTGGGAGCGCAACTGCGCACCGGCGTATTCGATCACCCACCGCACCGACACCTGGGGTGCGCAACTGCAGAACACCTCGACCTTCGAGCTGGATGAGCGCTCGGTGGTCACCGCCAACTACGGCATGGAATATTTCGAGGACAAGACCAAGCCCGAAGCCGGCCTGGCCACCCCTCGCGTCGCCACCGACCCCATCGGCGACACCCTGGGCGTGACCCCCAAGGGCACCCGGGAAATGGCCAGCCTGTTCACCGGCCTGGGCTATCGCTACGACGACTGGCTGCAGATCAACGGCGGCCTGCGTTATGACCGTTACCACCTGGAAGGCGACACCCGCCTGACGGCCTACCGCGACTTCAATGGCCGCACCCAGTCACCCCAGTACAGCGTGGACGAAGAGCGCGGCCACATCTCGCCGACCTTCTCCATCGCGGTGAACCCGGGCCTCGACTGGCTGCAGCTGTTCGCCAACTACGGCAAGGGCTGGCGCCCGCCGGCCATCACCGAAACCCTGATGCACGGCACCCACATCGGCGACGCCGCCTCGAAGATGTACCCCAACCCCTTCCTCGAACCCGAGGAATCCCGGACCTGGGAAGCCGGCATCAACCTGTTCAAGGAAGGGCTGTTCATCCCCGGGGACAAGCTCACCGGCAAGGTCGCCTACTTCGACACCAAGGTCGACGACTACATGTTCATGAGCCTGGAGGTGGGCCTGCCCAATACGGCGGTCACCAACCTGGGCACCTCGGCCTTCGTCAACAGCCTCAACCCGGCGCGCTTCAAGGGCGTGGAATACGAGCTCGAATACGACGCCGAGCGCTGGTACACCGGCCTCACCTACACCCACATGATCGGCAGGAACGAGCTCTGCTACAAAGTCTGGTACATCGGCCCCTCCGCCGTCGCCACCGGCCAGGCCTGGCGCGACAACAGGGTGACCTGCGGCTTCATGATGGGCAGCGCCGAACACATGCCCATGGACCGCGGCAGCTGGCACGGCGGCCTGCGCTTCTTCGACAAGAAACTGGATATGGGCCTGCGCGCCCGCTACAGCGAAGGCTTCTTCGAGACCTATGCCGAGCGCCGCGCCGCCGGTGAAGAAGACGTCTACCCGCTGATCTGGAAGAGCTACGTGGTCTGGGACTTCTACAGCGCCTACCGCGTCAGCGACAACCTGACCCTGCGCCTCTCCGTGGAGAACCTGCGTGACCGTGCCTACGTGGTGCCGATGGGCGATGCCCTGGCCGCCACCATGGGCCGTGGACGCACGGCGCAGGGCACCGTGGAAATCCGCTTCTGATCCTGATGCACGCCCCCGTGGCGGGCATCGACGAGCACGCCTTTCGGCCCTGAGCCGGCAGGCAGGCCCCGAGGCACCGGACGGCGCCGAGGGAAACCCCAAACGATGGAGACTCACCTGTGACTATCGCAATCAACTACGGAACCGCCACCAATGGCCGCACCTACTTCGCCGACTGGCGCGCGGACTTCATCAGCGGCAACCACCCGGACAACACCGGCGGTTTCTACCCGGGCGCGCTGAGCGGTACCCAGTACGCCCTGTCCAGCGGCGTTGAAGGCCACACCGCAGGTTTCATCGCCGGTGGCTCGCTGAACTACACCCTGTTCTCGCCGCCGGCCCACACCCTGTACGGCCAACTGGACAGCCTGGGCTTCGGTAACCAGATCGTGAACAACGCCGGCTACAGCTTCAACAACGGCCCGGAGCTGTCCATCACCGGCCTCAACCTGACCGGCACCCAGACCGCCAACAACATCGTGCACAAGGTCGTCTACGGCCTGATGCAGGGCACCACCACCGAGCTGGAAGCCGTGCTCAATGCCAACAACCTGTCGATCACCGGCAGCTCCGGCGCGGACACCGTCACCGGCTACAACGGCAACGACACCCTCACCGGTGGCGCGGGTGTGGATAACTTCTTCTTCGGCGTGAACGGCGCGGCCACCAGCTTCGGCAACGACACCGTCACCGACTACGCCAGCGGCGAGAAGATCCAGATCTCCAACTCGCTGTTCGCCAACTACAGCGCCTTCACCGCCGCCGGCGGCACCGTGGGCACCGTGGGCGGCAACACCGTCATCGACACCAACGGTCACGGCACCATCACCCTCACCGGGGTGACCAGCTTCAGCACCAGCGATCTGCAATTCGTCGCCTGACGAAAGCAAAAAGCGGATGAAAGATCGCTCTTCCATCCGCTCCGTTACCACGTCGTCACAGCCCTCGCTTGCAGGCCGGCTGTGACGGCGCCGAATTCTGAAAGGCGCCCGGGGGCACGTCAATGCCCGCCGGGCGCATGTCGCAGGAGCTAGTCGGTCATGGCCACACAACAGCAGGGCCCGCGCAACGAGATCCTCACCGCGCTGGGGCTGTTCCGGTCGAGTTTTCGCAGCGTCGGCATCTTCACCGCCGTCATCAACCTGCTGATGCTCGCCCCGGCGCTCTACATGCTGCAGGTCTACGACCGGGTGCTGGCCTCCGGCAACACCATGACCCTGGCCATGCTCACGCTGATGGTGCTCGGCCTGTTCGCCTTCATGGGGCTGCTGGAATACGTGCGCAGCTTCGTGGTCATCCGCATCGGCGCACGCCTCGACATGCAGCTCAACGAGCGGGTCTACAGCGCGGCCTTCGAGTCCAGCCTGAAGAGTGGCGACCAGGCCGCCGCCCAGGCGCTGAACGACCTCACCACCCTGCGCCAGTTCGTCACCGGGCCCTCATTGTTCGCCTTCTTCGACGCGCCCTGGTTCCCCGCCTACCTGGGGGTGATTTTCCTCTTCGACCCCTGGCTCGGGCTGTTCGCCCTGGTCGGCTCGCTGATCCTGGTGCTGCTGGCCTGGCTCAACGAGCGGGTGTCCGCCGAGCCCCTGGCTGCCGCCAGCCGCCTGTCGATCCGCTCCTCCCAGCAGGCCGGCAGCAGCCTGCGCAACGCCGAGGTGATCGAAGCCATGGGCATGCTCGGCGCCCTGCGCAGCCGCTGGTTCGCCGGCCATGGCGAGTTCCTCCGCCAGCAGAACCTGGCCAGCGAGCGCACGGCGATGATCGGCGCACTGTCGAAGATCGCCCGCATCGCCCTGCAGTCCCTGGTGCTCGGCCTCGGTGCCTGGCTGGCAGTGATCGGCCTGGTGACGCCGGGGATGATGATCGCCGGCTCCATCCTCATGGGCCGGGTGCTGGCGCCGCTGGACCAGTTGATCGGCGCCTGGAAGCAATGGAGCGCCGCGCGGCTGGCCTACCAGCGCCTGGTGGCCCTGCTCCAGGCCCACCCGCGCCGACCCCAGGCGATGCCGCTGCCGGTGCCCGAGGGCAACCTGAGTGTGGAGCAGCTCAGCGCTGCCGCGCCGGGCAGCCGCATTCCCGCCCTGCTCAACCTGGGCTTCGCCCTGCCGGCCGGGGAAACCCTCGGCGTGCTCGGCCCATCGGGCTCCGGCAAATCCAGCCTGGCACGGCTGCTGGTGGGCGTCTGGGCCCCCCAGGCGGGCAAGGTGCGCCTGGATGGTGCCGACCTGCAGCAATGGGACAAGGCCGCCCTCGGCCCCTACCTGGGCTACCTGCCCCAGGACGTACAACTGTTCGCCGGCAGCATCGCCGAGAACATCGCGCGCTTCGCCGAGGTGGACGCGGAGAAGGTGGTCGCTGCCGCGCGCCTGGCCGGCGTGCATGAACTGGTATTGCGCATGCCCCAGGGCTACGACACGCCGCTGGGCGACGGCGGCAATGGCCTCTCCGGCGGGCAGAAGCAGCGCATCGGCCTGGCCCGTGCGCTCTACGGCCTGCCGGCGCTGATCGTGCTCGACGAGCCCGACGCCAACCTCGACGAAGCCGGCGAGCAGGCGCTGCTGGCGGCCATCGCCGAGCTGCGCCGCCTGCGCCGCACCCTGGTGATGGTCACCCACAAGCCCTCGCTGCTGGCCGGTGCCGACAAGCTGCTGGTGCTGCGGGGCGGGCAGATGCAGGCCTTCGGCCCGGCGGCGCGGGTCTGGCAGGACCTGCAAGGGCGGCCCGCCACCCCGGCAGCCGCGCCCCTGCGTGCGGCCCCGAGCCTGAGCGTGAGCTACGCCAGCGGCCCCGCCGCCCCGGTGCAATCATGAGCCTGCATGTGGTGGAAAAGGCCCCCGAGCCGACCCTGGCGCCGGTGCTGCCCCTGGACGAACGACGCTTTACCCGCCTCGGCTGGTGGCTGGTGCTGCTGGGCTTCGGCGGCTTCATGGCCTGGGCCGCGCTGGCGCCCCTGGACAAGGGCGTGCCGGTCTCCGGCAGCGTGGTGGTCGCCGACAGCCGCAAGGCCGTGCAGCACCCCGGCGGCGGCGTGGTGGAGCGCATCCTGGTGCGCGATGGCGACACGGTGCAGGCCGGCCAGGTGCTGGTGCAGGTCAACGCCACCCAGGCGCGGGCGCAGCGGGAATCCCTGCATGCCCAGTACCTCGGGGCACGCGCCGCCGAGGCGCGGCTGACCGCTGAGCGCGATGGGCTGGAAACCATCACCTTCGCCGACGACCTGCTGGCCAGCGAGAGCGAACCCCGCGTCGCCGCCAGCCTGGCCCTGCAACGCCAGCTGCTCAACAGCCGGCGCCAGGCGCTGCGCATGGAGCTTTCGGCCATCGATGAAAGCATCGCCGGCACCCAGGCCATCCTCCAGGGGTTGCGCGCCTCGATGGCGAGCAAGGAAGCCCAGCGCGACACCCTGGAAGAACAGCTGCGCGGTCTGCGCGACCTGGCCCGTGACGGCTACATCGCCCGCAACCGCCTGCTGGAGAACGAGCGCCTGCTGGCGCAGATCAACGGCACCCTCTCCGAGGACCTGGGCAATATCGGCCGGCTGCAGCGCCAGGTGGCCGAGCTGCGCCTGAACGCCGGCCAGCGCCGCGAGGAATACCAGAAGGAAGTGCGCGGCCAGCTCGCCGAGGAGCAGGTGCGCGCCGAGGACCTGGCCAACCGCCTGCGCGGCGCCGAGTTCGAACTGGCCAACACCCAGGTGCGCGCGCCCAGCGGCGGCGTGGTGGTGGGCCTCAGCGTGTTCACCGAGGGCGGGGTGATCAGCCCCGGGCAGAAGCTGATGGAGATCGTCCCCCAGGACGCGCCGCTGCTGGTGGACGCCCAGGTGCCGGTGGACCTGGTGGACACCCTGCAGCCCGGCCTGCCGGTGGAGCTGATGTTCGTCGCCTTCAACCAGAGTCTGACCCCGCGGGTGGAGGGCCGGGTGACGCTGGTTTCCGCCGACCGCCTGCAGGACGAGAAGACCGGCATCCCCTACTACCGCATGCGTGTGCAGGTGAGCGACGAGGGTATGCACAAGCTGGCCGGCGTGCAGATCCGCCCCGGCATGCCGGTGGAAGCCTTCGTGCGCACCGGCGAGCGCTCGCTGCTCAACTACCTGTTCAAGCCGCTGACCGACCGCGCCCACGTCGCGCTGACGGAGGAATGAGCCCGATGCGCCTGCTGTTCGCCCTCTTCCTGCTGTTGCCCGTATTCCCCGCCAGCGCCCTGGAGCTGCGCGACGCCTATGCCCTGGCGTTGCGCAACGACCCGACCTTCCACGCCGCCCTCGCCGAGCGCGACGCCGGCCAGGAGGAGCGCATCATCGGCCGCGCGGCGCTGCTGCCCAAGCTCTCCTACAGCTACAACAACGGCCGCAACGACTCGAAGGTGACCCAGTCCACCGTGATCGGCGACATCACCAACGAGCGGGACTACCGCAGCTACTCCTCCACCTTCACCCTGCAGCAGCCGCTGTTCGACTACGCCGCCTGGGCCGAGTACCGCCAGGGCGAGGCCAAGGCGCTGCTGGCCGACGAGCGCTTGCGCAGCCGCAGCCAGGAATTGGCGGTGCGGCTGTTCAATGCCTACAGCGAGGCATTGTTCGCCAGCGAGCAGATCGCCCTCGCCCAGGCCCAGCGCCGCGCCTATGCCGAGCAGTTGCAGCTCAACCAGCGCCTGTTCGAGGCCGGCGAAGGCACCCGCACCGACCTGCTGGAAACCCGCGCCCGCTACGACCTGGCCCAGGCCCAGGAGATCGAGGCTGTGGATAACCTCGATGCGGCCCTGCGCGAGTTGCAGGCCATCGTTGGCGAGCCGCTGGACATCCAGGACCTGACACCCCTGGCCGAGGGCTTCCACGTGCAGCCGCTGCAACCGGCGCGCTTCGAGACCTGGCGCGACCTGGCCCTGGCCAGCAACCCCGAGCTGGCGTCCCAACGCCACGCGGTGGACGCCGCCAGCTACGCGGTGGAGCGCAACCGCGCCGGCCACCTGCCGACCCTCAGCGCCTACGCCAGCACCAGCAAGACCAGCTCCAGCTCGGAGAGCACCTACAACCAGAAGTACGACACCGACAGCATCGGCATCCAGATCAGCCTGCCGCTGTTCGCCGGTGGCGCGGTCTCCGCCTCCACCCGCCAGGCTGCCGCCGAGATGGAGCGCGCCAGCCATGCCCTGGATGCGCAGACCGCCGAGACCCTCAACCAGCTGCGCAAGCAGTTCAACCTCTGCGTCAGCAGCGGTGCCAAGGTGCGTGCCTACGAGCTGGCGGTGGAATCGGCCAGCACCCTGATCGAGGCCACCAGGCGCAGCGTGACGGGTGGCGAACGGGTCAACCTCGATGTGCTCAACGCCGAGCAGCAGCTCTACAGCGCCCGGCGCGACCTGGCCCAGGCCCGCTACGGCTACCTGCGCGCCTGGTTGCAGCTGAAGTACCACGCCGGCCTGCTGGAGGCCGGCGACCTGGACGTGCTGGCCGGGTATTTCCAGGCCCGCAGCTGACTCCGCATCGGGTTCCATACCCGGATGTAGCCCGGGTTTCAGCCCGGGGAAAACCGTTCGGAATATTTTTTACTGAGTTTCATTCGCTGAAACGTCATCCAGTGCAAAGCCCGGCCGATCGACCGGGCAGGCCAACCCGAATCGAGACATCGTCATGACCGCTTCCCAGTCGCAACTCTCCCATCCCCTGCGTTCCCAGCGCCTCAACCAGCTCACCCACGAGCCCCACAGCCGCCTGGACGCCCTGGTGAAGAGCCACGACCCCTTCGGCAACCGCGAGAACTTCGCCCGCTTCGTCGCCGCCCAGTACCTGTTCCAGTACGACCTGGCCGCGCTCTATGCCGACGCCGAACTGGGCCTGATCTTCGACAACCTCGCCAGCCGCGCCCGCCACGAGCAGGCGCGCCTCGACCTGGCCGACCTGGGCCAGGCCGTGCCCGAGGGTGACGAGAGCGTGCGTGGCGCCAAGCACCCGCTGGGTGCCGCCCTGGGCTGGCTGTTCGTTTCCGAGGGCTCCAAGCTCGGCGCCGCCTTCCTCTACAAGCGCGCCGAGGCGCTGCAGCTGTCCGACAGCTTCGGCGCCCGTCACCTGGGTGACCCGGAGGGCGGCCGCGCCCAGGGCTGGAAGAGCTTCGTCGCCACCCTCGATGGCATCGAGCTGGACGCCGAGCAGGAGCGCCACGCAGAGGCCGCCGCCATCGCTGCCTTCAACCGCTTCGCTGATCACCTGGAGCGCTGCTTTGCCTGAGGCCGTTGCGCGAGGGCCGCTGCGCTGGTTGTGGCAGGCCCTCGCCTACCTGTTCATCGGCCTGGCGCTGCTGGGTGTGGTGCTGCCGGGGCTGCCCACCACCGAGTTCGTGCTGCTGGCGGCCTGGGCGGCGGCCAAGGGCTCGCCGCGCCTCAGCGCCTGGCTGGAGAACCACCGCCTGCTCGGCCCCTCGCTACGCAACTGGCGCAACGGCGGGGTCATCACCCGGCGCACCAAGGTCGTCGCCAGTACCAGCATGTGCCTGGGCCTGACGCTGATGGCCTGCACCGTGCCGCACCTGCCGTCGGTGATCATGGCCGGCATCGGCATGGCCATCGGCGCCGCGTGGATCTGGTCGCGCCCGGAGCGTTTGCCGGACGCGGGCTGAAGACCCGCACCCTGGCGCCGTTTCGTAGGTCGGGTGAAACCCGACGACCGAGCACGGTGAACACGCGGGTTTCACCCGCCCTACGATGTTGATTAAGGCTCTGTCTGCGTTAAGTGTTGCTAGAAGAGTTGAGCCCAGCTGATTGCCGAGCTTTGCTGGTGCTTCTGGTTTCGCCCGCCCGGGCGAGTCCCTTTTAACAATCGCCTTAAAAGGAACCAAAAGGGCTTGCCCCTGCATACGGGTCTGGCTTCGCAAGACTTCCCTCGCTCCATCATCGTTCCAGGGGCACGCCGCGAAGGGCCATCCCTGGCCCATCGCGGCTCTCGCGACATCCATGTCGCTCAACCCCTTCCACGACGATTCGCTCGGCCTCCTGAAAGGGGCGTTTGGCGGCTGCTCCAACTTTCTTTCGCTCCATCTCGCATTGATGTACGCACCAACCCAGCGCGCACGTGGCGACGGCTTTCGTAGGATGGCGTAGAGCGAAGCGAAACCCATGCGGCGGAGCAGGCACAAACCTTTGGGCGCCCGGAAAGGGCTGTGCTTGAGCGCTTGCTTTAAAACTACAACAGCTAACGCAGACAGAGCCTTGATTAACGCCGTTCCGCGCCCACAAAAAAGCCCGCTCGATGAGCGGGCTTTTTCATGACCGGGAAGCGATCAGAACGCCGGGACCACGGCGCCCTTGTACTTCTCGAGGATGAACTGCTTCACCTCGGGGCTGTGCAGGGCCTTGGCCAGTTTCTGCATGTCGGCGCTGTCCTTGTTGTCCGGGCGGGACACCAGGATGTTCACGTAGGGCGAGTCGCTGCCTTCGATGGCCAGGGCGTCCTTGGTGGGGTTCAGCTTGGCTTCCAGGGCGTAGTTGGTGTTGATCAGGGCGAGGTCGACCTGGGTCAGCACGCGCGGCAGGGTGGCTGCTTCCAGCTCACGCACCTTGATGCCCTTGGGGTTCTCGGCGATGTCCTTGGGGGTGGCGGTGATGCTGGTGTTGTCCTTCAGCTTGATCACGCCGACCTTGTCCAGCAGCAGCAGCGCACGGCCGCCGTTGGTGGCGTCGTTGGGGATGACCACCGCGGCGCCCTGGGGCAGCTCGTCGAGTTTCTTGATCTTGGTGGAGTAGGCACCGAAGGGCTCGATGTGCACGCCGGCGACGCTCACCAGCTGGGTGCCCTTGGCCTTGTTGAACTCATCCAGGTACGGCTGGTGCTGGAAGAAGTTGGCGTCCAGGCGCTTCTCGGCGACCTGCACGTTGGGCTGCACGTAGTCGGTGAAGACCTTGATCTTCAGGTCCACGCCTTCCTTGGCCAGCTGCGGCTTGATGAATTCGAGGATTTCCGCGTGGGGCACCGGGGTGGCGGCCACGGTCAGGGTGTCGGCCTGGGCGGAGAGGGCGGCGAAGGCGGCAGCGGCCACCAGCAGTTTTTTCATGGAACGCTCCTTATGAGAATGCGAGGGCCGGGTCGGGTTGGACGCCGGCCATCCTTTCACTTGCGCGAGAAATGCACCACCAGCTTGTCGCCGATGGTTTGCAGGATCTGGACGAGCACCAGCAACAGCACCACGGTGACCACCATCACGTCGGTCTGGAAGCGCTGGTAGCCGAAGCGGATGGCCAGGTCGCCGAGGCCGCCCGCGCCCACCACGCCGGCCATCGCGGTGTAGGACACCAGGGTGATGGCGGTGACGGTGATGGCGGCGATGATGCCCGGGCGCGCTTCCGGCAGCAGGGCGTTGACCACGATCTGGCGGGTGGTGGCGCCCATGGACTGGGTGGCTTCGATGATGCCGCGGTCCACCTCGCGCAGGGCGGTTTCCACCAGGCGCGCGAAGAACGGCGTGGCGCCCACCACCAGCGGCGGGATGGCGCCGGCGACACCCAGGGAGGTGCCGGTGATGAACACGGTGAAGGGGATCATCACGATCAGCAGGATGATGAAGGGCAGCGAACGCAGCACGTTCACCACCAGCGACAGCAGGCTGTAGACGGCGCGGTTCTCGAACAGCTGGCGCGGGCTGGTGAGGAACAGCAGCACGCCCAGGGGCAGGCCCAGCAGCACGGTGAACAGCAGGGAGCCGCCCAGCATCAGCAGGGTGTCCAGGCTGGCCAGCCAGATTTCGAACCAGTCGATGTTGGCGATGAGCTCGTTCATCAGCGCAGGACCTCCAGGTGCACGTCCGCTTCGCGGAAGCAGGTCAGCGCGGCCTCGATGTCGCCGCCGGTGAGGGCCAGGGTCAGCTGGCCGTAGGGGGTGTCCTTGATGCGGTCGATACGCCCCGCGAGGATGCTGTAGTCGACGCCGGTGCGGCGCGCGACCGTGCCCAGCAGCGGCGCGTAGGTGGCTTCGCCGCGGAAGGTCAGGCGCAGGATGCGGCCCTGGACGTGGGTGAAGTCGTCACGCTGCTCGCCCTCGTCCACCTGCTCGTCCTCCTGGACGAAGCGCTGGGTGGTGGGGTGCTGCGGGTGGAGGAACACATCCGCCACCGGGCCCTGCTCGACGATGACGCCGGCATCCATCACCGCGACGCGGTCGCAGACGCGACGGATCACGTCCATCTCGTGGGTGATGAGGACGATGGTCAGGTTCAGCTCGCGGTTGATCTCCGCCAGCAGCTGCAGGACCTGGCCGGTGGTCTGCGGGTCGAGGGCGCTGGTGGCCTCGTCGCAGAGCAGGATCTTCGGCTGGGTGGCCAGGGCGCGGGCGATGCCGACGCGCTGCTTCTGGCCGCCGGAAAGCTGGGCGGGGTACTTCTTCGCATGGTCGCTGAGGCCGACGCGGGCCAGCAGCTCGGCGACGCGGGCGTCGATCTCGCTGCGCGACAGCTCGCCGGCCAGCTTCAGCGGCAGGGCGACGTTGTCGGCGACGGTCTTGGAAGACAGCAGGTTGAAGTGCTGGAAGATCATGCCGACGCGCTGGCGGAAGCGGCGTAGGCCTTCGGCGTCGAGGGCGGTGACGTCTTCGCCGGCGATGACGATGCGCCCGCCGCTGGGTTCTTCCAGGCGGTTGATCAGGCGCAGCAGGGTGCTCTTGCCGGCGCCGGAGTGGCCGATCAGGCCGAACACCTCGCCCTGCTCGACGCGCAGGTCGGTGGGCTGCAAGGCCGGAATCTCGCGGCCTTCGACGCGATACGCCTTGTGGACGTCATGGAATTCGATCACGGGGGAAACCTTGTGGGTTCTCGGGGGCCGGATGGGGCCTAAAAAGCCGAGTAGTTTACCTGTTCACGCATAGGCGCCGAAAATCTTTGTCGGCCTATGGCTATAGCCAGTTGGAATAAGAATGGGAGTACGCGCGTCACGCCATGGCGGGGGTAAACGCGGGTTCCACCCGCCCTACGGATCGGCGTTGCGTGACGTAGGTCGGGTGGAGCCCGGCGCGCGCGGGCCGGGGCCTCAGCTCTTCGGGCTGAGCACCAGGTTCGGCACCTTGGCGGGGTCGACGCTGTGGTCCACGCGCAGCTTGTAGCTGGGGTCGAGCTTCTTCACCCGGGCGGAAAGCAGGGCCACGACCCAGGGGTACTGCTTGGCTTCGCGCACCTGCAGGCGCACGCCGCAGTCGAAGGCGACCACGTCGGCGGCGACGGCATCGAGCAGGCTGCGCAGGCGCTCGTTGTCGTCGTTGTCCAGCATCGGCAGCGCCACCTGGTTGGCCACGCGGCGTACGGGCTTGGCGGCTGCGGCCGGCTGCGCCACGGGTGCCGGGATGGCCACCAGCTTGGCGGCTTCGGCGGCCTGGCGCTCCAGGGCGAGGCGCTGCTGGCGGGCCTGCTCGGTACGGGCGGCGACTTCTTTGGCGGCGGCCTGCTCGGTGGCGGTGCGGGCTTGCTCGGCGCGGTCCAGCTCGCTGGCGCGGGCCTGGGCGATGGCGCCGTCGAGGCCGGTGGTCAGCGCCGGGGCCTGGGGCATCAGGCTGCGGGCGTGGCTGAGGGCGGTGGTGGCGGTGTCCAGGTCGCCCTGCTGCAGCGCGGCCTGGCCTTTCTTCAGCCAGGCTTCGGTGAGCTGGCGCTGGTACTGCTCCAGGCGGGTGTCGCCGGCGGCGCGCTGCTGGAGGTCCTTGAGCTGGGTTTCGGCGTCGGCCAGCTGCCCGTTGTTCAGGCTCAGGTCCAGCTGACGGAAACTGGTGACCAGGTCGTCGGTGGGCAGGCTGGCCACCTGCGGTTTGCTCTGGCACGCGGCTAACAGCAGGGAAATCGCGATAACGGGAAGGTATCGGGTTGCGAACAGCATCATTCCTGCAAGTCTCGTGTTGCTCAAAAAACGCGCAATTCTACACTGCGCGACCGGGCAGGACAAAAGTCGGGGCCACTTTTTGGCCATCTGCGTGCTATCAGACCAGGCGGCCCGCGCGCCGTTCGCCGTTCGTCCTGTATTTCTGCGGCGGCTTCCCTACCATGGTGAACGACAACAATTACACGCTCTGGCGAGGTTCCGATGCAGCCTGACAACAGCCCCTACGACTACCTGATTGTCGGCGCCGGCCCCGCCGGTTGCCTGCTGGCCAACCGGCTTTCGGCCGACGGGCGGCATCGGGTCCTGCTGCTGGAAGCCGGGGGCCGCGACAACCACCCGTGGATCCACATCCCTGTCGGCTACCTCTATTGCATCGGCAACCCGCGCACCGACTGGTGCTACCGCACCGAGGCCGAGCCGGGCCTCAACGGCCGCGCCCTGGGCTACCCCCGTGGACGGGTGCTGGGTGGCAGCTCGTCGATCAACGGGATGATCTACATGCGTGGCCAGGCGGCGGATTACGACCACTGGGCCGCCCTGGGCAACCCGGGCTGGGGCTGGAGCGACGTGCTGCCGCTGTTCAAGCATTGCGAGGACCACCACGGCGGCGCTTCCGAGCACCACGGCGCCGGCGGCGAATGGCGGGTGGAGCGCCAGCGCCTGTCCTGGGACCTGCTGGACGCCTTCCGCGAGGCGGCGGGCGAGACCGGCATCGCTGCGGTGGAGGACTTCAACACCGGCGACAACGAAGGCTGCGGCTACTTCCAGGTCAACCAGCGCTCCGGGGTGCGCTGGAACGCCTCCAAGGCCTACCTGCGCCCCGCGCGCCAGCGCCCCAACCTCACGGTGCTCACCGGCGTCGAGGCCGAGCGGGTGCTGCTGGAGGACGGTCGCGCCCGGGGCGTGCTGGCCCGCTGGCAGGGCCAGGCCCGGGAGTTCCGCGCCCGCGAGGTGATCCTCAGCGCCGGGGCCATCGGTTCGCCCACCCTGTTGCAGCGCTCGGGGATCGGCCCGCGCCCGCTGCTGGAAGGGCTGGGCATCGCCGTGCGCCACGAGCTGCCGGGCGTCGGCGGCAACCTGCAGGACCACCTGCAGCTGCGGCTGATCTTCAAGGTCAGCGGCGTGCCGACGCTCAACCAGATGGCCGGCAGCCTCTGGGGCAAGGCCGGCATGGGCCTGCGCTACCTGCTCAGCCGCAGCGGCCCGCTGGCCATGGCGCCGAGCCAGCTGGGCGCCTTCGCCCGCAGCGGCCCGGAGCAGGACCGCGCCAACCTCGAATACCACGTGCAGCCGCTGTCCCTGGAGCGCTTCGGCGAGCCGCTGCACGCCTTCCCGGCCTTCACCGCCTCGGTGTGCAACCTGCGTCCGGCCAGCCGCGGGCGGGTGGATATCCGCGCCGCCGAGGCCAGTGCGGCGCCGCTGATCCAGCCGAACTACCTGAGCGAGGACGAGGACCTGCGCGTGGCTGCCGACGCGATCCGCCTGACCCGGCGCATCGCCGCCGCACCGGCCCTGGCGCGCTACCGGCCGGAGGAGTACCTGCCGGGTCCGGCGCTGCAGAGCGAGGCGGAGTTGCGCCAGGCGGCCGGGGCCATTGGCACCACCATCTTCCACCCGGTGGGCACCTGCCGCATGGGCCAGGGCCGCGAGGCGGTGGTGGACGCGCGCCTGCGGGTGCACGGGGTGCCGGGGTTGCGGGTGGTGGATGCGTCGGTCATGCCGACCATCGTCTCCGGCAACACCTGCTCGCCGACCCTGATGATCGCCGAGAAGGCGGCACGGATGATCCTGGTGGACGCGGCCACGGGCGCTGCGAAGGCGACCGTGGCGCAGGTGGTGAGTGGCTAGGTGCGCTTGGGCAGGGCGAAGCTGAGGAGGAACAGTGCCGCCGCCGAGACGACGATGGAGGGGCCGGCGGGGGTGTCCTTGAACCAGGACAGCGCCAGGCCGGCGCACACCGCCACCAGGCCCAGCAGGCTGGCACCGGCGGCCATCTGCTCGGGGGTGCGTGCGTGGCGCTGGGCGGCGGCGGCGGGAATGATCAGCAGCGAGGTGATCAGCAGCACGCCGACGATCTTCATGGCCACGGCTATGACCACGGCGATCAGCAGCATCAGCGCCAGGCGTATCGCTGCCACCGGCAGGCCTTCGACCCGGGCCAGTTCCTCGTGCACGGTGATGGCCAGCAGCGGCCGCCACAGCGGGATGAGGATCAGCATCACCAGGGCGCTGCCGCCGAGGATCCAGGCCAGGTCGGTGGGGCTCACCGCCAGCAGGTCGCCGAACAGGTAGCCCATCAGGTCGATGCGCACCTCGCTCATGAAGCTCAGGGCCACCAGGCCGAGGGACAGGGTGCTGTGGGCGAGGATGCCCAGCAGGGTGTCCGAGGCCAGCGGCTGGCGTTGTTGCAGGGTCACCAGCAGCACGGCCAGCAGCACGCAGCCGACGGTGACCGCCAGGGTGGGGCTGACATCCAGCATCAGCCCCAAGGCGACGCCCAGCAGCGCGGCGTGGGACAGGGTGTCGCCGAAGTAGGCCATGCGCCGCCAGACCACGAAGGAGCCGAGCGGGCCCGCCACCAGGGCCAGGGCGAGACCGGCGAGAAGCGCGTTGACGAGGAAATCAGCCATGGTTGCAGTCGGGGCCGTGCTTGTGGACGGGCGTGAAGCGGGTGCCCTCGGGGAAGGTGGGGGTGGCCACGACTTCGCCATGCAGGTCGTGGGCATGGTCGTGATGGTGGTGGTACACGGCGAGGCTCTTGGCGTCCTGGCCGAACAGCTCGACGAAGGCTGGGTCGAAGCTGACCTGCTCGGGGTGGCCGGAGCAGCACACGTGGCGATTCAGGCAGACCACCTGGTCGGTGGTGCTCATCACCAGGTGCAGGTCGTGGGAGACCATCAGCACGCCGCAGCCGAGGCGGTCGCGCAGGCGGGTGATGAGGCGGTAGAGCTCGGCCTGGCCGGCGACATCGACGCCCTGCACCGGCTCGTCGAGCACCAGCAACTCGGGCTGGCGCAGCAGCGCCCGGGCCAGCAGGACCCGTTGCAGCTCGCCGCCGGACACGCTCTGCAGCGGGCTGTCGATGACGTGGGTGGCGCCCACTTCCTTGAGGGCGGCCAGGGCGGCGTCGCGGTCCACCCCCGGCACCAGGCGCAGGAAGCGCAGCACGGAAAGCGGCAGTGTCGCGTCCACCTGGAGCTTCTGCGGCATGTAGCCGATGCGCAGGCGCGGCTTGCGCCAGACGCTGCCGCGCTCGGGCTTGAGCAGGCCGAGCACGGTGCGCACCAGGGTGGTCTTGCCGGCACCGTTGGGGCCGATCAGGGTGACGATCTCGCCGGGCTTCAGGCTCAGGCCGACGTCCTGCAGCACCGCCTGGCCGGCGAAGCTGACGCCGACGCCGTCGAGGCGGATCAGCGCGTCGCTCATGCCGCCTCCCGGCAGGTGGCGCAGAGGCCGACGATCTCCACCGTCTGCCCTTCGACGCTGAAGCCCACGGCCTGGGCGCTGGCGACGATGGCGTTGCTGATGGTCGGCTGTTCGAGCTCGATGGCGGTCTGGCATTCGCGGCAGATGAGGAACTGGCCCTGGTGGGCGTCGCCCGGGTGGTTGCAACCGACGAAGGCGTTGAGCGAGGCGATGCGGTGCACCAGGCCGTTTTCCAGGAGGAAATCCAGCGCCCGATAAACGGTAGGCGGCGCGGCGCGGCGGCCGTCTTCCTCGGTGAGCACCCCGAGGATGTCGTAGGCGCCCAGCGGCTTGTGGCTGGCCCAGACCAGCTCCAGTACGCGCTTGCGCAGGGCGGTCAGGCGCAGGCCGTCGCGAGCGCAGAGCACCTCGGCTTCGGCCAGGGCATCACGGACGCAATGGGAATGGTCGTGGGGCAGGCAGGCCAGGGGGGCTTTGGTCTTGATGGGCTTGAGCATGGGCGGCGACGTCCGGGCAAAGAGACGTTATTCTATTACGCTTTCGAGCCGGAGTCTGTTCCCGTGTCACGTCTGTTGCCTCTTCTTCTCCTCGCTTGCCTGGCCCTTCCGGCCCAGGCCGAAGTGCGCCTGCTGGCCAGCATCAAGCCGCTGCAACTGATCGCCGCCGCCGTGCAGGACGGTGTCGGCACGCCCGAGGTGCTGCTGCCCCCGGGTGCCTCGCCGCACCAGTACGCGCTGCGCCCATCCGACGTGCGGCGGGTGCGTGAAGTGGACCTGCTGTACTGGGTCGGCCCGGACCTGGAAGGCTTCCTCCCCCGCGTGCTGGAAGGCCGCAGCAAGCCATCGGTGGCGGTGCAGTCCCTGCCCGGCATGACCCTGCGCCATTTCGAAGCCATCGGCCACGACGAGCATGAGCACGGGGCGGAGGATGAACACGAGCACGACCACGACCACCGCCCCGGCTCCCTCGACGCCCACCTCTGGCTGCTGCCGGCCAACGCCCGGGTGATCGCCGCGCGCATGGCCGCCGACCTGGCCGCCGCCGACCCGGCCAACGCCGCCCGCTACCAGGCCAACCTCAAGGCCTTCGACGAGCGCCTGGGCCAGCTCGACCAGCGCCTCAAGGCGCGCATGGCCGCCGTGTCGGGCAAGCCGTTCTTCGTCTTCCACGAGGCCTTCGACTATTTCGAATCCGCTTATGGCCTGCGCCACACCGGGGTCTTCAGCGTCGCCGCCGAGGTGCAGCCCGGTGCCCGCCATGTCGCCGCCATGCGCGCGCGGCTGCAAAAAGCCGGCCCCAGCTGCGTGTTCAACGAGCCGCCGGTGCGTCCACGCCTGGCCGAAACCCTGACCGCCGGCCTGCCGGTGCGCCTGGCCGAGCTGGACGCCCTGGGCATGCAGGCAACCCTGGATGCCGGTGGCTACGAAAAGCTGCTGGAGAACCTGGGCGACGGCCTGGCCGGTTGCCTGGAAGCGCTCTGAAGGTTCGGACGGAACGCCCGGCGAGGGAGCGTTCCAGCGACTAAGGTGTCATCGAGGATTTTGGCTCGGTGACACAAGATATTGATATGCGTCATCGATCTGGCACTACATGTTGATAGGGTGAGCCGCTTCCAAGGGTTCATCCAGACGACAGGAGGTTCCGGCGAATGGCGAAGACAGGCACCACGATCCAGGCGCGCGAGGGCATTGCCCTGCAGGCCGCTTCGGAAGATATCTGGGACAGCAAATACCGTCTCAAGCACAAGGACGGCACCGCGGTCGACACCTCCCTCGACCACACCTGGCAGCGGGTCGCCAAGGCCCTGGCCGAGGTGGAGGGCAAGGACGCCGAACACTGGTACGAACGCTTCCTCTGGGCGCTGCGCAACGGCGCCATCCCCGCCGGGCGGATCATCTCCAACGCCGGCGCCCTGGGCCACAAACCGGCCACCTCCACCATCAACTGCACCGTCTCCGGGATCATCCACGACTCCATGGACGACATCCTGGCCAAGGTCCACGAGGCCGGGCTGACCCTCAAGGCCGGCTGCGGCATCGGCTACGAATTCAGCACCCTGCGCCCGCGTGGCGCCTATGTTTCCGGCGCCGGCGCCCATACCAGCGGGCCGCTGTCGTTCATGGATATCTACGACAAGATGTGCTTCACCGTGAGCTCCGCCGGTGGCCGCAGGGGCGCGCAGATGGGCACCTTCGACGTCAGCCACCCGGACGTGCGCGAGTTCATCCGGGTCAAGCGCGAGGACGGGCGCCTGCGCCAGTTCAACCTCAGCCTGCTGATCACCGACGGCTTCATGCAGGCGGTGGAGACGGACGACGACTGGCCCCTGGTATTCCCCGTGCACGCCAAGGAGCTGGGCGAGGTGGACCTGGGCGACCCCGAGCAGGTGGTGTGGCGCGAGTGGCCGGTGCACGAGGGCTACCAGGTGCGCGAGGACGGGCTAGTGGCCTGCCGCGTCTATGGCCGGCTCAAGGCCCGGCACCTGTGGGACATGATCATGGTCTCCACCTACGACTACGCCGAGCCGGGCTTCATCCTCATCGACCGGGTCAACGACCTGAACAACAACTGGTGGTGCGAGGCGATCCGCGCCACCAACCCCTGCGGCGAGCAGCCGTTGCCGCCCTATGGCTCCTGCCTGCTGGGCTCGATCAATCTGACCCGCTTCGTCGAGGCGCCCTTCAGCGAGGATGCGCGCTTCGATTGGGACCGCTTCCGCGAGGTGGTGAAGGTCTTCACCCGCATGCTCGACAACGTGGTGGAGATCAACGGCCTGCCGCTTGCGCAGCAGCGCGAGGAGATCACCAGCAAGCGTCGCCATGGCATGGGCTTCCTCGGCCTGGGCTCGGCGCTGACCCTGCTGCGCCTGCGCTACGGCAGCCCGGAAGCCTGCGTGTTCACTGAGGAAGTGGCCCGCGAGATGGCCCTGGTGGGCTGGCAGCAGGCCCTGGAGCTGGCCCGGGAGAAAGGCCCGGCGCCGCTGCTGGCCAAGCGCTTCGCGGTGACCGCGGAGATGCTGCGCAAGCGCCCGGAGATGGCCGCGGACGGCCTCAAGGTGGGCGACGAGGTGCCCGGCAGCCTGCTGCACGCGCGCTATTCGCGCTACATGCAGCGCATCGCCGAGTACGCACCGGAGCTGGTGGAGGAACTGGCCCGGGTCGGCGCACGCTTCACCCACCACAGTTCCATCGCGCCCACCGGCACCATCAGCCTGAGCCTGGCCAACAACGCCTCCAACGGCATCGAGCCGAGCTTCGCCCACGCCTATTCGCGCAACCTGATCCGCCCCGGGCGCAAGACCAAGGAAAAGATCGAGGTGTGCAGCTACGAGCTGCTGGCCTACCGCACCCTGGTCAACGCCCACGCCGTGCCGGGCGCCGAGGCCGCGGCGCAGAAGCTGCCGGAGTACTTCGTTGCTGCCGACGACATCAGCCCGGCCGAGCACGTGGACATCCAGGCCGCGGCGCAGAAGTGGGTGGACTCGTCCATCTCCAAGACCGCCAACGTGCCCACCGACTACCCCTTCGAGGACTTCAAGGACATCTACCGCTACGCCTGGCGCCAGGGCCTCAAGGGCTGCACCACCTTCCGTTTCAACCCGGCGGCCTTCCAGGGCGTGCTGGTGAAGGACGCGGACCTGGAGAAGACCCGCTACCGCTTCGAACTGGAAGACGGCAGCGTGGTGGAGTTCAAGGGCAACGAGCAGGTGGAGTACGACGGCGAGCTGCACAGCGCCGCCAACCTCTTCGACGCCTTGAAAGAAGGCTATTACGGCAAGTACTGATTCGCGGAGGCAGTGATGAGCGTGAAGATCAGCCAGAAGATCAAGGGCTTCAAGGTGGTCGACGTCGAGGCCGAGCGCGTGCGCCTGGCCGCCGAGGAAGCCGCCGCCGTGGTGCAGATGGACGAGACCCTGCAGCGCCCGGAAACCCTGGTGGGTGCCACTTACAAGATCAAGTCGCCGCTGTTCGAGCATGCCTTGTACGTGACCATCAACGACGTGGTGCTCAACCCCGGCACGGCCTACGAGCAGCGCCGGCCTTTCGAGATCTTCATCAACTCCAAGGGCATGGAGCACTTCCAGTGGATAGTCGCCCTCACCCGCATCATGTCGGCGGTGTTCCGCAAGGGCGGTGACTGCACCTTCCTCGTGGAGGAGCTCAAGGCGGTGTTCGACCCGCGCGGCGGCTACCTCAAGCGCGGCGGTATCTACATGCCCTCGTTGGTGGCGGAGATAGGCGCGGTGCTGGAGCGCCACCTGATCGCCATCGGCCTGATGGAAGGCCAGCAACTGGGTGAGGAGCAGAAACTCTACCTCGCCGAAAAACGCGCCGCCTACGAAGCCAGCCTGGGCACCAGCACCGCCGAACCTGGCGAAGGCTTCCCCCCTGGCTCCCAGCTCTGCGGCAAGTGCAACACCCAGGCCGTGGTGCAAATGGACGGCTGCGCCACCTGCCTCAACTGCGGGCACTCGAAATGTGGGTGAGCCGGAGTTTTCGCAACGCATGCGTTGCGCCGGCGAACGACCGGCCAAGGACGGCCGGGCCGGGGTTGAACCGAGGCAGCGGATTACCGACAGGGACGTCCACAGCGGGCTCTACCTTCATTCGGTCAACGCATGCGTTGCCCCGGCGAACGCCCGGCCACGGATGGCCGGGCCGGGGTCGAACTGAGGCAGCGGAGCACCGACAGGGACGTCCACAGCGGGCTCTACCTTCACACGGACAAGCATGCTTCGTCCTCGCGCGCATTTCCTGGGCTAAAGCCCAGGCTACATCTGCCCTCTATCCTTGCCCTTCCGTGGCTTCAGAGTCGGACGTAGGTAGCTGCACCGCTTCCGGCAAACCGGCACCATGGCGCTTTTCCAGGTTCAGGGAGAACCCGAATGATCCGCTTCACCCTTTCGGATGTAGAACACGGCGCCCCTTATCCACGCCTGCCGGCGGATACCGTCATGCGCACGCTGCTCAACCGGCCGGTGGAGGCGCTGGATTGTGCGGCCGCCGAGTTGCTGGAGGAGGACAACTGCAACGCCTTCGCCAAGGCCGCCTGCCGTGCCTTCTATGGCCATCACCCGCTGGTGATCCGCCCGGACGACATCTGGTTCTGCTTCGCCCAGGGCTTCGCGAACCATATGGCCCTGCATGGCGAGCAGCTGCGCCCCGACCTGGTGAGCCACACGGGCAAGAAGAAGCTGACGGTCTTCTGTCCCGACTACCCCTTCGCCGACAAAAGCCGCTGGGTCGAGCTGTTCGGTGACTTCTCCCGGCAGATCGCCGGGGAGATCCCGCAGTTCTCCGACTTCATCGCCACCGCCTTTTCCACCACCGGCCCCATCGAGCAGGCGGCCTTCTCGCTGTGCTGGATGGATGCCTTCAGTGGCTATTTCGACTACGAGATGCTGGCCGGCTGCGGCATCCCCGAGATCGAGCTGCAGGGCAGCGAGGATGACTGGCGCCTGATCATCGAGCGTTTCACTGCCCTGGAGGGTTACGGCCTGGGCCATTGGGTGGCGAGCCTGAAACCGGTGCTGGAGGCGATCGCCCGCACTGCGGCCGGCGAGGTGGACCGCGCCTTCTGGGAGTCCTTCTTCCGCTATCGCAGCGGTTCGGGCCCGTCGGAGCTGACGGGCTGGATCCTCACGCTCTTCCCCTACATCGTCGACACGGCCACCGACGCGCTGCGACCGAACCCCTACCTGGGGGATTGGCAGGTGCGCTTCGAGCGAGCGGGCGTGATGGCGCGGAGCGGTGGCTGGCTGATGGCGGACCAGGCCCAGGGGCCGGGCCTGCAGGCCATCCCCAAGAGCCTGGTGAGTGCGGTGCTGCTGATCGACGAATTCACCACCGGCACGAAGCGCAATGCACGGCTGGTGGGCGGCCTGTTCGGCGTGGCCCAGCGCGACACGGACGGCGCGCTGTACCCGGCGTTCGGCTGGGCGGTGGTGGACGAGCCTTCCAGCTAGAGCGCGAAAGGCAGCGGCAGGTGCACGTCCTGGCGGTGGGCCAGGCGGCGCTGGAACTCGGCGGGGTCGTGGATCAGCACGTCCTGGCCGGCGAAGGCGTTGGCGGCGATCAGGCGGGACAGCCAGAAGCGTACGCAGGCGATGCGCAGCAGCGCCGGCCAGAGATCCGCCTCGGCGGCGCTGAAGGGGCGCAGCGCGGCATAGGCACCGAGCAGGGCGCGGGCGCGGTGGGCGTCCAGGCGGCCTTCGTCGTCGGAGCACCAGTCGTTCAGGCAGATCGCCAGGTCGTAGAGCATCGGCCCCGAACAGGCGTTGTAGAAGTCGATCAGCCCGGCCAGGTGCGGGCCGTCGAACAGCACGTTGTCGCGGAACAGGTCGGCGTGCAGGTTGGCGCGGGGCAGGGCGACGATGCGCGGCTTGAGCTCGGCGATTTCCTTCAGGGCGTCACGCAATAGAGGCAGCGCGGCCTCATCCAGCTGCAGGGCGAGGGATGGGCCTTCGGCGAGCATCCAGTCCAGGCCGCGGTCGCTCTTGCGTTCGATGGGGTGCTCGCGGGTGGCCAGGTGCAGGCGGGCCAGCAGTGCGCCGACTTCGCTGCAGTGGTGCGCGTTGGCTTCGCGCACATGCTTGCCGGCAAGCCGGGGCTGCAGCAGGGCGGGCTTCCCGGCCAGCTCGCGCAGGGCCTGGCCATCGCCGGTACGCAGGGCGTAGGGCACCGGCAGGCCGGCGTCATGGAGCACGTCGAGCAGTTCGATGAAGAACGGCAGGTCGTGGCTGGGGCCGCGCTCCACCAGGGTCAGCACGTATTCACCCTGCTCCAGGCTGACGAAGAAGTTGCTGTTCTCCGAACCTTCGGCGATGCCCTTGAAGTCCTTGAGCCGCCCCAGCCCGTAGGGGGCCAGGAAGGTTTCGAGTTCAGGGCGTTCGAGTGGGGTGAAAACGGACATTGGACTACCTTGTTACGGTCGGCGCAGCAGCCTTACCAGCTGAAGATTTCCCACTGCGGGATCAGCATGTCCGGGTTGTCCGACCGGATGAAGTTGCTGTCGCCGTCTGCGCGGACCAGGAAATAGGGTTTGCCACCCTTGGGGGTGACCTTGATGGCGTACAGGAAGCCGTTGACGCGGTATTCCTGGATGGTCTTGTCGCCGTCCTGGCGGATGGTCACGTCGGGCTCGGCAGAGGGGGCGTCGTCGGCGGCGAATACGCCGGCCGGTGCGACGACCAGCAGGCTGGCAAGCAACAGGCGGTTGATGGCGCGCATGGTGGTAACCTTGTCCCTTATCGTCAATGATCGGGCCATTCTACTGCGGGTCCGGCGAATAAAGGTTGAATTCACGCATGAGCCAAGCCCCTCTCGTCCTGGTGGACGGTTCCTCCTACCTGTACCGTGCCTTTCATGCCCTGCCTCCGCTGACCACCTCCGCCGGCCTGCCGACGGGTGCGGTCAAGGGCGTGCTGAACATGCTCAAGAGCCTGCGCAAGCAGTACCCGGACAGCCCCTTCGCAGTGGTCTTCGACGCCAAGGGCGGAACCTTCCGCGACGAGATGTTCGCCGAGTACAAGGCCAACCGGCCGTCGATGCCCGACGAGCTGCGGGTGCAGGTCGAACCGCTGCACGCCACCGTGCGCGCCCTGGGCCTGCCGCTGCTGTGCGTGGAGGGCGTGGAGGCCGACGACGTGATCGGCACCCTGGCCCGGCAGAGCGCGGCGCTGGGCCGTGCGGTGGTGATCTCCACCGGCGACAAGGACATGGCGCAGCTGGTCGACGGGCACATTACGCTGGTCAACACCATGACCGGTAGCGTGCTGGACATCGATGGCGTGAAAGAGAAATTCGGCGTCGGTCCTGAGCTGATCATCGATTACCTGGCCCTGATGGGCGACAAGGTCGACAACATCCCGGGCGTGCCCGGCGTCGGTGAAAAGACCGCCCTGGGCCTGCTGACCGGCGTCGGTGGCGGACTGGACGTGCTCTACGCCAACCTCGACAAGGTGCCCGAGCTGGCGATCCGCGGCGCCAAGGGGCTGCCGGCCAAGCTCGAAGAGCACAAGGAAATGGCCTACCTCTCCTACAAGCTGGCGACCATCAAGTGCGACGTGGAGCTGAACGTCGAGATCGAGGCGCTGCACCCCGGCGAGCCGGACGTGGAGGCCCTGACCGAGCTGTACCGCACCCTGGAATTCAAGACCGGCCTGGATGACCTGCAGCGCCAGGCCAAGGCCGCCGGCGAGACGCTGCCGCCGCCCGCAGCGCCGGCCGATGCGGTCGAGACCCGCTATGAAACCGTGCTGGAGCAGGCGCAGTTCGATGCCTGGCTGAAGAAGCTGCAGGACGCGCCGCTGTTCGCCTTCGACACCGAAACCACCAGCCTCGACCCGCAGCAGGCGCAGGTGGTGGGCGTGTCCTTCGCCGTGAACGCGCACGAGGCGGCCTATGTGCCGCTGGCCCACTCCTATATGGGTGTGCCTGAGCAGCTGGACCGCGATGCCGTGCTCAAGGCCCTCAAGCCGCTGCTGGAAGACCCGGCCAAGGGCAAGATCGGCCAGCACGCCAAGTACGACATGAACGTCCTGGCCAACGCTTCGACGCCCATCCTCATGCAGGGCATCGCGTTCGACACGATGCTCGAATCCTATGTGCTGGACTCCACCGCCACCCGCCACGACATGGACAGCCTGGCGCTGAAGTACCTCGGCCAGAGCACCATCCGCTTCGAGGACATCGCCGGCAAGGGCGCCAAGCAGCTGACCTTCGACCAGATCGCCATCGAGCAGGCCGGCCCCTACGCCGCCGAGGATGCCGATGTCACCCTGCGGCTGCACCAGGCGCTGTGGCAGAAGCTGGAAGCCGTGCCTTCGCTGGCTTCGGTGTTCCGCGATATCGAGATGCCGCTGGTGCCGGTGCTGGCACGCATCGAGCGCAACGGTGCCTATGTCGACGCCAAGCTGCTCGGCCAGCAGAGCATCGAGCTGGGCGCGCGCATGGTGGAGCTAGAGCGCCAGGCCTATGAGCTGGCCGGCCAGGAATTCAACCTCGGTTCGCCCAAGCAGCTCGGCGCCATCCTCTACGAGAAGCTGGGTCTGCCGGTGTTGTCCAAGACCGCCACCGGCCAGCCGTCCACCGCCGAGAACGTGCTGGCGGAGCTGGCCGAGCAAGACTTCGAGCTGCCCAAGGTGATCATGCAGTACCGCACCGTGAGCAAGCTCAAGAGCACCTACACCGACAAGCTGCCGGAGCAGATCAACCCGCGCACCGGGCGTATCCACACCTCCTATCACCAGGCGGTGGCGGCCACCGGGCGGCTGTCTTCCACCGACCCGAACCTGCAGAACATCCCGATCCGCACCGCCGAGGGCCGGCGCATCCGCCAGGCCTTCGTCGCGCCCAAGGGCTACAAGCTGCTGGCGGCGGACTACTCGCAGATCGAACTGCGCATCATGGCCCACCTGGCCAAGGACGAAGGGCTGCTGGATGCCTTCCGCCATGACCGCGACGTGCACCGGGCGACGGCGGCGGAAGTCTTCGGCGTCGAGCTGGAGCAGGTCAGCAACGACCAGCGCCGCAGCGCCAAGGCGATCAACTTTGGCCTGATCTACGGCATGAGCGCCTTCGGCCTGGCCAAGCAGATCGGCGTCGATCGCAAGCAATCCCAGGCCTATATCGACCGCTACTTCGCCCGTTACCCCGGCGTGCTCGCCTACATGGAGCGCACCCGCGAGCAGGCGGCCCAGCAGGGCTTCGTCGAGACGCTGTTCGGCCGTCGCCTGTACCTGCCGGAGATCAACTCGAAGAACCAGGCCATGCGCAAGGGCGCCGAGCGCACCGCGATCAACGCGCCGATGCAGGGCACCGCGGCCGACATCATGAAGCGCGCCATGGTGGCTGTGGATAACTGGCTGACGGAATCCGCCATCGATGCGCGGGTCATCCTCCAGGTGCACGACGAACTGGTGCTGGAGGTGCGCGAGGATCTGGTGGACCAGGTGCGCGACGCCATCCGCCCGCTGATGAGCGGTGCGGCGCAGCTGGATGTACCGCTGCTGGTGGAAGTGGGCGTGGGCGACAACTGGGACGAGGCGCACTGAGCCGGCGCCATTCCTGACATAGACCTCCGGCGCATAAGGCCGGAGGCTCTAATAACGAACGGTTTTCAGCGGGGCGGTGAACTTTATACCTGGGCACAGGGTCAGAGGATGGGAATGGCTGGTGAAGCCTTCGATGCTCCTTTTGCTGTGTTTAGTGTTGGCAGATATCTGAACCCCGCCCTAGCGGTTCAGACTTGAACCCCGAACTTCCCCCTCCCCATACGAAGCTCGGGGTTTTTTTTGCCTGCGATTCAGGCCTCCGGCTCGACCTGCTCGAATTCCTCGCCCAGTTGCAGCCAGTTGGCCAGCACCGCCTGCGCTTCCTCGATGCCTTGGCGCTTGGGTGCCGAGAACAGCTGGATGGTCACGCCCTCGCCCCACCCCTTGCGGATGTCCTGCTGGACCTTGAGCAGCGCGTTCTTCGCGGCGCCGAAGGCCAGCTTGTCGGCCTTGGTCAGGAGGATGTGCATGGGCATGTTGCCAGCGCTGGACCAGTCGAGCATCAGCCGGTCGAAGTCGGTCAGCGGATGGCGGATGTCCATCATCAGGATCAGCCCGGCCAGGCTTTCGCGGCTGCTCAGGTAGGCTTCCAGGTGGCGCTGCCAGTGCTGCTTGAGCGGGATCGGCACCTTGGCGTAGCCATAGCCGGGCAGGTCCACCAGGCGACGCTGGTCGTCCAGGGAGAAGAAGTTGAGCAGCTGGGTGCGCCCCGGGGTTTTCGAGGTGCGCGCCAGGCTGGCGTGGGTGAGGGTGTTCAGTGCGCTGGACTTGCCGGCGTTGGAACGCCCGGCGAATGCGACTTCCAGACCTTCGTCGGGAGGGCACTGATCCACCTTGGCGGCACTGATGAGAAAGCGGGCCTGTTGGCACAGACCGATGATCGGGTTCTTGAATGACATGAGGTGTCCACGGGTGCGACGCGGTGTCGCAGGGGGCTGTTTCGTTTCCGTTTGAGCATCGCCAGTATATAATGCCGCAGATTTAGTGTGCGCTTTATCCCCCAGGGTTCAGTGTTCACGGGACTGACCGTTGCGCGACAGAACGCATGGCAGGGCCCCTCTGATGAGGTTGATCATGAAGAAAGTGCTACTCGTCGCAAGCCTTGCGGCGCTGGCCTTTGGCGCGCAGGCTGCCCAGGATCCGGAAGCGGTTTACAACCGGACCTGCAGTGCCTGCCACAACGGTCAACTGCCTATGGCGCCGAAAAAAGGCGACAAGGCCGCCTGGGAGCCGCGTCTGGCCAAGGGCAACGATGCTCTGGTCAAGAGCGTCACCAATGGTTTGAACGCCATGCCTCCCCGAGGCTTGTGCATGGACTGCAGTGCCGAGGACTACCAAGCGGTCATCCAGTGGATGAGCCAATAATCAAGGTAGCCCGGCGCTAACTCTTTCACCCTTAGCCGTAATTGGATTAGCTGATGAACAAAGTACTCGTGAGTCTGCTGTTGACCCTGGGCATCACCGGTCTGGCCCACGCCGCTGGCGACGCCAAAGCCGGTCAGGCGAAAGCTGCCGTATGTGGTGCCTGCCATGGCCCGGACGGCAACAGTGCTGCCCCCAACTTCCCGAAACTGGCTGGCCAGGGCGAGCGCTATCTGCTCAAGCAGATGCACGACATCAAGTCCGGCAACCGTCAGGTCCTGGAAATGACCGGCCTGCTGACCAACCTGAGCGATCAGGACCTGGCCGACATCGCCGCCTACTTCGCCAGCCAGTCCGGCAGTGTCGGCGCCGCCGATCCCAAGCTGGTCGCTCGCGGTGAAGCCCTGTTCCGTGGCGGCAAACTGGAAGAAGGCATGCCTTCCTGCACCGGTTGCCACTCCCCGAACGGCGCCGGCAACGCCGCTGCCGGCTTCCCGCACCTGGGTGGCCAGCATGCCCAGTACGTGGCCAAGCAGCTGACCGACTTCCGCGAAGGCAACCGCACCAACGATGGCGACAACATGATCATGCGCGCCATCGCCGCGAAGCTGAGCAACAAGGACATCGAAGCCGTCTCCAGCTACATTCAGGGCCTGCACTAAGTCCGGCCCAGCGGTAGAAAACGGTAAATAAAAGGGTGGCCATGGCCACCCTTTTTCATTGGCGCCCCCGCTACAATTGCCGGAACCCGACGCAACGCGATCGGTCGAAGCAAGGCCCGCCGCAGAACCATATGACCCGCTTAGGAGTTGAGCATGCGTAACCTGATTCTTTCCGCCGTTCTTGCCAGTGCGAGCCTTTTCGGCATGACCGCACAGGCCGAGGATATCCAGGCCGGCAAACAGTACGTCGAACTGAGCAGCCCGGTCCCGATTTCCAAGCCCGGCAAGATCGAGGTGGTGGAACTGTTCTGGTACGGCTGCCCTCACTGCTACCAATTCGAACCCACCCTGAACGCCTGGACCGAGAAGCTGCCGGAGGACGTCAACTTCGTACGCATCCCCGCCATGTTCGGTGGCGTGTGGAACGTCCACGGCCAACTGTTCATTACCCTGGAAAGCATGGGCGTCGAGCACGCCGTGCATAAAGCCGTGTTCGAAGCCATCCACAAAGAAGGCAAGAAGCTCTCCACCCCCGACGAGATGGCCGAGTTCCTCGCTGGCCAGGGCGTCGACAAGGCGGCCTTCATCAAGGCCTACAACTCCTTCGGCGTGAAGAGCCAGATGGAGAAGGCCAAGAAGCTCGCCATGGCGTACCAGATCTCCGGCGTACCGACCCTGATCGTCAACGGCAAGTACCGCTTCGACATCGGTTCTTCGGGCGGCCTCGAGCAGGCCACCCAGGTCGCCGACTTCCTCATTGCCAAGGAGCGCGCCGCGAAGTAAGCGGCGCCCGGCAGAGCGAAGATGCTGCGCCGCTGGAGCAATGATCGAACCGCAGGCCTGCGGGCTCCGCAGGTCAATCCTCATTGTGGCTCCAGCGGCCTCCCAAAGGATGGCCGCCTTCGGCTGCTCAGCTTCAACATCCAGGTCGGCATCAGCACCGGCCGTTACCGCCACTACCTGACCCGCAGCTGGCAGCACCTGCTGCCCCACGCCGGCCGCGCCAGCAACCTGCAGCGCATCGGTGCCCTGCTCGGCGATTTCGACCTCGTGGCCCTGCAGGAAGTCGACGGTGGCAGCCTGCGTTCCGGCTACGTCAACCAGGTCGAGCACCTCGCCCACCTGGCCGATTTCCCTTTCTGGTACCAACAGCTCAACCGCAACCTCGGGCGCATCGCCCAGCACAGCAACGGCTTGCTCAGCCGCCTGCAGCCGACCCAGCTGGAAGACCACCCCCTGCCCGGCCCGCCCGGACGCGGCGCCATCCTTATGCGCTTCGGCGAGGGCGAGGACGCACTGGTGGTGGTGATGATGCACCTGGCCCTGGGCACCAAGGCCCGCTCCCGCCAGCTCGCCTACATCCGCGAGCTCATCGGCGGCTACCGCCACCAGGTGCTGATGGGCGACATGAACACCCACGCCAACGACCTGCTGCAGAACTCGCCCCTGCGTGACCTTGGGCTGCTCGCGCCACAGGTCGAGGCCACTTTCCCGAGCTGGCGCCCGCAGCGCTGCCTCGACCACATCCTGCTCAGCCCCAGCTTGACCCTGGAGCGCGTGCAGGTGCTCAGCCAACCCATCTCCGACCACCTGCCAGTGGCGGTGGACATCCGCCTGCCCACGTCCCTTACCGGGGATGCGTTGCCGGCCCTGGTGGACACTCCCGACGGATCACCTTCATGAGCGACGACGGCCAGCGCTGGAAAGAAAAGTACCTGCAGAGCCTCGAGCAGCAGGAGAAGCTGGAGCGTCGCTGGGACGCCCGCCTCGATCTCCTGCGCCGTGGCCTGGTGCGCAGCTCCCTGGCCGCCGAAGGCAGCGACAAGGCCGTCGACCAGTGCATGCAGGAGCTGCGCGAGATCATCCGTGGCGACCAGATAGACGCCGGCCTCTCCGCTCTGATACCGCGCCTGGAAAAGGCCGTGCTGGATTCCGAGCAGCGTCGCCAGCAACGGATCGACCAGAACGTCGGCGCCCTCACCGGGCTGACCAACCAGTTGCTCAAGCTGGATGTGCCGCGTGACGTGCGCAAATCCCTCAAGCAGTTCGCCAAGCGCATCGACGAGCGCGCCAGCCAGGCGCGTGAGATGCCTGCCCTCCTCGGCGAGCTCAGCGGCCTGCAACAGCGCGCCCTCGACGAGATCGCCAACACCGACCCTGCCGCGCCCAAGCCCGGCCTGCTGCAGCGTCTGTTCGGCAGCCAGGGTGACACCACCGAAGACGCTCAGCCCGCTGCCGCCGCGCTGCCGACAGGTGATGCCCTGGCTCCACCACCGGCCGTCCCGGCACCTGCCGCATTGCAGGCCGCGCCCCCGCTGGACGACGAGCCCGCACCGCCGGCCCAGGCGCTCGCTGCCGCCCCGGCTCCTGTCGTGCCAGCTCCCGACGTGCCGCCTACCGTTGAGGCGGCCCCCGTGGCTGCGGCTCCCGCTCCGGCGCCTGGCCCAGCTCCTGCCCGGGCTCCCGTACCCACCCCGGCAGCCGCCACCGAGCAGTCTGCCTCGGCCCAGGTGGTCGCCGAAGCGGCACCGGTGGTTGCGCCCCTCGTGCCCGGGGTTGCTCCTGCCGCCCCGGTCGAGCCACTCGCTGCCGCCGCTCCGGCGCCTGTCACCGCGCTGGCCGATGGTGTCAGCCCAAGCTTGACGCCGCGCCTCGACAGCCTGCCCTTGCCGGCGGCGCTGCTCACCGGCGAAGGCGACCCGGGCTATGCGCTGCCCACGCCGCCCGAACCCGGCTACAGCGCCGTCGCGCCCCACGTCGCCGCCAGCCTGCGCGGGCTGCTGGACGAACTCGACCTGCCCGAGCGCCACAAGCCCCAGGGAGAAGCCCTTCGCGAGCGTCTGGTAGGTGGCCTGAACTGGTACGAACTGGTGCCCGTGCTGGATGACCTCGCCGTGCTGGTGCTGGCCGTCACCAACAGCGAGCACCGTGACTTCGCCATCTACCTCAAGCAGCTCAACGAGCGCCTGGTCGCCTTCGTCGCCTCCATTTCCGCCGCCCAGGAGGGTTACAGCGAGACCCTGGAAAGCGCGCGCGTGCTCGACGACCAATTGCGTGAGCAGGTCAGCGACCTGCAAAACAGCGTGCAGGACGCCACCGACCTGGACGACCTCAAGCGCGCCGTGGAAAAGCGCCTCGACGGCCTGCTCAGCACCATGAACGACTACCAGCGCCAGCGCGCCGCCCGCGAAGAAGAAGTCGGCGGGCGCCTCAAGGTGCTGGTGGATCGTGTCGCCACCATGGAACAGGAGGCCAGTGCCTTCCGCGACCACCTCGAGGAGCAGCGGCAGAAAGCCCTCAGCGACCCGCTCACCGGCCTGCCCAACCGCGCCGCCTGGAGCGAGCGCCTGGAGCTGGAAGTGGCGCGCTGGAAGCGCTATGGCGGCGAGTTGCTGCTGGCGGTGCTGGACATCGACCACTTCAAGCGCATCAACGACAACTACGGCCACCTGGCGGGCGACAAGGTGTTGAAGATCATCGCCGGCGAAATCGCCAAGCGCCTGCGCAAGACCGACTTCATCGCCCGCTTCGGTGGCGAGGAGTTCGTCCTGCTGCTCCCCGCCACGCCGCTGGAGGGTGGCCAGCAATTGCTCGACACCCTGCGCTCGGCCATCGAGCAATGCCCCTTTCACTTCAAGGGCGAGCCGGTGACCATCACGCTGTCGGGAGGGCTGGTGTCCTTCGTCGAGGGCGAGAAGGACGAACAGGCCTTCGAGCGCGCCGACCAGGCGCTCTATCGTGCCAAGCGCGAAGGCCGCAACCGCATCGTACTGGGCTGAGCCGCTTCAGGCGGCGTGGGTCAGGTAGGGCTTCCAGTCTTCCGGCACGTGCTCCAGGCGCGGGTAGTCCAGGGCGTCCAGCTGCAGGCGCGAGAGCTGGAAGGGTGTATGCCGCAACGCCTGGGGCAGCGCTCGCAGCTCTGGCAACCACAGGCTCACATAGGTCGCATCCGGGTCGTAATGACGGGCCTGGCGCAGCGCGTTGAAGGCCTGGCTGCGCCGTGGATCGCTGGCCACGCCGGCCAGGTAGGCCCAGTTGCCCCAGTTGCTCGCCGGGTCGTAATCCAGCAGGTGTTCTTCGAACCAGGCGGCGCCATGGCGCCAGTCCTGCTCCAGGTCGTGCACCAGGTAGGCGGCCACCACCTGGCGGCCGCGGTTGGACATGAAGCCCGTGGCTGCCAGCTCGCGCATGCTGGCGTCCACCAGCGGCATGCCGGTGCGGCCCTGGCACCAGCGTTCGAAGCGTTCGTCCAGCTGCTGCGGTGCGCGCACCGTGGCCTTCAGGCCGCCGGCTTCGAACAGCGCGCGGCCATGGCGCAGCAGGGTCCAGCGGAAGTAGTCACGCCATAGCAATTGTTGCCACAGCTGGTGGGTGGAGGCGTTGGCGCCGTACTGCGCCTCGTGGCGGCGCAGCTCGGCGGCGACGCGGCGCGGCGAGAGACTGCCGTTGGCCAGCCAGGGCGAGAACTTGGAGGAGTACTCGCTGCCCACCATGCCGTTGCGATTCTCCTGGTAGGTGCGGACGCCCTGGGTCGCCCACAGGTAATCGCGCAGTCGCGCCAGTGCCGCGACCTCGCCGCCGGAAAAGGGGAAGGCGCTGATGGGCAGGCCGACCGGCTCGCCCAGACCCAGGCGGGTTGGCGTCGGAAGGGGTTCGAAGAGCGGCTCCACCGCTTCGGGCAGGGGCGGCAAGGCCACCGGGGCCGAGCGTGGTTGATAGACGCTGGGGCGCTGCTCCACCTGCTCGCGGAACTGGCTGAACACCGCCGGCAGGTGCTCCACCGGGGTCGGCAGCTCCTCGCGGCGCAGCAGGCTGTTGCCGGCCAGCTCACGCAGCGGAATGTCGCCGAGTGCCTGACGCAGCTCCTCCACCAGGGTGCGTTCCTGGGGCGCCACCTCCTCCAGGGTCAGTACTTCGTTCAGGTCCAGGTGTTCCAGCAGCGCCGGGATCACCTGCGCGGCATTGCCCTGCACCACCAGCAAGCGCGAGCCGCGCTGGCGCAGCTCGGCGTCCAGGGCGGTGAGGCTCTCCAGCTGGAAGCGCGCGCGGTGCACGCCCATGCGGCGGATCCCGAGGTCGCCCGGGCGCAGCAGGGTCGGGTCGAAAACGAACAGCGGCAGGACGCAATCGGCCGCCAGCGCCGCTTGCACGGCGGGGTGATCATCGAGGCGCAGATCCTGTTTGAACCAGAGCAGAGTACGACGCATGACGTAAATCCTCGGCAGGCATTTCCCTATGCCAACTGATTCCGCTGGCTTCTAGACGTTATAGGCTTTTCGCCGGGCTTGAACAGTGCCGCCGGGAGGATGACCGGTGGCGTTGCTGCCGTCGGGCCGGGAGCTGCGTATAATCCGCCCCTTTTTTCGCGGGCCCTGCCTGCATTCACCTGTGGAGACATCGTCAATGCGTCTTTCCTTTTCCCGTATCGCCAGCTGGTTGGGTGGTTTTGCCCTGACCTTCGGCGCCGTTCAGGTCGCCGGCAACGAATTGCTGCACCTGCAGGACAGCAACCTGCAGTTCTCCACCCTGCCCTATTCCGCCGGCGAGAGCTTCCTCAGCTTCGCCACCGAGCGCCCGGCCTTCACCGCCGGCCTCTCGCCCAAGGTCCTGGCGGAGCTGCCCGGCCACACTCCGGCGCCCCTGCAGATGCGCCTCAGCGGTGCCCAGGCGGCCCCGGCGCCTGGCCAGGGCGGCAACCTGCTCGGCCCGGCCTTCGACCTGCAGGCCCCCGGCTTCGACTACCTGACCCTCAGCCTCTACGACCGCGACGACCAGGACGAACCCGGCCACAGCGTGCAGTTCAGCGGCGCCTGGGCCTATGCCTTCCGCCTCGGCGAGGCCAGCTGGATGCTCGATGGCGGCCTCGACTGGGCCGGTGCCGAAGGCGACCGCGAACAGGGCCTGAGCTTCAGCCCGCAGCTGAGCTTCGATGCCGGCGACTACTTCTTCGCCCAGGGTCGCCAGCTATTCCTCGGCATCCAGTACCTGCAGCAGAGCGGTGGCTACAGCGAGCTGGACGACGTGCGCGGCAACGCCTCCCGCGAGCAACGCGCGGTCAACGGCACGCTCAAGTACCACTTCTGACCCCGATCGGCACGGCGGCGAGACGTCGCCGCCAGCGCCCTTTACACTTCGTCCTTCAGTTGAGGAGCGCCCATGGAAATTCTCGGCATCGCCGTGCTGATCTTTCTGGTCACCGACCCATTCGGCAACATCGCCATCTTCCTCGCCGCCCTGAAGAACGTGGCGCCGGAGCGCCGGCTCAAGGTGGCCCTGCGTGAGCTGGTGTTCGCCCTCGGCCTGCTGCTGCTGTTCCTCACCTTCGGCGAAAACATCCTCAGTGGCCTCGGCCTGTCCCGCGAGGCGATCGCCATCGCCGGCGGCATCATTCTCTTCATCATCGCCCTGCGCCTGATCTTCCCGCGGCCCGAGGGCGTGCTCGGCGACCTGCCGGACGGCGAACCCATGCTGGTGCCCCTGGCCACCCCGGCAGTGGCCGGCCCCTCCGCGCTGGCGGTGCTGATGACCCTGCGCAATACCCACCAGGGCGAGCTCTGGGAGCTCTACGTCGCCGTGCTGGTGGCCTGGGCCTGCACCGCCCTGATCCTGCTCCAGGCGGCCTTCCTGCAGCGCTTCCTCGGCCAGCGCGGGCTGATGGCGGTGGAGCGCCTGACCGGCATGTTGCTGATCATGCTCAGTGTCGACATGCTCCTGGACAACCTGCAAAGCGTGCTACACATCACCCCATGAGAACCCTAGCCCTCGGCCTGTTGCTGGCCCTGCTCGCCGGTTGCACCAGCGGCCCGCGCATCGATCGCAGCCAGACCTCGGTCAACCAGAACAGCCGCGTGCAATACGTCGTGCTGCATTACACCTCCACCGACCTGCCGCGCTCCCTGGCGCTGCTCACCCACGGCGAGGTCAGTGCGCACTACCTGATCGGCGCCCAGCCGCCGACCATCTACCAGTTGGTGGACGAGAACCGCCGCGCCTGGCACGCCGGACAGAGCGAGTGGCAGGGGCGCACCTGGCTGAATGCGAGCACCATCGGCATCGAACTGGTCAACGAGGGCTACGAGCAGACCCCCACCGGGCGCAACTGGCAGCCCTTCGACGACCAGCAGATCGACGCGCTCATCGTGCTGCTCAAGGACATCGTCAAACGCCACAACCTGCCCCTGGGCAGCATCATCGGCCACAGCGACATCGCCCCCCAGCGCAAGGTCGACCCGGGCCCACTGTTCCCCTGGAAACGCCTCGCCGAGGCCGGCCTGGTGCCCTGGCCGGAAGCCTCCGCCGTGGCGGTCGAGCAGGCGCGCTTCGCCCAGGCGCTGCCCACCGTCGGCTGGTTCCAGATGCAGCTGGCCCGCCAGGGTTATCCGGTGCCGCGCAACGGCCAGCTGGACGAGGCCACGCGTAATGTCATCGCCGCCTTCCAGATGAAGTACCGCCCCCACCTGTTCGACGGCCAGCCCGACGCCGAGACCGCCGCCCTGCTGCTGGTGCTCAACCGCATGCCGGGCGAGGCGCTGCCACTCCGTCCCGTGACGTTTTACTGACGCTAGAATCGCGCCCTGCACCGGTTGGCGACTGGCGCGATGATTTCCTGACGGTGGGCTATACCTGAGTGATCTCGCTCGGACGCAACCCTCCTCATCATGCAGCCCCCCTTCGCCCGTTGGCGCCGTACCCTCTACCAGCCCCTGCCCGTGGCCATCCTGGTCGGCCTGCTCAGTGCCTGCCTGCTGGTGGCGGCCAGCCTGTGGCTGTCGGCGCAACAGGCCCAGCGCGCCGAGCAGGAACAGATGAAGGTCCAGGGCGAGCGCTTCCTGGCGCGCCTGGAGCAGGTCTTCGGCCAGCTCCACGAGGCCCTCGACACGCTGGAGGCCCAACCCCTGCGGGGCTGCGACATGGCCATGGTGGAAACCCTACGGCAGATCAACTTCCGCTACCGCTTCATCTACGAGGCGGCTTTCATCGGCGGGGGGCAGCGCTGTTCCTCCTGGCCACGGCAGAACTCCTTCGGCCCCGAACGCCCGGCGGACATCGTCGGCGAGCGCCAGAGCTACTGGCTCAACAGCACCGACCAGCCGGACGACAACCTCGCCGCCCTGGTGGTGGGACGCGGCTATTTCCGCCTCTCCACCTCGCGCGGCCACCTCAGCGACATGGTCGAGCTGCCCGCTGGGGCCAGCCTGCTGTTGCTGCCCAGGAGCACCGGCGCCGCGCTGCCGGTCCTCGGCCTGGCGCAGCCCTGGCCGCCGGGCTCGGAGTGGCCGACGCCCAAGGACTACGAACTGGAGGTGAATGCCGATCGCCTGGCCTATCGCATGCCCACGCAGACGCCGGAGTTCGACCTGCTGGTGATGACCCCGCGCGGCGAACTCATGGCCCGCGCCCGTGATGCGTTGCTCGGCTGGTTGCCCCTGGCGGCGTTGCTGTCGCTGCTGTTCGGCGTGCTCGCCTACTACGCCATGTGTCGCCGCCAGTCTCTCAGTGGCGAGCTCCAGGGTGCCATTCGCCGGCGCGAGCTGCGGGTGCGCTATCAGCCGCTGTTCGACCTGGCCAGCCGCCGCTGCGTGGGGGCCGAGGCGCTGGTGCGCTGGCGCCGCACCGACGGCAACATGATGAGCCCGGATCTGTTCATCCCCCTGGCCGAAAGCACCGGGCAGATCCGCGACATCACCGACTTCATGATCGAACAGGTGCTGGCCCAGCAGAGTGCCTTCCTGCGCAAGAACCCCGAGCTGTACATTTCCATCAACCTCGCCGCCTGCGATGTCGGCTCGCCGCGCATCGCACCGCTCACCGCCGCCCTGCTGGCGCGCTACCAGGTGCCGGCACAGCAGATCGCCTTCGAGGTCACCGAGCATGGCCTGGCCGATATCCAGGCCGCCCAGGAGGTGCTGGGCCAGCTGCGCGCCCAGGGTCATCGCATCCTCATCGACGATTTCGGCACCGGCTACAGCAGCCTGGCCTACTTGCAGGCGCTGCCGGCGGATGTGCTGAAGATCGACAAGGCCTTCGTCGATGCCCTCGGCCACGACGCCGCCAGCAGCGGTGTCGCCCCGCACATCGTGCACATGGCCCAGGCGCTGCAGCTGAAGGTGGTGGCCGAAGGCATCGAGCACGAAGCCCAGGCGCTGTTCCTCGCCAGCGAGGGCGCCCACTACGGCCAGGGCTGGCTGTTCTCGCGGCCGCTCACGGCCGCGCGCTTCCGCGACTTGGTGACCGGCCAGCTCGACCTTGCCCAGGCCCTCAACGACGAAACCCTGCCTGCCGCCTAGGGATGGGGCGCGTCCCGCGAATCCTGCCGCGCCGAGGTGATGGGTTTCGCTTCGCTCTACCCATCCTCCAAATAGCGTTCAAGCCCGCCGCTAGAGCGGCAGCGCCAGGTAGAACTGCGCGCCTTCGCCGGGGCGTGAATAGATGCCGATGCGGCCGCCGTGGAGCTGGACGATCTCCTTGCACAGCGCCAGGCCGAGGCCAACGCCGCCGCCGGTGTAGCTGCCCAGTTGCACGAAGGGCTCGAAGATGCGCGCCTGCTGGCTGTAGGGCACGCCTTCGCCGTTGTCCTCGACGCTTAGGATCACCCGCTCGCCATGGCGCCGCGACTGCAGGCGGATATGCCCGCCATTGGGCGTGTGGCGGATGGCGTTGCTCACCAGGTTGTCCAGCACCCGCTCCACCTGGGGGCGGTCGATGGGCACGCGGGGCAGCGGCTCCTGCAGGTCCAGCTCGATGCTGATGCCCTTGTTCTGCGCCGGCTCCTGGAAGCGCGTGCGCAGGGCGCCGAGCAGGTCGTCGATATCGCAGGGCGCCAGGGTCAGGGTCTGCATGCCGTTCTGGTAGCGGGAGAAGTGCAGCAGGTCGTTGATCAGCCGCACCAGGCGCTGCATCTCCTCGTCCACCGTCAGCAGCAGGTCGGACTCGCGGGACTCCTCGGCGAAGACCAGGCGTTCGCGCAGCAGCCCGAAGGCCATCTGCATGCCGGTCACCGGGGTGCGCAGCTCGTGGGAGGCGCGCAGCACGAACTCGTTGCGCACCCTCTCGAAGGCGCGCTGCTCGGTGACGTCGCGCAGCACCATCACCGCACCGAGGATGCGCTCCTCGTCCAGGCTCACCGGGGTCAGGCGCCAGCTCAGCAGGCGGCTCTCGCCCTCGACCTCGATGGCCAGGTCCGGCGGCACCTGCTCCAGGGGCTGGCCGCGCAGCACCTGCTGGGTAGGCGCCTCCATGGCCGGGTCGCCCAGGGCCTGGCTCAGGGGTTGGCCGAGCTGCTCGGTCTCCCAGGCCAGCTGGCGCTGGGCCACCGGGTTGGCGTGTTCGATGCGGCCCTGGCGGTCGAGGATCAGCAAGCCGTCGTCGATGCTGTCGAGCACCGCCTTCAGGCGGCGCTGCTCGGCCAGCAGCTTCTCGATATTGGTTTCCTTGAACAGCCGCAGGCCCTCGGCCATGAGGCCGAAGCGGCGGCTCAGGGAGGCCATCTCGCTGACCGTGGAAATCGGCAGGGTCACCTGGAAGTCACCCTGGCCGATGCGGTCGGCGGCGCGGGCCAGGGCCTCGATGGGCTGGCCGAAGCGCCGGGCGATGCCGTGGGCGGTGACGAAGCCGATCAGCAGTACGGCGATGCCCAGCAGGCCAAGCAGGGTGGCCACCAGGCCGGCGCGCTCGCGGGCCGACTGCTCGGCCTCGGCGGCGCTTTGCAAGGCATGCTTCTGCAGCGCCAGCATGGCATTGCGGGTGTCGTTCAACGCCTGGCTGAAATCATCGTCGCGGCGGTCGGTGTTGCGTTCGCTGACCCGCAGGAACTCGCCGTAGCTGTCGGCGATGGCCTGGAAGCCCTGACGGGTCTGCTCGTCGCGGGCGTTCATCAGGCCCTGTTGCACCACGGCGAGGAAACGTTGCTGCGAGGTGAGCAGTGCCTGGATATCCGGCTGTTCGCGGGTCAGGTTCACCAACTGGTCGCCTAGGTGTGTGCGCAACTTTTCGCCCAGGTCGATGGTGGCGAAGTTGTAGGAGATCAGGCGCTCCTGGGAACGGGCCAGCTGCATGACGCTGGTCAGCCCCAGCAGCAGCCCCAGAAGGGCCACGGTGATCAGCGCCGAAATGCTGAGGAAAAGCCGCGTCCGCAGCTTCATCGGCAGCTTCATAGACCGTACTGCTTGCGTTTTCGATAGAGCGTCGAGGCGTCGATTCCGAGGGTCTTGGCGGCCTGGTCGAGGGTTTCGCTGGCCGCGAGCACGGCGGCGATATGGGCCTTCTCCAGGTCCTCCAGGCTCATGGAGGCTCCTACGCGCGGGGCGTTGTTGGACGGCGCTTCGCTCAGCCCCAGGTGGGCGATTTCCACCAGCTCCTGGCCGCAGATGATGCTGGCGCGCTCGATCACGTTGCGCAGCTCGCGCACGTTGCCGGGCCAGTGGTAGCCCAGCAGCGCATCGCGCGCGGCGTCGCTGAAGCCGCGGGCCGGGCGCGCGTAGTCCTTGACGAAGCGGGCGAGGAAGCGCTCGGCCAGGCCGATCAGGTCCTCGGTGCGCTCGCGCAGGGGCGGCAGGTGCAGGGTGATGACGTTGAGGCGGTAGAGCAGGTCTTCGCGGAAGCGGCCCTCGCGGACCATTTCATCGAGGTTGAGGTTGGTGGCGGCGAGGATGCGCACATCGGCGCGGCGGGTCACCGCGTCGCCCACCCGCTCGTATTCCTTGTCCTGGATGAAGCGCAGCAATTTGGGTTGCAAGGTGAGGGGAAAGTCGCCGATCTCGTCGAGAAACAGCGTGCCGCCGTCGGCCTGGTTGACCCGGCCAAGGGTGCTCTCGCTGGCCCCGGTGAAGGCGCCGCGGCTGTGGCCGAACAGCTCGCTTTCCATCAGCTCTGCCGACAGCGACGGGCAGTTGATGGTCACGCAGGCCTTCTTCGCCCGCTTGCTCCAGCCGTGGATGGCCCGGGACAGCTCGCCCTTGCCGGTGCCGGACTCGCCGAGGATGAGGATGTTGGCGTCGGTGCCCGCCACCTGGCGAGCGGTTTCCAGCACCGCCATCATCGCCGGGCTCTGCGAATCCAGGCCGTCGCCCGGCTTGCGCACCTCGCCCTCCAGGGCCTCCAGGCGCGCGGTGAGCTGGCGCACTTCCAGCTGCTTGGCGGCTGAAAGGCGCAGCTGGTCGGGGCTGCAGGGTTTCACCAGGTAGTCGGCCGCGCCGGCCTGCATGGCGTCCACGGCGGTGTCCACGGCCGAGTGGGCGGTGACGATCACCACCCGCATCCAGGGGGCCTGCACGCGGATCTGCGCAAGCACATCCAGGCCGTTGTCATCGCCCAGGCGCAGGTCGAGGAAGCACAGGTCGAACACCTGGCGCTGCAGGATGGCCTCGGTCTGTGCCGCACTGCTGGCGGTGGCCACGCTGTAACCCTCGTCTTCCAGGCAATAACGGAAGGTGCGCAGAATCGCCGACTCATCGTCGACCAGCAGGATGCGTCCCTTGGTTTCCGTTGCTGATGCCATTTTGTCGCTCCGCATTGTTCAGTCGTATCGCTTAGTCCAGGAATTATCGTGCAAGTTGCAAGGTCCTTTCATACATGTATTGCAGCCTGCATGCAGCGGGTATTTGGATATCTACAATAACCAATTGATTTTAAAGGAATAAACGCCAAGAAAAGGCTTGGCACAGGCCTTGCGATAACCCCTGCATCTGGAGGCGCTGAGCGCCGAAGTGGATGACAGGAGGTTTCCATGCCGCACTTGCACAGCCTGGCGCTCGCCATGGCCGGTAGCGCCTTGCTGGGGCTGGTCGCCCTGCCGGCGGCCGCCGGGGACGGCTTCAGCGAACAGATTCGCGAAGCCCGCCAGGAAGGCAGCATCTGGACCGCCTTCGCCTTCAACCATCACCTCGGCCCCTTCTCCCTCAACGTCGATGTCGAGCATGGCCTGGCCACGCTCACCGGCACCGTGGCGAATGAAGTCAACCGCGAGCTGGCCGAGCAGGTCGCCCTCGGCGTCGAGGGTATCGACGCTGTGGATAACCTCATCCGCGTCGATCCGGGCGTTCGGCCCCGTTTGCTGTCCATTGCCGCCGCCGACAGCCACCTCGACGACGCCACCGTCACCGCCAAGGTGAAATCCAAGCTGCTGTGGAACACCACCACCCAAGGTCTCGACATCGGTGTCGAGACCCGCGAAGGCCTGGTCACCCTCAGTGGTCGCTCCGCCAGCGCCGAGGCCCGTGAGATGGCCGGCAAGTTGGCCGCCAGCACCGAGGGCGTCGAGCGGGTGGACAACGCCATTCACCTCAGCGCCGACCCCGGCACCGCCCAGCGCGCCGGTGAGCAACGGGCCGAGGCCGGCAGCCTGCTGGGCGACGCCTGGATCACCGGCAAGGTGAAGACCCGCTTCCTCTCCAGCGACAACCTCGCCGCCCTGGATATCTCCGTGGAAACCGACGACGGCGTGGTGCGCCTCGCCGGCAACGTGGCCACGGCGGCAGAAAAGGCGCTGGCGGTGGAAACGGCCAGAAATGTTCGCGGCGTGCTCGATGTGCACGCCGCATCCCTCAAGGTCGCCGGCTGAACGCGCGACCCGTACCCCCAAGGAGAAACGCCATGACCAATACCACTGCGCAACTCAACGAGCTGATCGAGATCACCCGTGACGGCGAGCGCTTCTACCAGCACGCCATCGACGAAGTGAAGGACCCGGCCCTGCAGGGCCTGTTCCGCGACATGGCCCAGGCCAAGACCCAGGTCATCCAGGCCCTGGCGGTCCGGGTCGCGGCCAACCACGAAGACCCGTCCACCGGCGGCACCTTCGTCGGCAAGTTGCGCCAGGTCTATGCGGACACCCGCGCCACGCTCTCCAGCGACGAGAAGGCCACCTATGTGAGCCAGCTGGAGGAAGCCGAGGACCGCATCCTCCACGCCTTCGAAGACGCCCTGGAAAGCGCCGAGCCCGAGGTGCGCGGCCTGCTCGCCCAGGAAATGCCCCGGGTCAAGGCCTGCCATGACCGCATGCGCAGCCTGAAGCTGGCGATGAAGTGAGCCCGGATCGGACAGGGATGTCCGGCCATGCAAAACGCACGACGCAGCGCTAGCGATCATGCAAGTTGCCAGCAGATCCAGTGATCAATCAATTTGTAAGTTGTTGAATTTAAATGGATTTACCTGAATCAAAAAACTGGCATGCGCTCTGCAATCAATACATCAGGAAAAGGAAATCGCCAGCCGGCGATGACCGCAAGGACAGGACAGGCAGGGGCGCTTCGGTTCCCTCGATCGATCAACAGCTCAGGAGGTGTTTCAGGATGAACCGTCGTCATGCGCGTCTCGCCCTTGCGGGCAAGGTACTGCTGGCCTCCCTCGCCGTGGTGTTGATCCTCCTGGCCGAACACCAGCTGCGCCAGAGCCTGCGCAGCCACGAGCAGCAGCCCCCGCTGCCGGCCCGCCTGGATATCGCGCCCACCCCGGCCGCTTTCCATGCCAACGGCATGCTCCACGACGGTTCGCTGCAGAGCGTTGCCCAGCAGCGCTGGAACGATCAACCGCAGCAACCCCGCTGGGTGTTCTGAGTACATAAAGGAGATACGAAGATGTGGACCATCGCCCTGTTCCTGACCGCCCTCCTGATCCTCCCCGTATTGATGCTCGGCAGTGCCCTGGCGGTTGGCCAGGCGCTGCAGGACAGCAACGACTTCAGCGATATCGATTTCATCAATCCCCCGGCGGACGAGGCCCTTGCCTCGCAGCCGGCTCAGCACGACCCGGCCTGGTCGCCGGCGCACTGAGAACCCGACAAACCGAAGCAGGAGAAACCATCATGCTCAGCTGGGCACTTACCTTCCTCGTCATCGCCATCGTCGCTGCCGTTCTGGGCTTCGGTGGTATCGCCGGCACCGCAGCAGGTATCGCGAAGATTCTCTTCGTGCTGTTCCTGGTCCTGTTTGTGGTGTCCTTCATCTTCGGTCGCCGCAGGGGCTAGGGAGGCAGCATGCGCATCCTGCGTGATCTCTGCGCCGCCGCCGCGTTCGGCTTCGCCAGCACCCTGGTGCTGGCGGCCGATACCGACGCGCAGCACAGGCTCAACGAACTGCTGGGCACTGACCCGCAGTACCGCGAGACCTGGCAGGCGCTGGTCAAGGACGAAAGCCGTCTGCCCGAATGGGTAATGAACCTGAGCGGGACGGCACCGCCGATGAAGGCGGTTGACCAGGACGGCGATAAATACCTGGTTGGCGAGTTGTGCGAACCGCATGCCTGCGCCAGCCAACGACTGCTCGTCGCCTTCAGCTGGGACAAGGACGACGCCTATGCCCTGCTGGTGCAAGTGCCGGAAGGCCTGCCCCAGGACAAATCACCGAGCCGCCACGCCAGCAAGCGCTGGCTGGGCGAACCGGATGACGAGGTGAAGGCGATTCTCGAAGACCAGCTGAAAAGCGATCCGAACTGGTACTGAAGCCATTCAGACCACAGGCCCCGCAGGCGGGGCCATGACCATGGGGCCGGGTTGTTCCGCGTCGGTAGAGCGGCATGACCTAGGGGTAAAGGGGTTACCTCCGCGAACGCGGGCCGGGTCAGGCGAAGCCGCCGCCGGGAAGCTGTGATCCAGCTTCTCGGTGGTAGCGTTAAAAGCAGCTGGAAGCTGGAAGACGAGAGCTGGAAGCTAGATTCTTCTTCAAGCTTCAAGCTTCAAGCTTCAAGCTATCCCTCCCTCTGATTCCCAACCAACTCCTATTGCAACCTAACTGCCAACTTGGCCACGTGGGCGCCCTGGAATTTGGCGAGCGCGAGTTCCTTGTCGGTCGGCGTGCGTGAGCCGTCGGCGCCAGCGAGGGTGGCGGCGCCGTAGGGGGAGCCGCCGCGTACGTCGCTGATGTCGGTCAGCTCGGGTGCCGCGTAGGGCAGGCCGACGATGAGCATGCCGTGGTGGGCCAGGGTGTTCCAGAACGAGGTGATGGTGGTTTCCGAGCCGCCGCCGGTGCCGGTGGAGGTGAACACGCTGCCGAATTTGCCCACCAGGGCGCCTTTCACCCAGAGGCCGCCGGTCTGGTCGAGGAAGGTGCGCATCTGCCCCGCCATGTTGCCGAAGCGGGTCGGGGTGCCGAAGAGGATGGCGTCGTAGTCCGCCAGCTCCTGGGGGCTGGCCACGGCGGCGGGCTGGTCGAGCTTGGCGCCGGCGTTGCGGGCGATGTCCTCGGGGATGGTTTCGGCGACGCGCTTGAGGGTCACCTCCACCCCCGGCACGCTGCGCGCACCCTCGGCCACCGCTTCGGCCAGGCGTTCGATATGGCCATACATGGAGTAATAGAGCACCAGGACCTTCTTCATCGTCATCTCCCAGGACAGAGGTCGTCATCGACCGACCCGGTTCAGCCTAGATGGCTTTCATGACATTGCCGGGGCGGCTTCCTGGCGCGCGCCGTGCCGCCGCCGCTATCATCCGCCCATCGTTTTCGGGGGGATCGTTCATGCTCAACGGCCTTTGGCTCGGCTTCTTCGTGGTGGCCGCGACCGCGGCGCTGGTGCGCTGGATCGGCGGTGACCCGGGTGTCTGGGCGGCCATGGTGGAAAGCCTCTTCGCCATGGCCAAGCTTTCGGTCGAGGTGATGATCCTGCTGTTCGGCACCCTGACCCTGTGGATGGGGCTGCTGCGCATCGCCGAAAAGGCCGGGTTGGTGGAGGTGCTGGCGCGCCTGCTGGGCCCGCTGTTCGCCCGGCTGATGCCCGAGGTGCCCCGGGGCCATCCCGCGCTGGGGCTGATCACCCTCAACTTCGCCGCCAACGGCCTGGGCCTGGACAACGCCGCCACCCCCATCGGGCTCAGGGCCATGCGCGCGCTGCAGGAACTCAACCCCAGCACCACCACGGCGAGCAATGCGCAGATCCTCTTCCTGGTGCTCAACGCCTCATCCCTGACCCTGTTGCCGGTGTCCATCTTCATGTACCGCGCGCAACAGGGGGCCGCCGACCCGACCCTGGTATTCCTGCCCATCCTCCTGGCCACCAGCGCTTCCACCCTGGTGGGCCTGCTCACGGTGGCCTTCATGCAACGCCTGAAACTGTGGGACCCGGTGGTGCTCGCCTACCTGGTACCCGGCGCCCTGCTGCTGGGCTGCTTCATGGCGCTGCTGGCCGGCCTCTCAGCCACGGCGCTGGCGGCCCTGTCGTCGCTGCTGGGCAACCTGGTGCTGTTCGGCCTGATCATGCTGTTCCTGCTGGTGGGCGCGTTGAAGAAGGTGCCGGTGTACGAAACCTTCGTTGACGGCGCCAAGGACGGCTTCGATGTTGCCAAGAGCCTGCTGCCCTACCTGGTGGCCATGCTCTGCGCCGTGGGCGTGCTGCGTGCCTCCGGCGCCCTGGACTTCGGCCTCGATGGCATCCGCGCGCTGGTGGAATGGTCCGGCCTCGACACCCGCTTCGTCGACGCCTTGCCCACCGCCCTGGTCAAGCCGTTCTCCGGCAGCGCCGCCCGCGCCATGCTCATCGAAACCATGCAGACCCAGGGCGTGGACAGCTTCCCCGCCCTAGTGGCCGCCACTATGCAGGGCAGCACCGAAACCACCTTCTACGTGCTGGCGGTGTACTTCGGTGCCGTGGGCATCCAGCGCGCCCGCCATGCGGTGGGCTGCGCCCTGCTGGCCGACCTCGCCGGCGTCATCGCCTCGATCCTGGTGTGCTACTGGTTCTTCGGCTGACCCCGGCCCCGGGCTGAAGCCCGGGCTACGGCTCACCCCGTGGGCGCGAATTCATTCGCGCTGAAGCCACCCCGATCCCACAGGGAACGACCGTAGGTTGGCGCCGAGCGCAGCGAGGCCCAACGGCGCGATGTCCGGCCCCGCTGCGTTGGGCTACTGGTTCTTCGGCTGACCCCAGCTCCCGGGCTGAAGCCCGGGCTACGGCCGGCACTGAACCGGTGGGAGCGAATTCATTCGCGATCGGGTTGGCGGGTTGCACCCGCCCTACGGCCTGCGTCCAACCCTGTAGGGGCGACTTCAGTCGCCAAGCGGTGCGTAGCACCGCCAAAGGCTCCGCTGCGCCAAGGTCAATGCGGCTTGGGCGGCAGCGGGTCGTCGGTGACCTCGAAGCGCAGGGTGCCGATCATCTGCCCGGCCTCGGTGACCACGCGCACCTGCCAGCGGCCCACCGGGTTGGCGGGGAAGTTCTGCTTGTGGGTCCAGGCGCGGTAGCCCTTGTCGCGGCCGCCGTGGATGTCCAGGGCGATGCGGTCCACTTCCTTCCCCTCGAAACGCCACAGGTGGTAGATGCGTTCGTTCAGCCCGCGCGGCGCGTTGATCGCGGTGTAGGCGTAGAGGCCATCGCTGCGCAGCTCGGCGGCGGTCACGGTTTCCACGCCCTTGCCCGGGGTGCGCTGGTGGTCGTCCAGTTCCGGGGTCACCGCCACTTCAGTCAGCCACAGGGTGGCCGGCGGCACCATCACCCGGGTCAGCCAGCCGGTGGCGCCCAGGGCCAGGGTCAGGCCGACCAGGGCCAGGCCCCGCCACCAGCGCTGCACGCGGATGGTGCTGTAGAGGCTGAGGAAGGACAGCAGCACGGCGATGCCGAGGGACCACTCGAAGCTCTGCGCGGTGGTCAGGTGGAGGATGATCGGCAGCGCCGTGAGCAGCACCGCGAACAGGGTCAGGGTGTGGTAGGCGAGGAACAGCCAGCGGTGCGGCGCGAGGAAGCGGTTGTACAGCGGGTCGACGATGGAGATCACCGCCGCCACCGCCAGCAGCCCGGTGAACAGCGACTGGCCGCTGTTCCAGCTGGTGGTGATGAGGAAGAAGGGCAGCACGAAGAACAGGCTTTCCTGGTGGATCAGCTGGGTCAGGAAGCGCGTCAGCGGCGGTGGCAGCTCGATCTTGAACAGGCGCTCGATGCTGCTGCGGAACAGGTTCTCCAGCAGCAGCCAGACCCAGCTCACCAGCATGACGATGGCGATCACCTTGGCCAGGCGCGCGCCGCGATCCACCAGCAGGAAGCTGCCGACGCCCGAGCAGAAGCCATAGAGCGCGATGAGCCGCGGGTGGCGCTGGATCAGCGCGATCAGGGCGAGCAGGCGGTTTTTCCAGATCGACATGGGCAGGTCGGCGAAAGCTGCGGGGGCCGCAGGATACTGCCCGCTCGCCGACCTGAGAAGGCGCACGGCGCGGCAGCCGACGGCCAGTGCCTCAGGCGGGCGCGGCGCGCGTGCCCGGGCGCCGGCCGCGCCACAGCAGGACGGCGAGCAGGGCCAGGCCCAGCAGGGCCGGCAGCAGCCAGGCCAACTGGTCGTAGCCCAGCAGGGGCTGCTCGATGCGGATGTAGCCCGGTTCGTGGAACAGCTCACGGGCAATGGCGTTGACCTGCTGCAGGGTCACCGCACGCAGGGCGTCGGCCTCGTTGCCGAAGCGGCCCTCCTGGTAGTCACCCAGGGAGTTCCAGTAGTAGTCGGCCAGCGCCGAGTTGCCCTGTGCCGCCCATGCCTGACGGCTGATGGCGAGGTTCTTCAGGCGCTCGAAGCTGTCGCGGTCCAGCCCCTGGTCGCGCAGGCGCGTGGTGAGTGTGCGCAGCACCTGCAGCGCCGGTTCCACGTCGCTGCGCTCCAGGTCGGCGTTGAGGCTGAGGAAGGTTTCGCCGCCGAAGGCGCGGCGCTCGGTCCAGGGCCCGTAGGAGAGGCCGTTCTGGATGCGCAGCTGCTGGTAGAGCTCCCAGTTCAGGTAGTCCTTGAGCAGCTCCCAGGCGGCGTAGTCGGCGCCGTCTACCTCCGGCTCGCGGTAGATCCAGTGCAGCGTGGCGCTCTGGCCCACCAGGCCGCGGCGCAGGGTGCGGCGCTCGGCGGCGTAGTCGTTGCTTTCCGGCAGGGCCGGGTGCTCGCGTACTTCCACCGGCGCCAGGGCGCCGAAGCGCCGCTCTATGAAGGCCGGCAGCAGGCGGTCGAGGTCGCCGACCACGATCAGGCTCATGTTGTTGGGGGCGTACCAGTCGCGACGCAGGGCCTCCAGGGCCTCGCGCTGCAGGTGCTCCACCTGGGGGCGCTCGGCGCAGGCCAGGCCCAGTTCGACGGCGAGCTGGTCGTGGGCTTCGCGGCCGAGGTCCTGGCGGTCCAGCAGGCGTTCCAGGTGCGAGTAGTGGCCGCCGCCCTCGCGCTGCACCACCTGCTTGGCGGTGGCGATGCGGGCGTCGGTCAGTTGGGTGTCGTCGAGCACCTGCAGCAGCAGGTCGAGTACCTTGCGCTGGTTCTGCGCCGGCGCCTCGATGACGAAGGCGGTGTCGCTGGCGCTGGTGAAGGCGTTCCATTCGCCGCCCAGGGCCTGCATGCGCGCTTCCAGGTCCGCCTCGCCGGCGCCGCCCAGGCCGCTGAAAAACAGGTGTTCCAGCAGGTGCGGCAGCTCCTTGTCCGGGCAGGCGAAGTCGTCGAAACCGACACCCACCACCAGGCGGATGGCGACATGGCCGCGCTCGGGGGTGGGCTTGAGGATCACCTGCAAGCCGTTCTGCAGGTCGTAGCCCTCGACCCGGTCGCGGTCGAACGCCTGTGCCGAGGCACCGAGCAAAAGCAGCAGGCAGAGCAGGTAGCGCATGGCGAGGGTCTGGCTGGGAGGAAGCGCCGAGCATAGCGGATCGCCCCCGCCCTTGCGCAATCACCCCAGGCCGCGGCGGCTGCTCCAGAACTGCAGGGCCAGCTGGCGCAGGTCGGCGGCCAGGCCGGCCACCTCGCCGGCGCTGCGCTGGCTGCACAGGCCGCTGTTGGCGTTGTCGTCGGCGGCGCGGCGGATGGTGGCCAGGCTGCGCTGGATCTCCTCGCTGGCGGCGCTCTGCTGCTCCACCGCGCTGGCGATCTGCAGGCTCATGCCGTTGATGGCGCCGACCTGCTGGTTGATCCGCTCCAGGGACTCGGCCGCGCGCTGGGCCTGGGCCAGGCTGCTCTCGGCCTGGGCGCAGCTGCGCTGCATGGCCGCGACGGCCTGCTCGGCGCCGCTCTGCAGGCTGTTGATCATCTGGTTGATCTGCGCGGTGGACTGCTGGGTGCGCCCGGCCAGGGCGCGTACCTCGTCGGCGACCACGGCGAAGCCACGCCCGGCGTCACCGGCGCGCGCGGCCTCGATGGCGGCGTTCAGGGCCAGCAGGTTGGTCTGCTCGGCGACGCCCTGGATCACGTCCAGCACCTGGCCGATCGCGCTGCTGTGGTCCTGCAGCTCGCGCACCACGCGGGTGGCGTTGCGCACGTCCTCGTCCAGCTCGGCGATGCGGGCGCGGGTGGCGCTCACCTCGTGCTGGCCGATGCGCGCGGCGTCGTCGGTCTGGTCGGCGGCGCAGGCGCTCTGCTGGGCGCTGCGCGCCACTTCCTGGACGCTGCCGGCCATCTGTCCGACGGCGGTGGCCACCTGGTCGGTCTCCTGCTGCTGGCGGTGGCTGCCGGCACTGCCGTGGGCGACGGCGGTGGCCAGCTCCTCGGCGTGCTCGGCGAGCTGGCGCGAGGATTCGGCGATGCGCCCGACCAGCGCGCCGGTCTCCATCTCCAGCATCTGCAGGCAGAAGCCGAGCTGGCCGAATTCGTCGCTGCGCTGGCCATAGACCGCCTGGCTCAGCGGGTTGTCGGCAATGCCCCGGGCGCGGCCCAGGAGTTCACGCAGCGGGCGCAGCTGGCGGTGCAGGGCCAGCCCCGCGCAGCCCAGCGCCAGGCCCCAGGCCGGCACGGCGGCGAGCAGGCCGTAGGGCGCCAGGGCCTGGTACAGGGCGATGCCCAGCGCCATGCCCAGGGCCGGGCCGGCGAGCAGGCGCAGGTGCAGCGGCAGGCGCGTGTGGGCGGGCATGCGGCCGGCCTCGAGCTGGGCGTAGACCCGTTCGGCACGCAGCACCTGCTCGGCGCTCGGGCAGGTGCGCACCGACTGGTACTCCAGCACCTGGCCGTCGTGCACCACCGGGGTGACGAAGGCGCTGACCCAGTAGTGGTCGCCGTTCTTGCAGCGGTTCTTCACCAGGCCCATCCAGCTGCGCCCGGCCTTGAGCGTCTGCCACAGGTGGGCGAAGGCAGCGGCGGGCATGTCCGGGTGGCGCACCAGGTTGTGGCTGTGGCCGATCAGCTCCGGGCGGCTGAAGCCGCTGACGTCGACGAAGTCCTGGTTGACGTGGGTGATCACGCCCTTGAGGTCGGTGGTGGAGAGGATGTTGGCGTCGTCGGCGAAGACGATGGCGCGGCCGCTGACCGGCAGGTTGCGTTTCATGAGGTCGCTCTCGTGGTGGCTTCGGGCAGCAGGCACCAGTGCCCGTCGAAACATTCTTCGCCGTTGAACAGGCGTTCCAGGGCCTGGGGCGGGCGCGGCCGGCTGAACCAGTAGCCCTGGGCGTAGTGGCAGTCCTCGGCGGCGAGGAAGTCCAGGTGTTCGGGGCGCTCGACGCCTTCGGCGATCACCTCCAGCCCCAGGCTGGCGCCCAGGCCGATGATGGCGCGGGAGATGGCGCGCAGCTCGGGGTCTTCGGGGGCGCCGTCGATGAAGCTGCGGTCGACCTTGAGGATGTGCAGCGGGAAGCGCTTGAGGTAGCCGAGGGACGAGTAGCCGGTGCCGAAGTCGTCCAGCGCCAGGCGCACGCCCTGGCAGGCCAGCTCGCGCAGGCAGGCGAGGGTGTCGGCGCCGTCCTGCATCAGCAGGCTTTCGGTGATCTCCAGCACCAGGCTGGAAGGGGGCAGGCCCGATTCCTCGAGTATCGACTCGAGCCGCGCGGCGAAGCCCGGCTGGTGCAGCTGGCGGCTGGAGAGGTTGACCGAGCAGCGCAGGCCGCGCTGGCCGTCCAGTTGCCAGGCGCGGGTCTGGCGGCAGGCTTCGCGCAGCACCCAGTCGCCGACGGCGATGATCTCGCCGGACTCCTCCAGCGCCGGGATGAACTGCGCCGGCTGCACCAGGCGGTCGCCCTGGCGCCAGCGCAGCAGGGCCTCCACGCCCACCAGCAGCGGCTGGCCCTGGTCGGTGCGGCAGATGGGCTGGTAATGCAGTTCGAACTCGTCGCGCGCCAGGGCCTGGGCCAGGGCGCTTTCCAGGTCGAGGCGGTTCTTCGCCGCGGCCTGCAGCTCGCTGCTGTAGCGGGCGATCTGCGCCTTGCCGGCTTCCTTGGCGCGGTACAGGGCGAGGTCGGCAGCCTGCAGGGCGTCGATGGTCTGGCCCTCGGCCTGGAGGCCGGTGATGCCGATGCTGGCGCTGACCACCAGGGTGCGCTCGTCGAGGTGCAGGGGCTGGTGGAGGCTGTCGAGCATGCGCTGGGCGACCACTTCGGCATCGCCCAGGCAGGCCAGGTCGTCCAGCAGCACGACGAACTCGTCACCGCCGAAGCGTGCCAGGTGGTCGCCCGGGCGCAGGCAACGCTCCAGGCGGTGGGCCACTTCCACCAGCACGCGGTCGCCGACGGCGTGGCCGAGGCTGTCGTTGATCAGCTTGAAGCGGTCGAGGTCGATGAACAGCAGCGCCGCCTGGCGGGCGCCAGGGCGCAACTGGCGTTGCAGGGCCTGCTGCAGCAGTTCGTCGAGGCGCAGGCGGTTGGCCAGGCCGGTGAGCGGGTCGTGGCGCGCCGCGTGGCTGAGCTGGTGCTCGGTGGCCTTGCGCTGGCTGATGTCGGTCTGCGAGCCGGCCATGCGCTGGCCCTCGGCGACGCCGCGCACCAGGACCCAGAGGTAGCTGCCGTCCTGCTGGCGCATGCGGTACTCGTGGCTGAGCCAGGGGCTGTCGCCCCGCAGGTGGGTGTCGATGGCCTGGCGCAGGGCCGGCAGGTCGTCGGGGTGGACGCGGGCGAACCAGCCGGCGCTGCTCTCGCCGAAGGCATCGCGTGAGCGGCCGAGCATGCTCGCCCAGCGCTCGGAGATGTACAGCCGGTCGTGCTCCAGGTCCCAGTCCCAGAGGCCGTCGTTGGCACCGCGCAGGGCCCGGGCGAAGCGCGCCTCGCTGTCCTCCAGGGCTTGGTGCTGGGCGGCACTGTAGGTGTCGATGGCCAGGGCGATGTCGAAGAACACCACTTTCATGAGGCTGCCCAGGGTGCGGGTGGTTTCGCTGTCGCCGAGCAGGCCGGTGAGCATCTGGTCGAGGTACAGGCGGTAGGCGCCCAGGTACCACTTCAGCTCGACGCCCACGCGCTGGTGCACCAGGCCGACCTTGAGCCGGTGCAGGACGTATTCGCGGTCATAGGGGCCCTTCCACAGGCGCTGGTAGTAGTCCAGCTGGCTGGCCTTCAGGCGCGCCAGGGTCGCCGGGTCGCGGAGGATGCTGGCGGTCGGCTCGAAGTGGTCGAGGTGCGCGTAGAGGCGCTCGACGAACACCTCATGCAGGGCCTCGACCGCCTCCGCCTGGCGGTTCAGGCGCGCGGCGTCGAGCGCCTGCCAGTCCAGGTAGCGGCAGCGCTGGTCGATTTCGCGACGGCCGAGGCCGATTCTGCCGAGCATCCCCTTGAGTTGTGTTTCCAGCCCCATCCCTCAATCCCTCGTGAAAACCTGCAGGCAATAAAAAAGGCGCCACGGGTGGCAGTTCTGGGTGAACTGCCACGCGTGGCGCCTTGTCTTGCAGGCCCTTGCGTCCTGCCCGGCAAAGCCGGTTCCCGCCCTTGGCGGAACCTTGCAGCGCGAGGTTGTACACCAGTCAGGCCGGGCCCGACAACTCTTCCAGCGCCTGTTCCAGGCGCCGGCGCAAGCGTCCGAGTTCACGGGACTTGAAGGCGTGGCGGGTGCGGTCGAGCACCGTCACCGCCTCGTCGAGGAGCATGCGCAATCGGGTCGTCTCGCTGAGGGGGGCGTCCTTGAGCCATCGGCACAGGGGGGCCCGTTGGCATTGGCCGGTCTCGGTGAGCACTTCGCAGACGACGCCCATGGCGGGCAGCATCTCGCGCAGCAGGCAGGCGAGCGCAGGATCGGTGATGGCGGCGATCGGCGGATCGGAGCTGTCCATGGTCGGGGGCTATGGCTGATGGCAATTGGCTATGAACTCTAGCCATCGCCCGGTTGGCGGGCATTGACCGGCGTCAGTCTGTCGCGAATCGCCACGCCGCCTGGCGGGCTCGGCCACTGCCGGTGCGCCGTGGCTGCCGCTAAAGTGGCGGCCATAACAAGAACCACGGGCGCCTTGCCATGAACTACGACGCGAACCAGCAGCTCATCCTCGGGCTGGTGCTGGCGGTAATGATCTTCGGTGTTTCCCTGGAACTGCGCATCGGCCAGTTCCTCGCCGTGCTGCGCCAGCCGCAGCCGGTGCTCGCCGGCATGCTCGGGCAGTGCCTGATTTTGCCCTGGGCCACCCTGGCGGTGACCCTGCTGGTGGACTTGCATCCCGGGCTGGAGCTGGGCCTGCTGCTGGTGGCCTGCTGTCCGGGGGGCAACCTGTCCAACGTGATGACTCACCTGGCGCGCGGCAACACCGCGCTGTCGATGAGCATGACGGCGCTGTCCAGCCTGCTGGCGCTGGTGCTGCTACCGCTCAACTTCGCCCTCACCAGCGGCCTCAACCCGGAAGCCGCCGCCTACCTGGCCGGGCGCCTCAGCGCCTTGCAGATGGACCGCGGCAGCATTCTCGTCAGCGTTGTCCTGCTGCTGGGCCTGCCGCTGCTGGCGGGCATGGTGGTGGGCAACCTGTGGCCGCGCCTGGCCGAGCGGGTGATGCCCTGGTTCAAGCGCTTCTCGCTGCTGGCCTTCGTGGTCTTCGTCGGCGGCGCGGTGGCCGGCAACTGGCGCCTGTTCGTCGACAACCTCGGCCTGGTGTTCTTCATCGTGGTGCTGCACAACGCCAGCGCCATCGTCCTCGGCTGGGCCATGGCCCGACTCGCCCGCCAGCACGGGGCCAACCTGCGGGCCATGGTCATCGAGATCAGCATGCATAACTCCGGCCTCGCCCTGGGGCTGATCTTCGCCCAGTTCGGCGGTGAGCCGAACATGGCCCTGGTGGCGGCCTTCTGGGGCACCTGGCACCTGGTCAGCGGCCTGCTGCTGGTGGCCTTCTGGCGCAACCGGCCGTTGCCCGTCGCCGAGGAGGGTGTGCCATGCGCGTCCTGATCACCGGCGCCGCCGGCTACATCGGCCACCAACTGCTGGAGGCGCTGGTCGCCCGCCACCCCGACTGGAGCCTGGTGGCCGCGGACATCCGCCCGCTGCCGGCGTCCGCCCGCGCGGCGAACGTCGAGGAGGTGCAGCTGGACATCGCCCAGCCCGAGGCGGTGGACGCCTGCATCGCCCACTGGCAGCCCCAGGCCATCGTCCACCTGGCCTCGGTGGTGACGCCGCCGCCGGGCATGAGCGAGGCGACCCTGCACGCCATCGACGTCGAAGGCACCCGCGCGGTGGTCACGGCCGCCGCCGCTCATGGCGTCGGGCAACTGGTGGTGACCAGCTCCGGTGCCGCCTACGGCTACTACCCGGAAAACGCCGAGTGGATCGACGAAGCCGACCCGCTGCGCGGCCATGACGCCTTCGCCTATGCCCGCCACAAGCGCGAGGTGGAAGAGCTGCTAGCCGAGGCACGGGAACGCCACCCGCAGCTGCGCCAGCTGGTGCTGCGCCCGGGCACCATCCTCGGCCGGCGGGTGGACAACCAGATCACCGCGCTCTTCGACAAACCTTCGGTGATGGGCGTGCGCGGCCATGACAGCCGCTTCGTGTTCATCTGGGACCAGGACGTGGTGGCGATCATCCTCCAGGGCCTGGAGCGCGGCGCCGAAGGCATCTACAACCTGGCCGGCGACGGTGCGCTGAGCATGGCCGAGATCGCCGCCATCCTCGGCAAGCCCTACCGGCCACTGCCGGCGACGCTGATCCTCGCCACCCTGGCGCTGCTCAAACCCCTCGGCCTGACCCGCTACGGCCCCGAGCAACTGGACTTCCTGCGCTACCGCCCGGTGCTCGACAACCGCCGCCTGAAGGAGGAGTTCGGCTACCAGCCGCAGTACTCCAGCCGCGAAGCCTTCCTGGCGTTCCTCGATGCGCGGGGTGTGTTGCCGCGTACCTGACTCCGGCGGCGCGCAGCGCTCCCTAGGTCCTGGCCGAATCAGCCACCAGCTGCTGGCGATACTCCCCTGGCGTCTTGCCGGTCCACTGGCGGAAGGCGCGGAAGAACACGCTGGGTTCGGAATAGCCCAGCAGCACGGCGATCTCGGCGATGGGCAGGCTGCCCTCCTGCAGGTGGCGCTCGGCCAGTTGCAGGCGGGTGTCGCTGAGCAGTTGCTGGTAGCTGCTGCCCTCTTCGGCCAGGCGCCGTTGCAGGGTGCGCTCGCTGAGGCCGAGACCGGAGGCGAGGGCGCCGCGGTCCGGCTCGCCGTGGGCCAGCTGGGCGCTCAGCAGGGCCACCACGCGGGCCCGCAGGCCTTCGCTGGGTAGTCGTGCGAGCAGGGCTTCGGCGTGCTGGCGCAGCAGTGCCTGGAGGGGCGGGTTGGCCTGGCGCAGGGCGGCGCCGCGCAGTTTCAGCGGCAGCACCAGGGCGTAGTCGGCGGCGTCGAACTCCAGCGGACAGGCGAAGCAGTCCTCATAGGCGGCCAGGCTTTCAGGCTGCGAATGGATGAAGCAGGCGCGCAGTAGGCGGAAGTCATCCAGCAGCGGTTGCATCAGGCGCATCCAGAAGGCCATCAGCGCCAGCACCCGCGCACGGGTGGCGGGCAGCTGCGGGTGCAGCGGACGGTAGAGGGTCCAGAGTTCGTCGCCGCGGACGTCCACCGCCAGGGTGCCGCCCTCGCCCACCAGGCGCTGGTAGCGCAGCTCGGCCTCCAGGGCGTCGCCCAGGGTCGGGCTGCTCTGCAGCAGGTAGCCGAGCACGCTGAACTGGCCGGGCGCCAGGGCCTGGCCCAGCACCAGGCCGGGCTCGGGATGGGCGAGGCGTGATTCGATGGCGCTCCACAGCGCTTCCTGGGCGAGAAAGGGGATGCGCGCGTCGGGATCGCGCAGCTGGGCGTCGTCCAGGCCGCTGGCGGCCAGCAGCTCGGCGCGCGGCAGGCCAAGGCTCTCGGCGGCGTGGAGGATGGCCTGGGTCAGGCTGGCGCTGACCGAGGCCTGGTCGGGTGCTGCGGCGGTTGGGCTCATGGGGGGATTCTGCCCAAGCCGCCGTGACTCAGGAAGAGCCCTGTTCAGCGATGGGAGCCGACGTCCGGCTGATAGTCCACATCGTCCTCCACCAGCGGCTCGACGCCACCGTCCTCCAGGGCCACCGGCGGCGCGTCGGGGTTGTCCAGCACCGCATAGGAGATGGCGCAGAACAGCGAATTGAGGCGCTTCATGTCGCTGATCAGGCCCAGGTGCAGGGCGCTGGTCTCGATGCTCTGCACCACCTGGTGGTGCAGGCGCTCGACGTGGGCGTGGGACAGGCGCCGTTCGAGGATGCGGAAGCGCTGCTTGGCACGACGCAGGCGCTTGGCGTTCTCCAGGTCACCGTTGAGGAACACTGAGAGGCTCAGGCGCAGGTTGTTCACCAATTGCTGGTGCAGCTCGGCGATATCGGCCAGGCCGGCTTCGGAGAAGGAGCGCTGCTGGGAGGTCTTCTTGTGCTGCACGTCGCCGACCATGCGCTCGATCAGGTCGCCGGCCTGCTCCAGGTTGATGGTCAGCTCGATGATCTCGGCCCAGCGGCGGCTGTCGCGCTCGCTCAGGTCTTCCCGGGGCATGCGCGCCAGGTACAGCTTGATGGCGGTGTAGAGGGCGTCGATGTCGTCGTCCAGGCGGTGGATCTCCTTGCCCAGCAGGGCGTCGCCGCCGCGCATCAGCGTGAGCAGGTGGTGCAGCATCTGCTCGACGATATCGCCCAGGCGCAGGGTCTCGCGCACGGCGTTGGCCAGGGCCAGGCTGGGCGTGTCCAGGGCGCTCTTGTCCAGGTGGCGGGGTTTGGCCACGTCCGTGGCCTGCTCGCGGTCCGGCAGCAGCCAGTCGCAGAAGCGCGCCATGTAGGGCGTCAGCGGCAGCATCAGCAGGCAGCGCGCGCTGTTGTAGAGAACGTGGAAGGCGATCACCAGCTCGGCGGTGGAGAAGGCCCAGCTGTCCAGCCACTCCGCCGCCGGCCCTACCACCGGCAGCACCAGCAGGCAGCCCACCAGCTTGAACAGCAGGCTGCCGAGGGCCACCCGGCGGCCGGCGGCGTTTTGCGAGGTGGCGCTGATCATGGCGAGGATGCCGCTGCCGACGTTGGCGCCGATCACCAGGCACAGGGCGACCTTGAGCGGGATGACCTTGGCGGCGGCCAGGGTCGCGCTGAGCAGCACGGCGGCCAGGCTGGAGTAGGTGACCATGGCGAACAGCGCGCCGGTCAGGGCGTCGAGCATCACGTCGCCCGTGAGCGAGGAGAACAGCACCTTCACGCCCTTGGCGGTGGTGATGGGCTCGGCGGCGGCGACGATCAGCTGCAGCGCGAGGATGATCAACCCCAGGCCGATGGCCACGCGGCCGAGCTGGCCGATTCGGGTCTGCTTGCGCGAGAGGAAGAACACCACCCCGAAGAAGATCAGCAGCGGCGACAGCCACGACAGGTCGAAGGTCAGCACCCGCGCCATCAGCGCCGTACCGACGTCGGCGCCGAGCATGATCGCCAGGCCGGAGGACAGCCCCATCAGCCCCTGGGCGACGAAGGAGGTGACCAGCAGGGCAGTGGCGTTGCTGCTCTGCACCAGGGCGGTGACGCCGATGCCGGCGGCGAAGGCCAGGGGCGCGCGCTTCATGCTGTGGCTGAGCCAGCGGCGCAGGTCGCTGCCGAAGACCCGGAGGATGCCGGTGCGAACGATATTGGTGCCCCACACGAGCAAGGCCACGGCGGAGAGCAGGTTGAGCAGTGTCAGCATCGGTTCCCTCCTTAAGGTAACGACATGAGCCGCTCCTGGAGGTGGGGCGGCTATCTAGGGGTGGGGTTGTAACATGATCGTCATATTCTGACTTGCCAGCCCGCGTCCCGTTCACCCGTGCCCGTCACCTTTTCTACCTGCAAGTTAAGTCGTAAAACCGCAGCCTTGCCCGGCCCGTCGCAGGCGACAGGCCCTGTCGCCCGCTGCCTGTAGCCTCGTCGAACTGATAACCTGTACTGACCCGGCGGACGCGACCTTTCGATGCTCAACCTCTACCACGCCAATGACCTGGAAAGCCTCGGCGAGCTGGCCTGCAGCCTGCTCGTGCAGCCCCAGCGCGACCCGCTGGCGCCGTCCCGCGTGGTGGTGCCGAGCCAGGGCATGGGGCGCTGGCTGACGCTGCAACTGGCGCGACGCCAGGGCATCGCCATGCAGCTCGATATCCAGCTGCCGGCGCGCTTCATCTGGGACCTCACCCGCCAGGCCCTCGGCGAGCTGCCGCCGCAATCGGCGTTCAACCCGGTGACCCTGACCTGGCGCCTCTACGACTGGTTGTGCGAGCCCGCCAACCTCGAACGCACCCCGCGCCTCGCCCAGTACCTGGAGGGCGGCGACGAGCGCCGGCGCCTGACCCTGGCGGCGCGCATCGCCGACGTGCTCGACCAGTACCTGCTGTACCGCGACGACTGGCTGGCCGCCTGGGAGCGCGGCGAGCTGCTCGGCCTGGGCAACGACGAACAGTGGCAGGCGCTGCTCTGGCGCGAACTGACCGCCGACGGCCACCCGCACCGCGCGCGCCTGCTCGGCGACCTGCTGGCGCGGCTGCACGACGACGCGCCCATCGACGGGCTGCCGGAGCGCCTTATCGTCTTCGGCATCAGCAGCCTGCCGCCGCACCATATGCGCGTGCTCGAAGGGCTGGCGCGGCATTGCGAAGTCATCCTCTTCGCCCTCAACCCCTGCCGTGAGGCCTGGGGCGATATCCGCGACATCCGCGAACTGGCCGCCCTGCCGGAGCCCGGCATCGACGACTGGTACCTCGACGTCGGCCACCCGCTGCTGGCCAGCCTGGGCAAGCAGGGGCGCGACTTCTTCGACGCCCTGTTCACCCTCGGCGGCCAGGAAGTCGGCATCTATGCCGAGAACGAAGACCTGGCCGACGGCAGCCTGCTGCAGGCCATCCAGAACGACATCCTGCGCCTGCGCACCCGCCACGCTGACGAGCGCCTGGCCCTGCGCGAGGACGACCGCTCCCTGGAAGTGCACGTCTGCCACTCGCCCCTGCGCGAAGTGGAGGTGCTGCACGACCAACTGCTGGCGCGCTTCGCCGCCAACCCCGGGCTGACCCCCGACCAGGTGGTGGTGCTGACCCCCGACATCGAGCGCTACGCCCCCTATATCGAAGCGGTGTTCGCCCCCCGCGAGGGCGTGCCGCGCATCCCCTTCAGCCTGGCCGACCGCAGCCTGCGTGCGGAGCTGCCGCTGGTGGAAGCCTTCCTCGCCCTGCTCGACCTGGCCCAGAGCCGCTTCGCCGCCGAGGAGCTGCTTGGCTGGCTGGAGCAGCCGGCCCTGGCCGTGCGTGCCGGCATCGAGGCCGAGGATCTGCCGCTGGTGCGCGACTGGCTGCGCGAGGCCGGCGTGCGCTGGGGTCGCGATGGCCGCCACCGCGCCCGCCTGGGCCTGCCGGAAGAAGACGCCTTCAGCTGGCGCCAGGGCCTGGAGCGCCTGGTGCTGGGCTTCGCCGCACCGCCGCGACTGGCCGGCGATGCTCCGCCCCTGCTCGGCGACAGCTGGCCGCTGGATGCGCTGGAAGGCGCCCGTGCCCAGCTGCTCGGGCGCCTGGCCGGTTTCATCCAGCGCCTCGGCCATCTCGCCGACGACCTGGCCCGCCCGCGCCCGTTGGCGGACTGGGCCGAGACCCTGCAGGGCCTGATCGACCAGCTGTTCGACGAACGCGAAGCCGGCGACACCCTGCTGTTGCTGTCCCAGGCCTGCGGCGACCTGCGCAAACAGGCCGAGGCGGCGGGCATCGAACGGCCCATCGACATGAGCCTGGTGCGCCAGCAACTGGTGGCCGCCCTGGACGCCGGCAGCGGCGCCTCGGGCTTCCTCACCGGCGCGGTGACCTTCTGCACCATGGTGCCCATGCGCAGCCTGCCATTCCGCCTGGTGTGCCTGTTGGGCCTGGACGACGGCGCCTTCCCCCGGCGCACCCCGGCCGCCGGCTTCGACCTGATCACCCGCAAGCCGCGCCGGGGTGACCGCGCGCGGCGCCTCGACGACCGCTACCTGTTGCTGGAAACCCTGCAATCGGCGCGCGATGGCCTCTACCTCAGCTACGTGGGCCGCGACCCGCGCGACAACGCACACCTGCCGCCCTCGGTGCTGATCAGCGAACTGCTGGAAACCATCGACCTCACCGCCACCGCCGGCGAGACCAAGGCCAGCCAGCGGGTGCTCATCAGCCACCCGCTGCAGCCCTTCGCCTCCGGCAACTTCGCCGGCGGCAGCCATGCCGGTTTCTCCGCCCCCTGGTTCCGTGCCGCCCAGCGCCTGGCGGAGGTGCCCCGGGAGCCGGATGCACCCTTCGCCCTGCCCTTGCCGGAGCCCGACGCTGACTGGCTGACCCTGGAGCCGGCGCAACTGATCCAATGCTTCCGCCACCCGGCGCGCTTCCTCCTCGAACAGCGCCTGGGCCTGCGCCTGGCCGAAGCCGAGGAGGCCTTGGCCAGCGACGAGCCCTTCGCCCTGGAAGGCCCTGCCTGGCGCGGCCTGCGCCAGCTGGCCCTGGACGCGGTGGAACGCGGCTGGTCGGAGCTGGACGAACGCCGCATCGCCCGCGCCGCCGGCTGGTTGCCCACCGGCGAGCTGGGCCACGCGCTCTGGGGCCAGTTGCGCGGTCCGGTGCGCGCCTTCGCCCCGCGTCTGTTCGAGGCGCGCCCGGACAGTGCGCCGCAACCGCTGCTGGTGGACGTCAGCCTGGCCGGCGTGCGCATCCACGGCTGGCTCGACGGCGTCACCGAGGACGGCCTGTTCGGCTGGCGCCTCAACCGCCTCGGCGAATGGGAGCTGGCGCCCTTCTGGCTGCGCCACCTGCTGCTCAACCTCTCGGCCACCCCCGGCATCGCCCGTGAGAGCCGCCTACTCTCGCCCGCCGGCGACTGGCAGGCCGGCCCCCTGGCCAATGCCGCCGCCCTCCTCGAACCTTGGCTGCACGCCTACCGCGAGGCCCTGTGCGAGCCTTTGCCGCTGCTGACCAAGGCCAGCCACGGCTTCGTCTCCGGCTGGCGCAAGCCCGGGCGCAAGGAGCCCCTCGACGCCGCCCGCAGCAAGGCGCGCATCGCCTGGGACGGCATCGACTTCGGTCCCGTGGGCGAGTCCCGCGACCCCTGGTACGCCCTCGCCTTCCGCGACCGTGACCCGCTGGACCAACGCTTCGAGCGCCTCGCCGAAACCCTCCTCGGCCCGGCGCTGGACGCCCTGGCAGATGACGAGGAGGACGACGCGTGAACCGTGGCGACAGTGATGCGTTTGTGCATATCCCTATGCAGGTCAGACGCGACATGTATAGAAATCGGCCCTTTTCTATACGTATGTGTATTGATATGCCGGAAAATCGCGACTTCCTATGCATGAAGGGAGTCGGTCGTCATGACTGATCTGCGCGGGTTGCACGAACTCGATCCGCTCCGCTTCGAGTCTCGATCGATACTTCGCAAGCTGACCACGGCCAGCCGAGCGTTGGCCGAGCTCAAGGGTGTCGCTTCTTCCATTCCCCACCAAGGCATCCTCATCAATACGCTGGGCATGCAGGAAGCGAAGGACAGCTCGGCCATCGAGAACATCGTCACTACCCACGACGATCTTTTCCGGGACGATGCATTTCCGGATGCCTCCAACAGCCCCGCTGCCAAGGAGGTCCTGCGCTATCGACAGGCACTCCATGTCGGCTATGCATCCGTGCGCGATACCGGGCTGCTGACGACCAACCAGATCATCGATATCCAGGCTGAGTTGGAGCGCAACAACGCGGGGCTGCGTCGCCTCCCGGGGACCACGCTGAAGGACGGACTGGGAAGAGTGGTCTATACGCCGCCGCAGGATGCCGAGCGTGTCATCGAATTGATGCGGGATTTGGAGCGTTTCATCAACGATAACGAGCTGTTCGACGCCGATCCGCTGGTGAAGATGGCACTTATCCATCACCAGTTCGAAAGCATCCATCCTTTCTACGATGGCAATGGCAGGGCAGGTCGCATCGTCAATGTGCTCTACCTGCTCAAGTGCAAAATGCTCGACATCCCGGTGCTCTACCTGAGCCGCTACATCGTTCGCCACAAGGCCGAGTACTACCGCTTGCTGCAGGCGGTGCGTGATGAGGAGCAATGGGAGGACTGGGTGCTCTTCATGCTGGCTGCCGTCGAGGAAACCGCGCGCCAGACAATCGGCACCATCGAGGCGATCAAGGCGGCATTGCTCGATTACAAGCATCGGATAAGGGCGCAGCACAGGTTCTACAGCCAGGACCTGATCAACAACCTGTTCACTCATCCGTACACCAAGATCGAATTCGTCATGCGCGACCTTGGGGTCTCTCGCCTCACCGCCACTCGTTACCTGCAGGAGCTCGCCGATAGCGGTTTCCTTGAGAAGCGCCGAATCGGCCGCTCCAACTACTACAGCAATCTGGCGCTCAATGCGGTACTCACCGGCGACGATCTGAGGGATGGAGCATGAGCCTCGACCTGCTCAACGATCCCTTCACCGGGCGCAGCCTGATCGAGGCCAGCGCCGGCACCGGCAAGACCTGGACCCTGACCGCGCTCTACGCGCGGCTGCTGCTGGAGCGCAAGCTGGGCGTGGGGCAGATCCTGGTGGTGACCTACACCACCGCAGCCACCGCCGAGCTGCGCGAACGCATCCGCGCGCGACTGGCGGCGTTGCTGGCCATGTACGAAGGCGCACCGGCGCCGGACCCGGTGCTGGCCGGCCTGCATGCGCAGTACCCGGGCGAGGACGCCCACCGCCGCCTGTTGCTGGCGGTGCACGGCTTCGACGAGGCGGCCATCTTCACCATCCACGGCTTCTGCCAGCGCGCCTTGCAGGACGCGGCGTTCGAGGCCGGTGGCGATTTCGACAGCGAGCTGACGGCAGACGACCGCGAGGTGCTCGACGGCCTGCTCGCCGACCTCTGGCGTGCCGAGCTGGCAGCCGCCGAGCCGGCCTGGGCGCGCTTCCTCGCGCAGAAGCGCCTCACCCCGCAGGTCCTGCGCCAGCGCCTGCGTTCGCACCTGGGCAAGCCCTACCTGCGCATCGAACCCCGGGAAACCGAGCTGGGTGATCTGGGGGCGGCCGGCGAGGCCTGGAACCATGCCCGGGATACCTGGCTGCGGGATGCCCAGGCTTGCCTCGCCGACCTGACGGCCTTCGACGGGCTCAACAAGCGCAGCTACGACGCCGCCAAGTTCGCCCTCTGGCAGGGTGAGCTGGACGCTTATTTCGCCGACCCGGCGGCGCTGTTCGCGGCGCCCACGGGCCTGGAAAAGCTCGGTCGCGAGGCGCTGATCAAGGCCTGCAAGAAGGGCTTCGAACTGCCCGAGCATGCCCTCAATTCCGCGCTGCAGGGGCTGTTCGATGCATTGGAAGAGGCCAAGCCCGCCGGTGAGGCGCGGCTGATCGACCTGCAGGTGCGCCTGCTCGACACCCTCAACCGCGAGCTGCCGGCGCGCAAGGCGGCGCAGCGCATGCTCGCCTTCGACGACCTGCTCAACCGCCTCGACCAGTCACTGCAGGGCCCTGCCGGCGAGGCGCTGGCCGCCGCCCTGCGCGAGCGTTACCCGGTGGCGCTGATCGACGAATTCCAAGACACCGACCCGGTGCAGTACGCCATCTTCCGCTGCATCTACCCGGGTGGCGAGCAAGGCGGCGACCTGTGCTTCGTCGGCGACCCCAAGCAGGCGATCTACGCCTTCCGCGGCGCCGACCTGGCCACCTACCTCAAGGCCCGTGACGAGGCCGCGCGGCAGTACAGCCTGAACACCAACCACCGCTCGGTGCCGGCGCTGATCGCTGCGCTCAACCAGGTGTTCGACCGGCCCCTGCCCTTCGCCGAGCCGGGGCTGACCTATCCGCCCGTGGGCGCCAGCGACAAGGCCCGTGCCCAGCTGGTGCTGCCCGAGGCGGGGGCGCCTCTGGAGCTGGTGTGGCTGGGCGACGAACCAATGGGCAAGGGCGAGGCCGGCAACGCCGTGGCCATCGACACCGCCCGGCGCATCGCCGCCTTGCTGGCCGCCAGTGGCCGGGGCGAGGCCTATTTCGACGAGGCCGGCGTGCGCACCCCCCTGCGCGGCGGTGACATCGCCGTGCTGGTGGCCAGCCACCGCCAGGCTGGCGACGTGGCCGAGCAACTGGCCGCGCGCGGCGTGCCCAGCGTGCGCCGGGGGCGTGACAGCGTCTGGCACAGCGCCGAGGCCGAGGAGCTGGCCGCCGTGCTCGCCGCCTATGCCGAGCCCGGCCGCGAAGGCGTGCTGCGCTACGCCCTGGCCACCCGCCTGCTGGGCCGCGACGCCCAGGCCCTGGCGCGCTGCCAGGACGACGAGCACGCCTGGGACCAGGAGCGCGAGGACGCCGAGCGCTACCACCAGTTCTGGCAGCAGCAGGGCTTCATGCGCGCCTTCCGCGCCTGGCTCGACGAGCAGCGGGTGGCCGAACGGCTGATCGCCCTGCCCGACGGCGAGCGCCGCCTGACCAACCTCCTGCACCTCGCCGAGTTGCTGCAGGCCGAGAGCCTCCAGCGCCCCGGCCTGGAACCGCTGCTGGCCTGGTTCAACGCCCAGCGCGCGGCGGAGAGCCACGGCGACGACGCCCTGCTGCGCCTGGAAAGCGATGCCGAGCGGGTGCAGATCGTCACCGTGCACACCAGCAAGGGCCTGGAATACCCGCTGGTGTTCTGCCCCTACCTCTGGGACGGCGCGCTGCTGCGGCGCGACGAAGACATTACCTGCCACGCCGAGGACGGCACCCCGTTGCTGGACCTGGGCGGCGCCGACTACGACGACAACCGCGAGCGTGCTCGCCGCGAGCGCTTCGCCGAGCGCCTGCGCCTGGCCTATGTGGCGCTGACCCGCGCCCGCGACCGCCTGTGGCTGCACTGGGGCCCGGTGGCCCTGCCCAAGGCGAAGAAGGACGGCGAGCTGCCCGAGGACGGCCTGCACAGCAGCGCCCTCGCCTGGCTGCTGCACGGCCGCGAACTACCCGGCGATGCCTTGCTGGCCGAGCTGGGCAGCCACCTCGCCGCGCTGGATGGCGCCGGCCTGCGCCGCGAGCTGCAGGGCCTGGCTGACGCCAGCGGCGGCGACATCGCCCTGGTGGCCTGCCGCGAGGCCGAGGCCAGCGCCCAGGGCGAGACCCGCGCCGCGCCACCCGCCGCCCTGTCGCACCTGCAACGCGGCCTGCACAGCGCCTGGCGGGTGGGCAGCTTCTCCGGCCTGGCCGCCGGCATGCACATGGAGGCGCCGGACCGCGACGCCTTCTTCGTGCCCCCGGCCACCGACCCGGGGGCCGGCTTCTACGGCTTCCCCCGGGGCGCCCGTGCCGGCACCTGCCTGCACGCCATCCTCGAGGACTGGGTGCGCGGTGAGGGCGAGCTGGAGGACCTGGTGCCGCTGCACCTGCTGGGCCACGGCCTGCCCGAGGACTGGGCGGCGATCGCCATCGAGCAGCTGCGCAAGGTGCTGGATGCCGACCTCGACGGCCAGGGCCTGAGCCTGGCCGCCCTCGAACCGAGCCGGCGCCTGCCGGAGCTGGGCTTCACCTTCCCCGTGGCGCAGCTGGATATCCAGGGCCTGCGCGCGGTGCTGGCCGACCCCGCCCACGGCCTGCCGGAGCCCATGCGCCTGGCCGCCGAGCGCCTGGAGTTCGATCAGTTGAACGGCTTCATGAAGGGCTTCATCGACCTGACCTTCGAGCACCGGGGGCGCTGGTACATCGCCGACTACAAGTCCAACTGGCTCGGCCCGGACGCCAGCTACTACGGCGGCGAACGCCTGGAACAGGCCATCGCCGCCGAGCACTATCACCTGCAGTACCTGATCTACCTGGTGGCGCTGCGGCGCTTCCTGCGCCTGCGCCTGGACGGCTTCGCCAGCGAGCAGCTGGGCGGCGCCTACTACCTGTTCCTGCGGGGCATGCCGGAGGCCGGCGTGTATTTCCACCGCCCCGACGATGCGTTGCTCGATGCCCTGGATCGCCTGTTCGAGGAGGGCCGCCCATGACGCTCGCCGAATGGCCGCTGGGCCCGCTGGAGCGTTTCTTCGCCGAAAGCCTGCTGCGCCTCGACCCGGATGCCGGCGAGGCGGTCACCGCCGCCGCCGCGCTGTGCTGCCAGGCCCTGGCCAATGGCGATGTGTGCCTGCCCCTGGCGCGCCTGGCCGGACAGCGGGTGCTCGACGAAGGCGCCGCCGGTCTCGACCTGCCGGCCCTGCCCACCTGGCTGGCTGCCCTGCGTGCCTCCCCCCTGGTGGCGGAGCCCGGCGGTTATGCGCCGCTGACCCTGGATGGCGAACGTCTCTACCTCAGCCGCTACCACGCCTACGAGACGCGCCTGGCGGCGAGCCTGCTGGCCATGGCCGGTGCCCGCCCGCCGGTGGACGAGGCGCGCCTGGCGGAATCCCTGGCGCGGCTGTTCGCCCGCAACACCCAGCAGCCGGACTGGCAGCGCCTGGCCGCCGCCCAGGCGGTGCGCCGTAACCTGGCGGTGATCTCCGGCGGCCCCGGTACCGGCAAGACCACCACCGTGGTACGCCTGCTCGCCGCGCTGCTGGAACAACCTGGCGGCGAGCGCCTGGCCATCGGCCTCGCCGCGCCCACCGGCAAGGCCGCCGCGCGCATGGCCGAGGCCATCCGCAATGCCAAGGCCGAGCTGCCGGTGGACGATGCCATCAAGGCCCTGCTGCCCGAGGAGGCGCGTACCCTGCACCGCCTGCTGGGCAGCCGCGGCGACAGCCCGCAGGTGCGCCACCACGCCGACAACCCGCTGCCGCTGGACGTGCTGGTGGTGGACGAAGCCTCGATGGTGGACCTGGCGTTGATGGCCAAGCTGCTCGACGCCCTGCCCCCCGGCGCGCGCCTGGTGCTGCTGGGCGACAAGGACCAGCTCTCGGCGGTGGAGGCCGGCGCGGTGTTCGCCGAGCTCTGCGAGGGCCGTGGCCTGGACGCCACTGCCAGTGCCGACCTGGAGCGCATCACCGGCCAGCGCGTGCCGGTGGAGCAGCCGCGCTCGCACCTCGGCGATGCCGTGGTGCTGCTGACCCACAGCCACCGCTTCGCCGGCGACAGCGGCATCGGCGAGCTGGCGCGGCGCATCAATGCGGGCGACGCGCGCGGCACCCTGGAGTTGCTGCGCGAGGCACGGCCCGATCTCGGCTGGAACCCCGGCCCGTTGCAAGGCCCGCTGCTGGAGCGCCTGGACGCCGGCTACGCGCCCTTCATCGTCGCCGCGCGTACCGGTGATGCCGAGGCCGCTTTCGCCGCCTTCGCCGACTTCCGCGCCCTCACCGCCCAGCGCGAGGGGCCCTGGGGGGTGAACGGCATCAACGAGGCGCTGGAGGCGCGCATCAAGCGCCGCCTGGGCATCGCCAGCCGCGAGCGCTGGTACCCGGGCCGCGCGGTGATGGTGCGGCAGAACGACTACGCCCTGGGCCTGTTCAACGGCGACATCGGCATCTGCCTGCCTACGCCCAACGGCCTGCGGGTGTTCTTCGAAGGCGAAGGCGGCCACCGGCCCTTCGCCCCGGCGCGCCTGCCCAGCCACGACAGCGCCTTCGCCATGACGGTGCACAAGAGCCAGGGCTCGGAGTTCCGCGAGGTGCTGCTGGCGCTGCCGGAGCAGCCGAGCCCGCTGCTCAGCCGCTCGCTGTTCTACACCGGCATCACCCGCGCCAAGCAGCGGGTGGAGATCTGGGGCCTGCCGCAGCGCCTGGGCGAGGCGGTGAATACCCGCGCCGAGCGGGCGGCCGGGTTGGCCGCGCGCCTGGCCAGCGCGGAGCCGGCACCCGTCATGGCGCCGCCACCCGCCGCACCGCCCGCGCCTCCGGCGGGTGGGCAGCTGGACCTGTTCTAACGGCCTCCCTCACAGGGTGACGAAGCGCTGCAGGCCACCGGCGAAGCTGGCCTGGATGTAGCTGTACACCGCCCCCGCGCGCTTGTAGCCGCCATGGTTGGAGACCACCTTCTTGCAGTTGGCGACGAACACCGTGCGGGTGGCCACTTCGATGTAGGTCTTGTCTTCGGGGCCGTAGAGGCCCAGGGCCAGGTCATGCTCGGAGGAGGCGTAGGCGAAGCGCAGCACCTCGTCCCGCGAGGAGTGGAAGATGTACACCCGCTCGCAGGAGGGGATGGCGTCGGCGAACTCCTCGTCGCTTTCGAAGCATTCGTTATCCACAGCCGGCGCCGTGCAGAAGTAGTTGCGCACGATGCGCCCGGGTGAGCCCTTGAGGGCCTTGAGGGTGACCCGCGCGCCGAGGCTGTGGGACATCACGTCCACGGCGGCGGCATCCCCGTAGAGGTTGTCCAGCAGGAAGCGGAACATCCGCGCCACGGCATTGGCGCGTTTCTTCGCCTGCCACCAGTCGAGCTTCTGGTCGCCGCCGGGCCAGGAGTAGCCGAGCACCATGTCGTAGGCGTCGGCGAGGTGGACCATGGCCTGTTGCTCGATCACCTGGTAGGAGTCGAACACCTCGAACTGCTCGTTGTTGTAGCCGTGCACCAGCAGGAGCAGGCGCTTGCCCTTTACCAGGTGCAGCAGGTCCTTGAAGTCCAGCACCGCCGTGACCGTGTCGTTGGCCAGGTCCACCTCGCGTATCAGGTGGCCGGTCTCGGAGAGTTGGTCCGGGTTGGAGAAGTCCTTGCGTGAACTGATGATGATCATGAGCGACTCCGCGTTCCTTGCGGCGAGGGGCCGGCCACGGCCCGGCGATGTGCGGCCGTGACCGGAACCCGTGAGACACCGCAGCGTTGATGAGGGGGTTCAGCACGGGAGGCCGACGGCATCGCACGCCAGCGCCGGGGTTCAGGGACCAGGCGCAAGCGAAACGGCGGGTGCAGGTGAACTCTAGATCAGGGAAGGGCGGTCAGGGGGAGGTTGAGGTGGGGGATCGATGGAGCGGTGGGCTGAAGCGGAGCGCCGCCCGGCCCACCCTACGCCGCACCTACGCCCATCCTGTGCCCAGGCGGGAACGAGAACGGGGCCCGTGGGCCCCGTTTTTCGTAGCGAGTGGTGGATCAGTCGATGCTGACCACCTTGGCGAGGACGATCTTCGGGCCCTTCATCTTCTTGACGATGATGCGCAGCCCTTCGGTCTCCAGCACTTCCTCTTCCTCGGGGACGCGGTTGAGGGTTTCGTAGATCAGGCCGGCGAGGGTGTCCGCCTCGACGTGGTCGAGGTCGATGCCCAGCAGGCGCTCCATCTTGAACAGCGGGGTGTCGCCACGCACCAGCAGCTTGCCGGGCTGGTAGGCGAGGATGCCGCGTTCGGTCTTGCGGTGTTCGTCCTGGATATCGCCGACCAGCACTTCGAGCACGTCTTCCATGGTCAGGAAGCCGACCACCTTGCCGTCGGCCTCCTCGACCAGGGCGAAGTGCGCGCCACCCTGGCGGAACTGCTCCAGCAGGCGCGACAGCGGCATGTGCTTGGTGACGCGCTCCACCGGGCGGGTCAGCTCTCCGAGGTCGAAGGATTCGGGGAGGCTGTCCAGGGCGGAGAGGGCCAGGAGCAGGTCCTTGATGTGCAGCACGCCGATGAACTCGCCGGTCTGGGCGTTGTGCACCGGGTAGCGGCTGTACTTGTGGCGACGGATCACGCTGAGGATGTCGGCCAGCGGCGCGTCGTGCTCCAGGTAGATCAGGTCTTCGCGGGAGTTGGCCCAGTCGACCACTTCCAGTTCGCCCATCTCCACGGCGGAGGCGAGTACGCGCATGTCCTGGTCGCTGGGGTCGCGGGCGCGGCTGGAGTGGAGGATCAGCTTGAGCTCGTCGCGGCTGTAGTGGTGCTCGTGGTGCGGGCCGGGCTCGCCCTGGCCGGCGATGCGCAGGATGGCGTTGGCGCTGGCGTTGAGCAGCCAGATGGCCGGGTACATCAGCCAGTAGAAGAGGTACAGCGGCACCGCCGTCCACAGCGACAGCAACTCGGGTTTGCGGATGGCCCAGGATTTGGGCGCCAGCTCGCCGACCACGATGTGCAGGTAGGAAATGATGAAGAAGGCGGTGAAGAAGGAGATGCCGTGGGCCAGCTTCTCCGACTCGATGCCGAAGGCGCTGAGCAGCGGGCCGAGCAGGTGGGCGAAGGCCGGTTCGCCGACCCAGCCGAGGCCGAGGGACGCGAGGGTGATGCCCAGCTGGCAGGCCGAGAGGTAGGCGTCCAGCTGGTTGTGCACGGTGCGCAGGATGCTGCCCCGCCAGCCGTGCTTGTCGGCGATGGCTTCGACGCGGGTGGCGCGCAGCTTGACCATGGCGAACTCGGCGGCCACGAAGAAACCGTTGAGCACGACGAGGAACAGGGCGAACAGAACGAGGCCGAAGTCGGCGAAATAGGAAGACAGTGAACTAGCGGGGGACGGGTCCATTGGGGGCTTTGGTCAGCGAATGATCGGCTAAGGGTGAGGGCTGGGACCGCAGTTTGCAAGACGCCGGGCCCTGTCCGGGCCCGGTGCCGCGTTCAAGCGCGCGGCGCGACCTGGCTGGGCGGGAAATGGCAGGTGAAGGTGCTGCCGTGGTTGAGCACCGAGCTGATGTCGAGGCGGCCGCGGTGGCGGATCAGCACGTGCTTGACGATGGCCAGGCCCAGGCCGGTGCCGCCGGTGTTGCTGGCGCGGCTGGAGTCGACCCGGTAGAAGCGCTCGGTGAGGCGCGGCAGGTGCTTGCTCTCGATGCCGATGCCGGAGTCCTGCACCGCCAGGTGCGCGCCCAGTTCGTCGCCCCACCAGCGGATGCGCACGTCGCCGCCATCGGGGGTGTACTTGACGGCGTTGAACACCAGGTTGGAGAAGGCGCTGCGCAACTCGGCCTCGCTGCCGCGCAGCTGGTAGCTGGCGTCGGCTTCGAGGGTGATCCTGTGCTGGCGGCTGCCGGACAGGGCGACGGCATCGTTGCGGATGCTCTGCAGCAGGGTGTCGACGGCGATGGGCTGGTTGTCCGAGGGGTAGTCGGTGGCTTCCAGCTTGGCCAGCAGCAGCAGGTCGTTGAGCAGGTTCTGCATGCGCCCGGCCTGGGAATTCATCTGCTGCAGGGCGCGGGTCCAGCGGGGGTTCACGTCCTCGACGTTGTCCAGCAGGGTTTCCAGGTAGCCGGCGATCACCGTCAGCGGGGTGCGCAGCTCGTGGGAGACGTTGGCGACGAAGTCCTTGCGCATCTGTTCCAGCTGGTGGATGCGGGTGACGTCGCGCACCAGCATCAGGTGCTCGCGGTTGCCGTACTGGGTGATGTGGAACTGCAGGCGCAGGCGGTCGTTGACCGGTGACGGCAGGTCGAGGGACTCGCGGTAGTTTTCCTGCTCGAAGTATTCCTTGAAGCGCGGGTGGCGGATCAGGTTGGTCACCGGCTGGCCGCTGTCCTGGGGCGTCTTCAGGCCCAGCAGGTTTTCCGCGGCGCGGTTCCACCAGTCGAGGTTGCCCTCGCTGTCGAGCATGACCACGGCGTCCTTGAGGGCGGCGGTGGATTCCTGCACGCGGTCGATCACCGCTTGCAGGCGGCCGCGCACGCGCTGATCACGGCGTTGCAGGTGATAGATGCTGTCGAACACTTCGCCCCAGAGGCCGTAGCCATCCGGCGGCGGCTCGTCGGGTTTGTGTTCCTTGAGCCACTTGTGCAGGCGCAGGAGCTGGCTGAGGGTCCAGCCGAGGTAGCCACCGAGGCCGACGGCCAGGGCCCAGCCGTATTCGCCGGAGAGGGCTCCGGCGATCAGGCAGACGGCTAGCAGGAGGAGCAAACGGCGGATTACGGCGCGACGCCAGTCCTGGTTCAACGGGTGCGTCCTTGTGCGGGGTCAGCCTTTGGTGGAGAAACGATAGCCGGTGCCGCGTACCGTCTGCACCAGGTTTTCGTAGGCGTCGCCCAGCGCCTTGCGCAGGCGGCGGATGTGTACGTCGACGGTGCGCTCCTCGACATAGACGTTGCCGCCCCAGACCTGGTCCAGCAGCTGGCCACGGGTGTAGGCGCGCTCCTGGTGGGTCATGAAGAACTGCAGCAGGCGGTACTCGGTGGGGCCCATCTCGGCGGGCTTGCCGTCGATGGTCACGCGGTGGCTGATGGGGTCCAGCAGCAGGCCGCGGATTTCGATCGGCGCTTCGCTGTCGGTGGGGCCGGCGCGACGCAGCACGGCCTTGAGGCGGGCCACCAGCTCGCGGGGCGAGAAGGGCTTGGTGATGTAGTCGTCGGCGCCGACTTCCAGGCCCTGGATCTTGTTGTCCTCTTCGCCCTTGGCGGTGAGCATGATGATCGGGATGTCGCCGGTCAGCTCATCTCGCTTCAGGCGCCGGGCCAGCTCGATGCCGGAGGTGCCGGGAAGCATCCAGTCGAGGAGGATCAGGTCGGGTTTGCGGTCGACGATGATGGCGTGCGCCTGCTGGGTGTTCTCCGCTTCCAGGCACTCGTAGCCGGCCATTTCCAGGGCTACCGCGATCATTTCGCGGATGGGCGCTTCGTCGTCGACTATCAGGATGTTCTTGCCAACCATGTATCCGCCTCGGGTCGCTTGTTCAGCTGGTTTGCGCGCATTAGATAACGGAATTATTGCAGCTATATGACACCGGCATGTAGCGGGATGGCCTCGCCCGGGCAGCGACGGGCGGCGCGCCGGCCTCGACTATGCTCAACGGGCCACCGGCGCACAGCCGGAGCCGGCCTGACGCGATGCCCTGCCAGGGCACCGGCTGCCTGCCCGCCGCACCCCGTCCCGGGTCGGTGGTTGCCGGGCCGAAGCGGACCCTTGCGAGGAGAAATGCGATGAGCAGAACTTATCCACAGGCGCTGGCCATGCTGGCTGGCGCGTTGCTGTCCTGGCCGTTGCTGGCGGCAGAACCGGCGATGGAGAAGGACGGCATGCTGGTGGATCACCAGGGCATGACGCTGTACACCTTCGACAAGGACGCCATGGGCATGTCCCACTGCAGCGGCGAATGCGCGAAGAACTGGCCGCCGCTGATGGCCGAGGCCGGCGCCAAGGCCGAGGGTAAGTGGAGCCTGGTCAAGCGCGATGACGGCACCAGCCAGTGGGCCTACGACGGCAAACCGCTCTACACCTTCATCATGGACAAGAAGGCCGGCGACAAGACCGGCGACGGCAAGATGCAGGTCTGGCACCTGGCCAAGCCCTGAGCCTGCCCCTGCACCCGCGACCCGCGTTGCGCTGGCTCAGCGCAGCGCGTAGTCGGCCACCAGGCCGATGAAGATCGCCATCCCCGCCCAGTGGTTGTGCAGGAAGGCCTTGAAGCAGGCCTGCGGGTCCCGCGTGCGCGTGCTCCAGGATTCCCAGGCGAAGCAGGCGGCGGCGCCGAGCAGGCCGAGGTGGAACCACAGGCCCAGCTCGAAGCGGCTGCCGGCCAGGAGCAGGCACAGCAGCGCCAGGCCCTGGAGGGTGGCGATGATGATGCGGTCGGCGTCGCCGAAGAGGATGGCGGTGGATTTCACTCCGATCTTCAGGTCGTCCTCGCGGTCGGTCATCGCGTAGTAGGTGTCGTAGGCCACGGTCCACAGCAGGTTGGCGATGTACAGCAGCCAGGCCGCTGCCGGCAGCTCGCCGGTCTCGGCGGTGAAGGCCATGGGCATGCCCCAGGAGAAGGCCGCGCCGAGCACCACCTGGGGGTAGAAGGTGTAGCGCTTCATGAAGGGGTAGCAGGCGGCCAGGGCCAGGCCGCCGAAGGACAGCCAGATGGTGGTGGCGTTGGTCAGCAGCACCAGGCCGAAACTGAGGGCCACCAGCACGGCGAAGAACACCAGCGCCTCGCGCGGCTTGATCGCGCCGCTGGCCAGGGGCCGGGCCTTGGTGCGGTTGACGTGGCCGTCGAAGTTGCGGTCGGCGTAGTCGTTGATCACGCAGCCGGCGGCGCGCATCAGCACCACGCCGACGACGAACACCAGCACGTTCTTCAGGCTCGGGCGGCCCTCACCGGCGACCCACAGCGCCCAGAGGGTGGGCCAGAGCAGCAGGTAGATGCCGATGGGCTTGTCCATGCGCGTCAGCTGGATGAAGTCCCAGGCGCGGGGGTGCAGGCGGTTGAGCGATTGCAGGAGCTTGAGGTACATCGGCGGTCTCCGCTGGGCGTGGGCGGATTATAGGGTTTCGATGCCGGCGTGCTGCCACAGGGTTGGCAGGAATATCTCGGCCACCAGCACCGCCAGCTCGCCACGGCGGAAGCAGGAGCGACGCCCCCATAGGCGTTCGGCGCGCACCTCGGCGGGCAACCAGGCAGCGGGATAGCGGGTGACTTCGATGGTGCCGCGGGCGAAGGCGCGGTCACTGAACAGCAGCTCGCCGAGGGAGCGGCTGCCCAGCTCGCCCAGGGCCAGGCCGGAGCCTTCCAGGGCGCTGCGGGCCGCCACGCTGCGGGCGAATACCCAGGCTTCGCCGTGCCCGCGCAGGTAGACCTCGCGGACCCAGCCCTGGCTGCCGTCGGGCACGCCGAGGGCGATGCATTCGTCATTGCGCAGCACCTGCCAGCCTTCCACCAGCGGGGTGACGCTGAAGGCGTCGGCCGAGAGGGCGGTGAGGCGGCGGGTCAGCGAGCCCTGGTCGAACAGCCAGTCACGCAGGCCGGCGGCGGGCGCGGGATGCAGTTGCGTGGCGCTGAGCCAGCGGGGCGGATGGGCGAGGGCGGCGTCTGGCACGATGGTCCTGGCGGTTTGGGCGGCGCGGGAGTCTAACACGGCGCCAGGGGCGTTTCGTGGGGCGGCGGGTTGCCGCAGGCGGGCTTCATCCCGTCGCCCGGCGTCTTGGCGCTGTGCCGCGTTTGGTATAGGTTGCGCGCCAAACCGTGAGTTCCGCCGAGGACGATAATGAAAAAGTGGCAATGCGTGGTCTGTGGTCTGATCTATGACGAATCCCAGGGCTGGCCGGATGACGGCATCGCCGCGGGTACCCGCTGGGAAGACGTGCCGGCCGACTGGCTGTGCCCCGACTGCGGCGTCGGCAAGCTGGACTTCGAGATGATCGAAATCGGCTGATCCCTCCCGGGCCCCCACGTTCTGTGGCGGGCCCGTATCCCCTGCTTCCGGCCCGCGTGGCTGAAGAAGCGCTCCAGGCCCTCGCCCTGCTTGCCCACCGCGAAGCCTCGGGTTCATCGACGCCCATGGTGTCTCCTTTCTTACCGCCACCCGAGCCCAACCTCCGTCGGGCGGGCCGCGCCAAGCCTTGGCGAGGGGTTCGCAATTGGAGTAGGGTCTCAACGGTTTTTCCGCCGGGCGGAGGTGCTTATGCGCAAGTGGCAATGCGTGGTTTGCGGCTTCATCTACGACGAGGCCCAGGGCCTGCCGGAAGAGGGCATCGCCCCGGGCACGCGCTGGGAAGACATCCCCCCGGACTGGGTCTGCCCCGATTGCGGCGTGGGCAAGGTCGACTTCGAGATGATCGAGATCGCCTGATCCGCGACAACCCCCGATATTCAGCGACGGCCCGTGGGCCGTCGCGTCGTTTTGCAGCTGAGGAGTGAGTAATGAGTGCACCCGTGGTGATAGTCGGGACCGGCCTGGCCGGCTACAACCTGGCCAAGGAATTCCGCAAGCTGGATGGCGAAACCCCGCTGTTGCTGATCAGCGCCGACGACGGCCGCTCCTACTCCAAGCCGATGCTGTCCACCGGCTTCGGCAAGAACAAGGACGCCGACGGCCTGGCCATGGCCGAAGCCGGTGCCATGGCCGACCAGCTGAAGGCCGAGATCCGCACCCATACCCGCATCACCGGCATCGACGCGGGCCACCGTCGTCTGTGGATAGGCGAGGAGGCGGTGGAGTACCGCGACCTGGTGCTGGCCTGGGGCGCCGAGGTGATCCGCGTGCCGGTGGAAGGCGACGCCGAAGACGCGGTGTTCCCGATCAACGACCTCGAAGACTACGCCCGCTTCCGCGTGGCGGCGGCGGGCAAGAAGCGCGTGCTGATCCTCGGTGCCGGCCTGATCGGTTGCGAGTTCGCCAACGACCTGACCCTGGGTGGCTTCGAAGTGGAGCTCGTGGCCCCCTGCGAGCAGGTCATGCCCGGCCTGCTGCACCCGGCGGCCGCAGCGGCGGTACAGGCCGGCCTCGAAGGCCTGGGCACGCGCTTCCACCTGGGCCCGGTGCTGGCCAGCCTCAACCACGCTGGTGACGGCCTGGACGCGCACCTGTCCGATGGCACCCGCATCGCCTGTGATCTGGTGATCTCGGCGGTCGGCCTGCGCCCGCGCATCGCCCTGGCCGCCGCGGCCGGGCTGGATGTGAATCGCGGGGTGATGGTGGACCGCCACCTGAAGACCTCCCACGCCAACGTCTACGCCCTGGGCGATTGCGCCGAAGTGGATGGCATCAACCTGCTTTATGTGATGCCGCTGATGGCCTGTGCCCGTGCCCTGGCGCAGACCCTGGCGGGCAATGCCACGGCGGTGAGCTACGGGCCGATGCCGGTGACGGTGAAGACCCCGGCCTGCCCCTTGGTGGTATCGCCGCCGCCCCGTGGCACGGAGGGGGCCTGGAGCGTGGAGGGCTCTGGCGCCGACATCAAGGCGCTGTGCCGCGATGCCGGCGGCCGCCTGCTGGGCTACGCCCTGACCGGCGCGGCGGTGCAGGAGAAGCTGGCCCTGAACCGTGAACTGCCTCCCCTGCTGGCGTGAATCGCCGGCCTTCTGTCGGAATAGTCCTCGGGTTCGCGTCCAAAACTGTCGGACAACACTGGCGCGGCCCTTTGCAGCATGCCATCCTCCCTCTGGTCTGCCGCAGCGCAGAGCTGTTGCGGCGCCTTGGGCGCTGTTCTGGATGAACAGCACGGACACAAAAACAACAAACCGTCAAAGAGGCATCTATGCGTAAACCGGAACTCGCCGCCGCCATCGCCGAAAAGGCCGATCTCACCAAGGATCAGGCCAATCGTGTACTCAACGCCGTTCTCGAAGAAATCACCAGCGCGCTGAACCGCAAGGACAGTGTGACCCTGGTCGGTTTCGGCACCTTCCTGCAGCGCCATCGCGGTGCTCGCACTGGCAAGAACCCCCAGACCGGTCAACCGGTCAAGATCAAGGCCAGCAACACCGTTGCCTTCAAGCCGGGCAAGTCCCTGAAGGACGCGGTCAACTAAGGCCATGGACGCCCGGGGCCGCCAGGCTCCGGGCGTGATCTGACAGCCCTTTCACCCATCCCAAGTCTGGCTGTAGTCCCGCTCGCAAACCGCTACAATGCGCCGCCGTTCCATTTTCAGCCGAGGCTCGTGCGCATGAAATTCCGTCTTCTACTCTGGATGCTGGGCCGCCTGATGGCCAAGGCCAGCCGTGACAACGCCGCTTTTCAGGAGCAGCTCGCCGGCAAGGACCTGGTGTTTCAGTTGCATACCCTGGACGGCAAGGTCGCGCGGCATTTCATCGTCAAGGACCAGCGTGTGACCAGCAAGCGCGGCACCGCCGAGGCTCCGGCCTTCGCCATCGGCTTCAAGGATGGTGCCTACGGTTTCGCCACCATGAACGCCAAGAACAAGCAGCTGGCCTTCATGCAGGGCATCCAGAACAAGGACATCCAGATCCAGGGCAACCCGGCGCTGGTGATCTGGTTCCAGGGCCTGACCAAGTACCTGGTGCCGAAGAAGAAAGCCGCCGCCAAAAAGGCTGCCTGATCCGCATTCGGTCGCTGCGCTGCTGGTCGGCGCGCGGCCCTTTCGCTAGGCTGATCCGTGTGTGCCCTTCTCTGTCGAGGGCGCTCGTCCTGACGGAATCCAGTCCATGCGCGCCCTTCTCGCTCTTCCGCTGCTGCTTGGCAGCCTCGCCGCCTTTGCGGCCCCGAAACCCGATGATCTGACCAAGGCCTTCGAACTGGCCGGTGTGCGCCTGCTCTGCGAGCAGAGCGGGCCGCTGTTGCAGCGCAGCGCGCCGGAGCGTTACCTGAAGCAGCTGAACAAGGCCTTCGAAGCCGATGCCATGTGCCGTGACCTCGCCAGCGCCATTGCGCCGAAAGTGAGTGCCGAGCAGCTCGCCCAGGTGGAGGCGGCCCTCGACAGCCCCCTGGCGCAGCGCTTCACCGCCGCCGAGCGCGATGTGGGTGAAGGCCTGGCCGCCTACCGCACCCAACTGGCCGACAAGCCGCCCCGGGCCGATCGGCTGGGGCTGGTGCGCCGGCTCGACAAGGCCGCACGGACCACCGACCTGGCGTCCTTGCTGCGCTATGAGGTGGGCAAGACCCTGGCCATGCTGACCCTGCGCCAGCGCGGCGAGAAGATCAGCGAGAAGGCCCTGGCCGAGCAGACCGCCAAGCAGGCCGAAGGCATCCGCGCCAGCAGCGAGCAGGCGGTGGAGTCCTTCATGCTCTATGCCTACCGGCAGATGCCCAGCGACCAGGTACAGGCTTACGCGGAGCTCTACGAGCGCCCGGCGGTCAAGCAGCTGCTGGCATTGAGCCTGGAGGCCTTCCCCGGTGTCTTCGCCAAGCGCCGGGCGTTGTTGAAGTAGTGCGGGACGGGCTGCGGGGTGCAGCCATGGAACTGAACCCATGAAAAAGGGGCCGCGAGGCCCCTTTTCTACAACCGCTTCACGCCACTCAGTGGGGCGTGAACTGGGAAGCCAGTTCGCGCAGTGCGGCTTCGGCTTCCAGCACCTTGCTCACCGATTCCTCGGCCTTGTCGCGGGAGAGGCCCAGGCGCTCGAACAGCTCGTCAGGGATTTCCTCCACCGGGCCGGTACCGATGCCACGGGAGCGCAGCAGGCTGACCGCCAGGCACACCAGGTTCGGGTAGGCGGCATGGTCGCCGTCGTAGTGCGGGTCGTGCTGGAAGCGCAGGCTGGTGGCCAGTTCTTCGGGCATGTCCCAGAAGCGCATCAGCCAGCTGCCGATCTGCTCGCGGGTGATGCCCAGCAGGTGCTGCTCGACATAGCCGTGGGCCAGGTGCGGGTTGACCTCCAGGTGGCGGCAGATCAGCGAGAAGTGCGGCGGGAAGACATGGGCCAGCACCAGGTAGCCGAAGTTGTGCAGCAGGCCGCCGAGGTAGGTCAGGCCGGCTTCGGGACGCTGGGCGCGGGGAATGGCGCGGGTCAGGCCTTCGATCACTGCAGCGGTGTAGATCGCCTGGTGCCAGTAGGGCGTGGCGTGCTGCGGCTGTTCGCGCGGTAGGCTGAGGGTCTTGCCCAGGGCCAGGCCGAGGGCCAGGTTGATCACCAGGTCGAAGCCCAGCACGCGGACGATGGCGTCTTCCACCGAGCGGATCTTGCCGGGGGCCGCGTAGTAGGGCGACGCGGCCCAGCTCACCACCTGGGCGGCCAGGGCCGGGTCGGTTTCGACCACGCCGGTGATGTCGTCGACGGTGGCGTTGGGATCGACCCGCAGCTTGATGATCTTTTGCGCGGTTTCCGGCAGCGGCGGAATCTCGATGGTTTCCTCGAGGCGCTGCTGGATGCGGCGGGCGGTGAAGGCCTGGACCGCCTGGGTGATTTCGGCGCGGTCGTCGTCAGGGCGATCGAGGTTGAGGCGGATGCTGCTCAGCGGCACGCCGAAACGGGCAGCGCTGGCCTTGCTGAGCAGCTGGCGGAAGTCTTCGGCGGCCAGTTCCAGCAACACGCCGGCGTGCCCGGACTCGATCAGCAGCAGCGGCTCCTGCAGCAGGCGCTCGTCGTACAGGCAGGGCGAGCTGGTCAGCGGCGGCAGGGCCGGCAGGGTGTTGAGGTCGTGCTTGCCGAGCATGCGGTCGAAGCGCTCCGGCTTCACGGCCACCAGCTTGCGCCCGGTCAGTTCGGCGAGGCGGTTGAGGTCCAGCAACTGGTTGCGCGGGTAGAACACCAGCAGGGTGCCGACGGCGTCTTCCAGCAGAACTGCCTGTACGCGGCGGGCCGGCTCCAGGGAGGGCTCTTCGAGGCGTATCTGGTAGGGCAGGCCCAGCTTGTCCAGCAATTGCAGGATCACCGACGGGGCTTGGGGTTCTGTATCTGGAGCGAGAGCGACTTCGGTCATGGGTAGCATCCAGCGAAAAAACGACTGCCCGGAGTATAACGAGCGGCCTGGGTGACTGATGGGTCAGGCGACCAGCGCAGTGTGCGCTGCGTCACACTTGACCGTATTGCTGGCCGTGTCGCAACCAGCGCTCCAATAACGGACTCACATGCTGCGGCCAGCGTTCCATCAAGGCTTGCGCGGCGTCGCGCACCGCCGGCAGCAGGTCGGCGTCGCGCATCAGGTCGGCAACCTTGAACTGCAGCAGCCCGGTCTGCCGGATGCCGAGCATTTCGCCGGGGCCGCGCAGTTCCAGGTCCTTCTCGGCGATGACGAAGCCATCGCTGGTTTCACGCATGATGCCCAGGCGCTCGCGTCCGAGCTGTGACAGCGGCGGGTGATAGAGCAGCACGCAGTGGCTGGCGGCGCTGCCCCGCCCGACACGCCCGCGCAGCTGGTGCAGCTGGGCGAGGCCGAGGCGTTCGGGGTTCTCGATGATCATCAGGCTGGAGTTGGGCACGTCGACGCCCACCTCGATGACGGTGGTGGCGACCAGCAGTTGCAGCTTGCCTTCCTTGAACTCGTTCATCACCGCCGCTTTTTCCGGTGCTTTCATGCGGCCGTGGATCAGCCCCACGCGCAGCTCGCCGAGGGCGGAAGACAGCTCTTCGAAGGTGGTTTCCGCCGCCTGGCAGGTGAGCTCTTCGGATTCTTCGATCAGGGTGCAGACCCAATAGGCCTGGCGGCCTTCCTGGCAGGCGGCGCGAACGCGTTCGATCACTTCGATGCGACGGTTGTCGGCCACCAGCACGGTGTTCACCGGCGTACGCCCGGGGGGCAGCTCGTCGAGGATCGAGGTGTCGAGGTCGGCGTAGGCGCTCATGGCCAGCGTTCGCGGGATGGGCGTGGCGGTCATGATCAGCTGGTGCGGGCTGAGGCGGCCGTCGATGCCCTTCTTGCGCAGGGCCAGGCGCTGCTGCACGCCGAAGCGGTGCTGTTCGTCGATGATCACCAGGGCCAGGCGCTTGAACTGCACCTCGTCCTGGAACAGCGCATGGGTGCCGACCACCATGGGGGTGCCGGCGGCGATCTGCTCCAGCGCGGCGGCCCGGGCCTTGCCCTTGAGCTTGCCGGCGAGCCAGGCGACCTCGATGCCCAGCGGCTGCAGCCACTTGCTGAAGTTGAGGAAGTGCTGCTCGGCGAGGATCTCGGTGGGCGCCATCAGGGCGACCTGGTAGCCGGCCTCCAGGGCCTGCAGGGCGGCCAGGGCCGCGACCACCGTCTTGCCGGCGCCGACGTCGCCCTGCACCAGGCGCAGCATGGGCTCGGGCTGGGCGAGGTCGTAGGCGATTTCGGCGCCGACCCGTTGCTGGGCGCCGGTGGGCGTGAAGCCGAGATTCGCCAGGTAGCGCTGCGGCAGCTTCTTCGCAGGCGGCAGTTGTGGTGCCTGCTGGGCGCGCTGGGTTTCCCGCAGGCGCTGCAGGGAGAGCTGGTGGGTGAGCAGCTCTTCGAAGGCGAGGCGGTGCTGGGCCCAGTGCTGGCCTTCGGCGAGTTCGTCGAGGTCGGCGTCCGGCGGCGGCCGGTGCAGGTAGCGGATGGCTTCGTCCAGCGGGCCCAGGCGGTAGTCGCGGGCCAGCTCCTCCGGCAGCCAGTCCGGTAGGCTCTCTGGCCCCAGGCGCGCCAGGGCCAGCTGGCTGAGCTGGCGCAGGCGCTGCTGGGTCAGGCCTTCGGTGGTTGGGTAGATGGGCGTCAGGGTCTGCTCCACCGGGGCCGGTTCCTCGCCATTCAGCGCGCGGTACTCGGGGTGGTAGATCTCCAGGCCCGAGGCGCCGGGGCGGGCTTCGCCGTAGCAGCGCAGCTGGGTGCCGCGCTTGAGGCCTTCCTTCTGCGCATTGCTGAAGTGGTAGAAGCGCAGGCTGAGCGCGCCGGTGCCGTCGTGCAGGCGTACCAGCAGGCTGCGGCGCTTGCCCATGACCACGTCGGCGCCGGTGACGGTGCCTTCGACCACCGCGTCCTGGCCCGGGCGCAGGGCGCCGATGGGCACCACGCGGGTGCGGTCCTGGTAGCGCAGCGGGAGGTGGAAGAGGATGTCCTGAAGGTTTTCCAGGCCGACCTTGGCGAGCTTTTCCGCCAGGGCGTCACCGACGCCCTTGAGCACGGTGACGGGGACTTGCGCGAGCTCGGTCATGCCGGTTGCGGTTCGGCCTGTGCCTGCTCCGGACGTGCGACCGAGCAAAGGCGGATGGAGTCGGCCAGTACTTCGATGGCGCGCGGGCGCGGGAAGCTGGCGCGCCAGGCGATGGCGACGGTGCGGAACGGCACCGGCGGCGTCAGCGGGCGGATCTCGATCACGCCGGGGGCGTAGTGGTGGCTGTCGACGGCGGAGAACGGCAGGATCGATACGCCGAGGCCGGAGGCGACCATGTGGCGGATGGTTTCCAGGGAGCTGGATTCGACCGTCGTGTGCTTGGCGCTGTCCTCGCCGCCCTTGCGCAGGGTGGGACAGGCTTCCAGCACCTGGTCGCGGAAGCAGTGGCCTTCGCCGAGCAGCAGCAGGCTCTTGTCGTTGAGCAGCTCGCTGTCGATGGTCTTCTTCGCCGTCCAGGGGTGGTTAGCCGGCAGCAGCACGTAGAAGGGTTCGTCGTAGAGCGGTTTGGTCAGTACATCGGCTTCGGCGAAAGGCAGCGCGATGATGATGGCATCCAGCTCGCCGGTGCGCAGCTTGTCGCGCAGCACGTGGGTGAAGTTTTCTTCGATGTACAGCGGCATCTGTGGTGCGACGCGATGCAGCTGGGGAATCAGGTGCGGGAACAGGTAGGGGCCGACGGTGTAGATGGCGCCGACCTTGAGCGGTGCGGTGAGCTGGTTCTTGCCGGCCTGGGCCAGTTCGCGGATGCCCTGGGCCTGTTCGAGGACCTTCTGCGCCTGGGTGACGATGCCCTCGCCGACCGGGGTCAGGCGCACGGCGCTCTTGCTGCGCTCGAAGATCAGCACGCCCAGCTCGTCCTCGAGCTTCTTCACACCCACCGACAGGGTCGGCTGGCTGACGTGGCAGCGTTCCGCTGCACGGCCGAAGTGCTGTTCCTGGGCGAGGGTGACGATGTAGCGCAGTTCGGTGAGGGTCATAGTCTTATTCCATTGGAGTGGCCCAAGCATAGCGGCTGCTCTCAATGGAACCAACAGCAGCCGCCCCCTTTGCGGGGGCGGATTCACTCAGCGGCGACGGTCCAGCGAGTAGACGAAGGGTGCCGTCACTTCCAGCACGCCGTTGGTCAGCAGTTCCGGCGGTGGCGGCGGCAACGGCTGGGCGCGGCGGATCATTTCCAGGGTGGCGCGATCCAGGGAGGCGCTGCCCGACTTGCCGGTGATGCTGTAGGCCGTGACCTTGCCTTCGCCATCCACGGTGAAGCGCAGGCGGTTGACGCCTTCGAAGTTCCGGCGACGGGCGTCTTCCGGGTACTTCTTGAAGCGGGCCAGGTGAGCCATCAGCTTGCTCTGCCAGGTTTCCTTGGCCTGGGAGGGCGCGCTGGCCATGCTCTGCTGCGGTGCGGCCGGCTTGTCGTCACTGGGGGCGGCGGTGGTCGGCGCGGAGACCGTTTCCTTGACCGACTCCTGCTCCTGGGGCTTCTGCTCGGGCTTGGGCTCCGGGGGCTTGGGTTTCGGCGGCTTCGGCTTGGGCTTCGGCTTGGGGGCGATGGCGATGGTCGGCTTGGGCGCCTCGGCCAGCTTGGGCAGCGGGTCCGGCTCCGGCTCGACGCGCGGGGGCGGCGGCGGAGTGGGCATCGGGGCCGGTGCGGGCAGTGGCTCCAGCTCGATCATCATGGCCGCCGGCGGCAGTTCGATGGGTTCGACTGTGGCATGCCAGAACAGCGCCCACCAGAACACCAGGGCATGGATGCCCAGTATCACGAGGAAGCTGGTGGACCACGAGAGGGTGCGTTTGACCTCGCTCATTTACTTCCCGACCGTCTCGAGTCCCACCAGGCCGATTTTCAGGTAACCGGCGCCACGCATGGCGTCCATCACTTCCATCAGCTTGCCGTAATCGACCGACTTGTCGCCGCGGACGAAGATGGTCTTGTCCTTGTCGGCGTTGGTCAGCTTGTCGAGTTCGGCGCCCAGTCTTTCCTGTGGGACCTGGATGTTGTCCAGGTACAGGCTCTGGTCTTCCTTGATGCTCAGGTAGATCGGCTTGTCCGGACGGGGCGCGGGCTTGGCGGTGGAGGCCGGCAGGTCGACCTTGATGTCGACGGTGGCCAGGGGCGCTGCGACCATGAAGATGATCAGCAGCACCAGCATGACGTCGATGAATGGGGTGACGTTGATCTCGTGGGTTTCCTGGAGATCGTCACCGCCTTCGTTCAGATGCAGGCCCATTGGATCAGCTCACCTTGACCATGTGCGGGGCCTGGCTGCGATCGGCAGGCAGGTGGTCGAGGTCGCGGCTGACCAGCAGCAGGACCTGGGCGGACGCGTCGGCCACCTGGGCCTTGTAGCCGGCGATGGAGCGGGCGAAGACGTTGTAGATGACGACCGCGGGGATGGCCGCGACCAGGCCCATGGCAGTGGCCAGAAGGGCCTCGGCGATACCGGGGGCGACCACGGCGAGGTTGGTGGTCTGGGATTTGGCGATGCCGATGAAGCTGTTCATGATGCCCCACACGGTGCCGAACAGGCCGACGAAGGGCGCGGTGGAACCGATGGTGGCGAGTACGCCGGTGCCTTGGCTCATCTGACGGCCGCTGGCGGCGACCAGGCGCTCCAGGCGGAAGCTGACGCGTTCCTTGATGCCTTCCTTCTCGCGGGTATTGGCCGAAAGCTTCATTTCTTCCAAGGCGTCGTGCACCAGGACGCGCGACAGGCTGCCTTCGCGGCTGGCGCTTTCGGCGGCTTCCGGCAGGTTGCGGGCGGCCTTCAGGTTGGCCAGCTCCTGGCGCAGGCGACGCTTGGCGCCCAGCAGTTCGATGCCCTTGGCGACCCAGACGGTCCAGGTGAGGATCGAGGCCAGTGCCAGGCCGATCATCACGCCCTTAACCACCATGTCGGCGTTCTGGTACATGCCCCAGGGCGACAGGTCGTGGCCCAGGCCGTTGTCGGCTTCCTCGCCGGCCAGCGCGCCGTCCAGGGCACCACCGCTCAGCGCGGCGGCCAGGTCCTGGCCGAGCTTCTCGCCTTCGGTGAGGCGGTCCATGGTGGTGGTGATTTCCTCGGGGGAGGCGCCACGTTCCTGCATCTTCTGGCGGGTCGCTTCGCGGATCTGCTCCGGGGTGGCCTGCGGGCCGAGGGTTTCGATCGACTCACGCAGGGCGGTCAGGCCGACGGACTCGGGGGCGGCAACCGGTTCGCCAGCCACCGGCGCGGCGACGGGTGTTGCAGCGGGGGCCTGGGCTTCGGCAGCGGCCGGTGCCGGGGTGGTTGGCTCCTCTGCGAACGCCGCGCCAGCCGGGAGCAGCATCAGGCTGATCATCAGTGCCGCAACGGGGCGGGAAAAGCGGGAGACGATGGTGGGCTGGGCGAGGGATGCAATAGGTTTCATGGCCGGACCTGACGAGAAAATTGCGGTTTCGTCCGTATTCGATGGAGAGGTCACGGACAAAAGGGCGAACATTATTGCAAGTAATTCTTGTTTATAAAAGTGACAATGTAACTTTATTACCTTTGTTCGGCCGGGCGGCAGGGGTTTGGCGATTGGTCCGCCGGCCCCTATGCTCTGCACTTTTCCCTGGAGTACGCCCCCTATGTCCGCTTCTCCCTCCTTGCTGATCGCCGGTTGCGGCGATGTTGGCAGCCGTCTCGCCCTGCGGATGCTCGAGGCTGGTTGGCCGGTCCATGGGCTGCGACGAAATGCCTCGGCACTGCCCGCTGGCGTGCTGCCGGTGGCCGGTGACCTGGAGGCACCCGAGTGCCCGGCCGCCTGGCCCGAGGGCCAGCTGGATTACCTGGTGTACTGCGCTGCCGCCACCCAGCACGATGAGGCCGGCTACCGCTCCGCCTACGTCGAGGGCCTGCGCCATGTGCTGGCCTGGCTGGAGCAGTCCGGCCAGCGCCCGCGCCGCCTGTTCTTCGTTTCCAGCAGCGGCGTGTACGCGCAGAAGGATGGCGAGTGGGTCGACGAGACCTCGCCGGCCGAGGCCGAGGGCTATTCCGGGCGCATCATGCTGGATGCCGAGCGCCTGGCCCGCGAGAGCGGCATTCCGGCGACGGTGGTGCGCTTGACCGGCATCTACGGCCCCGGCCGCGAGTGGCTGCTGAAGCAGGTGCGCATGGGCTACCGCGTGGTCAGCGAGCCACCGCTGTTCGCCAACCGCATTCATGCCGAGGACGCCGCCGGCCTGCTGGCCTTCCTGCTCCAGGCCGATGCCCGTGGCGTCGAACTGGCCGAGGACTACCTGGGCGTCGACGACGCACCGGCACCGCTGCACGAAGTGGTGGGCTGGCTGCGCGAGACCCTGGGCGTCACCGAGTGGGCGGAGGAATCCACCGTGCGCCGCTCCGGCAGCAAGCGTTGCAGCAATGCCCGCGCCCGCGCCCTCGGCTGGGAGCCGCTCTACCCCAGCTACCGCGAAGGCTATGCCGCCGTGCTGAAAGGCGCCTGAGGCTGGACGCCAACCGCATGCTTGCCCGCCCTTGGCTGCCAGGGGTGGAGCTGTTCCATGCGGATTTTTCCGGGCAGCCCTTCGGCCGCCACAGCCATGATGCCTTCGCCATCGGCGCCATTCTCGAGGGCGTGGGTGGCTATCAGTGCCGGGGTGCCCGCCATGCGCTGGCCGCCGGCACGCTGTCGCTGATGAACCCCGAGGAGCCCCATACCGGGCACGCCATCAGCGAGCGCCTGGTCTACCGCATGCTCTACATCGAAGAGTCCCGGTTGCCGGCGTTGCTGGGGCGCAAGCGCCTGCCTACCGGTTTCACCACGCTCAATCCAGGGGACGATGGTGCCGTGGCAGCAGGGTTGGCGCGCCTGGCCGAGGAGTTCGGGCGTAATGACCCGCTGGCCCTGGAGAGCGAGCTGCTGGCGCTGCTGGAGCGGGTCTTCGTGCGCCATGGCGGGCTGCGTGCGGCAGCGCCGGCGAGCCGGGATGGCGGCATGACCGCCTTCCTGCGGGACTATCTGGAGGCCCACCATGCCGAGGCGGTGAGCCTGGAGCAGCTGGCGGCCCTGGTGCAGCGCCACCCGCGCCACCTGATCGAGGCCTTCCGCCGCGCCTATGGCGTGCCGCCCCATACCTACCTGCTGCAACGCCGGGTGCGCGAAGCCAAGCGCCTGCTGCTGGGTGACCAGTCACCGCTGGAGGTGGCGCTCGGCCTCGGTTTTTACGACCAGGCGCATTTCTCCGGCACCTTCAAGCGTTTTACCGGCGTGACGCCGGGGCAGTTCCGTCGCGCCGCGCGCACCTGAGTTTTCTCCAAGACCATGCCGCCACCGGGCCACGACACTGGCGCCTCGTTCCCTGGAGGCCCCGTCGATGTTCGCCCTGCTCCTGCTGGTTGCCGGCACCCATTTCGCCGCGTTGCTTTCCCCGGGCCCGGATTTCTTCCTGCTGCTGCGTGCGGCGCTGACCCGTGGCCGCCGCCATGCCGATGGCTGCGCGGCGGGGATCGCCCTGGCCAATCTGGCGAGCATGTTGCTGGTGCTGCTGGCGTTGAGCTTTCTACCGGCCGATGGCAGCTGGCTGTGGCGAGCCCTGCAGGTGCTGGGCGGCGCCTATTTCCTCTGGCTCGGCGGGCAGGCCCTGATGGCGCACCGACGCCTGCAATTGCCGGAAGGCGGCGAGGCGGGGCACGAGGGCTCCTGGCGGCAGGGGCTGCTGGAGGGGCTGGCGGCGAGCAGCCTGAATCCCAAGCTGCCGATCTTCTATGCGGGGCTGTTCGGCGTGTTGCGCAACTCGGCCATGCCCACGTGGGGGCTGGGGCTGTCCATGTTGTGGATGACCCTGGTGGTGCTGGGCTGGGACATGGGGTTGGTGCGCCTGCTGGGGCACTCGCGCTGGCGGCTGTGGCTGCAACGCCGGGTGGCGCTGCTGGACAGGGTCTGCGGGGCCTTGTTGGCGGCGCTGGGCGCCTGGCTGGTGGCCAGCGCCTTCTGAGTCGGCTGGTTACTGGCGTTCCAGCAACCAGGCGCGCTTTCCGGGGGCGTACTCGGGCATCTCGTCGATCTGCGCGCGGTTGCCGGCTTCGAGGATCTCCAGGCGATTGCCGTCGTGGACGAGGATCCACGGGCTGCCCTGGGTGCCCAGTTGCAGCCAGATGCTGTCGTTTTCGCCACTCATGGCCGCACAATCACCGGCCAGGCACAGGGCGAAGCGGTCGGCGCCGGGCAGGCCTTCGAGGCTGCCGTCGGGGTGGAACAGCACCAGGCCACCCTGGCCCATGCCTTCGAGAATCTTCCAGATTCCACCGAGGTAGGCCTCGTAGAGGGCGTACTCGAAGCTGCTGCCTTCGGGGGCATCGGCTGCGGCGGGCTTGGCCGGGTGGACGAAGCGCTGCTCGGGCAGGTTCTCGCTGGATTTCTGCACCAGCTCCTTGCCGTCGAGGCCGAGTTGTTCGTGGAATTCATCGCCATAGAAGTCGACGCGCCAGTTCGCCTTGCCCTGGCTGACCAGGCGGCCTTCGCCCAGCTCGAAACCGTTGCTGTAGTTGGCGGTGCCGGCCTTGGCGTCGATCTGCCATTCCAGGTTGGGGCCGTAGGCGAGAAGGGATTCGCGCAGCTTGCCTTCCTTCGCCGCTTCATCGATGGCGGCCTGGTTGATCCAGATGCCGCTGGGATCGGTGGGGGCGCTGGAGCAGCCGGCGAGTACGGCTGCGGCGATCAGCAGGGCGAGGGTCGAGCGCATAACGGGTTCCTTCATGAAACGGTGGAGCGGCGGGGCCGGAGCCCCGCACGGGTGATCGTTATTCGATCACCAGGATGGCGTCCATTTCCACCTGCGAGCCGCGCGGCAGGGCGGCGACGCCGATGGCGGCACGGGCGGGATAGGGCTGTTCGAAGTAGCGGCCCATCACTTCGTTGACCTTGGCGAAGTGCGACAGGTCAGTGAGGAAGATGTTGAGCTTGACGATGTCCTTGAAGGAGCCGCCTGCGGCTTCGGCCACGGCCTTCAGGTTCTCGAAGACCTGAACGGTCTGGGCTTCGAAGCCTTCCACCAGTTCCATGGTCTTGGGGTCGAGGGGGATCTGCCCGGACATGTAGACGGTGTTGCCGGCCTTGATCGCCTGGGAGTAGGTGCCGATGGCGGCAGGGGCCTTGTCGCTGTTGATCACGGTCTTGCTCATGCGGAACTCCTTGGTCCTGAGGGTTCTGCTACGCGCGCACCCGGGTGATGCGGATCACCCCCTTCAGCGCACGCAGCTTCTTGATCACGCGGGCCAGGTGCACGCGGTCGTGCACGCTGACTACAAGCTGGACGACGCTGATGCGGCCGTCGCGCTCGTCCATGCTGATCTTCTCGATGTTGCCGTCGGCGGCGTTGACGCTGCTGGCCAGCAGGGCGATCAGGCCGCGCTGGTGTTCCAGCTCGACGCGCAGTTCGACGTTGAATTCGCCCGCGACATCCTTGGCCCAGGAGAGCTGGATGCACTTCTCCGGGTTATGGCGGATGTCGCCGATGTTCTTGCAGCTTTCCAGGTGCACGACCATGCCCTTGCCGGCGGACAGGTGGCCGACGATGGGGTCGCCGGGGATCGGCGTGCAGCACTTGGCGTAGCTGAGCACCAGGCCCTCGGTGCCGCGGATGGCCAGCGGGCCTTCGGGGCTGGGCAGTTGCTCGCCTTCGCTGGCCAGCATGCGCCGGGCGACCACATAGGCCATGCGGTTGCCCAGGCCGATGTCTTCCAGCAGGTCCTCGATCACGTCGAGGCGGTATTCGGCCAGCACTGCCTGCACCCGTTCCGGGGCGATGCGGTCGAGGCCGCTCTCGAAGCCGGCCAGCACCTTGTTCAGCAGGCGTTCGCCGAGGCTGATGGATTCGGAGCGGCGCTGCAGCTTGAGGGCATGGCGGATGTGGGTGCGGGCCTTGCCGGTGACCACGAAGTTGAGCCAGGCCGGGTTCGGGCGCGCGCCGGGGGCGGTGACGATCTCTACCGTCTCGCCGCTCTGCAGCGGTTCGGACAGCGGCGCCAGGCGGCGGTTGATGCGGCAGGCGATGCAGGTGTTGCCGACGTCGGTGTGCACCGCGTAGGCGAAGTCGACGGCCGTGGAGCCCTTGGGCAGCTCCATGATGCGGCCCTTGGGGGTGAAGATGTAGACCTCGTCCGGGAACAGGTCGATCTTCACGCTCTCGATGAATTCCAGGGAGTTGCCGGCGCGTTGCTGCAGCTCCAGCACGCCTTTCACCCACTGGCGGGCGCGGGCGTGGGTGCCCTTGGGCTGGTCGTCCTCGGCGGACTTGTACAGCCAGTGGGCGGCGATGCCGTTGTTGGCCATCTCTTCCATCTCGCGGGTGCGGATCTGGATCTCGATGGGCACGCCGTGCATGCCGAACAGCGTGGTGTGCAACGACTGGTAGCCGTTGGCCTTGGGGATCGCGATGTAGTCCTTGAAGCGGCCGGGCAGCGGCTTGTACAGGTTGTGCACGGCGCCGAGCACGCGGTAGCAGGTATCGACCTTGTCGACGATGATGCGGAACGCGTAGACGTCCATGATCTCGTTGAAGGCCCGGCGCTTGCCGCGCATCTTCTTGTAGATGCTGTAGAGGTGCTTCTCGCGGCCGATGACCTCGCCTTCCATGCCTTCGCGGGCCAGGCAGTGGGTCAGCGACTCCTCGATCTTGTTGACGATTTCCTTGCGGTTGCCACGGGCGCGGCGGACCGCAGCGCGGATGCGCTCGGAGCGCATCGGGTGCATCGCCTTGAAGCCCAGGTCCTCGAACTCGATGCGCATGCTGTGCATGCCCAGGCGGTTGGCGATGGGGGCGTAGATCTCGAGGGTTTCCTTGGCGATGCGCCGGCGTTTCTCGCCGGACAGCACTTCCAGGGTGCGCATGTTGTGCAGGCGGTCGGCCAGCTTGACCAGGATCACGCGGATGTCGCGCGCCATGGCCATGGCCATCTTCTGGAAGTTCTCGGCCTGGGCCTCGGCCTTGGTCTCGAAGTTCATCTGGGTCAGCTTGCTGACCCCGTCCACCAGCTCCGCGACTGTGTCGCCGAATTGCGCGGTGAGCGCTTCCTTGGCGATGCCGGTGTCCTCGATCACGTCATGCAGCATCGCGGCCATCAGGCTCTGATGGTCCATGTGCATGTCGGCGAGGATGTTGGCGACGGCGAGCGGGTGGGTGACGTAGGCCTCGCCGCTGCGGCGGCGCTGCCCGTCATGGGCTTGCTCGGCGTAGAAATACGCTCGGCGGACCAGGTTGACCTGGTCGTTGCCGAGGTAGGTCGAAAGGCGTTCGGCGAAGGCCTCTATGCTCGGCAAGGCGTTACTCCTTCCCGGCTGCTGCGGCCCTGCGCCGTACGACGTCGACCCGGCATGGACTTAGAGGGCCTCGTTGGCCTCGTCATCGAATGCAGCGAACAGCGGCTCGTCTTCGACGATGTCGTCCTGGGCGATCACGTCATAGTCCACCAGGCCGGCAGCGATTTCACGCAGGGCCACAACGGTGGGCTTGTCGTTTTCCCAGGCTACGCGGGGCTCTTTGCCGCCGGTAGCGAGCTGACGGGAACGCTTGGTCGCGAGCATGACCAGCTCGAAGCGGTTATCGACGTTGTCCAGGCAGTCTTCAACGGTAACGCGGGCCATGGTGTTCCTCGTAGCACTAGATTGGGATGCGGAAGCTTTTGCCCGAGTGGGCGAGCGGACTGGATAGTCTAAAAAATCACCAGCATTTATGGAAGCGCTGATTTAACAGCGCTTCCAGGCGGTCAGTCCAGCAACTGCGCCAGCAGCGTGCCGTGGGCCAGCTGTTGCTGCGGCTGCTGCAGGCGGTTGGCGCGGAAGATCGCCTTGAGGTCTTCCAGGGCCACGGTGAAGTCGTCGTTGATCACCAGGTAGTCGTACTCGACGTAGTGGCTCATCTCGCTGACGGCCTCGCGCATGCGCCGGTCGATGATCTCGGCGCTGTCCTGGCCACGGTTGTCCAGGCGCTGGCGCAAGGCTTCCTGGCTCGGCGGGAGGATGAACACGGACTTGGCCTGGGGCATCAGGTGGCGCACCTGCTGGGCACCCTGCCAGTCGATCTCGAGGATCAGGTCGAAACCTTCGGCGAGGGTCCTCTGCAGCCAGCGCTGGGAGGTGCCGTAGAGGTTGCCGAAGACCTCGGCGTGCTCGAGGAAGTCACCGTGCTCGAGCATCTGCACGAACTGTTCGCGGCTGACGAAGTGGTAGTTGACGCTGTCCACCTCGCCCGGGCGCATGTCGCGGGTGGTGTGGGAGACCGAGACGCGGATCTGCGGCTCAGCGTCGATCAGGGCCTTGACCAGGCTGGTCTTGCCGGCGCCGGAGGGCGCGGAAACGATGTAGAGGGTGCCGGGAGTGACGCTCATTTGTCTGTCTCTTACTCGATGTTCTGCACTTGTTCGCGCATCTGCTCGATCAACACCTTGAGGTTGACCGCTGCTTGGGTGGAGCGCGAGTCGAAGGCCTTGGAGCCCAGGGTGTTGGCTTCACGATTGAGTTCCTGCATCAGGAAGTCCAGGCGACGGCCCGCCGCACCGCCGGCCTTTAGTACGCGACGGACTTCGCTGACGTGGGTGCTGAGGCGATCCAGCTCCTCGGCGACGTCGCTTTTCTGTGCCAGCAGCACCAGTTCCTGCTCCAGGCGTTGCGGGTCCAGCTCGGCCTTCATCTCGCCGAAGCGGTCGAGGATCTTCTGGCGCTGGGTGGTGATCATCTGCGGCACCAGCTTGCGCAGGGCTTCGACCTCTTCGAGGATGCCGTCGAGCCGCTCATTGAGCAGGCGAGCCAGGTCGGCACCTTCACGGGCGCGGCCGTTGCGCAGTTCGTCGAGGGCCTTGGCGAAGACCTCCAGGGCGGCGGCATTCAGTGCTTGCGGGTCGGCCGCATCGGCCACCAGCACGCCGGGCCAGGCGAGGATTTCCAGGGGGTTGAGCGGTGCCGGCTGCTTGACCAGTGCGGCGACGGCTTCGGCGGCTTCGACCAGCTGGGCGGCGCGTTCGCGATCGACCTGCAGGGATTTGCCGGCGTTCTCTTCGGCGAAGCGCAGGGTGCACTCCACCTTGCCGCGGGAGAGGCCCTGGCGCAGGGCTTCGCGCACCGCGCCTTCGAGGTCGCGGAAGGATTCGGGCAGGCGCAGGTGGGGCTCGAGGTAGCGGTGGTTGACCGAGCGCAGTTCCCAGCTCAGGGTGCCGTGGGTGCCGGCCTGCTCTACGCGGGCAAAGGCGGTCATGCTGTGCACCATGGGGTTTCCTCTCGGTGATGGCAGGTTCGAAGAGGGCGATTGTAGCCCAGAGCGGCGGCCCTCCCAACGCGGCGATGTCCCAGTGGCCGGCAGCCCTCTATAATGCCCGGCAGTTTTCCCCCCTGACAGGTATACCCAGATGAAACGTCCCAGTGGCCGAGTGGCTGACCAGCTGCGTTCGATCCGCATCACCCGCAACTACACCAAGCATGCAGAAGGCTCGGTGCTGGTCGAATTCGGGGATACCAAGGTGATCTGCACCGCCAGCGTCGAATCCGGTGTCCCGCGTTTCCTCAAGGGCCAGGGCCAGGGTTGGTTGACCGCCGAGTATGGCATGCTGCCGCGCGCCACCGGCGAGCGTAACCAGCGCGAGGCCAGCCGTGGCAAGCAGGGTGGTCGCACTCTGGAGATCCAGCGCCTGATCGGCCGTTCGCTGCGCGCTGCGCTGGACATGAGCAAGCTGGGCGAGAACACCATCTACCTGGATTGCGATGTGATCCAGGCCGACGGTGGCACCCGCACTGCTTCCATCACGGGTGCCATGGTGGCCCTGATGGATGCGCTGAAGGTCCTGAAGAAGCGTGGCGCGCTGAAGGGCGAGCCGCTGAAGCAGATGGTTGCCGCCGTGTCCGTTGGCATCTACCAGGGCGAGCCGGTCCTGGACCTCGACTACCTGGAAGACTCCGCGGCCGAGACCGACCTGAACGTGGTCATGACCGACGCCGGCGGTTTCATCGAGGTACAGGGCACCGCCGAAGGCGCGCCCTTCCAGCCGGAAGAGCTGAACGCCATGCTGGCCCTGGCCAAGAAAGGCGTCACCGAGCTGTTCGAGTTGCAGCGCGCCGCGCTGGTCGACTGATCACCCACCCGAGGAAACCCGCATGAATGAGCCAACCCAAGTTCCACAGCCCAACCAGGAAGTTAGGCAATGGGCGATGTTCTGCCATTTCGCCGCTTTCCTCGGTGTGGTGCTGCCCTTCGGCAACCTGCTGGGCCCGCTGATCCTCTGGCAGGTGAAGAAGGACGTCGATCCCTTCATCGACCAGCAGGGCAAGGAAGCGCTGAACTTCCAGATCACCGTCACCCTCGCCGGCCTGGTGTGCATGCTGCTGATGCTGGTGCTGATCGGTTTCGTGCTGCTGCCCCTGGTGGGTCTGGTTGCGCTGGTGCTGACCATCATCGGCGGCATCAAGGCCAACGAAGGCCAGGCCTATCGCTATCCCTTCACCTGGCGCCCGGTGAAGTAGGAACGCGAGAAACGAAAAAGCCGGCATCAGCCGGCTTTTTTACGGGTGCGACTTCTCAGATGCTCAGCAGCCAGTCGTAGTCGACGATCAGCGGCGCGTGCTGGGAGAAGCGCGGCTGGCGCGGCAGGCGAGCGCTGCGCACGGAGCGACGCATGCCCGGCGTGAGGATGTGGTAGTCGAAACGCCAGCCGAGGTTGAGCATGTCGGCCTGTTCACTGTCGGGCCACCAGCTGTACTGGTCGCCTTCGCGGCTGACTTCGCGCAGCGCGTCCACGTAACCCATGGTGCCGAACACTTCGTCCATCCAGGCGCGCTCGGGCGCGAGGAAGCCGGGCAGCTGCTGGCAGTCGCGCCAGTTCTTCACGTCCAGCTTCTGATGGGCGAGGTAAAGCGAACCACAATAGATGTACTCGCGGCGCTTGCGGCGCTGCTTGTTCAGATAGTGGGTGAAGTCGTCCATGAACTTGAACTTGTGGTTCAGGTTCTCATCGCCGCCCTGGCCCGAAGGCAGCAGCAGGGTAGCGATACTCACTTTGTCGAAATCCGCCTGCAGGTAGCGCCCATAACGATCACAGGTCTCGAAACCGAGACCCCAGATCACTGCCTTGGGTTGCAAACGCGAATAAAGCGCCACGCCGCCTTGGCTTGGCACTTCAGCATCGCTGGCATAGAGGAAATAGCCGTCCAGTTGGAAGGCTGGGTCGTCCAGATCAAAGGCAGAGGCACGGGTGTCTTGCAGGCAGATCACGTCGGCATTCTGTGCTTGCAACCAACTGAGGAGTCCTCGTTCGGCTGCGGCATGAATACCATTCACGTTCACACTGATGATCCGCATAAATGGCCCCCAAAAACTCGTGCGTGTATGATACCCGAGCTCTTTCTATTTAGCTAAATCCGTGCCGTCCGGGGCTTTTACATGCAGGCGTATCAACGCGATTTCATTCGCTTCGCCATCGAACGCGGTGTGCTGCGTTTCGGTGAGTTCACTCTCAAATCCGGGCGTACCAGCCCTTATTTCTTCAATGCCGGCCTGTTCAACAGCGGGCTCGCGCTGTCCCAGCTGGGCCGCTTCTATGCGGCGGCAGTGGTCGATAGCGGCATTCCCTTCGATGTGCTTTTCGGGCCCGCCTACAAGGGCATCCCGCTGGCTGCGGCTACGGCCGTCGCACTGGCCGAACATCACGCGATCGATATCCCCTGGTGCTTCAACCGCAAGGAAGCCAAGGACCATGGCGAGGGCGGCACCCTGGTGGGCGCGCCGCTGGCCGGCCGTGTGCTGATCATCGATGACGTGATCACCGCCGGTACCGCTATCCGCGAGGTCATGCAGATCATCCAGGGCCAGCAGGCCCAGGCCGCCGGCGTGCTCATCGCGCTGAACCGCCAGGAGCGCGGCAAGGGCGAGCTGTCGGCGATCCAGGAAGTCGAGCGTGACTTCGGCATGCCGGTGGTGAGCATCGTTTCCCTGGAACAGGTGCTGGAATATCTCGCAGGTGATGCTGAACTGAAGAAGTATCTGCCGGCAGTGGAAAGCTACCGCGCGAACTACGGAATCTGATTCGCCAACAACGACAGGGTGTCTTCATGCCGAAATCGGGTGCAGTCCGTTTTGCCTTGCTCATGGGTGTGCTGATGCCTGCTCTGGCGCAAGCCGAGCTCTATCGCTACACCAATGACAAGGGCGTGATTGTGCTCGATCGCCTTGGCGTGCCCTCGCAGTACATCGACAAGGGCTACGAAGTCCTCAACGACCAGGGCCGGGTGACCAAGACGGTACCGCCGGCGCCCACCCTGGAAGAGCGCAAGCGCATGCAGGAGGAGAAGGCCCGTGCCGGCTCCGACGCCCAGTTGCTGCGCCTGTACACCAGCGTCGAAGACGTCGACCGTGCCCTGCAGCGCAAGCTGGCGGAGCTCGACGGGGTGATCAGCGTCGCCCGTGGCAACCAGCAGTCCCTGCGTACCCAGCAGGCCAACCTGCAGGCCCAGGCCGCCGACAACGAGCGTGCCGGCCGCCAGGTTCCCGAGCATCTGGTGGCGCAGATCAGCGACCTGCGCGCCGAGCAGCAGCGCCTGGAGCAGGACATCGCCCGCTACCAGCAGGATCGCAAGAACGCCCAGGCCGGCTTCGCCGCTGACCGCGCCCGCCTGGCCCAGCTGCTGCAGCGCTGAGCTTCATTCCTCGGCGGCGTGCCGCTCGAATGCCCTGACCTTCTCCCGCAGCCAGTCCGGCAGCCGCTTGCTGCTGCGGCTCGCACCATCCGCGTGGACGTAAACGATCTCGCCTGCCGTCAGCGCCGCTTCGCCGTGCCAGATGCCGATATTGAATGTGAGGCTCGAGCCACCCAGCCGCCCTACCCTTACGCCGATGGAAAGCTCATCGTCGAAGCGCGCCGGGGCCAGGTATTCCAGCAGCGTGCGCACGGCGAAGAAGTCGCCACCGTCCTGCGCCAGGTCCTCCGGGTAGCGCACGCCCAGGGCGCGGAAGTACTCGGTGATGCCGACGTCGGCGTAGGTCAGGTAGTGGCCGTTGAAGACGATGCCTTGCGGATCCACTTCGGCCCAGCGCACGCGCAGCGGCATGAAGAAGGTGAAGTCGTTCAGGGAGGGGGTTGCGGCCATCTCGTGCTCCTTGCAGTGAGCGGTCAGCTTCTGCGCAAGGAGGCGGGCCGGCAAGAGCGGTATGGCTGGATCGCGGATGTGAATAAGCCGGATCGCTCCGGCTTATTCGGGTACCGCCTGGGCCTGCTGAAGGCTCAGTGACGCTTGCGGTTGCTGATCAGGGTGCCGACGCCGCTGTCGGTGAAGATCTCCAGCAGCACCGCGTTGGGCACGCGGCCATCGATGATGTGCGCGCTGGTCACGCCACCCTGCACCGCTTCGAGGGCGCAGCGGATCTTTGGCAGCATGCCGCCGTAGATGGTGCCGTCGGCGATCAGCTCGTTGACCTGCTCGGTGGAGAGCCCGGTGAGCACCTGGCCCTGCTTGTCCATCAGACCGGCGATGTTGGTCAGCAGCATCAGCTTCTCGGCTTTCAGCGCTTCCGCCACCTTGCCGGCCACCAGGTCGGCGTTGATGTTGTAGGACTCGCCCTCCGGGCCAACGCCGATGGGGGCGATGACCGGGATGAAGTTGCCCTTCACCAGCATGTTCAGCAGCTCGATATTGACCCCGGTGACCTCGCCCACGTGGCCGATGTCTATGATTTCCGGCTGGGTCATCTCCGGCGTCTTGCGGCTGACGGTGAGCTTCTTGGCGCGGATCAGCTCCGCGTCCTTGCCGGTCAGGCCGATGGCGCTGCCGCCATGGCGGTTGATCAGGTTGACGATGTCCTTGTTCACTTGGCCGCCGAGGACCATTTCCACCACGTCCATGGTTTGCGCGTCGGTGACGCGCATGCCGTCGATGAAGTGGCTCTCGATGGACAGGCGCTTGAGCAGATCGCCGATCTGCGGCCCGCCACCGTGCACGACCACCGGGTTGATGCCCACGGCCTTCATCAGGACCATGTCGCGGGCGAAGCCGGCTTTCAGCTCGTCGCTTTCCATGGCGTTGCCGCCGTATTTCACGACCAGGGTCTTGCCGACGAAGCGGCGAATGTACGGCAACGCTTCGGACAGGACCTGGGCGACTTGGGATGCGGCGTCACGGCTGAGGGTCATGCAGGGCTCCGGTGGATCAGAACGGCAGGTTGATATCGGGGGCTACGGTGTAGAGCTGGGCGCGGAACACTTCCTTGATGCGCTCGAGCTCCTCCTCGGTGTCCGCTTCGAAGCGCAGTACCAGCACCGGCGTGGTGTTGGAGGCGCGCACCAGGCCCCAGCCCTTGGGATAGTCGACGCGTACGCCGTCCAGGGTGGTGAGGTTGGCGTCGCCCCAGGTGCCGTCGCGCTGCAGGCGCTCGATCAGGCGGAACTTGCTCTCGTCGGTAACGGTGATGTTGATCTCCGGCGTCGAGATGTCGCTGGGGAAGGCGGAGAACACGTGCTCGGCGTCGCGCTTGTCCTGGCTGAGGATCTCCAGCAGGCGGGCGGCACTGTAGATACCGTCGTCGAAGCCGAACCAGCGCTCCTTGAAGAAGATGTGGCCGCTCATCTCGCCAGCCAGCAGTGCGCCGGTTTCCTTCATCTTCTTCTTGATCAGCGAATGGCCGGTCTTCCACATCACCGGGCGGCCGCCGTAGCCACTGATCAGGGCGGTCAGACGACGGGTGCATTTGACGTCGAAGATGATGTCGGCGCCCGGGTTGCGCGAAACCACGTCCTTGGCGAAGAGCATCAGCAGGCGGTCGGGGTAGATGATGGTGCCCTGGTTGGTCACCACGCCGACGCGGTCGCCGTCGCCGTCGAAGGCCAGGCCCAGGTCGGCTTTCTCTTCCTTCACCTTGGCGATCAGGTCGACCAGGTTCTCGGGCTTGCCCGGGTCCGGGTGGTGGTTGGGGAAGGTGCCGTCCACGTCGCAGTAGAGCGGGATGACGGTGCAGCCCAGGGCTTCGATCAGTTGCGGGGCGATGACGCCGGCCACGCCGTTGCCGCAGTCCACCACCACCTTCATGGGCTTGGCCATGGCGATGTCGTCGCGGATCTGCTTGAAGTAGCGGTCGAGGATCTCGACCTGTTCGACACTGCCGACGCCGCTGGCCAGGTCGTTGTTCTTGATGCGGGTGTGCAGCGCGGTGATCTGCTCGTTGGCCAGGGTCTCGCCGGCGACGACGATCTTGAAGCCGTTGTAGTCCGGCGGGTTGTGGCTGCCGGTGAGCATCACGCCGGATTTGCCGGCCAGCACGTTGGCGGCGTAGTAGAGCACCGGGGTCGGCACCATGCCGACATCGCTGACCTGGCAGCCGCAGTCCAGCAGGCCTTGGATCAGTGCCTGCACCAGTTCGGGGCCGGACAGGCGGCCGTCACGGCCGACCGATACGGCGGGCTCGCCGCGGGCGAGGCTTTCGGAGCCAATGGCACGGCCTACCCAGTAGGCGGTTTCGGCGGTCAGGGTGTCGCCGACCACGCCACGGATGTCGTAGGCGCGGAAGATGCTGGCGGGCAGGTTGGGTGCGGCTTGCGGGGTGCTCATGACGGGGGCTTGCTCCAATCCCAGGAGGTCCTGGTCTTCGTCGAGGATGTCGATATCGAGGATGTCGGTATCTTGGAAAAGCGGATCGGCCAACACGGGTGGCTCGATCATCTGGGCCGGGGCGGGGGTAACCGCCGGGCCGGGTTGCCGATCGCCGTTAGCGCTGCCCGCCGCCGGCTCCGGCTTGCGCCGTGACTGCCGGGTGAGCGACTGGGCCAGGGCGTCAAGCGCCGACAGGCGCAGACTGAAGGCTTTGACGCTTTTGCCGCTGGAGAGTTCTTGCACCAGTTGGTTGAGCTGGATGACGTCTGCATGCAGCTTGCGATTGAAGCCGCCACGCAGCAGATACAGGCCAATCAGGGCGCCGGCCAGGGCCAGGAGCGCGGCCACCGCCAACAGAAGGGGGGACATGCCCGAATCGCTCAGTTGCGGGCCGGGGGTGAACGACAGCTTCCAGTTGGGGTTGCCGGTGTTCAGGGCGATGGGCGCGCCTTCGGCCTGGGCGCCACGCAGGGTCAGGGTCTGGGCTGGGGCGTTGCCGAACTGCTGGGTGAACTGCAACTGGCCGACACCGTCGGGCAGCGGTGCGAGGGCGCCGAGCAGGCGGTCGAGGTCGACCACTAGCAGCAGGGTGCCCTGGATCGGCGAACTGTCGGTCAGGCGCAGCGGTGCGGCGCTGTAGACCAGCCAGCGCTGGCCGACCCGGTAGGCTTCCGGCGCGGGCTTCTGGCCGGCTTCGACACGGCGCAGCATGTCCAGGGCAGCGAAGTTCATCGGTGCCGCGCGCTGGCTGTTCTGCTGGGCCTGGCCGGGCAGGTTGAGGTGGGCGTCGACCACGGCGTTCCAGTAGCCGAGGCCGCGCTCGGCCGCTTGCACCTGGGCGCTGTCGGCGCTGTTGAGCGCTTCGGCCAGCGCCGGGTTGCGGGCGGCGGCGGCGGTGTCGGCGACCAGTTGCGCCAGGGCCTGGCGCAGGGCGCTGGCCTGGCTTTCACCCCAGGCCTGGCTGAGCTGGTTGCGTTGGGTCTGCTGGGCGCCGTTGATCAGTGCGGCCCAGAGCAGCACGCCGGCGGCGGCCACGCCCAGTGCCGCGGCGATGGCGCCGGGCAGCAGGTCGCCCAGGCCCTTGTCACGGACCGGTTTGTTCTTTTCGGCAGGGCTGGCCAGGATCTCGGTGTCGGCATCCTTGGCGCTGCGCTTGAAGAGTTTCACTGAAGGTCTCCCCCGCGGATCATCCTGAAGTCGTTCCGGATCAGTGGCTGCCGGAGTGCCCGAAGCCGCCCGCGCCGCGCTGGCTCTCGTCGAACTGCTCGACCAGCTCGAAGTGCGCCTGCACGACTGGCACCAAGACTAGCTGAGCGATGCGCTCGCCGATGGCGATGGTGAAGGCGCTCTGGCCACGGTTCCAGCAGGAGACCATCAGCTCGCCCTGGTAGTCGGAGTCGATCAGGCCGACCAGGTTGCCCAGCACGATGCCGTGCTTGTGGCCCAGGCCCGAGCGCGGAAGGATCAGCGCGGCGAGGCCCGGGTCGGCGATGTAGATGGACAGGCCGGTGGGGATCAGCACGGTCTGGCCCGGTTCCAGGGTCAGGTCTTCCTTGAGCATGGCGCGCAGGTCGAGGCCGGCGGAGCCCGGCGTGGCGTACTGGGGCAGCGGGAAGTCGCGGCCGATGCGGGGGTCGAGGATCTTGGCTTGCAATGAGTGCATGGGGTCTCAGGCCTGGTTGAGGCGATCGGCGATGAAGGCGATCAGCTGGCGGGCGATCTTGCCCTTGCTGGTCTGGGCGAAGCTGTTCTGGTGCAGCGCGCGATCGATGATGGTGATCGCGTTTTCCTCGCTGTTGAAGCCGATGCTGGGGTTGGCCACATCGTTGGCGACGATCAGGTCGAGGTTCTTGTCCTTGAGCTTGCGCGAGGCGTACTCGAGCAGGTTCTCGGTCTCGGCGGCGAAGCCGACGCTGAAGGGGCGATCGGCGCGCCCGGCGAGGGTCGCGAGGATATCCGGGTTGCGCACCAGTTGCAGCAGCAGGCCTTCGCCGCTGGTGGGGTCCTTCTTCATTTTGTGCGCCGCCACCACTTCCGGGCGGTAGTCGGCCACGGCGGCCGCGGCGATCAGCAGGTCGCAGGGCATCGCCGCTTCGCAGGCCGCGAGCATGTCGCGGGCACTGACCACATCGATGCGGTTGACCCGGTCCGGCGTCGGCAGGTGCACGGGGCCGGTGATCAGGGTGACCTTGGCGCCCGCCTCCACCGCGGCTTCGGCGAGGGCGAAGCCCATCTTCCCGGAGCTGTGGTTGGTGATGTAGCGCACCGGGTCGATGTTTTCCTGGGTCGGGCCGGCGGTGATCAGCACGTGGCGGCCGGTCAGGGCCTTGTGCTGGAACAGGTCGGCGGCCAGCTGGGCGAGCTGGTCGGCTTCGAGCATGCGGCCGAGGCCGACGTCGCCACAGGCCTGGCTGCCGGATGCCGGCCCGAACAGGTGCAGGCCACGCTTGGCGAGGGCTTCGGCGTTGGCCTGGGTCGCCGGGTCGCGCCACATGGCCTGGTTCATCGCCGGGGCGAGGGCAACCGGTGCGTCGGTGGCCAGCACCAGGGTGGTCATCAGGTCGTCGGCCACGCCCTGGGTCAGGCGGGCCATGAGGTCGGCGGTGGCAGGGGCGATGAGCACCAGGTCGGCCCAGCGTGCCAGCTCGATATGACCCATGGCCGCTTCGGCAGCGGTGTCGAGCAGGTCGAGGTGCACCGGGTGGCCGGAAAGGGCCTGTAGGGTCAGCGGGGTGATGAATTCGCGCCCGCCATGGGTCATCACGACCCGAACTTCCGCGCCCTGGTCGCGCAGGCGGCGGATCAGCTCCGCACTCTTGTAGGCGGCAATGCCGCCCCCCACGCCCAGGACGATGCGTTTCCGATAGAGCCGCTGCATAGGCCTGCCTTATGGATGTTTAGATTGCGCAGCGGCGACGACGCCTCCCCAGGCCAATCGCCGCGCAAAAAAGGTGGATTAAGATAGCACAGCGACCGCATGGGAACAGCGGTGCGCTCAACCACGGAGATGCCATGAGCATTCGTCACTGGCCTGCGGCGGAGCGGCCGCGGGAGAAGCTTCTAGAGCAGGGCGCGGCGGCCCTCACCGACGCTGAACTCCTCGCCATATTCCTGCGTATCGGGGTGGCCGGGCAGAGCGCGGTGGACCTCGCCCGCCATCTGCTCAACGACTTCGGTGGCCTGCGCCTGCTGCTGGAAGCGGACATCGATTCCTTCTGCAGCCGCCTCGGCCTCGGGCCGGCCAAATACGCCCAGTTGCAGGCCGTGCTGGAGATGTCGCGTCGGCACCTGGCCGAAGGGCTGCGCCGCAATTCGGTGTTGGAAAGTCCGCAGACGGTGCGCGATTACCTGAAGGCGCAGCTGCGCCATGAGCCCCACGAGCTGTTCGGTTGCCTGTTCCTCGACTCCAAGCACCGGGTGCTGGCCTTCGAGGTGCTGTTCCATGGCTCCATCGACGGTGCCAGCGTCTATCCGCGCCAGGTGGTCAAGCGGGCCCTGGCGCACAACGCGGCCGCGCTGATCCTCACCCACAACCACCCTTCCGGCGTTGCCGAGCCCAGCCAGGCGGACCGCCTGCTGACCCAACGTCTGCAGGAAGCCCTGGCATTGGTCGAGGTGCGGGTGCTCGACCACTTCGTGGTGGGGGATGGCGAGCCGCTGTCGATGGCCGAGTACGGCTGGCTCTAGCGCGTGTCGTCGACCCGGCGCTGGATGGCGGCCAGCAGGCGCCGGCGGATCAGCCCGCTGGCCGGGCGTATGGCCAGCCAGTAGGGCGTGAACAGCAGGCGGCTGCGCCGGTCCGGGCAATAGACCCGGGTTTCGGTGTGCAGGGTCGTACGGCCATCCGCGCCAGGGCTGCAGTGAAAGCTCAGAACCAGCTTGGCGACGCCGGGCTCGGCGTAGGCGTCGAAGGCGCTGGCGTCACTGACCGGCTGCAGGCCGAAGTCACTGCGCCAGAAGCGCCCGATGAGCCCATAGGCCAGGGCGCGATCGGCGTCTCGTTCCAGCAGGGTGAATTCGTGCAGGCCAAAGGTGGCGCGGCCTTTGAGGTTGTTGTTAAGCCCGAGCGCGCCGGCCAGGCGTGCCGGCGCTTCACGGATATACAGCAGGGTGCGTACCAGCGGGTCGTCATGCACGGCGAGTTCTCCGACCGCATCCAGTGCCTGGCGTGGCGTTGCCCGCAGCGGCAGCTGGTGCCGCTCGACGAACTGGAACTGCGGCAGGTAGCGCTGGCTCAGCTCCATCAGGGTTTCACGCTGACGTGGGAAAAGTCCTGGCGACCGAAGGGATTGGCCTGGTAGCCCTCGACGCCGGCGCGGGTCAGGGCGAAGGCGGTGGGATGGGCCAGCGGTAGCCACAGCGCCTGTTCCTGGATGATGCGCTGCGCCTTTATATAGAGGGCCGTGCGTTCGGCCTGCTCAGCGAGGCCCTTGCCGTCGCTGATTAGCTTGTCCAATTCGGCGTCGCAATAGCGTGCGAAGTTGAGCCCCGATTGCACCGAGGCGCAGGAGAACTGCGGGGTGAGGAAGTTGTCCGGGTCGCCGTTGTCGCCGGCCCAGCCCATGAACAGCAGATCATGCTCGCCGGCCTTGGCGCGGCGGATCAGCTCGCCCCATTCGATCACGCGGATTTCGGCCTGGATGCCCACCTTGCCCAGGTCCGCCTGCAGCAGCTGGGCGCCGAGGCTGGGGTTGGGGTTCAGCAGGCTGCCGGAAGGGCGGGTCCAGATTGTGGTCTTGAAGCCATCCTTGAGGCCGGCCTCGGCCAGCAGTGCGCGGGCCTTCTCCGGGTCATGGGCGTAGCCGGGCAGGTCCTTGGCATAGCTCCAGGTATTGGGCGGATAGGGGCCGTTGGCGGCGCTGGCGCTGCCTTCGAACACGGCTTTGAGGTAGCTCTGCTTGTCGAAGGCCAGGTTGATGGCCTGGCGCACCTTGGCCTGGTCCAGTGGCGGGTGCTGGCTGTTGATGCCGATGAAGGCGGTCATGAAGGCCGGTGTCTGCACCACCTTGAGCGCGGCGTCCTTGCTGGCGGCCTGGACATCCAGCGGCTTGGGCGACAGGGCGATCTGGCATTCACCGCGGCGCAGCTTCTGCAGGCGCACATTGGCGTCCGGCGTGATGGCGAAGATCAGGCCGTCCACCGCCGGCTTGCCGGCGAAATAGTCCGGGTTGGCGCTATAGCGCACCACGGCGTCCTTCTGGAAGCGCTTGAAGACGAAGGGGCCGGTGCCGATCGGCTGGGCGTTGAGCTTCTCCGGTGTGCCGGCCTTCATCAGCTGGTCGGCGTATTCGGCCGAATAGATGGAAGCGAAACCCATGCTCAGGGTGGCGAGGAAGGTGGCGTCGGGCTTGTTCAGGGTGAAGCGCACCTGCAGCGGCGCGACCTTGTCGATGGCCTTGATCAGTTGCGGCAGCTGCATCGACTGGGCGTGGGGGAAGCCGCTCTGGGCGACCTTGTGCCAGGGGTTGGTCGCATCGAGCATGCGCTGGAAGCTGAACAGCACGTCATCGGCATCCAGCTCGCGGCCGGGCTTGAAGTACTCGGTGGCGTGGAAGCGTACACCGGGGCGCAGGGTGAAGGTGTAGGCCAGGCCGTCGGGGGAGACGGCCCAGCTCTGCGCCAGCCCGGGCACCAGTTCGCCACGCTGGGCATCGAACTCCACCAGGCGGTTCATCAGCACGTCGGCGGATGCGTTGGTGGTGGTCAGCGAGTTGTACTGCACCACGTCGAAGCCTTCGGGGCTGGCCTCGGTGCAGACGCTCAGGCTGGCCGCCTGGGCGAACAGCGGGGCGAGCAGCAGGGGAAGGGCGGCGAATCGCATGGGCAGGCTCCATTTGCGGTGGCCCTGGCCGGTGGCGGCGGGCGGAGGCCCTACGCTAGACCATGGCCAGGAGTGGGGCAATGCGCTTCTGGCGACGAGCGGTTATTTTCTGCGCAGCCCGCGTCGCTGCGGTTGCAGGCGCCTCGCGGTTGGGCACCGCTTTCGGCAAAGTGGTGCAGTCCTTGCTGCACTAGGGGGTTTCTGATATAAAGCAGCGCTCTTTTCTAGGGGCCCGGTCTTTCGCAGTCTGTGTGTGGCCGGTAAGACCCTGACGAGACGGGCGCTAAAACGCCCACAAGTGAGAGTTCAAGCGGCCAACCCATGCCGGGTTGGGCATGAGGTTTAGAGGGCTGAGGCATGTCTAGAGTCTGTCAAGTAACCGGTAAGGGTCCGGTTACCGGGAACAACGTTTCCCACGCTAACAACAAAACCCGTCGTCGTTTCCTGCCGAACCTGCAGCACCACCGCTTCTGGGTCGAGTCCGAGAAGCGCTTCGTGCGTCTGCGCGTTTCCGCCAAGGGCATGCGCATCATCGACAAGCGTGGTATCGACGTAGTCCTGTCCGAGCTGCGTGCTCGCGGCGAGAAGGTATAAGGAGCTAATCATGCGTGAACTGATCCGTTTGGTGTCCAGCGCCGGTACCGGCCACTTCTACACCACCGACAAGAACAAGCGCACTACTCCCGACAAGATCGAAATCAAGAAATTCGATCCGGTCGTGCGTAAGCACGTGATCTACAAGGAAGCCAAGATCAAGTAATTGATCCGGCCCTTGTCGAAGAAGCCCGCCTATATGGCGGGCTTTTTCATGCCCGCGATTTGTCGTCCGGCCTTTCCCGCGCCCATAAAAAAGCCCGCTTTCGCGGGCTCAAGGGGATTACGAGCTTCTGGAGGTGAAGCGGTGGATCATTTGCTCTGTTCGAAGATCACGTAGACCTTGCGGCAGGCCTCGAGCACTTCCCAGGTGCCGGAGAAGCCGGCGGGAATGACGAAGCGATCACCGGCGCGGACGGTCTTGGCGTTGCCGTCGGCGTCACGCAGGACGGAAACGCCCTGGAGGATCTCGCAGTATTCGTGTTCGGTGTAGCTGACGGTCCAGTGGCCGACTGCGCCTTCCCAGATGCCCACGTTGAACTGCCCGCAGGGGCTGCCGTAGTGGTTGCGCACGCTCTGCTCCGGGTCGCCCTTGAGGACTTTCTCGGGGGCTGGGCGGTAGCGCTCGGCGGCGGCTGGGCTGTTGGCGAAGTCGACGATGGATTCGATGTTCATGGCGGTTCCGTTGCAGCTGGCGGGTGGTCCGCGCCCGGCGGACCTGTTTTTTATTCTGCCCAGTTATCGGCGGCTTCCCCTATGCCCGTGGGAGGGAGGGAAAACGCCAGGGCGATCCGATCCGCAGTCTATGTTTAATAAAACGAACATGACAAGGGCGTTTGCTGGAATTTTGTCAAAAATATTGAAAACCCAGGGCCCTCTGGTTTAGGGTTGCGATCAGGTTCGGCCGCATGCTGGCCTTGCAGAATTCTTGACAGTGCCGGATCCAGGATCCGGCACTTTTCTACTAATAAGAGGAATGCCCCATGACCACCCTGACTCGTGCCGACTGGGAACAGCGCGCCAAGTCCCTGCAGATCGAAACCCGTGCCTTCGTCCATGGCGAGTACACCCACGCCGTCTCCGGCGCGACCTTCGACTGCATCAGCCCGGTGGATGGGCGCGTGCTGGGTCAGGTCGCCAGCTGTGACCTGGCCGATGCCGAGCTGGCGGTGAAGGACGCCCGCGCCGTCTTCGAGTCCGGTGTCTGGTCGCGCCTCGCGCCCACCGCGCGCAAGGAAGTGATGATCCGCTTCGCCGACCTGATCGACGCCCATGGCGAAGAGCTGGCGCTGCTGGAAACCCTGGACATGGGCAAGCCGATCAGCGACTCGCTGAACATCGATGTCTCCAGCGCTTCCCGCGCCATCCGCTGGAGCGGCGAGGCCATCGACAAGATCTACGACGAAGTTGCGGCCACCCCGCACAACGAGCTGGGCCTGGTGACCCGTGAGCCGGTCGGCGTGGTCGCCGCCATCGTGCCCTGGAACTTCCCCCTGCTGATGACCTGCTGGAAGCTCGGCCCGGCGCTGTCCACCGGCAACTCGGTGGTGCTCAAGCCGTCCGAGAAGTCGCCGCTGACCGCTATCCGCATCGCCCAGCTGGCCATCGAGGCCGGCATCCCCGCCGGCGTGTTCAACGTGCTGCCAGGTTTCGGCCACACCGTGGGCAAGGCCCTGGCCCTGCACATGGACGTCGACACCCTGGTGTTCACCGGCTCCACCAAGATCGCCAAGCAACTGATGATCTATGCCGGCGAATCCAACATGAAGCGCGTCTGGCTGGAAGCCGGCGGCAAGAGCCCGAACATCGTCTTCGCCGACGCGCCTGACCTGCAGGCCGCCGCCGAGGCCGCCGCAGGTGCCATCGCCTTCAACCAGGGCGAGGTCTGCACCGCTGGCTCGCGCCTGCTGGTGGAGCGTTCGATCAAGGACAAATTCGTGCCCATGGTGGTCGCGGCGATCAAGACCTGGAAGCCGGGCAACCCGCTGGACCCGGAAACCAACGTCGGTGCGCTGGTCGACACCACCCAGATGAACAACGTGCTGTCCTACATCCAGGCCGGCCATGACGACGGCGCCAAGCTGGTGGCCGGCGGCAAGCGCGTGATGGAAGAGACCGGCGGCACCTACGTCGAGCCGACCATCTTCGACGGCGTGGACAACGCCATGCGCATCGCCAAGGAAGAGATCTTCGGCCCGGTGCTTTCGGTCATCGCCTTCGACGACGTGGCGGATGCCGTCGCTATCGCCAACGACACCGTCTACGGCCTGGCCGCTGCGGTCTGGACCAGCAACCTGTCCAAGGCCCACCTGACCGCCAAGGCGCTGCGCGCCGGCAGCGTCTGGGTCAACCAGTACGACGGTGGCGACATGACCGCGCCCTTCGGCGGCTTCAAGCAGTCGGGCAACGGCCGCGACAAGTCGCTGCACGCGTTCGACAAGTACACCGAGCTGAAATCCACCTGGATCAAGCTCTGAAAAAGGGCGGCATGACCGCCTGACAAGGTCCGCCTTCCTTCGGGAGGCCGGCTCCCCTGGAGCCACACCTGCGGCCGGGTTTCCTTCACAGGAGCCCGGCCGCTTTTGCTTTTCTGCCTGCCAGAATCCCCCGGGATGCTGGCCCATGGAACGGAGGACACCGCCATGCGTTGGGGGACCTACTTCGCCGTCTGCGGCGCGGTGATCAGCATCGGGCTCGCGCTGGGCGTGACCATGCCCCTGGTCTCGTTGCGCCTGGAAAGCTGGGGCTATGACGCCTTCGCCATCGGCGTGATGGCCGGCACCCCGGCGGTGGGCGTGCTGCTCGGCGCTTCCCTGGCCGGGCGCCTCGCCGCGCGCTTCGGCACCACTCCCCTGATGCAGCTGTGCCTGCTGGTCAGTGCCGTTTCGGTGGCGATGCTGGCGCTGGTGCAGAGCTACCCCATCTGGCTGGCCCTGCGCCTGTTCATCGGTGTGGCGCTGACGGTGGTGTTCATTCTCGGCGAGAGCTGGATCAACCAGTTGGCCGTGGAAAAGTGGCGCGGGCGCCTGGTGGCGTTGTACGGCACCGGCTACGCCTTGAGCCAGCTATCCGGGCCGCTGCTGCTCAGCGTGCTGGGTACCGGCAACGACCTCGGTTTCTGGACCGGTACCGGCCTGCTGGTGGGCGGCTCGCTGTTGCTGCTGGGGCGCACCGGCGCGCCCAGCGTGGACGCCCACAGCGCCTCGGGGCGCGGCCTGCTGACCTTCTGTGCACGGTTGCCGACCATCGCCTGGGCGGTGGTGCTGTTCGCCGCCTTCGAGGCGATGATGCTGACCCTGCTGCCCATCTACGGCCTGCGCCAGGGCTTCAACCAGGAAGTGGCGTTGCTGATGGCCAGCGTGGTGGTGGTCGGCGATGCCGCCTTGCAGCTGCCCATCGGCCTGCTGGCGGACCACATGTCGCGACGTACGCTGTTCCGCGGCTGCGGGCTGGCCCTGCTGATGTCCAGCCTGAGTATTCCCCTGTTCCTGCACACTCCGCTGATCTGGCCGATCTGGGTGATATTCGGTGCCAGCGCGGGCGGGCTCTTCACCCTGGCGCTGATCCTTATCGGCGAGCGCTATCGGGATGATGAACTGGTCCGCGCCAACGCCCATGTCGCCCAGCTCTGGGGCATCGGCTGCCTGATCGGTCCACTGGTCACCGGCGCCGCCAGCCAGTGGATCAGCGGCCATGCTCTGCCGTTGATGATGGCCATCGGCGCAGCCGGCTTCGTCTGGCTGGCCTGGACCCGCGAGCTGTTCGGCGACGAGGGTGGCGAGCCGGCCGTGACCGGCAACCCCTGATTCAGAGCATCCGCTCCAGGCCCACGCGCTCGGCGAACCAGGCATTGAAATGCCGCCACAGGCTGCCCGGCTCCTGCCGCAGTACCTGCTGGCGGCCGCCCTCCTCCGTCACCCACTCCATGCCGCCATCCGGCCGCAGGCGCACCTGGTAGCTGCGCCCGGGGCTCATGCCCTCCAGGGCCAGGCGGCGCAGGTGTGCGCTCAGTTCCGGGCTGTCGATCAGCACACCGACCTCGGTGTTCCACAGCACCGAGCGCGGGTCGAAGTTGAAGGAGCCGATGAAGGCGTGGCGCTGGTCGAGGATCATCGCCTTGCTGTGCAGGCTGGAGTTGGAGGAGCCGCTGAAGCTGTATTCGCCGCTGCCGGCGCCATCTCCGGCCTGGCGACGCAGCTCGAACAAGCGGACGCCATGCTCCAGCAGCCGCTGGCGATAGGGCGCGTAGCCGCCATGCACGGCGGGCACGTCGGTGGCCTCCAGGGCGTTGGTCAGCAGGCGGATGTCGACGCCGGCGTCGGCCTTGCCGACCAGGTAGTCCATGCCCTCCCGGGCGGGCACGAAGTAGGCCGAGATCAGCACCAGGTCCTGCTTCACCCCGGCCAGCACCGGTTGCAACTGGCTGGCCAGGAGCAGGTGCGGATCGGGCGTGCCGCTGGCCAGCACCTTGCTCGGCGCATCCCACAGGGCGCTGGCCGGTGCCCAGATCAGTTCGCGCAGCCAGAGGTCGATGCGCGGGTCATCGCGGTAGGTGTGCAGCCGGTCGTACAGGGTCTTCTGCTGCACCCGCGCTTCGGCCAGGTAGCCCCGCAGGCGCTGGCGCGCCTCGTCCAGCTCCTGGCGTTGCGGCTGGCGCCAGAGGAACTGCTGGATGGGCTTGCTCAGCGCGCTGTTCCAGTACTGGTCGAAGCTCTGCCCCAGCTGCTCCGCCACCGGGCCGATGGCCAGCAGGTCGATGTCGGTGAAGTGGAGGCTGGGCTCGGCGTCGAAGTATTCATCCCCCAGGTTGCGCCCGCCGACTATGGCTGCCGCGTTGTCGGCCAGCCATAGCTTGTTGTGCATGCGCCGGTGCTGCTGGCCCAGGTCCAGCGCCCGGCCGAGGGACCGCGTGACGCCGGTGACGCGGCCAAGATGCAGGGGGTTGAACAGCCGCACCTGGATGTTCGGGTGCGCGGTCAGCAGCGCGATGCTGGCGTCGCGGCCGTCGCTGCTGGTGTCGTCGAGCAGCAGGCGCACACGCACGCCACGGTCGGCGGCGCGTAGCAGCTCGTCGAACAGGGCGCGGGTGGAGAGGCCGTCATGGACGATGTAGTACTGCAGGTCGAGGCTGCTGCGGGCCGAGCGGATCAGCTCGGCGCGGGCGCTGTACGCCTCGTTGCTGGCGGGCAGCAGGCGGAAGCCGGATTGCCCCGGGTGCGCGGCAGCCAGTGCCTGCAGGCTCCGGCCGAAGGGCGACTCGGCAGCGGCGATCGCCTGGCTCGGGGGTGCCGGGGGCGGGCTGGCGCAGCCGCCGAGGGCGGCCAGCAGGCAGATGAATAGCAGGGGGATGCGCACGTCGGCCTCCGACTCGCCGGGTCCTTGAGCTCAGACGCCAGCGCAGCCGGAAGATTCAGGCAGCCCGCGCGCGGCGCGGGCCGAGGTCATTTCGCCAGGCTGTTGCCGACGCTTTCCTTGATCCGGTACCAGAGCATGCCGAGGGCCAGCAAGGGCGAGCGCAGCAGTTTGCCGCCGGGGAAGGTGATGTGCGGCACCTTGGCGAACACGTCGAAACCGTTGCTCTGCTCGCCGCTGATGGCTTCGGCCAGCAGCTTGCCCGCCAGGTGGGTGGCGTTGACCCCGTGGCCCGAGTAGGCCTGGGCGAAGTAGACGTTGGGTTGGTCCGGCAGGCGGCCGATCTGCGGCAGGCGGTTGGCACCGATACCGATCATCCCGCCCCACTGGTAGTCGATGCGCACATCGGCTAGTTGGGGGAAGACGTCCAGCATCTTCGGCCGCATATAGGCGGCGATGTCTGCGGGGTCACGGCCGGAATAGTGGCAGGCGCCGCCGAACAGCAGGCGGTTGTCGGCGGAGAGGCGGTAATAGTCCAGGGCCACGCGCTGGTCGCACACCGCCATGTTCTGCGGCAGCAGCTGCCGGGTGAGTGCCTCGGGCAGTTGCTCGGTGGCGATTACGTAGCTGCCCGCCGGCAGCACCTTGCCGCCGAGTGTGGGGTTGAGGTCGTTGAGGTAGGCGTTGCAGCCGAGCACCAGGGTCTTCGCGCGGACCTGGCCCTGGGCGGTGTGCACCTTCACTTCCGGGCCGTAATCGATGCGCAGTACCGCCGAGTGCTCGAAGATGCGCACGCCCAGCGAGCTGGCGGCGGCGGCTTCGCCCAGGGCCAGATTGAGCGGGTGCAGGTGGCCGGAACCCATGTCGATCAGGCCGCCGGCGTAGCGATCGGAGCCCACCACGCTGCGCATCTCGCCCGGTTGCAGCAGGCGCATTTCGTGGCGGTAGCCGAGGCTCTTCAGGTCTTCCAGGTCTTCGGCGAAGCCGGCAAGGTCACGGGCGGTGTTGGCCAGGTCGCAATAGCCCCAGGTCAGGTCGCAGTCGATGGCGAACTCTTCCACCCGTTGGCGCACCAGCTCCACCGCCTCCAGGCCCATCAGCTTGAGGGCGCGGACGCCGTCCTTGCCCACCACCGATTCGAAGTGCTCGACATCGTGGCCGACGCCGCGGATCAGCTGGCCGCCGTTGCGCCCGCTGGCGCCCCAGCCGACCTTGTGCGCTTCCAGCAGCACCACCGAGAAGCCGCGTTTGGCCAGTTCGATAGCCGTGTTCAGCCCGGAGAAGCCACCACCGACGACGCAGACGTCGGCCACCTCCTCGCCCGCCAGGGGCGGATGTTCGATACGGCGGTTGGCGGTCGCGGCGTAGTAGGAGGGGGCGTGCTGGTCGCTGTGGACCGGATGGCGAACGCGGGCGTTCATGTGCGGAATCCTGATTATTATGTTTGGAAAATTTGACGGAGGATAGGCACGAAGCACGCCAACCGCCAAGGGGCGCCCAGGAAAAATCCCTGTGCCTCGCAGGCAACTATCGGCAGGGGCGTCGGCGCCCCCGGGTTCACTCGGGAATGGGCAGGTTGAGGGATTCCTTGACCTCTTCCATCACGATGTAGGACTTCGACTCGCGCACGTGCGGCAGCTTCAACAGGATGTCGCCGAGCAGCTTGCGGTAGGAGGCCATTTCGTTGATCCGCGCCTTCACCAGGTAGTCGAAATCGCCGGAAACCAGGTGGCATTCGAGTACATGGGGCAGCTTCAGCACGGCGCGGCGGAAATCCTCGAACGTATCGCCGGACTTGTAGTCCAGGCTGATCTCGACGAACACCAGCAGGCTCGCCTTGAGGTGTTGCGGGTTCAGCCGGGCGTTGTAGCCCATGATGATCCCCTCGCGCTCCAGGCGACGTACGCGTTCGGTGCAAGGGGTGGTGGACAGGCCGACCCGTTCGCCCAGCTCGGTGAAGGAGATACGTCCGTCTTCCTGGAGAATTCGTAAAATATTCCGGTCTATCTTGTCTAACTCACGACGCGATTGATGCTGGGTACGCATGGTGGATGCCCCTCCGCAAAAGCCGTATTGGCCAAGAATTATCGCCAAATATAGCTGGCTATATAGTGAATATCACTGGGGCGCTCTTCATATACTGCGCGGCATCTACGCTCAAAATAACAAACGCAGCGGTTACCCCCGTTTGCGCTGGAGGCAGACATGCGAGTGATGGTGCTGGGCAGCGGTGTGATCGGTACGGCGAGTGCCTACTATCTGGCCCGGGAAGGCTTCGAAGTCGTGGTGGTCGATCGGCAGAGCGCCGTCGCCATGGAAACCTCCTTCGCCAACGCCGGCCAGGTCTCCCCTGGCTATGCCTCGCCCTGGGCCGCTCCCGGCGTGCCGCTGAAGGCCATCAAGTGGCTGCTGCAGAAGCACGCACCCCTGGCCATCAAGGCCACTGGCGACATCGGCCAGTACCTGTGGATGGCGCAGATGCTGCGCAACTGCACCGCTTCGCGCTATGCCGTGAACAAGGAGCGCATGGTGCGCCTGTCCGAGTACAGCCGCGACTGCCTCGACGAACTCCGTGCCGAAACCGGCATCGCCTATGAAGGCCGCCAGCTCGGCACCACCCAGCTGTTCCGCACCCAGGCCCAGCTCGACGCCGCCGCCAAGGACATCGCCGTGCTGGAAAGCTCCGGCGTGCCCTATGAAGTGCTCGACCGCGCCGGCATCGCTCGCGCCGAGCCGGCCCTGGCCAAGGTCACCGACAAGCTGGCCGGCGCTCTGCGCCTGCCCAACGACCAGACCGGCGACTGCCAGATGTTCACCACCCGCCTCGCCGAGATGGCCCGTGGCCTGGGCGTGGAATTCCGCTTCGGCCAGGACATCCAGCGCCTGGACTTCGCCGGTGATCGCATCAACGGCGTGTGGATCGACGGCAAGCTGGAGACCGCCGACCGCTACGTGCTGGCCCTCGGCAGCTACAGCCCGCAGCTGCTCAAACCGCTGGGCATCAAGGCGCCGGTGTACCCGCTCAAGGGTTACTCGTTGACCGTGCCCATCACCAACCCGGACATGGCGCCCGCCTCGACCATCCTCGACGAGACCTACAAGGTCGCCATCACCCGCTTCGACGACCGCATCCGCGTGGGCGGCATGGCCGAGATCGCCGGCTTCGACCTGTCGCTGAACCCGCGTCGCCGCGAAACCCTGGAAATGATCACCGCCGACCTCTACCCCCAGGGCGGCGACCTGACTCGCGCCGAGTTCTGGACCGGTCTGCGCCCGGCGACCCCGGACGGCACGCCGATCGTGGGCGCGACCCCGTTCCGCAACCTGTTCCTGAATACCGGACACGGTACCCTTGGCTGGACCATGGCCTGCGGTTCCGGCCGCCTGCTCGCCGACCTGATGGCGCGCAAGCGTCCGCAGATCAGCGCCGAAGGCCTGGATATCTTCCGTTATGGCAACACCAAGGAGAGCCAGAAACATGTCACTACAGCGCCTGCGCACTGAAGCCCGCTACAGCGAGATCGTCATCCACAACGGCACCGTCTACCTGGCGGGCCAGCTGGATGAAGGGCTGAACCCGGGCATCGAGCGCCAGACCCGCGAAACCCTGGATGCCGTCGACCGCATGCTCGCCGAAGCCGGCACCGACAAGAGCCGCATCCTCTCGGTGACCATCTACCTGAAGGACATCGACGCGGACTACGCCGGCATGAACGCCGTGTGGGACGCCTGGGTCGCCAAGGGCGCCGCCCCGGCCCGTGCCTGCGTCGAGGCGAAGATGTACTCGCCCGAGGTGCTGGTGGAAATGACCGTGGTCGCCGCCTTGCCCTGAACCCTTGCTCTGCCCGGCGTCCGCGCCGGGTTTTTCATATAACCAGAAGAAGCCTTTGCCATGCGTCCCGCCCGTGCCCTGATCGACCTCGAAGCGCTGCGCCACAACTACCGTCTCGCCCGCGAAACCACCGGTGCCAAGGCACTGGCCGTGGTCAAGGCGGATGCCTACGGGCATGGCGCGGTGCGTTGCGCCCAGGCGTTGCAGGCGGAAGCCGACGGTTTCGCCGTGGCCTGCATAGAGGAAGCACTGGAGCTGCGCGATGCCGGCATCGTCGGCCCCATCCTGCTGCTGGAGGGTTTCTTCGAAGCCGATGAGCTGTCGCTGATCGAGCGCTACGACCTCTGGTGCGTGGTGCATTCCACCTGGCAACTCGAGGCCATCGAGCGCGCCAGCCTTAGCCGCCCGCTGACGGTGTGGCTGAAGATGGATTCGGGCATGCACCGCGTGGGCCTGCACCCGGCGGAATACCGCGACGGTTACCAGCGCCTGATGGCCAGCGGCAAGGTCGGCAAGATCGTGCTCATGAGCCACTTCGCCCGTGCCGACGAACTGGACAGCGACAGCGCCGCCGAGCAGGTGGCGGTCTTCGAGCAGGCCCGTGCCGGCCTCGCCGCCGAGATCAGCCTGCGCAACTCGCCCGCCGTGCTCGGCTGGCCGCAGGTGCCGAGCGACTGGGTGCGTCCCGGCATCATGCTCTACGGCGCAACGCCCTTCGAGCAGGCCCATGAGCTGGCCTCGCGCCTGAAGCCGGTGATGACCTTGGAGTCCAAGGTCATCAGCGTGCGCGAACTGCCCGCCGGCCAGCCGGTCGGCTACGGCGCGCGCTTCATCACCGAGCGCCCGACCCGCGTCGGCGTAGTCGCCATGGGTTACGCCGACGGCTATCCCCGCCATGCGCCCACCGGCACCCCGGTGGCCATCGACGGGCAGCTGTCACGGCTGATCGGCCGGGTGTCCATGGACATGCTCACCGTCGACCTCACCGACCTTCCCCAGGCCGGGCTCGGCAGCCGGGTCGAGTTCTGGGGTGGCCAGGTCCTGGCCAGCGATGTCGCCATCCAGGCCGGCACCATTCCCTACCAGATCTTCTGCAACCTGCGCCGGGTGCCGTTGATCTACCGCTGAAGCGGCTCTTAAAGAGCCATCTATGCAGCTGATGATGGTTCAAATAATTGATTTTCCTCGGGCTTTTCCGGGGTGGTGAAAGTTTGCGCAGGATTTACGGCCGAAGTGTTGTAAATACTGAACGCTGGCCGCATCATACGGCCACCGTGACCACCCCCCTCAACAAGAATCCCAAGGAGGATCCCACCATTGGACGTCGGTGTTCGACTGCAATCCATCCGCAAGCTCAAAGGCCTCTCCCAGCGTGAACTCGCCAAACGTGCAGGCGTAACAAACAGCACGATTTCCATGATCGAAAAGAACAGCGTCAGCCCCTCCATCAGTTCGCTGAAGAAGGTGCTCGGGGGCATCCCCATGTCGCTGGTGGAATTCTTTTCCCTCGATCTGGAACAGGACAACCAGACCCAGGTGGTCTACCGGGCTTCCGAACTTACCGATATCTGCAGTGGTGCGATCACCATGAAGCTGGTGGGCAAGGCCCATCCGAGCCGCGCGATCGCCTTCCTCGACGAAACCTACCCGCCGGGCACCAACACCGGTGACGAGATGTACGCCCATGAGGGCGAAGAGGCCGGGATGTTGGTGGAGGGCCGTCTCGAGCTCACCGTCGGTAACGAGCTGTTCATCCTCGAGCCGGGCGACAGCTACTACTTCGAAAGCAGCAAGCCGCACCGTTTCAGCAATCCCTTCGATGTTCCGGCCCGTTTGATCAGCGCGACCACACCGGCCAACTTCTAGTCCGTTCCAGCCTCCGGCGCGTGGCTTCGTGAGCCACTGCGCGGTCTTCACCCGAGCCGGTCATCGGACCGGCGCCGGCATGCTAGGTTTGCGCACGCGTCGCCGCAAAGGCGGCGTGCTCATCCACTCAAGGCCGTGCCCAGCGCAACGGCGCATGACAAGGAAGGTTCCGTGGCTGCCTCTAACAAATGGTTGATGTCCTCGCTCGCCTATTACCTGGACTTCTTCACCGCTCCGCTCTTCATCCTCATCGCCCTGTTCGTCGGCCCGATCCTGCCCTGGCAACTGCTGGCCGGCCTGCTGCTCTGGTCGCTCGTCGAGTACGGGGTGCATCGCTTCCTGTTCCACTCGCTGTATCGCCGTGAACACTGGACCCACCATCTCGACGTGCTGGCGTTCATCGGCATCTCCAGCTGGAAGACCAGTGCGGTCTATGCGCTGCTGCTGCCGTTGTGTGCCTACCTGGGTCTGGCTTCGCTGTTCGCCGGGCTGGTTGCCGGCTACTTTCTCTATATCTCGCTGCATTACGTGATGCACCGCCCCGGGCATTGGTTCTACCGTTTCATCCCTGGGCTGGTGTTCAACCATGACCTGCACCACCAGAAGGGCGTGGAGAAGAACTTCGGGGTTTCCTCGCCGCTCTGGGACCACGTCTTCGGCACCTATGTGCGTGCGGTGGAGAGAGCGAAGGTATCGGGCTGATCAGCCTCTGGTCGCAAGGCGCTCATGCTTTAGTCGTGCGACAAGTAGGGTTGTTTCAGCATGGCGGGCTAACCGTTATACTGGCGCCCGCCCGCGAAACCGTGGCCGCGGGCGTCACTAGCCAGGATGAGGGTGTAAGGGTGAACCTGATAAATAAGATGCTGGCAGCGCATGTTGCCGTATTGGCCCTTTGGGCTGTTAGCGCCCAGGCCGCGACCGATGACGCCATCGCCGAGCGTATCAAGCCGGTAGGCGAAGTCTGTGTCCAGGGCCAGGAGTGCAAGGGTGTGGAAGCTGTAGCAGCCTCCGCAGGCGGCGGCGCCAAGACGCCGGACGACATCATCGCCAAGCACTGTGGCGCCTGCCACACCGCCGGCGTTCTCGGCGCTCCGAAGATCGGCGACACCGCCGCCTGGAAAGAGCGTGCCGACCACCAGGGCGGCCTCGACGGCATCCTGGCCAAGGCCATCACCGGTATCAACGCAATGCCGCCGAAAGGCACCTGTGCCGACTGCACCGATGATGAGCTGAAAGCGACCATCAAGAAGATGTCCGGCCTGTAACAGGGACCCGGCATCAACGAAAAAGCCGCCCTCGGGCGGCTTTTTCGTGTCTGGCTGCTGCGGCTTATTGTCGCAGCGCCGGGCACTCAATCGATAAAGGTCACGGTGCCGTTGGCCAGGGATTGGACCCGCGCCAGGGACTCGACCCGGTAGCCTTCGCTTTCCAGCAGGGTGCGACCTTCCTGGAACGACTTCTCGATGACGATGCCCATGCCGGCGATGCTCGCGCCTGCCTGGCCGATCAGGTCGATCAGGGCCTTGGCGGCGTGGCCGTTGGCGAGGAAGTCATCGATCACCAGCACGTGGTCGGATGCCGTCAGGTGCTTGGCGGAGATGGCGATGGTGCTCTCGGTCTGCTTGGTGAAGGAGAACACCTTGGAGATCAGCAGGTCGTTCTTCAGCGTCAGCGACTGGAACTTGCGGGCGAAGATCACCGGGATGCCCAGCTCAAGGCCGGCCATCACCGCCGGGGCGATGCCCGAGGCTTCGATGGTGACGATCTTGGTGATGCCCTGGCCACGGAAGCGTTCGGCGAATTCATGGCCGATGTGCTTCATGAGCTGCGGGTCGATCTGGTGGTTGAGGAAGGCGTCTACCTTCAGCACCTGGTCGGAAAGCACGATGCCTTCGGAGCGGATCTTTTCTTTGAGAATGTTCACGGGAGGGGCTTCCTGCGAAGCTGCTGTCGCTGATGAAGCGCGGCATTCTACCTCGGCGCGGGGGCATCGCGCGATGCCCTTCTGACAGGTCGCGCCACGGCCCCCGGTTGCCCGTTGGCCCGCGGCCTCAGGGCTTCTTGAGCATGGCGCGGATGTCCGCCAGCGCCGTGTTGCCGCGCACCGCCTTGACCTCCACCGGGGTGTCTTCCATGCCTTCCCATTGCAGGTCTTCCTGGGGCAGTTCGTCGAGGAAGCGGCTCGGCGAGCAATCGATGATCTCGCCGTACTGCTTGCGCTTGGCGGCGAAGGTCATGGCCAGGTTCTGCCGGGCACGGGTGATGCCGACATAGGCCAGCCGGCGCTCCTCCTCGATGGTGTCGGCCTCGATGCTGGAGCGGTGCGGCAGGATGTCTTCCTCAACGCCCATGATGAACACGTAGGGGAATTCCAGGCCCTTGGATGCGTGCAGGGTCATCATCTGCACGCCGTCGGCGCCCTCCTCCTCTTCCTGCTGGCGCTCGAGCATGTCGCGCAGCACCAGCTTGGCGATGGCTTCCTCGATGGTCATCTCGCCTTCTTCGTCGCGCTCCAGGGTGTTCTTCAGGGCGTCGATGAGGAACCAGACGTTGCCCATGCGGAACTCGGCGACCTTGTCGCTGGAGGCGTTCTGGCGGATCCAGTTCTCGTAGTCGATGTCCATCACCATGCTGCGCAGGGCGGCGATGGGGTCGGTCTGCGCGCAGTCCTGGCGGACCTTGTCCATGAAGCGCTTGAAGCGCTGCAGGCGCTCGGTGTAGCGACTGTCCAGGTGCTCGCCGAGGCCGATCTCGTCGGCGGCGGCGTACATCGAAATCTTGCGCTCGGTGGCGTAGTTGCCGAGCTTTTCCAGGGTGGTGGAGCCGATCTCGCGGCGCGGCACGTTGATGACCCGGAGGAAGGCGTTGTCGTCGTCCGGGTTCACCAGCAGGCGGAAGTAGGACATCAGGTCCTTCACTTCCTGGCGGCCGAAGAAGCTGGTGCCGCCCGACAACCGATAGGGGACCTGGTGGTGCTGCAGCTTCAGCTCCATCAGCTTGGCCTGGTGGTTGCCGCGGTAGAGGATGGCGAACTGGCTGTAGGGCCGCTCGGTCTTCAGGTGCAGCGTGAGGATCTCCATGGCGATGCGCTCGGCCTCGGCGTCCTCGTTGCGGCAGCGGATCACCCGGATCGGGTCACCGACGCCCATCTCGCTCCACAGTTGCTTCTCGAACACGTGGGGGTTGTTGGCGATCAGCACGTTGGCGCACTTGAGGATGCGGCTGGTGGAGCGGTAGTTCTGCTCCAGCATCACCACCTTCAGCGAGGGGAAGTCCTCCTTCAGCTGCATCAGGTTCTCCGGCCGCGCACCCCGCCAGGCGTAGATCGACTGGTCGTCGTCGCCCACCACTGTGAACTGCGCGCGGTGCTGCACCAGCATCTTCACCAGCAGGTACTGGCTGGCGTTGGTGTCCTGGTATTCATCCACCAGCATGTAGCGCACGCGCTGCTGCCATTTTTCGAGGATGTCCGGGTTTTCCTGGAACAGCTTCACCGGCAGCAGGATCAGGTCGTCGAAGTCGACCGCGTTGTAGGCCTTGAGGGTGCGCTGGTAGTGCAGGTAGACCACCGCTGCCGTCTGCTCCTTGGGGTTGCGCGCGTTGGCCAGCGCTTCCTCGGGCAGGATCAGGTCGTTCTTCCAGGAGCCGATGTAGTTCTTCACCTCATCGGCGCCATCGTCCCCGGCGTACTCCTTCTGCATGATGTCCGTCAGCAGCGCCTTGATGTCCGTCTCGTCGAAGATCGAGAAGCCCGGCTTGTAGCCCAGCCGCGCGTGTTCCTTGCGGATGATGTTCAAGCCCAGGTTGTGGAAGGTGGATACCGTCAGCCCACGACCTTCGGCACCGCGCAGCAGGGTGCCGACGCGGGCCTTCATCTCGCGGGCGGCCTTGTTGGTGAAGGTCACGGCGACGATGTACTGGGCGCGGATGCCGCATTGCTGGACGAGGTAGGCGATCTTGCGGGTGATCACGCTGGTCTTGCCGGAGCCGGCACCGGCGAGCACCAGGAGCGGGCCGCCGACATAGTTCACGGCTTCCTGCTGCCGGGGATTGAGTCGGGACATGCGGGTCGATTTTTCGCGGGGGAATGGCCGCGCATTCTAACAGGCCGGCCCCGATCTGCCGATGCGCGCCGAACAGTGTGACGTAGCGCCCTTTGGTGAAGCGTGGCGCTTGGCTATTTCGAACCTTCAAGTACGATTGTTCCGGCACACACTGTTGATGGCTGTTCACATTTGGCGCAAAGTTCGCCAGGTCGCCTCAAGAGCACACCTAAAAGAACGACGTCGATCACGACGCGAATTGGGCCAATTGCCCACTGTTTTTGTGACCCCGGGGAGGTCATTTGTCCGCGCTTGCCGAGCCCATGCGCATGCTCCTGCTGGCGGAATCGCCTGGCTGGGCGGAATCCTTACGCGAGCTGCTCAGCGCGCTGGGCAGCCTTTCACCCCTGATCACAGCCCCCTCCTGGGAGGCCGCCAGCAGCCTGTTCGACGACAGCGAAGGCGGCTTGCTGCTCTGCACCCCGCAATTGCTGCCGGCCCCCGGCCGTTGCCACCTGCCCACCATCCTGCTGCTGGAACAGGAGCCCGATGAAGCGCCGGCCGGCGTCTGCGACTGGCTGGTGCGTGACCAACTGGGCCTCGACGTGCTGCGCCGCAGCCTGCGCTACATGCGCGAGCGCAGCGCCTTGCAGAACACCCTGCAAAGCCTCGCCGAGCAGGACCCGCTCACCGGCATCGCCAACCGCCAGGGCTTCCAGACCCTGCTGGCGGGGCGCCTGGCCGAATTCGCCGGGCGCGGCCTGGCCCTCGGCCACCTGGACCTGGACAATTTCCGCCACGCCAACGACGCCCTCGGCTACCAGGCCGGCGACCGCCTGATCCTCCAGGTGGTGGCGCGGCTCAAGGGCGAACTGGCTGCCGGCGACCAACTGGCCCGCCTGGGCAGCGACGAGTTCGCCCTGCTGCTGGACACCCGCCGCGACCCATCCCGCGCCGAGAAGGTCGCCGAACGCATCGCCGAAGCCCTCGGCGAGCCCTACTGGGTCGACGGCGAGAGCCTGCTCATCGGCTGCAGCCTGGGCATCGCCCATGCGCGCTCCGATGAAGGCGCCGACCCGCTGATGTGGCACGCGCACATCGCCATGCAACAGGCCAAGGCCGTGCAGGGCTGCACCTTCCATGTGTTCGACGAACGCATCAACCGCAGCGCGCGCAGCCTGGCCGACCTGGAAAGCGAGTTGCGCCGCGCCCTGCGTCGCGACGAGCTGGAGCTGCACTACCAGCCCCGGCTGTGCCTGGACACCGGCCGTATCGTCGGCCTCGAAGCGCTGGTGCGCTGGCGCCATGCCGAGCGCGGCCTGCTGTCGCCCAATGAATTCGTGCCCCTGGCCGAGGAAAGCGGGCTTATCGTCCCCCTTGGCTACTGGGTCATCTCCCGTGCCCTGCGCGACATGCAGTGGCTGCGCGGGCGCGGCCTGCCGGCCCTGCACATGGCGGTGAACCTGTCGTTCCGCCAGTTCCAGGACAGCCAGCTGCTGCCGACCCTGAACCGCCTCATCAGCGAGCGCGGGGTCGACGCCCAATGGCTGGAATTCGAGCTGACCGAGACGGCGGTGATGCGCCGCAGCGAACAGGTGCAGCAGACCATGCAGGCCCTGGGCAAGGTCGGCGTGCGCTTCTCCCTGGACGATTTCGGCACCGGCTTCTCGTCCTTCGTCCACCTCAACAGCCTGCCCATCACCCTGCTGAAGATCGACAAGAGCTTCGTCGGCGGCATGCAGGATCGCCCCGAGAACCGCCAGCTGGTACGCGCGATGATCAACCTCGCGCACAACCTCAACCTGGAGGTGGTGGCCGAAGGGGTGGAAACCGCCGAGCAACTGGCCCTGTTGCGCCAGTTCGGTTGCGACCAGGTGCAGGGCTACTGGATCAGCAAGCCGCTGCCCCTGGCCGACCTGGCGCGCTTCCTGGTATTCGGCGTGCGCCAGCCGCTGTTCAGCAGCCAGCCCAACCTCTAGCCCCCCCGCTCAGCCCGCCTTGCAGGCGCTGCCGAGCGGTTCCTGCGGGCGCAGCATGCGCAAGGTCTTCCACTCGAACCCCAGGGTCAGCCCGACCGCGGCGCAGGCCAGGCCCGACGCCAGGCCCCACCACACGCCCTGGGCACCCATTCCCAGGGGGAAGGCCAGCAGCCAGGCGGCGGGCGCGCCCACCAGCCAGTAGCAGCCGAGGCCAACGAGGAAGGTGGTCTTAGCGTCCTTGAGGCCGCGGATGGCGCCCATGGCGATGGTCTGGATGCCGTCGAACAGCTCGAACAGCGCGGCGATGGCCAGCAAGCTCACCGCCAAGGCGACCACCTTCTGGTACTCGCCGGCGTTGCGGTCGAGGAACAGCCCCACCACCCATTCCGGCGCCAGCCAGAACAGCGCGGCGAAGCTGAGCATGCAGCCGGCGCCCACGGCGATGCCCAGGCGCCCGGCGCGGCGTGCGTCTTCCAGGCGACCGGCGCCAAAGTGCTGGCCGATGCGGAAGGTCACCGCGTAGGAGATGCCCACCGGCACCATGAAGGCCACGTACACCGACATGATCGCGATCTGGTGCGCCGCCAGCGACAGGCTGCCCAGGGCGCCCATGCACAGCGCGGCGAAGGCGAAGAGGCCGGATTCCACCGCATAGGTGCCGCCGATGGGCAGGCCCAGGCGCAGCAGCTCGCGCAGGTCGTCCAGGCGCGGCTGGAACAGGCCCTGGCGCAGGGAATAGGCGGCGTAGGCCGGGTGGCGGGTGACGTGCCAGGCCAGCAGCAGCGCCATGACGTTCATCACCAGGGCGGTGACCAGGCCGATGCCGGCCAGGCCCAGCGACGGCAGGCCGAACCAGCCATGGATCAGCATGTAGTTGAGGGCGAAGTTGGCCAGCGCGCCGCCGATGCTGATGGCCATCACCGGGCCGGGGCGGCCGATGGCGCTGGTGAAGCCGCGCAGGGCCATGAAGCTCATGTAGCCGGGCAAGGCGAATACCAGGGTGGAGAGGAAGCGCATGCCGCCCTCGATGTTGTGGGCCTCCTGGCCGAACAGCGTCAGCAGTGGGCCGAGGTTCCACAACAGCAGCCCGGCGCCCAGGGCCAGGCCCCAGCCCAGCCACAGGCCGGCCTGGGTCAGGCGCGCGGCGCCGGCGATGTCCCCGGCGCCGTGGCGGATGGCGACCAGGTTGCCCACGGCGGCGATCACGCCGACGCAGAAGATCGACACGAAGGAGTAGCTCGCCGCGCCCAGGCCGCCGGCCGCGAGCTCCGCCGGGCCGAGCAGGCCCATCATCACCGTGTCGGTGAACACCATCAGCACGTTGGCCAGCTGCGCCGCGATCAGCGGGCCGGCGAGGCGGAGGATGGCCAGGAGTTCGGAGCGGATCTGCTGTGGCATGAGTCTGGATCACTTGTCATGGCGGGCCCGAAAACGCATCGGGCCAGAGACGGTGGATTCTCCAGCGCTTGAATCCGCGCCACAAAGGGAAAAAAATGATGCCTTCCATGACTCTGACTCATGAATCGGCTCAACCATGACGCGTCGCCTGCCACCGCTCTACGCCCTGCGTGCCTTCGAAGCCGCGGCGCGCCATGCCTCCTTCACCCGCGCCGCCGAGGAGCTGGCCATCACCCAGAGCGCGGTGAGCCGGCATATCCGCACCCTGGAGGAGCACTTCGCCTGCCGCCTGTTCGAGCGCAAGGGCCGCAGCCTCCAGCTCACCGAGCCGGCGCGGATGATCCTGCCCGGCCTGCGCGAGGGGTTCGATTCCCTGGAGCGCGCCTGCGCCACGCTGCGGGTGGACGACAGCATCCTCTGCCTCAAGGCGCCCTCCACACTGACCATGCGCTGGTTGCTGGCGCGGCTGTCGCGCTTCCGCCTGCAGAACCCGGACGTGGAGGTGCAGCTGACCAGCGCCTGGATGGATGTGGACAAGGTCGACTTCAACCACGAGCCCTTCGATTGCGCGGTGCTGCTGAGCAGCGGCGGCTTCGGCGATGAATGGGAGAGTGTCGAGCTGTTCGCCGAATGGCTGATCCCGGTCAGCGCGCCCTCGGCAGCCGCCGAGGGGCCTTGGGACCTGGCGCGCCTGCGCGGCGCCGAGCTGCTGCACCCCACGCCGGACCGCCGCGACTGGCGGCGCTGGTTGCACGCCATGGGGCTGGAGCAGGACGTGCCGCTCAAGGGCGGCCAGGTGTTCGACACCCTGGAACTGGGCATAGTCGCGGCGACGCGGGGCTACGGCATCTCCATCGGCGACCTGGTGATGGTCGCCGAGGATGTGGAGGAAGGGCGCATCGGCCTGCCCTGGCCCAGCGCCGTACCCAGCGGCCAGAGCTACTACCTGGTCTGGCCGAAGGCACGCAGCGGCCAGGATCGCCTGCGTCGCCTGCGGGATTACCTGTTGGCCGAGGTGGCGGCGATGCGTTTGCCGCCGGTGAGCTTCAAGCGCTAGAGCGGCGTGGTTTCCGCTTACAGATTTTTCCGGTGCTTTTGGCAGATGCGTCCTATACCTCAGTAAAGCGGTCAAGTATTCTCGCCGCCCGCCGAAGGAGCCCCAGAAGTTCCTCGTCAGCCCTGCCTGCAAAAAACTGGAGAAACCCCATGAACCCGCCCAGGTCACGTATCGCCTGGCAGCTCGCCGCCGCCCTCGCCCTGATCCTCGTGCTGCTGATCAGCGGCAGCACGCTTTTCGCCCTGCGCTCCCTGGACCAGGCCAACCTGGCCACCCGCGAAGAGCACCTGGCCAGCGAGGCGCGCCTGCTCGCCGACCAGCTCAGTACCTTCCACGGCAGCCTGCGTGAAAGCACCCAGCGCCTCGCCAGCCTGTTCGAGCAGCGCTTCGCCAGCGGCCTCGCGGTGCATGCCGACGAGCGCGTGCCGGTCGCCGCGCTGAGCCCGCCGGCCCTCTACCTCAATGGCCAGGTGCTGAACAACGATTTCACCCTGGTGGACGAGTTCCGCCACCTCACCGCCGGCGTGGCCACGGTGTTCGTCCGCGATGGTGCCGACTTCGTCCGCGTCACCACCTCGCTGAACAAGCAGGACGGCACCCGCGCCATCGGCACCGTGCTCGACCACGCCCACCCCGCCTACCAGCGCCTGCTGTCCGGGCAGAACTACGTGGGCCGCGCGCTGCTCTTCGACCGCTACTACATGACCCAGTACACGCCGGTGCGCGACAACGGCGGCCAGGTCATCGCGGTGCTCTTCGTCGGCTTCGACTACACCGACGCGCAGAATGCCCAGTTCGCCAACCTGCAGCGCTTCCGCATCGGCAAGACCGGTTCCCTGGCGCTGATGGACGAGGCCGGCAAGTGGCTGGTGACCCCGGCCGGCGTGCGCCGCCCGGAAGCCATCGGCGACACCCTCGCCGCGCTGGCCCGCGAGCCCGGCCATGGCCGTTTCTGGAGCGACGGCGAAGAGGACTTCTTCAGCGTTGCCGTGTCCTTCGCCGATGGCCCCTGGCAGGTGGTGGCGAGCATGCCCAAGGCGGAAATCCGCGAGGTGACCTGGAGCGTCGGCGGCCAGCTGGCCTTCGGCAGCCTGCTGGCCATGGTGCTGGCGGTAACCTCGGTGATCTGGCTGCTGCGCAAGCGCCTGCGGCCGCTGGGCGAGCTGGTGGAGCAGGCCCGGGCACTGGGCGCGGGCGACCTCAGCGTGCGCCTGGATGTATCCAGCAACGACGAGATCGGCGAGTTGGCGCGCAGCTTCAACCAGATGGGCGAGGCGCTGTCGACCATGGTGGCGCACATCCGCAGCTCGGCGCAGCAGGTCGGCAGCCGCTCCCAGGTGCTGTCGGGTCTCTCCAGCGGTGCCTATGAAGGCATGGAGCAGCAGTCCGGCGAGATCAGCAGCATGGCCGGCGCGGTGGAGGAGTTCAGCGCCACCTCGCTGAACATCGCCGACAACATGCGCGCCACCGAGCGCATGGCCAGCGACAACGCCCAGCAGACCCGCATCGGCCAGAGCTCCATGGGCGAGGCTTCCGCGGCGCTGGAGCAGATATCCACAGCCCTCAACGGCACCGCCGAAGTGATCAACACCCTGGGCCAGCGCTCCCAGGAAATCGGCGGCATCGTCGGGGTCATCACCGCCATCGCCGACCAGACCAACCTCTTGGCGCTCAACGCCGCCATCGAGGCGGCGCGTGCCGGCGAGCAGGGCCGGGGCTTCGCCGTGGTGGCCGATGAGGTGCGCAGCCTGGCGGCCCGCACCCGCGAGGCGACCACCGAGATCTCCAGCATGATCGGCAGCATCCAGGATGAGACCGCCAGCGCCATCAGCACCATGGAGCACGGCAAGGCGCTGATGCAGGACGGCCTGGAGCGCAACGCCAAGGTCGCCGCCGCCCTGGCGCAGATCGCCCAGCAGAGCACCGCTGCTGGTGAGCAGTTCGCCGCCATCACCACCGCAACCCAGGAGCAGAGCAGCACCGCGACCCTGCTCAGCAGCAACCTGCAGAGCATCGCCCTGGCCAACAGCGAGCAGCGCGAAGTGGTCGCCAACCTGGCGCAGACCGCCCAGGAACTGGACCGCCTGGCCGAGGAACTGCGCCAGGAAGTGGGGCGCTTCCGCTGAGTCCGGCCGTTCCGCCGCAATGAAAAAGGCGCCCCGATGGGCGCCTTTTCTTTGGGTCGCGTTCTGCCCGGGCGCTCACTCGGTGGTCAGGCTCTCCAGCTCACGGCTGAGGCTGGCCCGGGATAGTTCGCCCATGTGGCTCTTCAGCATCCGCCCCTGGCCGTCGTAGAACAGTGTGGTCGGCAGGCCGTAGGAACCGGTCAGCGCGCCGAAGCGGTTGCCGCCGTCGATCAACACGTCCTGCACCTCCAGGCCCTGCTCCTGCAGGAAGCGCTTCACGTGTTCGGCGTTCTCGCCCTGGTTGATCAGCACGAAGCGCAGGTCGGGGCGGGCCTGCTGGGCCGCTTGCAGGGCCGGCATCTCGCGGCGGCACGGCGGGCACCAGGTGGCCCAGAGGTTGATCACCAGCGGCCGACCATCCAGTTCACGGATATCCACAGGCTTGCCGTCGAGGTCGCTCAGCGCCACGTCCGGCAGTTGGCGGCCGCTCTCCAGGGCTGCCAGCAGCGCGCTGCCGCCGCCCCAGAGCGTGGCGCCCACCAGCAGGGCGATACCCAAGGGGCGGCGTACGGCTGGGTGGCGACGGACATGGAGAATGCCCACCAGTGCCGCCAGCGCCAGGCCGGGCAGGAGGAGGAAGCCGCCGTCGCGGATATCCAGCATGCGCCAGGGTTCGGTGCGGTACTCGGCGAAATAGAAAGCGACGAAGGTGAGACGCGCCGCCAGCACCCCGGCGACCAGCATGGCGAACAGGGCGCCTTCGGGGTTGGCGCCTCGTTTGCGCCCCAGCCACCAGCCACAGCCAAGAGCGACGAAGAAGCCCAGGTAGAAAAGCGCCTGGGAGGCGGAAAGGGCGACAGGGCCGATTTGCAGGCTGTTCATCGAGGTGGACCAGGTGGCTTGGCGGGTGGGGCCGCAGTATGCCATCGGCCCTGGCGTGGCCCGGCGGCGCAAGTGTTTCCCTGCTTTACGGGGCTCAGGGCTCAGGGCTCGGTGGCCGGGCGGTACTGCAGTGCCTCGGCCAGGTGCTGGCGGGCAATGGTCGGGGTGCCGTCGAGATCGGCGAGGGTGCGGGCGACCTTGATGATGCGGTGTGCGGCGCGCAACGACAGGCCGAGGCGTTCGCAGGCGTTTTCCAGCCAGCGACGGTCCTCCACCACCAGCGGGCAGTGGCGACGCAGGCCCTGGAGGTCGAGAAACGCGTTGGCGCAGCCCTGGCGATCGAGCTGGCGCTGGCGGGCCTGGGCCACGGTTTTCGCGGCGCTGGCACTGTCCTGGCCACCGGGCTTGGGGTCGTCCAGGGAGGTGGCTTCGCGGGCGACGGTGAGGTGCAGGTCGATGCGGTCGAGCAGCGGGCCGGAGAGCTTGGCGCGGTAGCGCTGGATCTGTTCCGGGGTGCAACGGCACGGGTTGGTGACGTCACCCAGGTAGCCACAGGGGCAGGGGTTCATGGCGGCGACCAGTTGGAAGCGCGCCGGGAAGCGCACCCGGTCGTTGGCCCGGGCGATGACGATCTCTCCGTTCTCCAGGGGCTCGCGCAGGACTTCGAGGACCTTTCTGTCGAACTCCGGCAGCTCGTCGAGGAACAGCACGCCCTGGTGGGCCAGGGTGATTTCGCCAGGGCGGGGCTTGCTGCCGCCACCCACCAGGGCGGGCCCGGATGCACTGTGGTGCGGCTGGCGGAAGGGGCGTTGCGGCCAACTGTCCAGCGGGGTGTTGCTGGCCACCGAGTGGATGGCGGCGACTTCCAGTGCCTCCTGCTCCTGCAAGGGCGGCAGCAGGCCGGGCAGGCGGCTGGCGAGCAGCGTCTTGCCGGTGCCGGGCGGCCCGGAGAGCAGCCGGTTGTGATAAAATACACCTAAATTATACAGAAGCATCATCATGGCAAAGGCATACAGCTACGTTCGGTTCTCCACCCCAGAGCAAGCCAAAGGGGATAGTTATCGTCGGCAGATGGCTTCAGCTAAAAAATACGCTAGCGACAATGGATTAGAGCTTGTTACTGAAGATGAGTATAAGTTCTTCGATCTTGGAGTTAGTGCATATAAGGGGAAGAACCAGGGGCCTACTAGCAGTCTAAACAGGTTTAAACAGCTTGTGGAGTCTGGGAGTATTCAGGCGGGTTCATACCTACTTGTTGAGTCGCTTGATAGAATTAGTCGGGAAGAAGTTGCTCAAGCCCTATCAGGGTTTCTTTCAATTCTTGCGTTAGATATTAATATTGTCACGATAAGTGACAGTATGGTTTATACAAGAAATCCGGATCTTACCCAGTTATTGATATCAATCATGCAAATGGGTAGGGCTCATAGTGAGTCTTTGCATAAAGCTCAGCGTCTATCTGCTAACTGGGAGCAAAAAAGAGGGAAGGCTCGTGATAATCGAACGCCCATAGGAGGCGTGTGCCCATATTGGATAAAGTTTGTTAATGGAGGCTATGAACTAATTGAGCAGCATGCAAGAATTGTTAGGCTGATTTTCGATCTTACAATACAGGGTTACGGGCATCATGCAATTTCTACCAAGCTTAACGCGGAGGGAGTGCCGGTCTTTGGTTCCGTGAATAGAAATAAATCACAGCTGTGGGGTAAGAGTACTATTAATAAAATACTCAACAATCGTGCGGTGCTCGGTGAGTATCAGCCGATGAAGCATGAGGGAGCTCGAAGAATTGAACAAGGCGAGCCCATCACTAATTACTATCCGGCTGTTGTATCCGAGCAGACGTTTTATGCCGCCTCAGCTGCTACTAGGCAAAGATTCATATCTAGATCAACGCGTCAGTCTAAGAACTTCAACGTATGGTCGAAAATTGCAAAATGTAGTTTTTGTAAGACGGCGATGCATCTGGTGAATAAAGGTGAAGGCACTAAAGGTGGCGTATATCTACGTTGTTATGGGGCGGTAAAGGGTAAGTGCCATAATCGAAGTATACGGATATCTGATGCTGATGTCGTATTCAAAGAAATTCTTGCGAAACTAGATTCGCTATCTTTGGTTACGGATACAAGAAAGGAGCTCTCGCTTAGAGTATCAGAGCTAGAGGGTAGAGAATTAAAGGCTGCAACTCAGCTTGAGCGGTTTGTTGAACTGTTGGAAGAAGTGCCGTCAAATGCACTGGCGATAAAAATTGCTAAGAAAGAATTAGAGTTGTCAGGAATTAGGGAGGAAATAGATGATGTCAGGCGTCAGATTTCTCAAGAGCACATATTCGATAAAAATGTTTTCTTTGATAAGCTTGATCTTGAAACCTATGAGGGCAGGGCTGAAGCAAACGCATACCTTCAGAGTAGGAAGGTTCAGGTGTTTATGAAGCGGACGTTGCAAGAAACTATATTCCTTTCTGATGTCTCAGGCATGCCATTTTTAGCGTTTGTCTTCCAGGGCGATGGCTTTAAGATGTTGCCCCTTACAAAGAAGGCGCTGGTCTCTATAGTTAATCAGACGGATGTAAAAGAAACGTTGTTTCCTTACAGTCCAACCAAAATGATTGAGTCAATCGCAGATGCTGAGGAAGTAGCCAATGGGGAGGGTGTTGACCTCGATAAACTAGAAATCTATAAGCCCTCTTCAGAGCCAGGAATGAAGGAGCGGTTACTTAAATCTCTGGGGCTAGAGTAAGATTTACAGCTCCCTAGGGAACCCAGTCGACTAGTTTGCATTTTGGTACCATCCGCATTTACATCCCCCGCCACCCTTCAGCGGGGACTATCCCGCCTTCATGGCTCGCTGAACTGTGGACAGGCTTACCCCATAAGCTTTAGCAGTCGCTCTATAACTATTCCCGGATTCGACATGGTTTCGGATTGACGCGTCGTCAATAGTTTTGATTCTGCCTTTGTAAACCCCGTTCCTTTTGGCTCTTGTAATTCCTTCGAGTTGACGTTCGCGTATCATCGCTCTTTCAAATTGGGCGACTGAGCCCATGACAGATAGCATGAGTTCTTGAGTTGGATTATGTTCGCCCGTGAACAGTAAGCCCTCTTTATGAAACTGAACGTGGACACCCTTTTTTATCATGCCCTGTACCAGCGCCAGTAAATCTACCAGAGAGCGTGCAAGCCGATCTATGGAGTGAACATGGATGACGTCGCCATCTCGTACATATTCAAGCATTTCTTGAAGTTTTGGACGGTCTATGGTTCCGCCAGACACTTTGTCAGTGAATACTTTGTCTAGGCGCACCCCGTCGAGTTGACGCTCTGTGTTTTGTTCGGCTGAACTCACGCGTACGTATCCAATGTCTGCCATTTTCATCATCCTGTATTCATATGGGTCTAGATGTAAGCATTATGGCTGTATTCAAAAATAATGCAAACCCAAATGAATACAGGTCAAGCCATTAATCGTGTATTCACCCTAATGTCGTTTTCAGAAGACGGCTGCACTGAACGTCAGAAGCCGACTGCACTATAGCAGCGGAGGGGTTGGATCCATCAGGCAACGACGGGCTGCTGCCGGCCATCAGCGGACGCAGGGAGGACTTTCCGCAACCGGCCGTTCGATGCGGCACCGATGGCCTTCGCGCAGGGGTAGTGAATCCGCCAGGATTGACTTGCGCTGCCCTACCTCTCACTAGTGAGGGGCGGCAGCGCATCAAGCGGTGAGCGCACTCCGGCACCGCCAACTTTCAGCACATGCGTGTAAATCATCGTCGTAGAGACGTCGGAATGGCCGAGCAGATCCTGCACGGTTCGAATGTCGTAACCGCTGCGGAGCAAGGCCGTCGCGAACGAGTGGCGGAGGGTGTGCGGTGTGGCGGGCTTCGTGATGCCTGCTTGTTCTACGGCACGTTTGAAGGCGCGCTGAAAGGTCTGGTCATACATGTGATGGCGACGCACGACACCGCTCCGTGGATCGGTCGAATGCGTGTGCTGCGCAAAAACCCAGAACCACGGCCAGGAATGCCCGGCGCGCGGATACTTCCGCTCAAGGGCGTCGGGAAGCGCAACGCCGCTGCGGCCCTCGGCCTGGTCCTTCAGCCACCATGCCCGTGCACGCGACAGCTGCTCGCGCAGGCTGGGTGCCAAGCTCTCGGGTAACATCAAGGCCCGATCCTTGGAGCCCTTGCCCTCCCGCACGATGATCGTGCCGTGATCGAAATCCAGATCCTTGACCCGCAGTTGCAAACCCTCACTGATCCGCATGCCCGTTCCATACAGAAGCTGGGCGAACAAACGATGCTCGCCTTCCAGAAAACCGAGGATGCGAACCACTTCATCCGGGGTCAGCACCACCGGCAAGCGCCGCGACGGCCGAGGTCTTCCGATCTCCTGAAGCCAGGGCAGATCCGTGCACAGCACCTTGCCGTAGAAGAACAGCAAGGCCGCCAATGCCTGACGATGCGTGGAGACCGAAACCTTGCGCTCGTTCGCCAGCCAGGACAGAAATGCCTCGACTTCGCTGCTGCCCAAGGTTGCCGGGTGACGCACACCGTGGAAACGGATGAAGGCACGAACCCAGTGGACATAAGCCTGTTCGGTTCGTAAGCTGTAATGCAAGTAGCGTATGCGCTCACGCAACTGGTCCAGAACCTTGACCGAACGCAGCGGTGGTAACGGCGCAGTGGCGGTTTTCATGGCTTGTTATGACTGTTTTTTTGTACAGTCTATGCCTCGGGCATCCAAGCAGCAAGCGCGTTACGCCGTGGGTCGATGTTTGATGTTATGGAGCAGCAACGATGTTACGCAGCAGGGCAGTCGCCCTAAAACAAAGTTATACAAATGAAAGGAGTCAGCAGTGAGCAAAACAATAGCAGTATTTGCGAGTGCCAGAAGGAATGGCAATACAGGTAGACTTATAGATTGGATCTCTTCTGAGCTAGATATTGGTGTAATCAATTTGTTGGATAAAGACATATCACCCTATGACTATGATCACAAAAACATAGGCGATGATTTTCTTTCTGTGATGAATCAATTGCTAGATTACGAGAATATAATTTTGGCAACGCCAGTTTATTGGTACGGCCCAAGTGCTCAAATGAAGGTATTTATTGATAGAACATCGGATTTTCTGGATGTTGATGAGCTAAAGGATATTGGTAGGCGGCTGCGCAGTAAAACAGGTTTTGTTGTTTGCACATCCATTAGCAGCGATGCTGATAGCTCATTTCTCAATTCATTTAAAGATACCTTCAGATATCTTGGCATGGGCTATGGCGGCTATGTTCACGCAAACTGCGAAAACGGTTTCAATTCTCAAGATTACCAAGCCGATGTTGATAGGTTTATTCATCTTGTAAAAAACAATTGATTTCCAAAATGGTCAATCTGGTTACCAGCAAAATTTGTATAACAAGTCGTTCAAGCCGACGGCGCTACGCGCCGCGGCTTAACTCCAGCGTTAGATGCTTTGCTGTGCGCACAAATTTCGGCCAGCAACAAGACTGTTTTTTTTTCTTAAATCGAACCTAAAATTTCTTCGCGGAACTCCATGGAGAAATATTTTGAAAAATTGGTTATTTCTGGCTACGGCCATTATTTTTGAGGTCATTGCAACCTCTGCGCTCAAGTCTAGTGAGGGCTTTACTAGGTTAGTACCGTCTTTTATCGTCGTAGCGGGATACGCTGCTGCTTTTTATTTCCTGTCGCTGACACTCAAATCGATTCCTGTTGGAATCGCCTACGCAGTTTGGTCGGGCCTCGGGATCGTCTTGGTCACTGCGATTGCATGGGTTTTGCATGGTCAAAAACTAGATATGTGGGGATTTGTTGGTGTCGGCTTCATTATCAGCGGCGTTGCTGTGCTCAACTTGCTATCTAAGGCAAGTGTTCACTAAAACGGTCGCATCTAACCATTCCGTCGAGAGGGACCGCCCACAAGCTGCGCTTGCGGGTTCCCTTCGCGGCTTCGCCGCTACGGCGGCCCCTCACGTCAAACGTTGAACGACAGCTTTCCCAAAAGCTCTACGGCTGCTCTGGGTCGACACCGGTAATCGGATCGTTGCCGCACTGAACAGCGCCCCGTTCCAGGTCGCCTCCATTTATGCGGCTGAACCGAGGGAGAGCAGCTTTACGCCGTCTGGCCGCAGTTCGCCCTTGGGCGACACGTGCCGGTAGAGCGTCTGCCGGGTAATCCCGAGTTCTTCGCAGAGATCGCCCACCTTGGTTTCCGGTTGCCCCATGCTGGCCATCGCCAGGCGTAGCTTGGCGGCGGTCATCTTGAAGGGGCGCCCCCCTTTCCTGCCGCGAGCGCGCGCCGAGATAAGTCCAGCGACTGTTCGCTCGGAAATCAACTCACGCTCGAACTCGGCCAGCGCGGCAAAAATACCGAACACAAGCTTGCCGGCGGCAGTCGTCGTGTCGACCGCCGCACCGTGACCGGTCAGGACCTTCAGGCCCACGCTACGCGCAGTTAGGTCGTGCACGGTGTTGATCAGGTGGCGCAGATCACGGCCAAGCCGATCGAGCTTCCACACGATCAGCGTGTCCCCTTCACGAAGCGCCTTCAGGCAAGCAGCCAACCCTGGGCGATCATCGCGCCTGCCCGAGGCCAGATCCTCGTAAAGGTGCGCAAGGCTCACACCAGCGGCGATGAGCGCATCGCGTTGCAAATTGGTGGACTGGGATCCGTCCGCCTTCGATACCCGCATGTAGCCGATCAGCACCTTTTCACCCGTCACGTATACGTTCGATTATGTGACAGTGTGAACCGGAAAGTTCTGGTCGTCAAAATTTGTCACTTAACCCGTCATTCTGTCTAAGACATGCAAAGGGCTCATCAGGCTCGTAATGTGACAAAAATTCCGTGGGGATGCCTTCCTTCGCGAAGGTAGCGCGCAACTGTTCCAGGGAAGCGGGGTCGCGCCGACCATAGGAAGCCAACGCGAACAGCGAGCGTGCCGTCTCGGGGTCGTGCCGCGCTTCAATGATGGCGTCATCAATGGCCTTGACCGCACGCTGCCAGTGATCGACGGGTTCGGGCTTCAGCGCTTTCGCCGGCAGGCCACTGGTGAACCCGGTTTGGGGCTCGGACCAGAACAGCTTTGCATGCTCGCCTGGCGGGCTAATATCCCTCACCTCAATCAAGCTGATTGCCGTTGCCGCCGCCTCCAGCATCTGCAATCGTACTGCCGGGTTCAGGGTTTCATACGGTCGCCACAGACTTTGCCCAGCACGCAGCGGATGCCCGCAGCCTTCCCATACTTGGCGGAGATACCCCGCGCAGGTTCCGCACGTCGAAAGCGGGGTGTTCAGCTCATCGAGCAGCGTGCGTATTAGCCGAAACCACAATCCAGCGTGGATGCGTCGGCGCGGCAGCTCCACATGGCCGGTCGTCAGTGCCTGCCAGGTACGCCGGTCCATCACTGCAATCGCGTCGCTGGCGGTGCGCGGCGCAGTGTCGGCGTTATCCCAGCCGAGAAACCGCCCAGGCACGCCCCAATAGGATTCCAGCCAGCAACCATGCAGCGGGCAGCTCAGCATCAGGGGCAGCTTCCATGCAAGCAGTACGGCTTGGTTTGCCGGGTCGTTCAGACAGAGCGGACAGGCGCGATGTATCGGCTGGCTGGGCAGCCAGGCACGCCAGTTCGTGATGGATCGCGTCCTACGGCGGAGTTTCGGCAGCAGCACCGAGAGCTGGAACGCATAGGTTTCCAATGCGTCTGGAATCTGATCATCAAGGCTATCCAGTAGCCAAGGCACCCAGCCGGCGAAACTCATGCAACGCAGCCGGTCCAGCTCGATGCCGCTCCGCTGGAAGAGCATCATCAGCAGCGACAGTGGTGGCGCGGTATCCAGGTCATCAACCTGGCCGTGACCAAGATCGTGCTCCAGCAGGTCGGACACCTCCATGTGATAGCAAAGGGCCACGCGGTTGAGCCATGAAGACAAGGCTTCGCCTTCCTTGGGAGCCGGATGCAGCGGCCAGCGTGGCGCTGGCTTCACATCAGTTCCCGCTCGAATTGCCGACGCCGCTCGCTTGGGCCGGTGTAATCGGCCATGCTGAGCGTGCGGTGGTTGATCGCTTCCTCGCCGCTCTCCACGGCGACGAGGGCCGCCGCCATCAGCAAGTGCGCCAGTTCGCCGATGGTGCCCTCGCTGCGTGTGAGCAGGTAGCGGGCCATGTCCAGCGTGGCAATCGACGAGGGTCGCCGCAATGGAAGCGAAGCGGCGAAGCTGGCCAGCAGTGAGCAGCAATCGTCGTTGGCCTCCCACACCGGCAGCATCATGGGCTCGAAGCGGTTTTCCAATTGGTCATCCGAGCGGATGGCCAGGTAGGCGTCGCGCGTGCCGACCCCGACCAATGGGATGCGCAGCTCATTGCCGAGGAAGCGCAGCAGGTTGAGAAATTCCCGCCGGTTGACGCTGTTGCCGGCCAAGACGTTGTGCAGCTCGTCGATCACCAGCATGCGCACGCCGACCTTGCGCAGCAGTGCCAGCGCCAGTTGCTCCATTTCCGGCAGCCGTGGGCGCGGGCGCAATGGTGCCCCCATCGCGGCAAGTAGCGCGACGTAGAAGCGGATCACCGACGGTTCGGACGGCATCTGCACGACCAGCACCGGCATGTGTTCCTGGTCCGCGTCGGAGCTGGCCGGATGCGTGCGCCGGAATTTCTCGATGATCATCGACTTGCCGTTGTTGGTCGGGCCAACCAGCAGCAGGTTGGGCATGCGTTGCTTGTTTGGCCACGCATACAGGGTTTCCAGCCGGTTCAGCGCCTCGACCGCGCGCGGGTAGCCGATCCAGCGGTCGGCGCGAAGGCGCTGGATGCGCTCGTCCGCCGGCAGCCGAGCCAGCCCCTGTGCAGCTGGCAGCAGGTGTGACAAGTCGATGATGGGATATTCGTCCACGGCTACCACTCCTCGATCTGGTCGAACGGTTTGGCCGGAGGCAGGTTGTCTGCCTGCGGATCAGCAACGTCCGTTTTCGGCGGAATCGGCTTGTCCGGCGGAGGCGATGCCTTGAGGTGCTGGCGTCGATCCGCGTCGCGCCGCGCCTTGCGCGTGGCCTTCTGTGCGGTGGTCACGATCTCGCGCATCTGCCCGATCATGCGGAACAGCGCCGACTCATCCACCTGTTCGCGTCCCTGCTGCCGCAATTTCGTCAGCGCCTGCCGTTGTTCCCAGAGGGTGACAGCCGGGTGCGACAAGGTACGGTAGGGGATTTCCAGGTAATGCTGCCCCTCCGGTTCCAGCACCCAGATACGGCTGATGTCACGCGGGTCGCGCCGGATCAGGAAAGCGGGCAAGCGGTCGCGTCGTGCGATCCACGGTTTGAGCGCATCGGCGTAGTAGTGAATGTGGTCGATGACAAAGCCGGTGCGAGTCAGAGTACGGCGAATGATGGGCAGGAAATCGACCAAAAAAGCCAAGGCGCGGGTGACGACAGCCGGTACACCGACACGCGCCACGGCTTCTGACCAGCGCGCCGCCGGCGGCTGAAGCAGGCCGTTGTGCACAGAGCCGTGATAGGTGCCCACCGCCAACGTGAGCCAGCGCTCCAGCTCACGCAATGTCAGGGCGGCCTTGTTTTCGGAATCGTAGTCCCCGCGCTGGTCAGGGTTGGAGAAGGTCGTCCCTGGCAATTCATCGTGGATCATCTGCATCGCCGTACCGATGATCCGTTCCACGATGCCGCCGTAGTGCGGCTGCCCTGGCGGACGATAGTCCAACCGGATGCCGTGCTGCTCGCAGCCACGGCGCAGCGCCTCGCTCTTGAACTCGGCCGCGTTGTCCAAGTAGAGCAGCCTGGGCTTGCCGCTCATCGGCCAATCCATTTCTATATTCAGACCCTCCAGCCAGGGACGCTTGTCGCAGGCGACATGCACAAGGCACAGGCCGACCGAAACAGATGACGGCGCTTCCAGCGTGACGACCATGCCGAGCACGCAGCGGGTAAACACGTCGATGGCGATGGTCAGATACGGACGGCCAATCGGTTGCCGGTCGCGCTCGTCCACCACGATCAGGTCGATGACCGTGTGATCAATCTGCACTTGTTCCAGTGGCGCGGTCACGGCGGGAGGCTCACCACCGACACCTTGCAGGCTGCGGGACGCATCCTGACCTTCCCGGCGGCGAGTGGCCTTGAGCGGGTCGAGGCCGGCGATCCGCAGGGCCAAAGTGTTGCGCGCCGGCACCCGTAGCTTTTGCGCTTTGCAAGCCTGCGCGACCTCGCGGTGGAACGCCGCCAGGCTACGCTTCTGCTTGGTCAGGAAGCGCTTTTGCAGCAACTCGCGGATGATGCGCTCAACTGATTCCGGCAAGCGTCCCTTGCCTTTTCCGCCGCCGGACTGGCCGGGAACCAGGTCCGTCACAAACCCAGCACCTTGCCGGGCACGCCGGATCAGGACATACACCTGCCGCCTGGATAGGCCCAGCGCTTGAGCAGCGGCATCGGCGGCTTCATGCCCAACCACTTCAAGCGCTGCCAGCGGCCCGATGATTTCGGTCCGGTGCCGGGCCTGTGCCCATGCCGCATCGGGCAGGGTGGCCACGCCCTGCTCGGCAATTGGTAATGTGTCTGACGCCATGCTCACACCTCGCTTTGGTGCACACGAGTATTGAGCATAGTCGAGATTGGTGCAGATGACTTCTGATATTGCGTGGTCAGGAGCCGACTGCACACCTGGCGTTACGCCCCGTCAATTGGTGCAGTCGTCTTCTGAAAATGACACCTAATGTATTCATTTGCGTGTACTCTAAGGAACACTGGCGAAGAGCTTCGCAGGTGAGGCTGGGCGTCTAATCGCCATGGTTCGCTTGTCTGGGGGGGAGGATTCACTTTACGCTCTCTGTCCAAATGCGGTAGCTTCTTATACTGTATGTATCCACAGTTTCATTGGTGGTGATTCTTGACATGACTGATCTCTTCACTGCGTCGGAATTCGGTGCTGTATCTCCCATGATGGAGATGGGGGCATACGAATGGCTATGGCAGCAGGGGGACGGTGATCGCAAAGCGTCTTTCAAGTGGCTGGCTGAGCTGTTCGGGAGTCAGCCGGGGCGTTGGCCGTCTCAGCTCGTTGATGCGGATGCTGCCCATGAGTGCGCTATGCAGGTTTTGGCCCGCTTCCAAAAGCAGGGGGTTAGCTCATTTAACGTGCAGATGCGCGGCCTTGTTGACTACCCGGATGCACTGCAAGATGCCGACAATCCTTTGCAGTTCCTCTACTACCAAGGGGACTGGGATTTGGTATACACCCCTAAGCGAGTGGCAATCGTCGGTACACGTAACCCGAGCGATGAAGGGGTTCGCAGAACGGCAAAGCTGGCCAGTTTGCTCGTGCGGGAGGGGTTTACGATTGTTTCGGGGCTGGCAAAAGGCGTTGACACCGTTGCTCATGAGACGGCCATTCGGTCGGGGGGCAAAACGATTGCAGTTATCGGAACGCCATTGGATCAGGTTTACCCTAAAGAAAACGCTGAGTTGCAGCGGCGCATTGCTAAAGACTTTTTGCTGGTTAGCCAAGTTCCGGTTCTGATCTACGCAAAGCGTCCTCCAACAATCAATAGGATGTTTTTTCCCGAGCGAAACATCACGATGTCCGCATTAACCCAGGCCACTATAATTGTCGAGGCGGGTGAAACATCCGGAACTCTCATCCAGGCTAGGGCGGCTCTGAAGCAGGGGCGAAAGTTGTTCATTCTGGATAGTAATTTCCACAACCCCAAGCTTTCATGGCCTCATAGGTTTGCGGAGAAAGGCGCAATCCGGGTTCGTGACCTTGATGACATTGTCTCTAACCTTCATGCCGACACCACCAAGACTGATTGACCTTAGCAACAGAAGCGATCATTTCCATCTGCGCGATGGGGATGAGTGCCTATATTTTCACGATTACACGCCGCGCCAAGGTGCCACGCATAGCCAGGGCAATCAACTCATCTTCAACTTGAAGAAGTCTGTTCTGAGGCGAAACGAAGGACACTACAGGTACAAGCTACAAGCTATTGCTCAATCGGCGGCGATGCTTCGTGCGGCATTTAATCAATCAAATTGGGTATTTAATCAGGCTACATTTAGCCCCATTCCACCATCTAAAATGCGCGACCATCCTGAGTATGATGATCGGATGACTCGGATCATTGCTGATGCGTGCCAGGGTACTAACGCTGATGTCCGTGAGCTGATAATTCAGGGGCAGGGTTATGATGCATGTCATCTACAAGCTGACGGTGAGCGGCTTCGACCTGCACAGCTAGAAGCAATGTACACGCTCGCTCCACCAGAACCGAGGGGTATGGTGGTTCTTGTTGATGATGTGCTGACCACAGGTGCGCATTTTGTGGCGGCAAAGAATGCCATCTTGGCGCAGTACCCGGGGACTCGTGTTGTGGGCTTCTTTATTGCGCGTAGGGTGGTACCTAATCCGTTTGCGAACCTGGCCGACTTCCTAGATTGAGAGTCTTCTCATTCTCTTGAAAGCGCATGTTCGACACGGGTGATCAGCTCTGTTGGGGAGCATTTCAGCGCGCTAGCCAGCCTAAACACTATTGTGATCGTTGGCTGGTTGATACCCCGCTCGATCAGGCTAACGTAGTTCCTCTGGATGTCAGCCTCATGCGCTAGCTGCTCCTGAGTCAGCCCAGCTTCTTTGCGTTTTTGGCGCAACACCCTTCCGAAAGCCAAACCAATATCCAAGAAACGTCCCCCCTGTGTTCGGGGGACTGTCGGCTACTGGCGTTTCGCGGTCTTCACAGTATATTGTGAAAAAGCTGGGAATTTTGGCATCATGAAATGGACGCCCTTGGAACCTTTCATTGGGTCTGTGGAGGCTTGTGCCGGCGTGATGCGGGCTGGTCGCTAAGCGATTTGATAGGCGGGCTTCCTGCAATAGACAATTTCGCGCTAAAAAGGAAATGAAATGCAAAAAGCTAAAAATTTACCTCTTGCCATTGGGTTAAACATTCTTCTTCCGGGGCTTGGATATATTTACTACGGTAAATGGATTGTGGGTCTTGCAGGTGGCGCGCTGGTCATTGCGATTGCCGCGTCAAATCCAGCTAGAAATGCACTGCTGGTGTGGCTGATGATGAATGCCATCATGTTGATTGACATGCTGATGCTTCATTCGCGAATGAAGAAAAAATTCGCCGTCGCCAACCTTATCAAGTGCCCTTCCTGTGCGGAATCCATCATGAAGGAAGCCAAGAAATGCCGTTTCTGCGGTGAATCGATGAAGGAAGCTGCATGAAAAATATTGCAGTAATTTTTGTTGGTGTTCTTGCGTTTTCTTGGTCGGCGATTGCTGCTAGTAGCTGGGAAACTTTATCTCAGCGAATGGATATGGTGCCCGACTACATCGCAGGAATGTTTGTCAGTCCGATAGACGTTCGCGAAATTCTTCCTGCCATCAAGCGTAACCCAGCGAAGGCGGGCTTGAAGTATGGGAAGCCGGCAGTTTACATAGGCACTGTTAAACGGATCGTGGTAGCTAATCAATCGGATGCTGATCTGATTGTTGATGCTGGAAATGGAGAGGAGATGACGGTTGTACTTTTCCCGTCACAGCCTTCGATTTGGAAGCAAGATGAAAAGGGCGCATGGCAAATTGAGGGGTTGGAATCCACAATGGAGTTTGCAGCGAAACTTGACGGCGGTGAGCAGTTCTATCTTCAGTGCCAGAAATTTGTAACCTCTTTCGGGCGCCACTATTTAAGTGATTGTTTGGCTTTTCCTCCAAAGGTGGTTGAATAGATTAATTTCTTTTCGAGCTAAAGAAAGCCCCGCTGATGCGGGGCTTTTTATTGGCTTTAAACGGCTCGCGGCATTGTGTAATCGATTTTTTTGGTATACGTAAACAGGACGTCTGGTCTTTATCTCCTGAGGGTGAGGTAGCCGTTCAGTCTGGCGGATATAGCTGTTCGTTGGTCGCTCGGTGGAGAGGGCGAGCTTCATCAACCTCGAATCAGCCCTCGGCCATGCTATTGAGAGCATTCGGAGACGGGGCGCTATCCAGGCTGCTTCACGTAGCTTCCCTAGGTGTGATAAAAACCGATACGTAGGGAGGCGCTAGGGCTTCTGCTACCTATGGATTAGGGGTGTTTTGATGGGGCTTGATGTAAAGGCTGTAAAGGCAATTATTGAGAATATAGATAAAAAAATCCCGTTAGGAGATTTTGCTGCAAAGCTGCGAGAGTTGAACCTTCCCTCTTCCAATGCTTGGGCAAAAACTAAAGAGCTCTTGGTTGATCTGCTTGATGGTAAGTTGTCGCCTGCTCAGGAAGCATCTTTTAATAATTTGTGTGGTTGGGTTGAAGATTTTGTTCTCCATTCTCCCAAGGCGATCTATATTTTTAAGCTTTCGAAGAATTTTCATTGCACAGTTGATGATGCAGAGAAACACTTTGTTAAGAATCTGACTAAGTTGGCGCGTAGTGATTATCCACACCAATTCCCCGCTATGTTGGCAAAAGATGAATTGGCTGTCTTCAGTAATGCCTTCTGTTTAAGAAAGATCGAGTCTGGTTCAGTAGATGATAAGGTTGTGGTTGGCTCTGGTGATGGTGATGGTGACAATAGAACGGTTACGATCAAGAATGACAAGGTGGATGTGGTATTTTCGTACGTAAAGGAATATCAGGTTCGTGATGAAATCCACATGACTCCTTCAGAAGTCAAAGCGGTAGACCGTCTAAGTGGATATTACAAAATTATCGGTGTTAAAACCGCGCTACACGAGCATGTGGATGTTGTTCGATTTAACAAAGGTGCTGACTCAATTGAGCTTCACTTAGATATCAGTCGTCCAGGTAATGCGCCCTGCACGCAGTTGGAGATAGCTAATAGAGCAAAGGCCTACATTGACTTTGTTAACGCGTGTATTGCAAGCAAAGTGACAAACTTTGTTCTTCCGTCGCCTCTAAATTTGTTTGGCTGTATTAAGAAAATCTACGACTCACTTGAGGGAAGCGTTTGTGAGTTAGGCTTCTCTCTCACTGTTAGTGGCTCGGTAAAGACAGAGAAAATGAAGCGCACTACTTCAGATTTGCGTTCTGAGCCGTGGCATGCTGCTGGAATGGGCGCGGTTAACAAGTCAGATGTGGATATGTATAGGCTTAGCGTATGTTGGCAAATAGTGGGCAGTAATGATCAGCCGATATTGTCAATTCCCGGTAACTATAAGTCACTTTCTACGGCTGAAGTTGAGTATGCTATAATATCCGGGTGCAAAGAGCGTAAATCTTTTGATTTCGCCTTCTCTAGGCTCGCTAATTATGCAGTGTGATTTATATGTCTCTTGAAATAAAAGATGATGCCTCTAGAAGCTTGTATGAAGCTTCTCGGGCATACTTGCGCGAGAGGAAGGGGCATATACTCACGTTTGCGTCTTTTGCAAAGGCTTTTCCTGACTACACTCGGGAACAATTGGCTCTGAACATTGAATATTTGTGCCGAAAAGAGTGCATGCTCCTCAAGAAAGTATATGTGTTCTCAGATGAAAGCTACGGCCCAACGATTATTGATGAGCGTCTTGTGCATGAATATTTGCGGGGCGGGGTTTTCTATCATCCGGCCAACTCATCTGAAATAGTTGATGACGCGGATGAACATATATTTGTTGAGTTCGAGGTAATTTGATGTCTATTACCTTGCGCGAAGTTAGACAAGCTAAGGAGCTGCGACCAATGTTGCGAGCTCTTATTCGTGATTCAATTAGTTGCTATGCTGATTTCACTCAGTTCATACACGGGGAATTGACTAATATTTTTCGTGATATGGTTAGGAGTTGTCATTTCTTTCAAAAGCAAAGTGAAGATCAAATTACATTTCATGTGATATCACAGTTCAATACTCTTGGTTTCCGGGCGTTGCATGATCCTCAAATCGGGGGGCATGTGGATATATGTATAGAGTATGACGATTATCTATGGCTCGCAGAGGCCAAAATTCATACTGGATATCTACATCTTCAGCGGGGCTGGGAACAATTAACGTCTCGTTATTCGACGGGTATGAAAAATGAAGATGATGGCGCATTCCTGATTTATAACTTCAACAAAAAGGCACTTGGTGTGACCAAGGAATGGCGCTCGGTTTTAACCGACTTCTATCCGGATGTTGAAATACAGTATGAAGAAGATGAGCTGGATTTTCATACTGTGCATGAGCATGTCAGGAGCGGTCGCCGTTATTCAGTGAAGCATTACAATATTCCGCTTCATCATGACCCGAAAGATCGTGAATTGTAGCCAATAGATGCTTTGGCTCTCACCTTGGTTAGGTGTTAATCATTAAACCCCGCGCAAGCGGGGTTTTTTGGTTCCCATATGGGCCTGTAACGCGTTTTGTGGGCGTCTTCATGCCATCCCTATAGGCAGGGGTGGGTTGACGTCAGAGCGCGCTGTATCAAAAGCCTGGAGGGCTTGGCGTGGGGGTGCCAGTCTGGTTCTGAGATATTGGATTGATGAAATAGTCCAATTCAAAGAAATTAGTAAGGTCAATAGCCTCATTAAGTGTTTTTTTCTGTGTTGAATCATCTTGGCTGACTAGCTGAGGCCTACCTTTGATTCTCCATCTTTGAACATCCATCTGAGTTTTCTTGTCTGTGCTGTGAGATTGCCTGCCATTGGGCTTCGTTGCGGTCTTGGCGATGTAGGTCATCCATTTAAAATATTTCTTGGCTTGTTCTTCATCAGACAGGTCATATCCATATTTTTCTTCAGTTGGAGCTATTACCTTGTAGTCAGCTACCAAATTCTTTTCTTTCATGGACGAAAAAAATCTACTCAAGGCATATTTTGTGTTCTTTTTGCCGTCGATAACAACTGCCATGTGATAATGCACTCCGCTCTTATCTATTTCGCAGCTTGTTACTCGTAGCGGCATGTAATCGAATTTTTCTTTGAAGAAGTCAACAAATCTGCTGCTGATCAAGTTAAGTTGTTTTCCTTCTACCAGCCTGAAACGGCAATGTAAGCCTAAAGGGCGGGCAAACTCCTTTGCTGAATGAAAGGACATTGAATACAGGGATTCGACTATTGGGATTATAGTTGGATGCTTTGCGTCGCATTTAATCTGCAAGCCCATGAATTTTGGTTCTGCTATTTCTTTTGGCACAGCGAATTTCCTTTTTTGATTGTATTTTAACCCTCCAGCTTCGGCTATTTTTTCTAACGTTCTATTGGTCGGTTAAATGGTTCATACCAGAGTAAATGTTTCATACCAGAGAAATAAATATCCCTGACGAGAATCTAGGTGCATGCCGCGAATACAAAGGCTTTAGGGGCTTAAAGGCGCTGTGCAAGTCGGGTAGAAAACTCTATTGCTTACCGGGGCGGGTATTTATGCGATTTATATAAAATCGAAAATGTGAGGGCTGATTAATAATGGCACCTTTAAGGTGCGTGTTAAACATCCAGCCATGAATGAGATTCTGAGCAGCGCAAGGAAGGTGAGCAAAATCGTAAATTTACGCAGCCCCATGTTGGTTTTAATCAAACTAACTGGCTCTAGTCCGTGGTTTTGCCGTTAGACGGATGAAGTTTTGGATTGAGGCTAAAAGCGGCGGTGTATTTGTTTACAACAGGAGCAGATTGTGGGCACCGGCGGCGGCCACCAGCAAGGCGCGCTTGGCGGCCACCTGGCCCTGCACTTCGGCCAGGTCCGGGTAGGCGTCGGCGCGGTTCGGCAGGCCGGCGGAGGCATAGGGTTCGAGGGGTGTTTGCCCGGTGAGGTGCGCGGCCAGTTCCAGCAGGTGGCCGACGGCGATTACCCGCAGGCCGCTGGCGAGGCTGGCTTCTTCGGCATTGTCCTTCGGCACCACCAGGGTGCGTCCTGCCGCGCGGGCGGCAAGGGCAGCGGGGAGGACGCCCTGCACCGGGCGCAGCGCGCCGGAGAGGGCCAGCTCACCGAGGCATTCCACCTCGGCCAGGCTGGCGACCGGCACCTGGCCGCTGGCGGCGAGGATGCCGAGGGCCACGGCCAGGTCGAAACGCCCGCCGTCCTTGGGCAGGTCGGCCGGCGCCAGGTTCAGGGTGATGCGCCGCAGCGGGAACTCGAAGCCGCTGGTGAGGATGGCGCTGCGCACGCGGTCCTTGCTTTCCTTGACCGCCGCTTCCGGCAGGCCGACCAGGGCCAGGGACGGCAGGCCGTTGGTGAGGTGCGCTTCCACGGTTACGGCAGGCGCTTCGACGCCTAGCTGGGCGCGGCTGTGAACGAGGGCCAGGGACATGATCGCTCCTTGATCGCGTCACCCGCCCGCCGGGTCACTCGTTCGGCGGAGGGGTGGGCGTGGCTTCCAGCTCGGCGACCTTGGCTTCCAGGGCCTCGAGGCGGGCGCGGGTACGGGCGAGGACGGCCATCTGGCTGTCGAATTCCTCGCGGCTTACCAGGTCGAGCTTGCTGAAGGCGGTCTGCAGCAGGGCTTTGAACTGGGTTTCGAATTCGGCGCGGGGCAGCGGGGTATCACCGCTGAACAAGCGGGAGGCGTGGGCACCGAGGGCGTCTAGCAGGGCTTTGGGTGGCAGCATGATGGGCTTCCATAGTCAGGCGGCGGGCAGTCTACCACGCGGGGTGAATGGCCGATCCCGATGGGCGGCGCACAATTTTTGAGCAATGGTCATTCGTCAGGTGCGCCATCTTGGTGCGCGATGCCGGGGCATCTTCCGGCGCTGAGGGGGCATACGGCCAGTATCTGCTTGAAAAACTGCGCTTTTGGTGGAGCTGGCAAGCTTTCTGCTTTAGGCCATACGACGCATGCACCGATGCAGTACCGGTGTGTCGGGCGAGGCGGGGGAGTGTTTCGCCGGAAGCGGTTGGTCTGCGTTCGAAGTGGCCGAGCCAGGGCGGTTCGACGCGTTACAAAGCCAGACACTGCGCTTAGACTTGAGCCGGGTTCGTTTTTCCTGGGGCAAGTCCACCAAATACGGGAGAGAGTTTCATGAAGCTAGTCACTGCCATCATCAAGCCGTTCAAACTCGATGACGTGCGCGAGTCGCTGTCCGAGATCGGCGTGCAGGGCATCACCGTTACTGAAGTCAAAGGCTTCGGTCGGCAGAAGGGTCATACCGAGCTGTACCGTGGCGCGGAATACGTGGTCGATTTCCTGCCCAAGGTGAAGATCGATGTCGCCATCGCCGACGATCAACTGGATCGCGTGATCGAGGCCATCACCAAGGCAGCCAACACCGGCAAGATCGGTGACGGCAAGATCTTCGTCGTCAATCTGGAACAGGCCATCCGCATCCGTACCGGCGAAACCGGCACAGACGCGATCTAAGCCTCCGAACCCCAACGCCCCAGGAGAAAACAACATGACTCTGCGTAAAGCCGCAGGGCTAGGAGCCCTTTTGTCCCTCGTTACCCCCGGCCTCGCCATGGCCGCTGACGAGGTCGTGCTGAACAGCGGTGATACCGCGTGGATGCTGACCGCTACCGCGCTGGTGCTGTTCATGACCATCCCCGGCCTGGCGCTGTTCTACGGCGGCATGGTGCGTTCCAAGAACATCCTCTCGGTGATGATGCAGTGCTTCGCCATCACCGGCCTGATCAGCATCCTCTGGGTCGTCTTCGGCTATAGCCTGGCCTTCGACACCACCGGGATGGAACAGGGCGTCGTCAACTTCAACTCCTTCGTCGGTGGCTTCGGCAAGGCCTTCCTGTCCGGCCTGACCGTCGACAGCCTGACCTCCGCCTTCCCTGAAAGCGTGTTCATCACCTTCCAGATGACCTTCGCCATCATCACCCCGGCCCTGATCGTCGGTGCCTTCGCCGAGCGCATGAAGTTCTCCGCGATGCTGATCTTCATGGGCGTCTGGTTCACCCTGGTCTATGCGCCGATCGCCCACATGGTGTGGAGCGGCAACGGTGGCCTGATGTGGGACTGGGGCGTACTGGACTTCGCAGGTGGCACCGTGGTGCACATCAACGCCGGTGTCGCCGGCCTGGTGGCCTGCCTGGTGCTGGGCAAGCGCAAAGGCTACCCGACCACTCCGATGGCCCCGCACAACCTGGGCTACACCCTGATCGGCGCCGCCATGCTGTGGATCGGCTGGTTCGGCTTCAACGCCGGTTCCGCCGTCGCCGCCAACGGCACCGCCGGCATGGCCATGCTGGTCACCCAGATCGCCACCGCTGCTGCTGCCCTGGGCTGGATGTTCGCCGAGTGGCTGACCCACGGTAAGCCGAGCGCCCTGGGCATCGCTTCCGGCGTGGTCGCCGGCCTGGTCGCCATCACCCCGGCTGCCGGCACCGTCGGCCCGATGGGCGCCCTGATCATCGGCCTGGCCGCTGGCGTCCTGTGCTTCTTCAGCGCCACCAGCCTGAAGCGCAAGCTGGGCTACGACGACTCCCTGGACGCCTTCGGCGTGCACGGCATCGGCGGCATCATCGGTGCCCTGCTGACCGGCGTGTTCGCGGCACCGGCCCTGGGTGGCTTCGGCGCCGTCGAAGACATCGCCAGCCAGGTGTTCATCCAGTTCAAGGGCGTCGCCTTCACCGTGGTCTACACCGCCATCGTCACCTTCGTGATCCTCAAGGTACTGGACCTGGTGATGGGCCTGCGCGTCAGCGAAGAGGAAGAGACCGTAGGCCTCGACCTGGCTCAGCACAACGAGCGCGGCTACAACCTGTAAGCGCCATGGCCCGGCTCCGCGCCGGGCCCTGTCGAGGCGGCCATGGGCCGTCGTACCTGGGGCTCTGGCTCGCTCGAGGTCGCTGTCGCCGCAAGGCGTCTGCAGAAGATGCAACACGAGCCGCAAAGGGCGCCCGTAAGGCGCCCTTTGCTTTTTCTGGAGCCGCGCTAGAATGCGCGCCGACGAGTTCGAAGCGGGAGACGTGCATGTGGCAGCAGACCCTGATCAGCCTGCGCGCACGGCCACGCGGCTTTCATCTGGTGACCGATGAGCTGCTGGCGAATTTGCCGGAACTGCGACAGTGTCGCGTCGGTCTGTTGCACCTGTGGTTGCAGCACACATCGGCATCACTGACCGTCAATGAAAATGCCGACCCCTCGGTGAGGCGCGATTTCGAGCGATTCTTCAATCGCCTCGTGCCCCAGGGCGAGGGTGGCTACGAACATGACTATGAAGGCCCGGATGACCTTCCGGCGCATTTCAAGTCGAGCCTGCTGGGCTGCCAGCTGATGCTGCCGATACAGGAAGGGCGGCTCGCGCTGGGAACCTGGCAGGGGATCTACCTGGGCGAACACCGCGATCATGGCGGCGTGCGCCGGGTCGTCGCCACGCTGAACGGCGAGGCGATCTGATTTTTTTTCCAGTGGCGTTAGCACGCTGGCGCGGCTGGGCTATAACTAACCTGCTTTGGCAAGACAAGAGGTAGAACATGAGCGACGAAGATCTGGAACAAGACGAGCTCGAGGCATCCGACGAGGATGAGGGCGAGGAGCTTGCGGCGGCCGAAGACAGCGATGACGGCGATAGCGACAGCGACAGCGAATCCCCAGCGTCCGGCGGCAAGAGCAAGGGCAAGAAGGCGGCGGTAGAAGTCGAAGAACTGCCCAGCATCGAAGCCAAGCAGAAGGAGCGCGATGCGCTCGCGCGGGCCATGGAAGATTTCCTGGCGCGCGGTGGCAAGGTGCAGGAAGTCGAGCCCAATGTGGTTGCCGACCCGCCCAAGAAGCCGGACAGCAAGTACGGCAGCCGCCCCATCTAAGGCTTGCCGTCACATGAAAAAGCCCGCTATCAGCGGGCTTTTTCATGGCTGGCGAACGCTCAGCCCGGGTTGTTCCAGCGGCCGAGCAGTGCCGGCAGCTCGGCCAGGTTGCGGATCTCCGCATCCGGCGCGCTTTCGCCATCCCAGGCCTTGCCCTGGGGGTTGAACCAGATGGCGCGCATGCCGGCGTTACGGGCGCCGTGGATGTCGTCGCTGGGGTGGTCGCCAATGTGCACCGCCTGCGCGGCTGCGACGCCTGCGCGTTTCAGTGCTTCCTCGAACGGGTGCGGGTCGGGTTTGCCGATGCCCAGCTCCTCGGCGCACAGGGCGAACTGGAAGTAGTCGGCCAGGCCCAGGCGGCGCACGTCGGCGTTGCCGTTGGTGATCACCGCCAGGCGATAGCGATTGGCGAGTATCTCCAGGGTCGGGTGCACCTCGGGGAACAGATCGATGCGGTGACGTGCGTCGAGGAAGACGTCGAAGCCCCGGGTGGCCAGGGTGCCCGCTTCGTCCCGGGGGTAGCCGGCCTCTTCCAGGGCATGGAAGAGGATGCGCTGGCGCAGCTCACTGAGGCGGTGCTTGAGTGCCGGCTCGGCCGCCAGCAGGCGCGCGCGGATAGCCCACAGGTGCTCGATGGGCACCGGGCCGAGCTTCGGCGCCTGCTGTGCCAGCCATTCACGCAGGGCCGCTTCGGCGCCGTGCATCACGGTGGCGACGTCCCAGAGGGTGTCGTCGAGGTCGAAGGTGATCAGCTGGATGCTCATTCGTCGTTCGCCTTGTTGCGCTTGGCCCGTGGGTGGGCCTTGTCGTAGACCGCTGCCAGGTGCTGGAAATCCAGGTGGGTGTAGATCTGCGTGGTGGAGATGTCGGCGTGGCCGAGCAGCTCCTGCACCGCGCGCAGGTCCTGGGAGGACTCCAGCATGTGGCTGGCGAAGGAGTGGCGCAGCATGTGCGGGTGCAGGTGCTGGCCCAGTTCGCGGACCCCGGCGGCCCGCACCCGCAGCTGGATGGCGCGAGGCCCCAGGCGGCGACCGGTGCGGCCGACGAACACGGCGCCGTCCTGCGGGTTGGCCAGGGCGCGCAGTGGCAGCCATTGCTCCAGTGCCTGCCGGGCCATGCGGCCCACCGGCAGTTCGCGCACCTTGTTGCCCTTGCCGTGCACGCGCACGCTGCCGTCATTGAGGTCCAGGCCGTCGAGGTTCAGCCCCACCAGCTCCGACAGGCGCAGCCCGGAGGAATAGAAGAGTTCGAGGATGGCCTGGTCGCGGCGGGCGATGAAGTCATCTTCCACGGCGCCGTCCAGCAGCTGCTGGGCGCGGTCGGCATCCAGGGTCTTGGGCAGGCGGCGCTCGCCCTTGGGGGCGCTAAGGCCGCTGGCCGGGTCGTGGCGGCAGACGCCTTCACGCACCAGGTAGCGGTAGAGCCCGCGTACCGCCGAGAGCAGGCGCGCCAGGCTGCGGCTCGACTGCCCCTGCTGGTGCAGGCGGGCGACCATGCTGCGCAGCGTGCGTGGGTCGAGGGCGGGCCAGTCGGCGATGGCGAAGGTCTCGCACAGGGCGACGACCTTGCCCAGGTCACGGCGGTAGCCGTCGAGGGTGTGGGGCGAGACCTGGCGTTCGCTGCGCAGGTGTTCGATGTAGCGGTCCAGATCGGCGTTCATCCGTCTACTCCTGCCGCTGTGCGTCGCCCGCCGCTTACCTCACGGAGCGCAGCGGGGAGGCGAAGAGGGGCAGCACGCGGGCCAGGACTTCGGCGATGTAGCCGAGGAACAGGGTGCCCAGCGAGCTCTTGTAGTGCTGCGGGTCGTGGCTGCCGATGGCGAGGACGCCATGCTGGCCCTGGTGGTTGAGGGACACCACGGCGGCGGAGCCGACCTTGGGGCCTTCGTCCTTGCCGAAGAGGAATTCCAGCTCGTGGGCGCGGAGCACCCCGCAGATGGTCTTGCCGGCCACCAGCAGGCCGCCGATGGCTTGCTGGGCCTCCACGCTGGTGACGCTGCGGCCGACCGGGAGGGTGCTGTCGCTGAACAGAATGAGGCTGACGAAGGGCACCTGGAACTCGTGGCGCAGGCTGTCTTCCACCGCGCTGACCACTTCTTCCAGGGTGCCGGCGTCGAGCAGGTCGAGCACCAGGCGACGGGTCTTGTCGAACAGCCGGTCGTTGTCCCGGGCCACGTCCATCAGCTGCGATAGCCGATGGCGCATCTCGATGTTGCGCTCGCGCAGCAGCTTGACCTGGCGTTCCACCAGGGACACGGCTTCGCCCGGCTGGTGCGGGATGCGCAGTTCGGGAATCAGCTCTTCGTGGTCGACGAAGAACTCCGGGTGGTGCCGCAGGTAGGCGGCGACCGTTTCGGAGTCGAGGTGCTGAGGCGGTTCCTGGTGCTTGTCACTCATGCTCGCTGCTCGCTCATAGGCGGACCTGCCCTTCATACACGCGCACGGCGGGTCCGGTCATCATCACGGACTGGTCGGGACCGGCCCATTCGATGGACAGCTTGCCACCCGGCAGCTCCAGTTGCACGGGCGAGTCCATCCAGCCCTGGCGGATGGCGGCCACGGCGGCGGCGCAGGCACCGGTACCGCAGGCCTGGGTTTCCCCGGCGCCACGCTCCCACACGCGCAGGCGCGCCTGGTTGCGGTCGATCACCTGGAGGAAGCCGACGTTGACCCGTTGCGGGAAGCGCGAGTGGTGTTCGATCTTCGGGCCCAGCTCGTGGACCGGCGCCTTGTCGATGTCCTCGACGCGCAGCACCGCATGGGGGTTGCCCATGGACAGGGCGGCCAGTTCGATCGGGCGGCCTTCGACCTCGACGCTGTAGTTCAGCGCCTCGCCTTCGGCGACGAAGGGAATCTGCTGGGGCGCCAGGCGTGGCGGACCCATGTCAACGCGGACCTGGCCATCGGCGCGGACGTCCAGCTCGATGATGCCGCTCTTGGTCTCGACGCGGATCTGCTTCTTCACCGTCAGGCGCTTGTCCAGCACGAAGCGGGCGAAGCAGCGCGCGCCGTTGCCGCACTGTTCGACCTCGGAGCCGTCGGAGTTGAAGATGCGGTAGCGGAAGTCGACGTCCGGGTTGGTCGGCGCTTCGACGATCAGCAACTGGTCGAAGCCGATGCCGGTGTTGCGATCGCCCCATTGCTTGGCGTGCTTGGGCTGAATGTGCGCGTGCTGGCTGACCAGGTCGAGGACCATGAAGTCGTTGCCCAGGCCGTGCATCTTGGTGAAACGCAGCAGCATGGGTTTACTCCGGAAGCAGGCTTTCGCCGGCGTAGAGTTCCTCGACGGTCTCGCGACGGCGGACCTCGTATGCCCGCTCGCCATCCACCAGCACCTCGGCGGCGCGGCCGCGGGTGTTGTAGTTGGAGCTCATGACGAAGCCGTAGGCACCAGCGGAACGCACCGCCAGCAGGTCACCTTCGGCCAGGGCCAGGTCGCGGTCCTTGGCGAGGAAGTCGCCGGTTTCGCAAATGGGGCCGACCAGGTCGTAACGGCGCTTCTCGCCTTCGCGGGGCTCCACCGGCACCACGTCCATCCAAGCCTGGTACAGGGCCGGGCGGATCAGGTCGTTCATGGCCGCGTCGATGATCGCGAAGTCCTTGTGTTCGGTGTGCTTGAGGTACTCGACCTGGGTCAGCAGCACGCCGGCGTTGGCGACGATGTAGCGGCCCGGCTCGAAGACCAGTGCCAGCTTGCGCGCGCCGATGCGCTCGCGCACGGCCTTGATGTAGTCGCCGGCCAGCGGCGGCTCTTCATCCTTGTAGCGCACGCCGAGGCCGCCACCGAGGTCCAGGTGGCGAATGTGCACGCCCTGTTCGGCGAGGCGGTCGATCAGCGCCAGCAGGCGGTCGAGGGCATCGAGGAAGGGTGCCAGGGTGGTCAGCTGGGAGCCGATGTGGCAGTCGACGCCGACCACTTCCAGGTTCGGCAGCGAGGCGGCGTGCAGGTACACGGCTTCGGCAGCGGCGATGGCGATGCCGAACTTGTTTTCCTTGAGGCCGGTGGAAATGTACGGGTGGGTGCCGGCGTCGACGTCGGGGTTAACCCGCAGCGAGACCGGTGCCTTCATGTCCATTTCGGCGGCGACGACCTGCAGGCGCTCGAGCTCCTCGGTGGACTCGACGTTGAAGCAGTGCACGCCAACTTCCAGGGCGCGACGCATGTCGTCACGGCTCTTGCCGACGCCGGAGAAGACGATGCGGTCGGCCGCGCCGCCGGCGGCGAGCACACGCTCCAGCTCGCCGCTGGAGACGATGTCGAAGCCCGAGCCCAGGCGGGCCAGCAGGTTCAGCACGCCGAGGTTGGAGTTGGCCTTGACCGCGTAGCAGACCAGGTGCGGTACGCCTGCCAGGGCATCGGCGTAGGAGCGGTACTGGGCTTCGATGTGGCTGCGCGAGTAGACATAGGTGGGTGTGCCGAAGCGCGCGGCGATGGCGGACAATGCCACGCCCTCCGCGAAGAGCTCACCATCGCGGTAAGTGAAGGCGTCCATCAGCGCCCCCTTAGTGCGAATGTTCGGCGGAAGACGGCTTGGATTCGTCCGGCAGGTACAGCGGGCCCTTCTGGCCGCAACCGGCGAGCAGGCAGGCGACGGCGACGAGCGCGACGAGAGGGGTGAGCAGTCGCTTCATGGCGAAATCCTTGAAGAAAACGTGAATTGCCCGGGAGTATACCGACCGCCCGGCGCCTTGCCTATGCGCTGGAAAAGCCGCCGGACGTGGCTTTCGGCTAGCCAATCGAGCCTTCCGAAGCCTAGGATTGGCGCCCAAAAACGGAGGTCCGATGGAACCATCCACGCCCATGGCCAGCTCGGTTTCGGTGGCCTACCTGCAAGGCCTGGTCGACCACCTGGCGCGCCAGGGAATCGAGCCCGCCGAGCTGCTGGCGCACGTCCAGCTGACGCCCGCCATCCTCGGCCAGCGCGACCAGCGCATCGCCGCCAGCGCCTACCTGGAGCTGCTCGCCCAGGGCATCCGCCTGACCGGTGACACGCGCCTCGGCCTGCACCTGGGCGAAGCGGTGCGGCCCGGTTATTACGGTGTGCTCGGTTACCTGCTGATGAGCTGCGCGACCCTCGCCGATGCCTTGCACCGGCAGGCCCGCTATGCGGCGCTGGTGGGCAACCTGGGGCGGGTCGACCTGGCCGACGAGCCGGAGCGGCCCGGCCATGAACCGCTCGTCGTGCACAGCTGGGAGCCCTTGCTGCCCCAGCAGCGCGAGCAGGTGGCGGAGGAGTCCCTCGCCGGCTGGGTGACCTTCGGTCGCTGGATCAGTGGCCTGGACATCCCGCCCACCGAGGTGCGTTTCCAGCACCCTGCGCCGGCCGACTCCAGCGAGTACCAGCGGATCTTCCGTTGCCCGGTTCTGTTCGGCCAGGCGGACAATGCCCTGGTGTTCCCCCGCCGATTGCTGGCCACGCCGCTCGGCCAGGCCGACGCGCAGGTGCGGCAGATGCTCGATGCCTACGCCGACCGGCTGCTGGGCGAGATCAACCGGGGCAACAGCGTGCTCGACCGTGCCAGGGTCGTCCTCGCCGGCCAACTGTCGGAGCAGGGGCCGGACCTGGAGCGCCTGGCCGAGGCATTGGCGCTGAGTCCGCGTACACTGCAGCGTCGATTGCGCGAGGCTGGCCTATCGTTCAGCCAGTTGGTGGACGAGACGCGCCAGCAGCTGGTGCTGCATTATCTGCGCGACCCGGCGCTGGAACTCGCCGATATCGCCTTCTTTGTCGGCTTCAGCGAGCCTGGCTCGCTGGCCCGTGCGTTCCGCCGTTGGACCGGGCAGAGCCCCGGCGAGTATCGGCGTCACCTGTCACCCTTTCCCTGAGGACCCCCCAATGAGTTTGAGCGAAGCGCGTTTCCACGATCTGGTCGATGCCGCCCAGGAAGCCGTCGAAGACATCTTCGACAGCAGCGATCTGGACGTTGACCTGGAAAACAGCGCGGGCGTGCTGACCATCCGTTTCGAGAATGGCACCCAGGTCATCCTCAGCCGCCAGGAGCCCTTGCGCCAGCTGTGGGTGGCGGCCCGATCCGGTGGCTTCCATTTCGACTACGACCAGGCCAGCAGCCTGTGGATCTGCGACACCAGCGAAGAGCCTCTCGGCGAGCTGCTGGGCCGCGTAACCCGCGAACAGGCGGGCGAAGACCTTGAGTTCGAAGAACTCTGAACCCCCTGCCCCTCCTTCCCCGGGCTCGCCCTGCATCCGCAGGTGCTGCCTGGATGACGCCGACGTCTGCGTCGGATGCGGTCGCACCCTGGGTGAGATCCTGGAATGGAACGAAGCAGGCGCGGATCGCCGCCGGCAGATCCTTGAGCAGGCCGCTCAGCGCGTGCGTTCCAGGCCGCGCTGACCGGTCGGTCTTGCCAACAGCGCATCCACTGACGTAGTGTCGGTCGGGCTGGTGTCGAATGCACCGGCCCACAATTCTGAAACCCCGCCTTCGGGCGGGGTTTCGCTTTTTCGAGCCAAGGATTCAGGAGTTCCGGATTTGCCATGAGCACTCAACCGTCAATCATCATCACCCGTCTCGACCTGCAGCGACTGGAGCGACTGCTCGATGAACTGGAGGATTTCGGTCCCGGTGCCCAGGCACTGGAGAGCGAGCTGGCGCGCGCCCAGGTGGTTGGTCATGACGAAGTGCCGCCGGGCGTGGTGACCATGAATACCCGCGTGCATTGCCGTGAAGAGGCAAGCGGCAAGGACTACCACCTGACCCTGGTCTATCCGAAGGACGCCGGTGGCGAAGGCACCGTTTCCATCCTCGCGCCCATTGGCAGCGCCCTGCTGGGCCTGTCCGTCGGCCAGCACATCGACTGGCCGGCGCCGGGTGGCAAGACCCTCAAGCTGCAACTGCTGGAAGTGGAGTACCAGCCCGAAGCGGCTGGCGAATACGACCGCTGATCCACGACCCTGACCGCCTCCCCGGCGGTCAGGCCTTGTTCAGGGCCTGGTTGAGCTGTTTCTCCAGCTCGGCCTTGTAGCGCAGGTAGTGCACCGTCTGCGCATGGCCCTCGCCGAGGACCCGCGACAGGTCCAGGTCGGTGATGTAGCAAGGGTAGCGCTCGGCCTCGCTGCGCTGGGCGAGGATGTGCCGGGCCACGGAGGCGAACAGCTCGCCGCCGTATTCCAGTTCCGAGAATTCCCGATGGTTGCAGTAGAGCGTGACATGAACGCGATCGGCGTCTGCCGGCTCGACGATCGCCTGCACGTCGTAGAACGGATGGCTCACCGGCGCCTGGGGTGCGGCGCGACGTTCTACCTGCTGGGCACGCTGCGGCGGTGACGGCAACACTTCGTAATAGAGAATTTCCAGGTTGCTGGGTGGCGTCGGGCTGTCCAGCGGCAGCAACGCGTTGCGCCGGTAGAGCACCGACTGCAGGAAGCGTTGCAGCGGCGTGAGCAGGCTCTGCTGGTCGCGGAACGGCTGGCGCTGGCGCCAGAGCGCGTTGTGCTCGTCGAGCAGGGTCAGCTCGGCGCTGTCACCCTCCTGGCGGAAGAACACCTGGATGCAGTTCGGCCGGCCCAGCGGCAGAATCAGCGCCAGGTCCTCGCCTTCCAGGGCGTAGCGGTCGAGGAATAGCGGGCTGTAGGCCGGCAGGTCTTCGCCCAGGTGTTCCAGCAGCGTCGGCAGGTCGTCCAGGGCGGTGTGGCTGACCTGGCCGGGGAGCAGTTCGAGCACGTGGTATTGCTGGCGCACCTGCAACAGGTAGCGGGTGGTGTCCGGGCTGCCCAGGTGCGCCAGGGCGTCGCGGAACAGTTCCTCGATACGCTGGGCGATGGCCTGGGCGCGGTTGCGGCAGAAGCAGCGCACGCGCAGGTTCGGCAACTGGTCCACGGGGGTGGCGTTGAGGAAGTCGCGCAGGCAATCCAGCGGCGCGAAGGAGCCGTCGTAGCGGGTCACCAGCAACTCGTTCCAGCTGTTCAGGGTGACCTGGTCGATGGTCAGCACCAGGTTGTCACGCACGCCGGAGTAGCCGAGGGAGTCGGTGCGCTCGGTGGTCATGTGCACGTTCATCTGGCTGTGCTGCTTGAGCGGGTCGACACCGACGTTGATCAGCAGCAGTACTTCGCTCGGGGCGCTGGCGCGCAGCAGCGCCGCTTCGCCCACCGGCGGCAGTGGCAGCGGGATGCTTTGCTGCAGGCTGCTGATCAGGTTGGACAGCTCGAATTCGGTCAGGTCGCTGCTGCCGGGGTTCAGCGACAGCCGCGTACTGGGGTCGATCACGCCGTTGCGGTGGCACCAGGCGAGCAGCTCGATCAGCTCGCGGGCCCGCTTGATCGGCGCGAAGTCCCGCCATTCCTGGGCATTCAGGCTGCCGGGGAACAGCGCCCACTGGGTCTCGTTCGGCGCCTCGGGGCTGGGGTGCTGCACCAGGGTCAGGGTGTCTTCGGCCAGGTCCGGGGCGATGCCGGGGTTGATGAACTCCACCTTGCCGGCCTTGCGCTCGAAGGCGGCGTAGAGGCGCCGGCCGAGCACGCCGAGGTCGCGGCTGTTGAGCGAGCTGATCGCGTGCTGGCTGCGGCCGAACTCGGAGAGGAAGCGGTAGCTGTAGGTCAGCTCGTTGACCAGCGCGCGGCGCTCGGCGCCCACCTGGCGCACCTTCCACTGGCTGCGGCTGTCGAGCATGGCCAGTTGGCGCGAATCCCATTGCCACTCCCGGGTCAACCGCTCGAAGAGCAGGCGCTGCCAGCTCTTGCGGCGATTGCGCGGCGGTCGGCTGAGCTTCTTGTTGACCTTCAGGTACAGGCAGCGCCGTATCAGCTCCAGGCGCTCGCGGTCGCCGCGGGCGGTGAGGTATTCCTCCAGGCGGCGGTACACCACTATGTAGGGGTCGAGTTCATCGAGGTCCAGATGATTGGCGTAGACCGCCTGCTTGAAGCGCAGCGACAGGCAATGCACCTGGGGGTGCTCGCTGGCGTAGACCTCGGTGAGCAGCAGCTTGAGCACCGACTTGTAGGGCGACTCGATGCCCTTGAACAGCTGCCACATGCCCGCGCCGATGAATTCGCCTACAGGGATATGCGCCAGGTGGCCCAGGTCGAGCACCTCGTCGGCGCGGATGAAACGCCGCGACAGCAGTTTCTCGGTGTACTCGGCGTAGCGCCCTTCCTCATAGACCGGCACCAGCCACCACAGGGGCGTGCGCCCGGCCAGCCAGATGGCGGTGCGGTAGAACTCGTCCAGCAGCAGGTAATGCTGGGTGGTCCCGCAATCGTCGGAGGTGAGCTGCGCCTCGCGGTCGCCGACCACGAAGCGCTTGGGGTCGATGAGGAAGAAGTGCGCCTCGGTGCCCAGGGTCGCTGCCCAGGCCTCCAGCAGCTCGCACTTGCGTCGCAGTTCGGCCACTTCGCTGGCGGAGAGGTCCGGCGCATGGCAGACCCACAGGTCCATGTCGCTCTGTTCGGCCTGCGCCACCGTGCCCAGGCTGCCCATGAGGAACAGGCCGTGGATGGGCATCGGCGGGTTGCCCCGGCGTGCCTTGTAGGCGAAGGAGCGGGTCAGGCGCTGGACTTCGGCCAGTTCGTTTTCATCCGGCTCGTAGTTGGCCAGGCCGGCCGGGGTCTGCCCCGAGACGTAGCCGGGCAGCAGCGGGTGGTTGACGTGGAACAGCAGTGGCAACAGGCGCAGGACTAGCTGCTGGCGCGTGGAAAGCCCCTGTATGGCGCGTTCCAGGCGACCGCTGTTGACCTTGAGGAAGCGCGCACGCAACTGCGCGAGGACCTTGCGGTCGATGCCGTCATCGATGTCGGGGCGGATTTCCTGGGTGCGCGTCATGGAGCTTCTGCCGGATGGATGGGCACAGCCTACCAGCCGGCGAAGCGGCCGGGCAGGGTTGTGCCCGGGTTATCGGCGCGGACGCGGTTCAGCTTGAGGTAACGGGTTCTGTGGTGAGGATGGTGAGCAGGCTTTGGGCGTGTTCAGCGGCATCCAGCCCCAGGCTGGTGAGGTAGCCGCCATCGGGCAGGGTGATCAGTTTTTTCTGGTGCAGACGGGTGACCGCGCCTATGACCGCGGATGAGGCGGTGTTGTGCACCTTGAGTCCTTCCTGGGTGTTGTCCAGGTTGAACAGGGTCAGCAGTTCCAACTCGGCGATCAGCTCGGGGGTATACGACATGGTGACTCCTGGGCTTCTGGTGGGCCCGCCTTCGTGCGGGCGGGTGTGACGGATCAGTGTAGTCCGCCCGGCTCAGTCTGCCGGGTAGATCGGCTCGCCGTATTGCCAGCGGTCAAGGATTGCCTGGTAGCGGCCGTCTTCCTGGATGCGCTGCATGCCCTGGTCGAAGCGCTGCAGCAAGCGGTCGGCCCCCGGGGCCTGGCGCGAGAACGAGAGGAACAGCTCGGGCCGGTGCACGGTGCCCACGGCCTGGAAGGCGCCGACGAGCTCGGGGTATTCGCGCAGCAGCTCGGCGGTGGTGGCGCGATAGGCCACCACATAGTCGACACGCCCGTGCTGGAGCATGAGGAAGCCATTGATGTCCTTGCGCACCGGGACCCGCTCCAGGCCACGCAGGGCATCGAAGGGCGCGCCGTACTCGTAGCCGATGGTGACCGCCACCCGTGCGCCTTCCAGGCGCTGCAGGTCGTCCACCGGGGTGGCCTTGTCGACGCGGGACCAGAGCAGGATGTCATCGCGGAACAGCGGGTGCCGGGGCAGCCGGTAGGCCTCGGCGATGCGGGCGTCCGGCGCGGTATTGAAGCAGCCGGCCAGCTTGCCCTGGAGGGCCAGCTGCATGCAGCGGGAATAGGGATAGGGGACCAGCTCCACTGGCGTGTCGGCGGCAGCGAACGCAGCCTGGACGATCTCCACCGACATCCCCCGCACCGCACCGTCGCGGAAGGCGGTGAAGGGGTACCAATCGTCCTCGGCGCCGATCTGCAGCGTCTCGGCCAAGCTGGCTGCGGGCAGCAACAGCGCCAGGGCGAACAGCAAACGGCGGAGCGGTGGAGCGATGCGCAGCGGACTCGGGCTCATGGGGCTGGACCTCTACGGCGCTCGGGTGGTTGGCGCGATGCTAGTGCCTGTCGTAACGGCGGAACCCGGCGTGGATCAAGTTTCCTCTTCGTCGTCCGGCAGCTCGGGCAGCGCCCTCAGGGCGGCTTCGTACCAGGCCAGGTCGAAGGGTTGGTCCTGCTCCAGCCGGCTGATGGCCCGTGCCAGCACCAGGGCCATGAGCTGGACGCTCTCCTCGCGCTCGTAGCCCACCAGGGTCAGCTTGTTGAGCGTCGCCTGGGCCGCCGCTGGATTACCGGCTTCCAGCTGGTTCTCGATGGCCTGGATCAGGGTTTCCTCGGCGAAGGCTTCTTCGCTGTCGTCATGCTCGCTCATGGGGGTTCCTCGTTGTGCAGGCCCGCAGTTTGCCACGGCGTGCCGCTGCATTCACTGCCTTGATCCAACTGGCGCCGGCCGGGTACCCGGGTCTATAACGACGGACGCCCACCCCGCACGGCCAGGAGGCCCCCGATGCTCAAGCTCCACGGTTTTTCCGTCAGCAACTACTACAACATGGTCAAGTTGGCGCTGCTGACCAAGGACATCCCCTTCGAAGAAGTGCTGGTCCACGGCAGCCAGGAGCCGGCCTTCCTCGCCATCAGCCCGCGCGGCAAGGTGCCGGTGCTGGAGACCGAGCAGGGTTTCATAAACGAGACCGGCGCCATCCTCGAATACCTGGAAGAACGCTTCCCCCAGCGCCCGCTGCTGCCGGCCGACCCCTACCAGCGTGGCGTGGTCCGTGCATTGGTGCGCGAGATCGAGCTGTACATCGAGCTGCCGGCGCGCAGCTGTTATCCACAGGCGTTCTTCGGCATGCCGCTGCCGGAGGCGATCCGCGAGAAGGGCAAGGCCGAGCTGCTGGCCGGCGTCGCCGCCCTGGCCCGCCACGGCCGCTTCGCGCCCTATGTGGCGGGGGATGCACTGACCATCGCCGACCTGTACTTCCTCTACAGCATCGACCTGGCCGGCGAGGTGGCGCAAAAGCTGTTCGACACCGACCTGCTGGCCGAGCTGCCGGGCGCCCGTGCGCTGCTGGCCAAGCTGGGCGCAGAACCCCACGTGCAGCGCATCGCCGCCGACAAGGCGCGGGAGATGCCGAGCTTCCTCGAGGCGGTCAAGGCCCGGGCACGGGGCTGAGGCTGCGTTTCAGCCGGGCAGTTGGTCCAGCCAGGCGTCGAGCTCCGCCCGGGAGCCGAATCTGATGAAGCGGATACCGGCGTTGGCCGGGTCCGTCCGCTCAGCGCCGAAGCGCTCGCGGTAGAGCGCATGGCGCGTCCAGGCCCAGAGGATGATCGAACGCTCCGGGTCCAGGCTCAGCAGGTTGCGCAGGCTCTCGCGGTTGCCGTTCCAGAGCGCCTTGCGCAGCAACAGGCGGCCCAGGGTGCGGGTGATGATCTGGCGCATCACGACCGGGCGCGGCAGGTCGAGCCAGATCACCGTGTCGGCGCGGGAAAGCGTCAGCGGGCGCACGGCCGAGTAGGCGCCTTCGACTATCCAGCGCGGCGCCTGCAGGGCCGTCTCGACCCGCTCGCGGAATTCGGCGCGGGGCAGAGGCTGCCAGCCGGGCTGGTGGAAGATGGCGTCGAGCTCGATGTGCGGGCAGCCCAGGCGCGCGGCCAGGCGGCGCGCCAGGTGCGTCTTGCCCGAGCCCGAGCAGCCGACGATGGAAATGCGCTGGCCTACCGGCGTCGGCCAGGTGTCGGGGGTGTGGTCCTGCATGGGCATCCCTGCCGGTCGCCGGGGCGACCTTGTATCAGCGTGCGGCGAGCAGTGCCTTGCCACGGGTGACGGCGGCGCGGACCTGGTTCGGCGCGGTACCGCCGATGTGGTCGCGGGCGTTGACCGAGCCTTCCAGGGTCAGCACGGCGAAAACGTCGTCGTCGATCTGGTCGCTGAATGTGCGCAGCTCGTCGAGGCTCATCTCGGCCAGGTCCTTGCCGGACTCGACGCCGTACTTCACCGCATGGCCGACGATCTCGTGGCAGTCGCGGAAGGGCAGGCCCTTGCGCACCAGGTAGTCGGCCAGGTCGGTGGCGGTGGAGAAGCCGCGGCGGGCCGCTTCGCGCATCACCGCATGGCGCGGCTTGATCGCCGGGATCATGTCGGCGAAGGCGCGCAGGGAATCGCGCAGGGTGTCGGCGGCGTCGAACAGCGGTTCCTTGTCTTCCTGGTTGTCCTTGTTATAGGCCAGCGGCTGGCCCTTCATCAGGGTCAGCAGGCCCATCAGCGCGCCGAACACGCGACCGGACTTGCCACGTACCAGCTCGGGCACGTCGGGGTTCTTCTTCTGCGGCATGATCGAGGAGCCGGTGCAGAAGCGGTCGGGCAGGTCGATGAACTGGAACTGGGCGCTGGTCCAGAGCACCAGCTCTTCGGAGAAGCGCGACAGGTGCATCATCGCCAGGGAGGCGGCGGCGCAGAATTCGATGGCGAAGTCGCGGTCGGACACGCCGTCCAGGGAGTTGCCGCCGACGGCGTCGAAGCCCAGCAGGCGGCAGGTGACTTCGCGCTGGATCGGGTAGGTGGTGCCGGCCAGGGCGGCGCTGCCCAAGGGCATGCGGTTGACGCGCTTGCGGCAGTCCACCAGGCGCTCGTGGTCGCGGCTGAGCATTTCGAACCAGGCCAGCAGGTGGTGGCCGAAGGTCACCGGTTGCGCGGTCTGCAGGTGGGTGAAGCCAGGCATGATGGTGTCCGCTTCGCGCTCGGCCTGCTCCAGCAGGCCCTGCTGCAGGCGGGTGATCTCGCCGAGGATGATGTCGATCTCGTCGCGCAACCAGAGGCGGATGTCGGTGGCCACCTGGTCGTTGCGCGAGCGGCCGGTGTGCAGCTTCTTGCCGGTGATGCCGATGCGGTCGGTCAGGCGTGCCTCGATGTTCATGTGCACGTCTTCCAGGTCGACGCGCCAGTCGAAGGTGCCGGCCTCGATCTCGGCCTGGATTTCCTTCAGGCCCTTCTCGATGGCGTCGCGCTCATCGCCGGTCAGCACCCCGGCTTCGGCCAGCATGGTGGCGTGGGCGATGGAGCCCATGATGTCGTGGCGATACAGGCGCTTGTCGAAGTCGACGGAGGCGGTGAAGCGGGCGACGAAGGCGTCGACGGGCTCGCTGAAGCGGCCACCCCAGGACTGGTTGGTCTTGTCGGTGCTCATGAGTGGGCTCGGTGTTGGCGGTGAAAGAAGGCCGATGGCCGAAAAATTACCGGCGATAATAACAGCGTTGCTCATAAAACCGGCGTGTCCCGTCCGACTGACCTGCCGGTCGGCGATTGTCGCCTGCTTCACAGTTTTTCATCGCCAACAGCATTTCAGTGCTTTATTTCGCCCGGCCGGAGCGCTCTGGCTTGCCGCCTGACGGGCGCTTACGGAAACTGGCCGGATGCCTCCAGACAATCGCAACAAGGCGCGCGCCGCCGCGTCCATCGATGATTTCTTCCTGCCGGAGCTGTGCCTGCCCGAGGCGCTGCTGGGCCTCGTGCTGCTCGCCGAGCTGCTGGTGATGGTGCTGGTGCTGGCCGAGCCCATGCTGCCGAATTTCGACTGGATACGCCTGGCGCTGACGTCGCTCTTCGTGCAATGGATCGTGCTGCTTTCCGCCGCGCTGCTGTGCCAGCTGCGCCCCTTGCTGGCCCGTATCCGCGCGGCGCTGGCCGGGATCATCTGCTGCCTGATCGTGGTCGGGCTGACCCTGTCCTGCACCGCCGTGGCCGACTACTACGACCTGGGCGGGCCGTTGCCGCGCGCCGGCGAGGTCAACCTTTACCTGCGTCATGGGCTGATCAGCCTGATCATGTCGGCGCTGCTGCTGCGCTACTTCTTCCTGCAGAGCCAGTGGCGCCGGCAGCAGCAGGCCGAGCTGCGGGCGCGCATCGAATCGCTGCAGGCGCGCATCCGCCCGCACTTCCTGTTCAACAGCCTCAACAGCATCGCCAGCCTGGTGGTCATCGACCCCTACAAGGCCGAGCAGGCGGTGCTCGACCTTTCCGACCTGTTCCGCGCCAGCCTGGCCAAGCCCGGCACCCTGGTCAGCTGGGCCGAGGAACTGGAGCTGTCGAAACGATATTTGTCGATCGAGCAATATCGTCTCGGAGAACGGCTACAGTTGGATTGGCAGGTTGATGATGTGCCCGATGATTTGCCGATTCCGCAACTGACCCTGCAACCCCTGTTGGAGAATGCCCTGATCTATGGCATTCAACCGCGTATAGAGGGTGGGCTGGTCAGGGTGGAAGCGGAGTACAGGGATGGTGTGTTCCTGCTCTGCGTGAGCAACCCCTTCGATGCGGGTGCGGAACCCCAGCCTTCACGCGGAACCCATCAGGCACTGACGAATATCGATGCTCGACTTACGGCACTTTTCGGCTCCAGAGCCAGTCTCAGCGTGGAGCGCCGTGACGGTCGCCACTTCACCTGTCTACGCTATCCTTGTGCGAGACTCACGCAGGAAGCCCGAGCAATATGAATGTCCTGATCGTCGATGACGAACCCCTTGCCCGAGAGCGTCTCAGCCGCCTGGTCTGCGACCTCGACGGATACCGAGTTCTGGAGCCCGCCGCCACCAACGGCGAAGAGGCTCTGACCCTGATCGACAGCCTGAAACCGGATGTCGTGTTGCTCGACATCCGCATGCCAGGGCTCGATGGCCTGCAGGTGGCCGCGCGGCTCTGTGAAAAGGAGGCACCGCCTGCGGTGATCTTCTGCACCGCCCATGACGAATTCGCCCTGGATGCCTTCCAGGTCAGCGCCGTGGGTTACCTGGTCAAGCCGGTGCGGCCGGAGTCCCTGGCCGAAGCCCTGAAGAAGGCCGAGCGCCCGAACCGGGTGCAACTGGCGGCGCTGACCCGTCCCGCTGCCGAAAGCGGCACCGGGCCCCGCTCCCACATCAGCGCGCGGACCCGCAAGGGCATCGAGCTGATCCCCTTGGACCAGGTGATCTACTTCATCGCCGACCACAAGTACGTGACCCTGCGTCACGAGCACGGCGAGGTGTTGCTGGATGAACCCCTGAAGGCGCTGGAAGACGAGTTCGGCGACCGCTTCGTGCGCATCCACCGCAACGCCCTGGTCGCTCGCGAGCGCATCGAGCGTCTTCAGCGCACCCCGCTGGGGCACTTCCAGCTGTTCCTCAAGGGCCTCAACGGCGATGCCCTGACGGTGAGCCGCCGCCATGTCGCCGGCGTGCGCAAGCTGATGCACAACCTCTAGGACGGATAGCCGCAGGCGCCGGGTTTTCCACCCGCGCGCCGGCGGCTGTCTTGCCTGTTATCATTCCGGGCAGTCCTGCTTCCGGAAGTCATCATCCATGTCCCGCGAGATTCGCATCGCCACCCGCAAGAGTGCCCTGGCCCTGTGGCAGGCCGAGTTCGTCAAAGCCAGCCTGGAGAAGGCCCATCCCGGGCTCAAGGTCAGCCTGGTGCCCATGGTCAGCCGCGGCGACAAGCTGCTCGACGCGCCCCTGGCGAAAATCGGCGGCAAGGGCCTGTTCGTCAAGGAACTGGAAACCGCCCTGCTGGAGGACGAGGCCGATATCGCCGTGCACTCCATGAAGGACGTGCCCATGGACTTCCCCGATGGCCTTGGCCTGTTCTGCATCTGCGAGCGCGAAGACCCGCGCGACGCCTTCGTCTCCAACACCTTCGACAGCCTTGACGCGCTGCCCGCCGGTGCCGTGGTCGGCACCTCCAGCCTGCGTCGCCAGGCCCAGCTGCTGGCGCGTCGCCCGGACCTGAAGATCCAGTTCCTGCGGGGCAACGTGAACACCCGCCTGGCCAAGCTCGATGCCGGCGAATACGACGCCATTATCCTCGCCGCCGCCGGCCTGATCCGCCTCGGCTTCCAGGACCGCATCCGCTCCTCCATCAGCGTCGACGACAGCCTGCCGGCCGGTGGCCAGGGTGCCGTGGGCATCGAGTGCCGCACCGCCGACACCGAAATCCACGCCCTGCTGGCACCCCTGCACCACCGCGAGACCGCCCTGCGCGTCACCGCCGAGCGCGCCCTGAACAAGCGCCTCAACGGCGGCTGCCAGGTGCCCATCGCCTGCTACGCGATCCTCGAGGACGACCAGCTCTGGCTGCGCGGCCTGGTCGGCCAGCCCGACGGCGGCACCCTGCTGCGTGCCGAGTCCCGTGCGCTGGCCACCGACGCCGAAAGCCTCGGCGTGCGCGTCGCCGAGGACCTGCTCGGCCAGGGCGCCGAAGCCATCCTCCAGGCTGTCTATGGTGAGGCCGGTCATCCGTGACCGGCTGGCGCCTGCTGCTGACGCGCCCCGCCGACGACAGCGCGGCATTGGGCGAGACCCTCGCCCAGTGCGGCGTGCACAGCGCCAGCCTGCCGCTGCTGGACATCCAGCCGCTGGCTGAAACCCCCGAACACCGCACCACCCTCCTCGGCCTCGACCGCTACGCTGCGGTCATCGTGGTCAGCAAGCCCGCTGCCCGCCTCGGCCTGGAACGTCTCGCCCAGCATTGGCCGCAGCCGCCTGCCGCCGTGCGCTGGTTCAGCGTCGGCGCCGCCACTGGCGAGCTGCTGGCCGCTGCCGGCCTCGATACCCACTGGCCGGAAGGCGGCGATGACAGCGAGGCCCTGCTGGCGCTGCCGGCCTTCGCCGAGGCGCTGGCCTCGCCGCGCAAGCGCGTGCTGATCATGCGTGGCGAGGGTGGCCGAGAATTCCTCGCCGAGCGTTTGCGCGGCCAAGGCGTTGCAGTGGACTATCTGGAACTCTACCGCCGCCGCCTGCCCGACTACCCGCCGCGCAGCCTGCAGCGGCTGATTCAAGCGGAACGCCTGAACGGGCTGGTGGTCAGCAGTGGGCAGGGTTTCGAGCACCTGAACACATTGGCCGGGGATGATTGGCCTGCCCTGGCCCGTCTACCCTTGTTCGTACCGAGCCCGCGCGTGGCCGAACTGGCCCGCGATGCGGGCGCGCAAGTCGTTGTGGACTGCCGGGGCGCCAGCGCCTCGGCTTTGCTGGCGGCGCTGGAAAATCATCCGGCCCCGGCCCCCTGATGCAAAGGATGGATACGTGAGCGAAGCAGAACTGGCGAAAACCGAGCAGCAACCCCCGGCTTCCGAGCCCGTCATTCCTCCCACCGCCAAACCGGTTTCCCGGGGTGGTGGCCTGGCCATCCTGGCGTTGCTGGTCGGCGCCGCCGGTGTTGCCGTCGCCGGCTGGAGCCTGTGGCAGATCCGCAGCCTCGAAGCCCGTGACCAGCAGCAGCTGAGCCTGGTCGAGGACGCCCGTGGCCAGGCCCAGTCGCTGCAGCAGCGCGAGAAGAAGCTCACCGAGCGCCTCGACCAGCTGCCCAGTGCCGAAGAGCTGGATGAGCGCCGCCGCCTGCTGGGCAACCTGCAGGGCGACCAGCAGCGCCTCAGCCAGCGCCTGGAAACCGTGCTCGGTGCCAGCCGCAAGGACTGGCGCCTGGCCGAGGCCGAACACCTCTTGCGCCTGGCCAGCCTGCGCCTCTCCGCGCTGCAGGACATCACCAGCGCCAAGGCCCTGGTGGAAGCGGCCGATGACATCCTCCGCGACCAGGACGACCCCGCCGCCTTCGCCGCCCGCGAGCAACTCTCGCGCAGCCTCGAAGCGCTGCGCACCACGCCGCAGCCGGACCGCACCGGGCTGTTCCTGCAACTCGGCGCGCTGCGTGAGCAGGCGGCTCAGCTCAACCCCCTGGCCCCGGCCTTCGAAGACAAGGGCGGCGTGCTGCGCAACATGGCCGCCGAAGGCGATGGCGGCAGCTGGTGGGCCGAGTGGCTGGAGAAGCTCTCCCACTATTTCCGCATCCAGTTCGACGCCGACCAGAACATCAAGCCGCTGCTCGCCGGCCAGGGCCTGTCCCAGGTACGCCTGGCCCTGTCCCTCGCCCTCGAACAGGCCCAGTGGGCTGCCCTGCATGGCCAGACCCAGGTCTATCGCCAGTCGCTGAAGCAGGCCCGCGAGGTGCTGGATTCGCAGTTCAACGCCGAGAACCCGGAAAGCCGCGCGCTGCTGGCGCGCATCGATGAACTCGCCACCCAGCCGGTGGAAGTGAAGACACCCGACCTCGGCGCCTCCCTCGAAGCGCTCCAGGCCTATCTGCAACGCAGCCAGCGTCTCGCCGAGCCCAAGGCCGCCGCCGAGCCCGAAGTCGATGCCGCCCAGGACCCCGAAGCCGCACCGCCGGTGGAGGGCCAGGGCCAATGAGACGCACCCTCCTGATCCTGTTGCTCCTGGCCGCCGCCGGCACCCTGATCGGCATGGCCGTCGTCCAACACCAGGGCTATGTCCTGTTCGCCTACAAGGGCTTCCGCTACGAATCCAGCCTCTGGGCCTTCCTCGCCTTGGTGGCCGTGGTCTGGCTGCTGCTGTGGCTTGTACGCGCGCTGCTGACCCTGGTGTTCGTCTCCGGCGGCGTGGTCAACCCCTGGTCCCGGCGTAACGCCCGGCGCCGTGTGCGCCTGGCGTCCGAACAGGGCCTGCTGGACTTGGCCGAGGGCCGCTGGGCCCGCGCGCTGCGCCACCTGCGCCGCGCCGCCGAGGCCGATCCGCAACCCTTGATGTACTACCTCGGCGCCGCCCGGGCGGCCAACCGCATCGGCCAGTACGAGGAGAGCGACCAGATGCTCGAACGCGCCCTGGAGCGTCAGCCCCAGGCCGAGCTGGCCATCGCCCTGGCCCACGCCGAGCTGCAGCAGGAGCGCGGTGAAACCGACGCCGCGCTGGAAACGCTCAAGGTCATGCACGAGCGTCACCCGCGCCATCACCAGGTATTGCGCCAGCTGTTGCAGCTGCATCGCCAGCGTGGCGATTCGGCGGCCCTGGTGGGCCTGCTGCCGGAGTTGCGCAAGAACAAGGCGCTGCCGGAGTCCGAACTCAACCAGCTGGAACTGAGCGTGTGGAGCGACCGCCTGGTGCACGCAGGGCAGGCCGGCCTCAACGAGGGCGAGACCGCGCTCAACCCGTTGATCCAGGCCTGGCAGCATCTCTCCGCTGCACAGCGTGCCGAGCCACGCCTGGTGCTGGCCTTCGCCAATCAGCTGCGCCAGCTGGGCGCCGAGCCCGAGGCCGAAGAGGCGGTACGCATCGCCCTCAAGCGGGGCTATGACGAATCCCTGGTGCGCTTCTACGGGCGCCTGCGTGGTGCCGATCCGGCCCGCCAGCTGCAGACCGCCGAAGCCTTCCTCAAGGATCATCCGACCGACCCGGCGCTGTTCCTCACCCTGGGCCGTTTGTGCCTGCAGAACAGCCTGTGGGGCAAGGCACGGGAGTATTTCGACACCGGCCTGAGCTTCTCCCGCGCACCGGAACTCTGCGCCGAGCAGGCCCGCCTGCTGGCACAGATGGGCGAGATGGAACGCAGCAACCAGCTGTTCCAAGAAGGCCTGGTGCAGCACCTGCCGGCGCTGCCCCTGCCTGGCGAACGCGTCGCCTGATGCCGCGCCGCCGTCCTGGCGGCGCGTTTCTCAAGAGCCCTGGTAGCTGATGCGGTAGATGGCTCCGGCCTGGTCGTCACTGACCAGCAACGAGCCATCCGGCGCTACCAGCACATCCGCCGGGCGCCCCCATACCTCGCCATTCTCCAGCCAGCCCTCGGCGAACACGCTCTGGCGCTTGAGGCTGCCGTCCTCGTTCAGCTCCACACGCTTGATGCGGTAGCCGATCTTCTCGCTGCGGTTCCACGAGCCGTGCTCGGCGATGAACAGGTTGTCGCGGTACTCGGCCGGGAACTGGCTGCCGGTGTAGAAGCGCAGCCCCAGGGGCGCCACATGGGGGCCGAGCTTGGCCACCGGGGCGACAAATTCCTTGCACGGGCGCTTGCCGAACTCCGGGTCGGCGACGCTGCCGGCATGGCAGTACGGGAAGCCGAAATGCGGGTTGGGCGTGGTGATGCGGTTGAGCTCGCAGTCCGGGGTGTCGTCGCCCAGCAGGTCGCGGCCGTTGTCGCTGAACCACAGCTCGCCGGTCTTCGGGTGCCAGTCGAAACCCACGGTGTTGCGGATGCCCCGGGCCACCAGCTCCAGGCCGCTGCCATCGGGGTTCATGCGGTGCAGCGCGGCGTAGGTGTCGGGGTCGCGCTCGCAGACGTTGCAGGGCGCGCCCACCGGCACGTAGAGCTTGCCGTCGGGGCCGAAGGCGATGAATTTCCAGCCGTGGTGGGTTTCGGCGGGGAAGGCCGGGCCCACCTGCTCGGGCTGGGGCGGTGCGTCCAGCTGCGACTCGATGTCGCGCAGGCGCAGGATGCGGCTGATCGCCGACACGTACAGGTCGCCCTCGTGGAAGGCCACGCCGACCGGCATCTTCAGCCCGCTGGCCAGGGTGCGGACCTTGCCGCTGCGGGTGTCCAGGGCATACACCTTGCCGGCGGCATTGCTGCCCACGAACAACGTGCCCTCGGTGCCCCAGGTCATTTCCCGGGCGCTGGGCACCTGGTCGCTGAGCACCTCGATGCGGAAGCCCGGGGGCAGGCGGATCTTCTCCAGGGGCGCCTGGGCAAGGGCGATGAGGGGCAGGAACAATAGCAGTGCCAGTAACCGACGCATGGCAGTCTTCTCCGGATGGGTACCCGCAGCAGACTAGCCGGTCGTCTTGAAAGGCCAAGGGGCTTCCTCTACCGTAGCGGCCTCTCATCACTCCTCGGAGCCGCCATGACCCTGGCCAGCCCGCGTTCCCTGTTCTTCGCCGCCTTCCTCGCCTGTGTCGCCGTCATGGGCGGTGCGCTCTACCTGGAGCATGCGATGGGCCTGGAGCCCTGCCCGCTGTGCATCGTGCAGCGGATCTTCATCATCCTCTTCGGCGTGGTCTGCCTGATCGCTGCGCTGCACGCCCCTCAGGCCCGTGGCCGTCGCGTCTACTCCGGGCTGGCGCTGCTGTTCGCCGCCGGTGGTGCCGCGACCGCCGGCCGCCAGGTGTGGTTGCAGGGCGTGCCCGCCGACCAGCTCCCGGCCTGCCTGCCGAGCCTGGAATACATGATGGATGCGCTGCCCTTCCAGGAAATCATCAAGCTGATGCTGCACGGCACCGCCGATTGCGCAGAAGTCACCTGGACCCTCTTCGGCATGAGCATTCCCGAGTGGAGCTTGCTGGCCTTCGCCGGCTGCATCCTCTTCTCGCTCTACCAGATGCTGCGCCGCAGCTGACCGCCTCCCGCGCCGCGCCCGGCTCCTGTCCGGGCGCGCGTCCTTGCCGCACCTCCCCGCCTCTGATGCAGAAGCCACGCCGGCTGCGGCGTGACGATTAAACGCTCGTATGAAATTTTCCCGACCAGGTGCCTTGCTGGCAAACAGTCACGGGCATAATCTGGCCCGCACGTGACGCCGGAAAGCTGCCGTTTCCGCGTCGCCTTCCCCGTTTTTGCACCGATCGACAAAAAACCGTCTCGGAGCAGACGAACAAGGCATTACCGAAAGGGAAGCGAGGACATCATGCTCGAGAGTTGCCAGAACGCTCAGGAACGTTGGGGTGGGGTGCACCAGTTGATCGATCGCTGGTTACTGGAGCGCCAGGAACTGGTCCGGGTCTTCACCAGTGTCAACGACAGGCCACAAGCGCCTGCGGTGGAAGACCTGCAAGGATTCTGCGAAGTACTGGTCGACTACGTGTCGGCGGGCCACTTCGAGGTCTACGAACAGCTGCTCAACGAGGCCAAGGCCTTCGGTGATCAGCGTGGCCTGGATCTGGCCAAGCAGATCTACCCCCGCATCGAGGCCATCACCGAGGTCGCGCTGGGCTTCAACGATTGCTGCGATGGCAGCGACAGCCGCGAAGTCTGCCTGGCCACCGAACTCAAACGACTCGGCCCATTGCTGCACGAGCGCTTCGAACTGGAGGACTGCCTCATCGAAGTGCTGCACAACGCCCACCAGAACCAGGGCGCGCAGCTCGCGTGAGTCAGCGGACCTCGAGCAATTCGAGGTCGAACACCAAGGGGGCGTAGGGCGGAATCAGATCCCCTGCGCCTTCTTCGCCATAGGCCTGGGATGATGGAATCACCAGGTGCCACTTGGCCCCCACCGGCATCTCCTGCAAGGCGCTTCGCCAACCGGCTATCACGCTGTCGAGGCGGAACCATTGGGGCTTGTCGCTCGCATCGAAAACGCTGCCGTCTGCCAGCTGCCCACGGTAGTTGACCCGCACCTGCGAATGCGCACCCGGTTTCGCACCGCTGCCGGCGCGCAGCTCGGTCACCAGCACGCCGTCGGTCAGTTCGCGCACACCGTATTTGCCACGCTCCAGGGCGATGAAGCGCTTCTCTGCGGCGATGGCTTTCTGCGCGGATTGGCCGCTCTGTTCCATGCTCGCTTCATGGGCATCGAGCAGGTGCTCCATGCGCTGTGCATCCAGCTCCAGCTTCTCTCCGCGATAGGCCTGGGTAAGGCCCCGCAGCAATGATTCCAGCTGCAGTTGCGGTGCTTCTTCACGCAGCCGCTCGCCCAGTTTTACGCCCATGCTGTAGGCGAGATCCTTCTCTTCATCGGCGGCTTGGGCGGTGAGCGCAAGCAGGCACAGACACAGTGAAACGACAGCGCGCATCGGACATTCTCCCAGGGTGAAATGCCGGCGAGTATGCCAGCCATGCAGTTTGGAATAACGGGGAACTAGCGACGGCTCAAACAGGCGACTAGTATGGGCGCAACCACGTCCGCCCGGAGGCGCACCATGTCGGCCAAGAAGAAGCCCGTAAGCACCCCGCTGCACCTGTTACAGCAACTTTCCCACAGCCTGATCGAACACCTCGAAAACGCTTGCAGCCAAGCGTTGGTCGATGCCGAAAAACTGCTCACCAAACTGGAGAAGCAGCGCGGCAAGGCCCAGGAAAAACTCCACGGTGCACGGACCAAACTGCAGGACGCTGCCAAGGCCGGCAAAGCGAAAGCGCAGAACAAATCCAAGGAAGCAATCGCCGAGCTGGAAGGCTTGCTCGATGCGCTGAAGGCACGTCAGGCCGAAACCCGTGCCTACATCGCCGACCTCAAGCGTGACGCCCAGGAAAGCCTCAAGCTGGCCCAGGGCGTTGGCAAGGTGAAGGAAGCGGCCGCCAAGGCGCTGGTCACCCGTGAAGCCAAGGCCAAGGCCGCTGCTGCCAAACCGGTTGCCAAGCCTGCCGCCAAGCCGGCTGCCAAGGCCGCTCCGAAAGCTGCCGCCAAACCCGCTGCCAAGCCTGCTGCGAAAGCACCGGCCAAGGCTGCTGCCAGCAAGCCCGCCGCTGCCGCCAAACCGGCTGCCAAGCCCGCCGCCAAACCTGCTGCAAAGGCTCCGGCCAAAGCCGCCGCCAAGCCCGCCGCTAAACCGGCTGCTGCCAAGGCCGCTCCGAAGGCTGCTGCCAAACCGGCTGCCAAGCCTGCCGCGAAAGCGCCGGCCAAAGCTGCTGCCAGCAAGCCTGCCGCTGCCGCCAAGCCGGCTGCTAAACCGGCCGCCAAGCCCGCTGCCAAACCCGCGGCCAAGGCTCCGGTGAAAGCCGCTGCAAAACCCGCAGCCGCCAAGCCCGCCGCCGCCGCTAAACCCGCTGCTGCCAAGCCTGCCGCCAAGCCCGTCGCGGCCAAACCGGCTGCTGCGAAGCCAGCTGCCAAACCCGCTGCCAAGCCGGCACCCAAGGCCGCTGCCAAGCCTGCTGCGAAAGCGCCGGTCAAGGCCGCTGCCAAGCCCGCCGCTCCGGTGAGCGCTCCGGCTGCCAAGCCTGCTGCACCGGCTCCGGCCGCCGCGCCTGCTGCTCCGGCGCCGTCGGCCGCCAATGGCGCGGCCGCACCGACCACGCCGTCGGCTTAAGCCTCGATAGCCGCGGCGCGCAGCGATTGCAGCGCGTCGCGGTCATCCCTCGCCGTTCCCGCGAGCACGTCCAGCCAGCTCCAATCCTGCCCATTGGCTTCCGGCCAGGGTGCAGCGATCTCTTCCAGACGCGCCAGCAGGCGTCGCTCTGCGTCCAGCTCCAAGCGCTTTACGCCGTCGCGCAGCTCGCACAATCCCGCATCCGTCCCCGCTGCTTCACGCCATGCCTGCCTGAGCCTGCGCAAGGGTTCCACCACATCCCGTTGCCAGGGGCCGGCGATGCCTTGCAGCTGTTCCGCGCAAACGGGGTCGTAGTGGACGCCGCGCCTTCCAAGCCAGGCTGCAGCCAGTAACAGGCACACGTCGGCACCCTGTTCCTGCAGGCGCAGGCAGGCGTTTTCGACGCCTGGGCGGGCGTAGAGGTCGAGGGAGAAACTCCATAGATCGGGGGGCATGGCGCATACCGGGCGGTGGGGGAATGAAGCTGATAAACTCCGCCGCCATTATGATCCGACTCCAGAACCTCACACTACAGCGTGGTCCTCAGCGCCTGCTCGAAGGCGCCGAACTGACCCTGCACACCGGCCAGAAGGTCGGCCTCATCGGCGCCAACGGTGCCGGTAAATCCAGCCTCTTCGCCCTGCTGCGCGGCGAGCTCGGCCCTGACGCGGGCGACTGCTTCGTGCCGGCCGACTGGCGCATCGCGCACATGCGCCAGGAGGTGGACACCCTCGACCGCCTGGCGGTGGACTACGTCCTCGATGGCGACCTGCACCTGCGTCGCGTGCAGACCGAGCTGGCCGTGGCCGAGGCGGGCCACGACGGCACCGCCATCGCCCGCCTGCACATCGAACTGGACAGCGCCGACGGCTACACGGCCGATGCCCGCGCGCGCAAGCTGCTGGCCGGCCTCGGCTTCACCAGCGAGCAGATGGACCGCCGCGTCGGCGACTTCTCCGGCGGCTGGCGGATGCGCCTCAACCTGGCCCAGGCGCTGATGTGCCCGTCCGAACTGCTGCTGCTCGACGAGCCCACCAACCACCTCGACCTCGACGCCATCCTCTGGCTCGAAGAGTGGCTCAAGGGCTACCCGGGCACCCTGCTGCTGATTTCCCACGACCGCGACTTCCTCGATGCGGTGGTGGATAACGTCGCCCACCTCGAGCAACAGAAGCTGACCCTTTACCGGGGCGGTTACTCGGCCTTCGAGCGCACCCGTGCCGAGCGCCTGGCGCAGCAGCAACAGGCCTACGAGAAACAGCAGGCCCAGCGTGCGCACATGGAGAAGTACATCGCCCGCTTCAAGGCCCAGGCCACCAAGGCCCGCCAGGCCCAGAGCCGGATCAAGGCCCTGGAGCGCCTGGAAGAGCTGGCGCCCGCCCACGTGGATTCGCCCTTCGACTTCGTCTTCCGCGAAGCCGACAAGATCTCCAGCCCGCTGCTGGATGTCGCCGAAGGCCAGCTCGGCTATGGCGACAAGGTGGTGCTGCAGCAGGTCAAGCTGCAGCTCGTTCCCGGTGCGCGCATCGGCCTGCTCGGTCCCAACGGCGCGGGCAAGTCGACCCTGATCAAGACCCTTTCCGGTGAGCTGGCGCCTGTCGCCGGGCGCCTGTCCCGGGGCGAGAACCTCGCCATCGGCTACTTCGCCCAGCATCAGCTGGACTCCCTCGATCCCAAGGCCAGCCCGCTGCTGCACCTGCAGCGCCTGGCCCCGACCGAGCGCGAGCAGACCCTGCGCGACTTCCTCGGCGGCTTCGACTTCCGTGGCGACCGCTGCGACGAGCCGGTGCTGAATTTCTCCGGTGGCGAGAAGGCGCGCCTGGCCCTGGCGCTGATCGCCTGGCAGAAGCCCAACCTGCTGTTGCTCGACGAACCCACCAACCACCTGGACCTGGAAATGCGCCTGGCGCTGACCATGGCCCTGCAGGACTTCGCCGGTGCGGTGCTGGTGGTTTCCCACGATCGTCATTTGCTCAAGAGCACCACCGACGAATTCCTCCTGGTGGCGGACGGGCGCATCCAGCCCTTCGATGGCGATCTCGACGACTACGCCCGCTGGCTGGTGGACTACCGCGCCCGTCAGGCGCCGGTGAGCAACCCGGCCGGTGGCAGCGGTGCCGGCACCGACAAGCGTGCCCAGCGCCAGGCCGCTGCGGCGCTGCGCCAGCAACTGGCGCCGCACAAGCGCGAAGCCGAGAAGCTGGAGAAGGAACTGGGCACCCTGCACGAGAAGCTCGCTGCCGTGGAAACCCGCCTGGGCGACGCCGGTGTCTACGAGGCCTCGCGCAAGGACGAGCTGCGCGACCTGCTCGCCGAGCAGGCGAAACTCAAGACCCGTGAGGCCGAGCTGGAAGAGAAATGGCTGGAGGCCCTCGAGCTTCTGGAAAACCTGCAGAGCCAGCTGGAGGCCAGTGACTGATGGAAGACCTGGTCCTGTTGACGGCCTGGAGCGAGCCGCTGATCCGTGCGGCGCAGGTGCTCCTGGTGCTGTTCCTCGCCTGGCTCGCGCAACGCGTTCTCACCCGGGGCATCACCCGCCTCGGCGCACGTTATCCACAGCTGCCCCAGGAGCTCCTGCTGCCCCTGCGCGGCCTGCTGCGCTGGCTGATCCTCGGCAGCGCCTTCATGTTGGTGCTGGAGCGCCTCGGCGTTTCCGCCGAAGTCCTGTGGGCGGCGCTGACCGGCTTCACCGCCGTCGCCGCAGTGGCGTTCTTCGCCATCTGGAGCGTGTTGTCCAACATGTTCTGCGCGGTGCTGATCTTCTCCCTCGGGCCGTTCCGCATGGGTGACGTGGTGGAGGTGGTGGAGAGCGCCGACAAGCCCGGTGTGAAGGGCCGCGTGGTGGCCATCAACCTCTTCTACACCACCCTGCAGGACCTCAGCGAGAACGCCGACGGCGCGCTGGTGCAGGTGCCCAACAGCCTGTTCTTCCAGAAGGCGGTACGCCGCTGGCGCTGAGGCGCCGGCCGGGGCTGTGCAGCGCTAAGCGCAGCGGGTAGTCTGCTCGCCCCCCTTCCGTATTTCCGAGGACCACGCCATGGCCATGCACACCTGGCTCGCATTCCTGGTCGCCTGCTGGGTGATCAGCCTTTCCCCTGGCGCCGGCGCCATCGCCTCCATGTCCTCGGGGCTGCAGTACGGCTTCCTGCGCGGCTACTGGAACGCCATCGGCCTGCAACTGGGCCTGGCCCTGCAGATCGCCATCGTCGCCGCCGGCGTCGGTGCCATCCTCGCCACCTCGGCCCTGGCCTTCAGCGCGATCAAGTGGTTCGGCGTCGTCTACCTCGTGTACCTGGCCGTGCGCCAATGGCGTGCGCTGCCCAGCGACCTGGCCGCCGATTCCGCCGAGCGCCCCCTGGGCCGGCCGCTGACCATGGTGCTGCGCGGCTTCCTGGTGAACGTCAGCAACCCCAAGGCGATCGTCTTCATGCTCGCCGTGCTGCCGCAGTTCATCGACCCGCACGCGCCGCTGGTGCAGCAGTACCTGGTGATGGGCGCGACCATGATCACCGTCGACCTGATCGTCATGGCCGGCTACACCGGGCTCGCCGCCAAGGTCCTGCGGGTGCTGCGCTCGCCGCGCCAGCAGCGTTCCATGAACCGGGGCTTCGCCGTGCTCTTCGTCGGCGCCGCCGCCCTGCTGGCCACGGTGCGCCGCGTCCCGGCGTGACCCAGTCGATGGCCTGAACGTGACCCGGCGCCGCGACAGCGCGGTGCCTGGGCAATAGGCTGCCGGTCTTCCCACAAGGAGCATCGGCATGCCGCCATCCAACAGCCGGGACGGGGTCTACGGCGACTCGCCGGACCTCGCCATCGCACCCCTGCGTCACCCTCCGCTGGAGCAGGCCTTGAGCGCCGCCTGCAGCGAGCTCGATATCCACGAAGCCTTTCTCGCCGCCCTGCGCGACCCCGCGCTCGGCCCGCAGCCGCGCTTGCTGCTGGGCGTTTCCGGCACCGATCTCGCCGGTCGCCGCCGCCTCGCTGCGCTGGTCGCCGAACTGCTGCCCGACGACCTCGAACTCGATCTCATCGAACTGGACGACGACAGCCTGTCCCGCGCCTTGCGCGAGCGCTGCGAGGCGTTCTACCAGCGCTGAGCCCAGGTTGCGGCAAAAGAAAAGCGGCCCGCAGGCCGCTTGGTTCAATGCAGTATCTTCGCCGGCTCATCCGGTGGCAGCGCGCCGTAGCGGCCGTTGTCGGTGACCGCTGCCGGGCCGACGCCGAGCTGTTCCTGCAGCTGTCGCGCGACGTCTTCGCCGAGGGCCTTCGACACCTCGCGCACCACGCGCCCGCGGTTTGGGGTGACGCGCCTGTCGTTGCCCTTCACCAGCTTCACGTCCTGGGCTTCGCCCATGGCGGTGAACGCCGCCTTCACCTCGTGGGTGCGGGTGTCGATGAGGCTGAAGTCGGCCACCAGGGTCAGGCCCAGCACCGTGGAGTAGCTGTCGGTGTTGTCGATGGCGTTGACGTCCTGGCGGAAGTCGGCGTCCGAGACCGAGCCGAACAATACATAGTCCGCGCCCTGGAACTGGCCCTGGGCGATGCGCCCGATCACGTCGTGCAGGCCTTCGTTGTCGCTGGCGAAGGGGCGGCCCTGGATCAACTGGAAGGTGCCGGACTTGAGGATCTCGCCCTTGATGTCGCCGGTGAATTTGCGCAGCTCGCCGCGTTCGATGTAGCTGTAGGTACCTTCTTCTTCCGAGTAGCTGCTGGAGGCGCTGCCGGAGAAGCCGCTCACCTGCGAGGCGCTCTGGGCGTTCACCGTGTGGATGTACTCGCGGACGCGTTCCTCGTAGGCGAGGTCGGTCACCGCCACCTTGGGGGCCGCCTGGCTGGCGAATGCCAGGCTGGCGACGAACAGGCCGATCAATGCGCGCATATCAACGCTCCGTGGTCTTGCGGATTTCTTTCTCGTCCATCCACTCGGCCAGGCCGCTTTCGACGTCGACCAGTTGCAGGCTGAATTTGTAGAAGACGTCCTTGTAGTCACTGCTGCGCTTGACGATTGAGCTGATGGAGCCCTCCAGGCGGTACTTGGCGGCGATCATGTTGCCGGTCTTGGCCACGGTGGAGTTCTTGTACAGCCCGCTCTGGTTCTGCAGCTTCAGCTGGTCGACCTGGCTCTGCATGTCGGTGTTGTCGCTGGCGAAGCGGGCGGTGCCGGTCTTCATCAGCTGGGTCTTGATCGAGGTGGTGATCTCGCGGGTATCGATGTACTCGCTGGTCTTGTTCTTCACGTCGTAGACCTGGACCACCGGGCGACCCTGGAGCACGCCGGACTGGGCCAGGGAGCGGGTCATGGATTCGGCGATCATCTGCAGGTCGGTGGAGCCGAACTCGTTGGTGATCAGTTCGACGGCCTTGCTGTCGCCGTAGCTGATGTTGCCGCCACCGAGCACCGGCGACGGGTTGTTGGAGCAGCCGGCGGCGGCCAGGGCCAGGGCGGCGATGCAAGTGGTGCGGACAAGGCGCATGGGAATACTCGCTTTCTCGTGATCAGTCGGGGGTGTTCATTTCCAGGCGGAAGTCGGTCGCCTTGGGCACCGGCGCGATGGCCGGCAGGTAGGTGGTCTGGGTACCGTAGATGGGCAGGGCCTTCCAGCTTTCCTCGTCGGCGACGGGGAAACCGTCACTGTCCAGCCAGGCGAAGCGGTAGTAGAGGGTGCGGTTATGGCTGGAGGTGTTGGTCAGCTTCACCTTGACGGTGAGGAAGCCGTTATCGCGGGCGACCCGCATGGTGTCCACTTCGATGTCTTCCACATCGCCCATGGGCGCCACCTTGCTGGAGGCGGTTTCGCGGCTGGAGCAGCCGGCGAGCAGGGCCAGGGCGAGCCCGGCGACGAGCAGCTTGCGCATGTGTGTTCCTCAGGGAGTCTGGTTGCTGGCCAGGGTACGTGGGCCAGGTAGGGTCGGGGTGACGGCGCCCTGGGCGTAGACCTGGCCGGCCACCATCCGCAGCGGGACCACCTGGTGGGGCCGATCGATCTTCAGGGTGAATTCGCGCACGCCATAGGCGGTGGGCAGGGCCAGGCGGTGTTCGCCCATGGCCAGGCGCACCCGCGCGACGCTGATGCTGCCGGGCAGGGTGCGCCAGGTGCGTTCGTCGGCCCCTTCGCTGGCCACCGACATGATGCCCACGGCCAGGCTGGCCAGGGGGTTGCCGTTGTCGTTGAGCTGCTTCTGCAGGGCGCCCCGGGTCACCGCGCGGATGGTGGTGCGGAGGATGATGCCGGGCATGTCGTCGCGCAGGGCGCGGTGCGACATGGCACGCAGGCTGCTGAGTTCGGTGAGGGCGGCGGGCGCGCCATCCACCTCGATGAAGCCCGGTGTCAGGGTGCTGGTGTCGTCGCGCAGCAGCGGGAAGGACAGGGTGCTGATGATCATCCCGGAGTCCAGGGGCACCGGCAGCGGGATGCGCAGCGAGTCGCGGGCCGGCGCCAGGCCGCTCTGCAGCACCAGCAGCACGTCGCTGCCGGCGTCTGCGGCGGGCGTGGCGTCCAGGTCCAGCAGGGCCTGTTCCAGCAGCGGGGTGCCGGGGCGCAGTTCGGCGGCCTGGCGGTAGCCGGGAGCGGCCAGGCCCTTCTCGCCCAGGGCCTCGTAGACGAAGCCGGCGAGGTAGTGGCTGAAGGCGCTCTGGTAGCTGTTCTTCAGGTTGACCACCTCGGGGGCGTCGAGGGAGGCCACCGGGTAGCCGCGCAGGTCTTCGAAGCGGGTGCTGATGCCTTGGCGCTCGGCTTCCTCTTCGCTGTCGAGGTACTGCTGGTCGCGCAGTTCGGCGATCAGCGCTTCGCGTTCGTGGGTCTTGCGGATCTCGGTGCGCGCGGCGTCGAAGTCGTTCAGCGCCAGGTCGTTGAGGGCCATCTGAGTGGTGAGCATCACCTTCTCGTAGTCGTAGCCCTGGTAGCGGCGGACCCGGTCGTTGGCGAGGTAGGCGCCGGCTTCGGCCAGGTAGCGGCCGGGGTCGGCCTTCATCGCCTCTTCCCACTGGAAGATGATGCCGTCGGCTTGGCGCCAGGCTTTCTGGCTGGCCGCCAGGTCACCCTTCGAGCGCAGCAGTTCGCCCTTCTCGAACCAGTAGAGAAGGTCCTTGTCGGCGCTGTCGTTGTTGGCTTCCAGCACGCCCAGTGCGGCATCGACTTCGCCGCGGGCGAGGTGCTGGCTGGTCTCGGTGAGTTCGTGTTCGTAGCTGCGGAAAACCGAGCAGCCGGCAAGCTGCAGGGCGAAGCAGACCGCCAGAGCGGTAACGGCGCGGGATGCCATGTGTTCCTCGTCGAATCCTTGATACTGCCAGCCGTTTCCGGCTGATCCAGGCGTGCACTGGCATGTAGCGGCGTCCTGCCAATCCCCCCGTGGGGCCTCCCTCGGGACCCGAAGGTGCGGGAAGGGCAGGCGATTATAGGGGAATATCGGCGAAAATAGATGGCGCAATGAGATCATTTTGACCTCGCCCAGCCTGCGGCATGGTGGCGCAGCGAGCGGGCCCCGGTCGCGGCTGGCATACTGCGCGCCCGCCACTTTTCCGGAGCCCAAGCCCATGCGTGTGTGGATCGACGCCGACGCCTGCCCCCGTGCCGCCAAGGACCAGGTCATCAAGTTCGCCCTCAAGCGCAAGTTCGAGGTGGTGCTGGTGGCCGGGCAGAGCCAGGTGAAGCCTGCTTTCGCCTGCGTGCGCCTGGTGGTGGTGCCGAGCGGGCCGGATGCGGCGGACGATCACCTGGTGGAGCAGGCCGAGCCCGGCGACCTGGTGATCTGCAGCGATGTGCCGCTTGCCGATCGCCTGGTGAAGAAGGGGGTGGCGGCGCTCGACCCCCGTGGCCGGGAGTTCGACGAGCGCAACATGGGTGAGCGGCTGGCGGTGCGCAACCTGTTCACCGACCTGCGCGACCAGGGGCAGATGGGCGGCGGCCAGGCGGCCTACAGCGAGAAGGACCGCCAGGCCTTCTCCAATTCGCTGGACCGCTTGCTCACCCGCCTCAGCCGGGGCTGAGGCCGGAATCCCTCAGCCGCAGAGGTAGGTGCCGGTGCCGACCGCCACCAGGGTGCCGTCGTCGGCGTGCAGTTCCGAACGCACCACCGCGACCTTGTTGCCCGAGCGCAGCAGCACCGCCGTGGCGGTGAAGGAGCGGCCCCGCCCCGGGCGCAGGTAATCGATACGCAGGTCGATGGTGCCCAGCTTGGACAGGCGCTCCATGCGCTCACCCGTGGACAGCCCCTGGTGCCGCTCGAAGGCGCCGATCAGCGCCATGGCGCCGCCGGTGACGTCCAGCAGCGTGGAGATCACCCCACCGTGAAGGATGCCGTGGACGAAGTTGCCGATCAGTTCGTCCTTCATCGGCAGGTGCATGGTCACCTGCTGCGGCGACAGCTCGCCCAGCTGGATGCCGAGCACCTGGTTGAAGGGGATGCGTTCGAAGAAGCGTCGGACCGCCTGTTGCAGTTCCGGGGTCAGGACGAATTCGTTATCGCTCATGCTGCACCTGCATCTGGGTCGAAAAGGCGACGCTGACGCAGCGCGGGGCGCTTGAACAGGGGCGCGGCCCAAATGGCACGCGGATTGGCGGGAGCGGCTTGCAGAGGCGGGCGACCGGGGCCGCCCGCCTGCGCCGTCAATGGTCGGCGTGGGTCAGTTCCAGCACGCGGTCGACCAGCTTGTAGATGCCCGAGGCGGCTTCGCTGATGGACTGGGCGAGCATGTAGGCGGGGGTGGTGACCAGCTTGCGCGGCTTGTCCTCGACTATCTCGCTGACCACGCATTCGACGTGCTCGGCGCCCATCTTCTGCAGCGCGCCAGCGGTGTCGGCGTCGTCGCCGATGGTGCAGACCACGCCCTCGCCGTAGATCTTCGCGGCCATGGCCGGGGAGATGCAGATCAGCCCCACCGGCTTGCCGGCGGCGGCGAAGCCCTGGGCGGCGGCCAGCACGTCGGGCTGCACGCTGCAGTCGGCGCCGTTGATGGCGAAGTCGGAGAGGTTCTTCGCCGCACCGAAACCGCCGGGGATGATCAGCGCATCGAAGTCCTCGGCCTTCAGCTCACGCACGTCCTTCACCGCGCCACGGGCGATGCGCGCGGATTCGGTGAGCACGTTGCGGCTCTCCGGCATCTCTTCGCCGGTGAGGTGGTTGATCACGTGGTGCTGGGCGATGTTGGGCGCGAAGCACTGTGCCTGTGCACCCCGTTGGTCCAGGCGCAGCAGGGTGATCACGCTTTCGTGGATCTCCGCGCCGTCGTACACGCCACAGCCGGAAAGGATCACAGCAACTTTTTTGTTCATAGCGTTCTCCGCTTCACTGGGCCGCCTTCAGGGTCTCCTCGAGGAATGCCTGGGCATGCTGGTGGGCATCCTTGGCCAGCCTGGGTTGGTAGGTATTCAGGTCGCTGCGCTGATCGAAAACATGGTCGGCTCCGCCATATTGCACCAGTTGCAGTTGTTCGAAATCGAGCGCGTCCATAGCTGATAGACACTGAAGGTGGTCAGTGATTCTGTCCTTGCCACCGAGAAACATCAGCACCGGCAGGTCGCGCCCCTTGCCCTGGCGCAGGTGCGCGGGGAACCCACAGTAAGGGTAGAAGGCGATGGCGCCGCGCACACCGTCCAGCGCCTGCTGGCCGATGCCGGGGAAACCGTGGCCGGCGGCGCCGTCGTAGGCCAGGGCGTCGAGGATGCTCCAGCCGCCGTGGGAGTAGCCGAGCAGGGCCATGCGCTGGTGGTCCAGCTGCGGCATGGCGCGGGCCAGGTCGAGGGCGGCGTAGACGTCCAGGGCGCGTTCGTTGCCCCACAGCCGCTTGCCATCGCACACCGGGTGCCAGTCGTCGATGCCCCGGGCGGCCAGGCTGTCGACGAACAGCAGGGCAAAACCCTGGGGCAGCAGCCAGTCGCTGACGTTACGCACGAAGCCGGGGCTCTGCCCGCTGCAGCCGTGGAACACCAGCACGGTGGGGAATGGGCCTTCACCCTCGGGGGTGAACAGGCTGACGTGGGGCGCCAGGCGGGTTTTCGCCGCCGCCAGGTCGTCGGCGGCCGGCAGCAGCGCGGCGCGATAGGGATAGAGTCCCAGGAGGGCGGCTGCGGCGATCAGGATCAACAGGATGGAGAGCGTGCGTCTTGTGGTTATGCGCATGTGTCGTCATATGCCGGTTGGGCTGGCATGCGGCGCCAGGGGCTCCGGGGAGGCACGGGCGTAGCATCGAGGCTGGCAATCCTAGTCCCTTGATCGGCATAACGATACGGCTGACATCATGAATTACGTCCTCTACGCGGTCCCTTTCTTCTTCCTGCTGATCGGCATCGAGCTGTTGGCCGATCGCTGGCGCGGGGTGCGTACCTACCGCACCGCCGATGCCATCAACAGCCTCAGCGCCGGCGTGCTGTCCACCACCAGTGGGCTGCTGACCAAGGCGGTCGGGTTGCTCACCTACACCTATGCCTGGCAGCACCTGGCGCTGTTCGAGCTGCGCGCAGACAGCCTCTGGGTCTGGCTGTTCGCCTTCGTCTTCTACGACTTCTGCTACTACTGGAACCACCGCCTGGGCCATGAGCGCAACGTGCTCTGGGCCGCCCATTCGGTGCACCACCAGAGCGAGGAGTACAACCTCTCCACGGCCCTGCGCCAGACCAGCACCGGCTTCCTCTTCGGCTGGATCTTCTACCTGCCGATGGCGGTGGCCGGCGTGCCGCCGCTGGTGTTCCTGACCGTCGCGGCGCTGAACCTGCTCTATCAGTTCTGGGTGCACACCCGCCACGTGCCCAAGCTCGGCTGGTTCGAGTGGTTCTTCATCAGCCCGTCGAACCACCGCGTGCACCATGCGCAGAACGCGGTGTACATGGATCGCAACTACGGTGGCGTATTCATCCTCTGGGACCGTCTGTTCGGCACCTTCCAGGAGGAGCTGGACGAGGAGCCGGTGGTGTTCGGCGTGACCACGCCCCTGGCCAGCTGGAACCCGCTCTGGGCCAACCTGCAGTTCTACTCGGTGCTGTGGCAGGACGCGGTGCGCGCCGAGTCCTGGTGGGATCGCCTGCGCATCTGGTTCATGCGCACCGGCTGGCGCCCCGAGGACGTGGCGCGCAAATACCCCCAGGCGAAGCCGGACCTGAGCCGCTTCGCCAAGTTCGAGGTGCCGCTGTCGGGCGGTCGCACCCTGTATGCGGCGTTGCAGTTCGTCGGTTATGTGGTGGGCGGCAGCTATCTGCTGGGCGCCGGCGAAGGCATGTCCCTGGGCGCCGTGCTGCTGGGCTGGGGCTGGGTGGCGTTCGGCCTGTTCGTCATCGGTGCCTGGCTGGAGAACCGCCCCTGGGCACTGCGCCTGGAGCTGGCGCGGCTGGCGCTGAACCTGCCGGTGCTCTGGCTGGCGGACGCCCTCGGCATGCTGCCGGCCAGCCCGTTGGCCTGGCTGGTGCTGGGTGTGCATGGTCTGGTCAGCGTGCTGGCGCTGGTCGCCCTGGGGCGGCGGCAGGCGGCGTTGGCGGTCTGAGGCGGGCGTGTTCCCGGGCTGAGGCCCGGGTTACGGCTGCGGCGGTTGCTCGGCGTTCGCCTTGGCTTCGCGGCTGTTGCGCAGGCGGCGACGCAGCCAGAGCAGGCCGCCGATCACCACCAGCGCACCAAGCACCATCAGCTCGTAGCGCTTGAGGTTGCCCAGCATGCCTTCGAGCACGGCGCCGAAGTGGAAGGCGGCGAAGCCCAGGGCCAGGGCCCAGACGATGGCGCCGATGCCGTTGAGGATCAGGTAGCGCAGCGGCGGGTAGCCCGACAGGCCGATGGCCACCGGCATCACGGTGCGCAGGCCGTAGACGAAGCGGAAGCTCAGCACCCAGATGTCGGGATGGCGGCGGATGTGCTCCAGGGCCTTGTCGCCCATGGCCTGCCAGCGCGGACGCTTGGCCAGGATCTGGCGGCCCTTCTGGCGACCGAGGTAGTACCACAGCTGGTCGCCGGCATAGCTGCCGAAGAACGCCGTCATCACCACCAGATTGATATCCATGTAGCCGCGGAACGCGAGAAAGCCGGCCAGGACCAGGATGGTCTCGCCCTCGAAGAAGGTGCCGAGGAAGAGGGCGAAATAGCCGAAGTCCTGGAGAAATTGTTGCAGCATCAGTTTGGCAGCGCGGCAAAAATGAACGCGAAGCCTAACCGGGTTGAACGCGCGCGAAAAGCTCTAAAGGTTGGCGAACCGCCAGTCGAGGGTCGACTGGTTCACGGCCAGCCCTAGTGGGGCCTCGGAAAATTCAGTGAACGCGACAGAGCGTCGCTGTCACGCATTGTTACCATTCGGTCATAATTGCCGCTTATAAATGTCGCACTGTGTCCTCCTTTGGACCCTGGAGTCTGTCGTGAGCTTTACCCCCGCCAATCGCCTGTTCCCCGCCACCCGCCTGCGCCGTAACCGCCGTGATGATTTCTCCCGCCGCCTGGTGCGTGAAAACACCCTGACCGTCGACGACCTGATCCTGCCGGTGTTCGTGCTGGACGGCGAGAACCGCCGCGAGGCGGTGCCGTCGATGCCGGGCGTCGAGCGCCTGTCCATCGACCTGCTGCTGGAAGCGGCGGCTGGCTGGGTGGCGCTGGGCATCCCCGCGCTGGCGCTGTTCCCGGTGACCCCGCTGGAGAACAAATCCCTCGACGGCGCCGAGGCCTGGAACCCCGAAGGCATCGCCCAGCGCGCCATCCGCGCCCTGCGCGAGCGCTTCCCGGAGCTGGGGGTGATCAGCGACGTGGCCCTGGACCCCTTCACCACCCATGGCCAGGACGGCATCCTCGACGCCGACGGCTATGTGCAGAACGACATCACCGTGGACGCCCTGGTCAAGCAGGCGCTGTCCCACGCCGCCGCCGGTGCCCAGGTCGTGGCGCCCTCGGACATGATGGACGGCCGCATCCAGGCGATCCGCGAGGCCCTGGAACTGGCCGACTTCCCCAACGTGCGGATCATGGCCTACTCGGCCAAGTACGCCAGCGCCTACTACGGCCCCTTCCGCGATGCGGTGGGCTCCGCCGCCAACCTCGGCAAGGCCAACAAGGCCAGCTACCAGATGGACCCGGCCAACGGTGACGAGGCCCTGCACGAAGTGGCCAGCGACCTCGCCGAAGGAGCCGACATGGTCATGGTCAAGCCGGGCATGCCCTACCTGGACATCGTCTGGCGCGTGAAGGAAGCCTTCCGTGTACCGACCTTCGCCTACCAGGTCAGTGGCGAATACGCCATGCACATGGCGGCCATCCAGAACGGCTGGCTGAGCGAGGCGGTCATACTCGAGTCGCTGACCGCATTCAAACGTGCGGGCGCTGATGGCATCCTTACCTACTTCGCCGTGCGTGCCGCAGAAATGCTCAAAGCGGGAGCCTGACTCCCCAGCAGGAAACCAGATGAACACCGATGGTCTGAACCAAGCGTCGAACCCCGAACAAGAGCCCGTACCGGAGCAACCGGTCGCCGAGGCCCCCGCTCCGGCCCCCGTCGAAACGCCGCCGCCCGCCCCTGTGCCGGCGCCGGTGATTCCGGGCCTGGATGACAGCAGCCTGTACATCCACCGGGAGCTGTCGCAGCTGCAGTTCAACATCCGTGTCCTGGAGCAGGCGCTCGACGAGTCCTACCCGCTGCTCGAGCGCCTGAAGTTCCTGCTGATCTTCTCCAGCAACCTGGACGAATTCTTCGAGATCCGCGCCGCCGGCCTGAAGAAGCAGATCACCTTCGCCCGCGAACAGGCCGGTGCCGACGGCCTGTTGCCGCACCAGGCCCTGGCGCGCATCAGCGAGCTGGTGCACGAGCAGGTGGCGCGGCAGTACAGCATCCTCAACGATGTGCTGCTGCCGGAGCTGGCCAAGCACCAGGTCAACTTCATTCGCCGTCGCTACTGGACGCCGAAGCTGAAGACCTGGGTGCGTCGTTACTTCCGCGACGAGATCGCGCCGATCATCAGCCCCATCGGCCTCGACCCGACGCACCCCTTCCCGCTGCTGGTGAACAAGAGCCTCAACTTCATCGTCGAGCTGGAGGGCGTCGATGCCTTCGGCCGCGACTCCGGCCTGGCGATCATCCCGGCGCCGCGCCTGCTGCCGCGGGTGATCCGCGTGCCGGAAGACATCAGCGGCCCCGGCGACAACTTCGTGTTCCTGTCGTCGATGATCCACGCCCACGCCGACGACCTGTTCCCCGGCATGAAGGTCAAGGGCTGCTACCAGTTCCGCCTGACCCGTAACGCCGACCTCTCGGTGGACACCGAGGACGTCGAGGACCTGGCCCGCGCCCTGCGCGGCGAGCTGTTCTCGCGCCGCTATGGCGATGCAGTGCGCCTGGAGGTGGCCGACACCTGCCCGAAACACCTGTCCGACTACCTGCTCAAGCAGTTCGGCCTGGCGGAGAGCGAGCTGTACCAGGTCAACGGCCCAGTCAACCTGACCCGCCTGTTCAGCATCACCGGCCTCGACAGCCACCCCGAGCTGCAGCACCCCACCTTCACCCCGGTGATCCCCAAGCTGCTGCAGAAGGCCGAGAACCTGTTCAACGTGGTGGGCAAGCAGGACATCCTGCTGCTGCACCCCTTCGAGTCCTTCACCCCGGTGATCGACTTCCTGCGCCAGGCGGCCAAGGACCCCAACGTCCTGGCCATCAAACAGACCCTGTACCGCGCCGGTGCCAACTCGGAGATCGTCGACGCCCTGGTGGAAGCTGCGCGCAACGGCAAGGAGGTCACTGCGGTGATCGAGCTGCGCGCGCGCTTCGACGAGGAATCCAACCTGCAGCTGGCCAGCCGCCTGCAGGCTGCCGGCGCCGTGGTGATCTACGGCGTGGTCGGCTTCAAGACCCACGCCAAGATGATGCTCATCCTGCGGCGCGAGGACGGCGAGCTGCGCCGCTACGCCCACCTGGGCACCGGCAACTACCACGCCGGCAACGCGCGCCTGTACACCGACTACAGCATGCTCACCGCCGACGACGCGCTCTGCGAGGACCTGCACAAGCTGTTCAACCAGCTCATCGGCATGGGCAAGACCCTGCGCATGAAGAAGCTGCTGCACGCGCCCTTCACCCTGAAGAAGTCGCTGCTGGACATGATCGCCAAGGAGGCCCAGCACGCCGCCGAGGGCAAGCCGGCGCACATCATGGCCAAGGTCAACTCGCTGACCGACCCGAAGATCATCCGCGCGTTGTACAAGGCCAGCCAGAGCGGCGTGAAGATCGACCTGGTGGTGCGTGGCATGTGCTGCCTGCGCCCGGGCATCCCCGGTGTTTCGCACAACATCCAGGTGCGTTCGATCATCGGCCGCTTCCTCGAGCACAGCCGCATCTACTACTTCCTCAACGAGGGCGACGAGCTGCTCTACCTCTCCAGCGCCGACTGGATGGAGCGCAACCTCGACATGCGCGTGGAGACCTGCTTCCCGGTGGAGGGCAAGAAGCTCATCACCCGGGTCAAGAAGGAGCTGGAAACCTACCTCGCCGACAACACCCACAGCTGGGCGCTGCAGGCCGACGGCCGTTACCTGCGCAACAGCCCCAGCGGCAACCAGAACCCACGCAATGCGCAGGCCATCCTGCTGGACAAGCTGCTCAACCCACCGATCAGCGCTCGCTGATCGGTCACGGGGCGGCGTGCTGCCGACAAAACCGCCGCAATGAAAACGGGGCCCTTGGGGCCCCGTTTTCATGTCCGCTCGCCGCGTTCCGCCTCAGCTCACCTGTAGGCTGAAGTCGATGCGCTTGAGCCATTCGGCTTCCTGCTCGAAGTCGGCCTGGGTCAGCGGGTTGGCCGCCAGCCAGTCGTCGGGGAACTGCACGGCGAGGCTCTGCGGGCCGACCTTCAGCTGCACCGCCGGGGTCTCGTGGCTGGTGCGGATGTGGTGGAAGAGAATGGCGAAGCGCAGCAGCACGCAAAGGCGGATCAGCTTGACGCCTTCGTCGCCGAACTCGGCGAACTTGTCCTTGGGGATGTTGCGGCGGTGGCCGCGAACCAGCAGCGCCAGCATCTGCTGGTCCTGGCGGGAGAAGCCCGGCAGGTCGGAATGCTCGATCAGGTAGGCTCCGTGCTTGTGGTACTGGTAGTGGGCGATGTCCATGCCGATCTCGTGGACGCGGGCGCCCCAGACCAGCAGGTCGCGGTGCCACTCGTCATCCAGCTGCCAGTCGTCCGCCACCTGCTCCAGGGCCTCCAGGGCCTTGGCTTCGACCCGGGCGGCCTGCTCGGTGTCGGCGTGGCAGCGCTCCATCAGCGCGCTGAGGGTGCGCTCGCGCACGTCCTCGTGGTGGTGGCGGCCCAGCAGGTCGTAGAGCACGCCTTCGCGCAGGGCGCCTTCGGAGTGGGTCATGTGCTTGAGTTCGAGGGCGTCGAAGATCGCCTCGAGAATCGCCAGCCCGGCCGGGAAGATGGCACGGCGGTCGGGCTTGATGCCGTCGAGGTCGAGTTTCTCCACCTCGCCCAGCTTGAACAGCTTGCGCTTGAGCCAGGCCAGGCCTTCCGGGTTGACCTCGCCGCTGCCCATGCCCGCCGCCTGGATCGCCAGGCCGACGGCGCGGATGGTGCCCGAGGCGCCCACCGCCTGCTGCCAGCCGAGGCGGCGCAGGCTGTATTCGATGCCCATCAGTTCCAGACGCGCTGCGGTATAGGCCTGGGCATAGCGGGCGGGGGTGATCTTGCCGTCGCGGAAGTAGCGCTGGGTGTAGCTGACGCAGCCCATCTGCAGGCTTTCGCGCAGCTGGGATTCGAAGCGCTGGCCGATGATGAATTCGGTACTGCCGCCGCCGATATCGGCCACCAGGCGCTTGCCGGGGGTGTCGGCGATGCTGTGGGACACGCCCAGGTAGATGAGGCGCGCTTCCTCACGGCCGGAGATCACTTCCACCGGGTGGCCGAGAATGGCCTCGGCGCGGCGGATGAAGTCGGCGCGGTTGCGGGCCTCGCGCAGGGCGTTGGTGCCGACGACGCGCACGGCGCCTTCGGGCAGGCTGTTGGTCATCTGGGCGAAGCGACGCAGGCAGTCGAGGCCGCGTTGCATGGCCTCCTCGCTGAGCATGCGCTCGTCATCCAGGCCGGCGGCGAGCTGCACCTTGTCGCCGAGGCGCTCGAGGATGCGGATCTCCCCATGATCGGCCTTGGCCAGGACCATGTGGAAGCTGTTGGAGCCCAGGTCGATGGCTGCGATCAGGGAAGGTGTTTCGGCGCGACGGGTCGAGGGCATGGTCTTGGTGTCTCGTTTCTGAACGGCGCCATCCTGCCACGATCGTCACGTTGCGCCAACGCGAGTCGTGGAACGCTCGTGCAAGGGAAAGGAAGGCGGCTGCGCAGAATGCCACGGTGAAGTTTCCGCTTCATGACGGCCGCCTCCTTACTATAGGCGGCGTGCAGGCATCGGCGCAGGGGCATTCGCGATGGCTGCCGAGCGAGGCGATAAATGGCCGCGGCGGATTGACGCGGAACCGGTTATCCATCAGTTTTCCCGGGTGCATCCATAGAAAGGCTCAATTGCCAGCGGCTTTCGGTCCGGGAAAAGCCGGGCTATGATGGCCGCCAATTTCCGCATCCGAACCCACGGAGAACATCCATGAGCGAACTCATCTCCCACGTTAGCGACGCCAGCTTCGAGCAGGACGTGCTCAAGGCCGAAGGCGCTGTGCTGGTCGATTACTGGGCCGAGTGGTGTGGCCCGTGCAAGATGATCGCCCCCGTCCTCGACGAGATCGCCAAGGACTATCAGGGCAAGCTGAAGATTTGCAAACTGAACATCGACGAGAACCAGGACACCCCGCCGAAATACGGCGTACGCGGTATCCCGACCCTGATGCTGTTCAAGAACGGCAACGTCGAAGCGACCAAGGTCGGCGCCCTGTCGAAGTCCCAGCTGGCGGCCTTCCTCGACGCCAACATCTGAGCCTGGCCGGGCCTCCGGCGAGCTTTCGGACAGTTTCGAGAAACCCCGCACTTTGCGGGGTTTTTTGATGAATCGGCACTAGACTCCCCCGAATGCTGGTGTTAAATTCGGGTCCGCAACGCTATTCCGTTGCCCTTCGCAAGCCGCCGCCGACGCATTCCAACTCGAATAAGCACAGCGATCCTGTCGCATCTCTGCGGCGCGGCCTCTAAAGCTCAACGCTTTCCTTCCTATCATTTCTGATACTTACGTCATTCCTATGAATCTGACCGAACTCAAGCAAAAGCCGATTGCCGATCTGCTGGAAATGGCCGAACAGATGGGCCTCGAGAACATGGCCCGTTCGCGCAAGCAGGACGTGATCTTCGCCCTGCTGAAAAAGCACTCGAAAGGCGGCGAGGAAATCTCCGGTGACGGCGTGCTGGAGATTCTCCAGGACGGTTTTGGCTTCCTGCGCTCCGCAGACTCTTCCTACCTGGCCGGCCCGGACGACATCTACGTCTCGCCCAGCCAGATCCGCCGCTTCAACCTGCGTACCGGCGACACCATCATCGGCAAGATCCGCCCGCCGAAAGAAGGCGAGCGTTACTTCGCCCTGCTCAAGGTGGACTCGATCAACTTCGATCGTCCGGAAAACGCCAAGAACAAGATCCTGTTCGAGAACCTGACGCCCCTGTTCCCGAACGAGCGTCTGAAGATGGAGGCCGGCAACGGCTCCACCGAAGACCTCACCGGCCGCGTGATCGACCTCTGCGCGCCGATCGGCAAGGGCCAGCGCGGCCTGATCGTCGCCCCGCCGAAAGCGGGCAAGACCATCATGCTGCAGAACATCGCGGCCAACATCACCCGCAACAACCCCGAGTGCCACCTGATCGTCCTGCTGATCGACGAGCGCCCGGAAGAAGTGACCGAGATGCAGCGCACCGTGCGCGGCGAAGTGGTCGCCTCCACCTTCGACGAACCGCCGACCCGCCACGTGCAGGTCGCCGAGATGGTGATCGAGAAGGCCAAGCGCCTGGTCGAGCACAAGAAGGACGTGGTCATCCTGCTGGACTCCATCACCCGCCTGGCGCGTGCCTACAACACCGTGATCCCGAGCTCCGGCAAGGTGCTGACCGGTGGTGTCGACGCCCACGCCCTGGAGAAGCCCAAGCGCTTCTTCGGTGCCGCCCGTAACATCGAGGAAGGCGGTTCGCTGACCATCATCGCCACCGCGCTGGTCGAGACCGGCTCGAAGATGGACGAGGTGATCTACGAGGAGTTCAAGGGCACCGGCAACATGGAGCTGCCGCTGGACCGCCGCATCGCCGAGAAGCGCGTGTTCCCCGCCATCAACATCAACAAGTCCGGTACCCGCCGCGAAGAGCTGCTGACTGCCGACGACGAGCTGCAGCGCATGTGGATCCTGCGCAAGCTGCTGCACCCGATGGACGAGATCGCTGCCATCGAGTTCCTGCTCGACAAGCTCAAGGACACCAAGACCAACGACGAATTCTTCATGTCCATGAAGCGCAAGTAACGTTTGGTTCGCAGCAAAAAGGCCGGGGAAACCCGGCCTTTGCGTTTGCGCGATTCGCGCGGCCTTCTGAATAACCCAGTTCGGCGCTAAACTTTGCGCCCCGACCTGCACGCCCCATGCGAGGCTCAAGCATGCAGTATCGCGATCTGCGCGACTTTATCCGTGGCCTGGAAGAGCGCGGCGAGCTGAAACGCATCGCCGCCCCGGTGTCCCCGGTGCTGGAGATGACCGAAATCTGCGACCGCACCCTGCGCAAGCAAGGCCCGGCGCTGCTCTTCGAGAAGCCCACCGGCTACGACATCCCCGTGCTCGGCAACCTGTTCGGCACGCCGCGCCGCGTGGCCCTCGGCATGGGCGCGGACGACGTCTCCGAACTGCGCGAGATCGGCAAGCTGCTGGCCTTCCTCAAGGAGCCCGAGCCGCCCAAGGGCCTCAAGGACGCCTGGTCCAAGCTGCCGATCTTCAAGAAGGTCATCAGCATGGCGCCCAAGGTGCTCAAGGATGCCCCCTGCCACGAGGTGATCGAGGAAGGCGACGACGTCGACCTCGGCAAGCTGCCCATCCAGCACTGCTGGCCGGGCGACGTGGCACCGCTGATCACCTGGGGCCTGACCATCACCCGTGGTCCCAACAAGGAACGGCAGAACCTCGGCATCTACCGCCAGCAGGTGATCGGCCGCAACAAGGTCATCATGCGCTGGCTCAGCCACCGTGGCGGTGCGCTGGACTACCGCGAGTGGTGCGAGAAGCACCCCGGCCAGCCCTACCCGGTCTGCGTCGCCCTCGGTGCCGACCCGGCCACCATCCTCGGCGCGGTCACCCCGGTGCCGGACACCCTCTCCGAATACGCCTTCGCCGGCCTGCTGCGCGGGCACCGCACCGAACTGGTCAAGGCCATAGGCTCCGACCTGCAGGTGCCGGCCAGCGCCGAGATCGTCCTCGAAGGGGTGATCCACCCCGGCGAGATGGCCGATGAAGGCCCTTACGGCGACCACACCGGCTACTACAACGAGGTGGACCGCTTCCCGGTGTTCACCGTCGAGCGCATCACCCGCCGCCGCGACCCGATCTACCACAGCACCTACACCGGCCGCCCGCCGGACGAGCCGGCCATCCTCGGCGTGGCGCTCAACGAAGTCTTCGTGCCGATCCTGCAGAAGCAGTTCCCCGAGATCACCGACTTCTACCTGCCGCCCGAAGGCTGCTCCTACCGCATGGCGGTGGTGACCATGAAGAAACAGTACCCCGGCCACGCCAAGCGCGTGATGCTCGGCGTCTGGTCCTTCCTGCGGCAGTTCATGTACACCAAGTTCGTCATCGTCACCGACGACGACATCAACGCCCGCGACTGGAACGACGTGATCTGGGCCATCACCACGCGCATGGACCCCAAGCGCGACACGGTGATGATCGACAACACGCCCATCGACTACCTCGACTTCGCCTCGCCGGTTTCCGGCCTGGGCTCGAAGATGGGCCTGGATGCCACCCACAAATGGCCGGGCGAGACCACCCGCGAGTGGGGCCGCGTAATCGTCAAGGACGAGGCGGTGACCCGTCGCGTGGACGAACTCTGGTCCAGCCTGGGTATCGACTGATGCGGGTCACGCTGCAACCATCCGGCGCGGTGCTGGAGATCCAGGCTGGCGAGAACATCCTCGCCGGCGCCCGTCGTCTCGGCTACGAATGCCCGGAGAGCTGCCGCAACGGCAACTGCCACATCTGTGCCGCCCTGCTGGTGGAAGGCCGGGTGCGCCAGGCCGGCGCCGAACTCGACCACGGCGAACTCTTCACCTGCCTGGCCGAGCCCCTGGAGGATTGCGTGCTGCACTGGGATGGCGTGCTCGCCCCGGGCGAGCTGCCGCTGCGCAAGCTCAATTGCCAGGTCAGTGCCTGCATCGACGCCGGTGGCGACGTCTGGCGCGTGCGCCTGCGTGCCCCGGCCGGCAAGCCGCCGCGCTACCACGCCGGGCAATACCTGCTGGTGGAGCGCGAGGACGGCGAGTCCTCGGCCTTCTCCCTGGCCTCGGCGCCCAGCGAAGGGCGCGACATCGAACTGCACATCCTTGCTCGCGAGCCCAGTGCCCTGGCCCTGCTGGAGCAGCTGCAGCGCACCGGCATCGCCCGGGTCCAGCTGCCCTTCGGCGATACCCACCTTGCCGAGCTGCCCGACGGCCCCCTGGTGCTGATCGCTGCCGGCACCGGCATGGCGCAGATGCACAGCCTGATCGAGCACTGCCGCGCCACGGGTTTCCCCCACCCGGTTCACCTGTATTGGGGCGCGCGGCGGCCGGAGGACTTCTACGAACTGCCGCACTGGGCGGACTGGCAAAGCCTGGCCAACCTCACCCTGCACCAGGTGGTCAGCGACCAATGTGGCTGGCAAGGCCGTTGCGGAATGCTGCACGAAGCGGTGAGCGAGGACTTCCCCGACCTCAAGCCGCTGCACGTCTACGCCAGCGGCTCGCCCGCTATGGTCTACGGCACCCTCGACGCCCTGGTGGCGGCGGGGATGGACCCCCACCAGATGCGCGCTGACGTCTTCGCCTACGCCCCCAGGGCGTGACCCCCACCCCAGCCACCCTCGCGAGGGCCTGCGCACTTCTGGCGGAGGCCGATTAGACGTGCACTGCCTCCAGCGGGCCCGTCTCGGCCACGAACTGCCCGCTCTCGACGCGACGCCTGCCAAGGCGTTCGCACCTATCCGCCTAGGACAGGTACGAAAACACCGCCTTTTCATGTACGGCCATACGCGCCCTGCCTATGATCCCGGCTGCCGGCAAAACTCCCTATCTCATCACTCGCGCGTCCGCTTCAGCGGTCCTGTTCGCCTGGGCTCGTGCCGCGCCGTGACTATCGAGGAACAGTTATGTCGAGCTTCCGATTGAACGCCATTTCCCGTGCCACCCGCCGATGGAGTGCCAGCCTGGGAGCGGCCCTGCTTCTGCCGAGCGGCATGACGCTGGCTGATGACAGCCAGCAAGGCACCGAGTCAGTCATCCAGGGGCATTTCATCAACCTCCAGTTATCGAATGCCAGGGCGACCCCGTTCAGTGCCGCCGAGGCCGGAACCGAGCAACTGGAGCAGGAAACCGGGATGCGCGTCCGCAGCCTCACTCCGCAGGCCGGCGGTGCATTCAAGGACCAGCAGGTCATGACCGGGCAACTCGAAGGGCGCGCGCGCACCCTCAGCGCCCCGGGGGAAATGACGCTGGCCGCGCGGCCCGACGGCAGCTTCGTTGCGCTGCTGCCGGATGCCAACGCCATCGTCCGCGGCGACGCCAGCGGCCGGCAGTCGATGATCCGGTTCGATCCGGGCACTGCCTTCGCGCCGGACGGCGTCGACTACATCGCCGGTGACGACAGCGAGCCGCCGGCCTTCAAGGAATCGCGCAGCGGCCAGCGCACATTCCAGGTCACCCGCAGCATCCAGGGCGAAACCGTGATCGACCTGTTGGCCGGGTTCTCCCAGGCTGCAGCCGACTACATCGGTGACCATGAAGCCTTTGCCCTGGCTCAGGTGGCTTCGGTCAACCGCGCCTTGCAACAGTCCAAGGTGCAGGGCGTGCGCCTGCGTCTGGTGGGCACTCAAGTTGTGCCCCTGGATGCCACGATCACCGGTCCCAGCCTGAGCCAGGTTCGTAACGTCTTCGCCGATGGCATGCGTCGCTACAGCCCCGACGTAGTCGCCAGCTTCGTCATTGGCACCCCTGGCGTGGACACTGCCGTGGGTTGGGGCCACATGCCCGGGCGCTACACCATCAACTCCATCAAGTCGTCCACGGTGTTCCGCCACGAGTTGGGCCACAACATCGGCGGCGGCCACTGCTCCGATGGCAAGAGCTACATCTGGGGCTACAACAACGGCCGGGTCGGCACCATCCTCTGCGGCAACCATGTGGGCTACTTCTCCAACCCGGACGTCAAGGACAGCCGGGGCGTGCCGCTGGGTGACGCGGACACCGCCAACATGGCCCGGGTCTGGCGGGAAAGAGCGGCGCGGATGTCGGCCTACAGCCCTTCCGTGGTGCCCCTCGACGAGGAGCAGGTCACCTCGATCCTCAGCCAGAAAGTCAGCCTGAGCAGCGGCCAGACGCGCTACTTCCCGGTGGATATCCCCGAAGGTACCCGCCGCCTGGTGTTCAGCGTGATAGACGGTGAACTCACCGAGAAGGCCGGCCAGGTCCAGTTGTTGCTCAAGCGCGGCGCACAGCCCAGTGGCGCCAGCTACGACTACCGCTCGGCGCGTAGCCACAACGTCTCCCTGGGGGTTAACGACCCACAGCCGGGGCGCTGGTACCTGGCGATCAACACCGACAACCGCGCCACCCAGGACCAGGTGCTCGAAGCCCACGCCTACGGCCTCACCCAGGACACCGCCCAGGGCCGCTACCTGAAGTTGGTCGCCACCTCGGCGGTGGACGGCCAGGACACCGCCAGTGTCGCCGAACTGCTGCTGGTGGATGCCAAGGGCAAGGTCCTACCCCGCGAAAGCTGGACAATACTGTCCACCAGCAGTGCGGTACCTGGCGCGGCGGTTGGCAACCACGCCATCGACGGCAACCCCAACTCCTACTGGAGTACCGCGGCGGGTGCGCGCTACCCCCATGAAATGGTGATCGACCTGGGAGCCGACAGCCGCTTCTCGCAACTGCACTATCTGCCCCGCCAGGACGCAGGCCTGAGCGGCAACATCAAGGGTTATCAGGTCTATGGCAGCAGCAGCGTCAATGGCGGCTGGAACCTGCTGGCCGATGGCGAATTCAGCGCCGACAACGACATCAAGGCCACAGCCCTCAAACCGGTGAGTGCCGGTCAACCTCCGCTGGCGATGATCAGCGGCAAGACCGAAGCCAACGCCGGGGACAAGATCGTCCTGGATGCCTCCGCTTCCGGCGATCCCCAGGGCAATGCCCTGAGCTTCGCCTGGGAGGCCTCGCCGCGCCTGGACTTCGACTACGACGGTGCGCGCATCAGCTTCACCGCGCCGGAACTGCAGGCAGACACCCGCTATCGCTTCACCCTGACCCTGAGCAACGGCAAGCAGAGCAGCACCCGGACCCACGAAGTGCTGATCAAGGGCAAGGCCGCCAGCGCCAGTTGCAAGCCGGAATGGACCGTGAGGGGCACCTATGTCGGCAACGACACGGTGCAGTGGAAAGGGCGTCAGTATCAGGCCCGCTGGTGGACCTCCGGTGCCGAGCCGGGGCTGGCCAGCACCACCGGCCCGGACGGCGCCGGCAAGGTCTGGCGTGACCTGGGTTCCTGCCAGAGCGGCGGCGAGAAGCCGGTCGAGCCGCCGGTGGAAGAGGTCAAGCCGCCGGTAGCGGTGATTGGCGGTGCAAACGAGGCCAAGCCGGGCGAAACCGTCCACCTCAACGCCTCGGGGTCCAGCGATCCGGCCGGGCTGAAGCTCAGCTACAGCTGGAGCGTCAGCCCCGGCGTGGTCTTCGAGGCCGCTGGCAACCTGATGAAGTTCGTCGCCCCGAGGGCCGCCCAGGACGTGACCTACAACGTCAGCCTGACGGTGAACAACGGCAAGCACAGCGCAACCCGCACCCATCAGGTCAAGGTACTGGCGGAGACAGCGGAAACGGTCAAGCCGCCGCTGGCGAACATCGCTGGCGCCAGCCAGGCCAAGGGCGGCGAAACGGTGACCCTGGACGCCGCGGGCTCCAGCGATCCAGCCGGCCTGGCGCTGAGCTACCAGTGGAGTGTGACGCCCAGTGTCGCCTTCCAGGCCTCGGGGTCGAAGCTGAATTTTGTCGCACCCAAGAGCGACATGGACATCAGCTATCGCTTCACCCTGAATCTGAGCAACGGCACCCACGTGGCCCGCCGTGAGCACAGCGTGACTGTCCTGGCGGACAAGGTGGAAACCCCCGCCGGCTGCCAGGGCGCTTGGAGCGCTCAGGGCACCTACTGGCTCAATGACAAGGTCAGCCACAAGGGCCGCTTCTACATCGCCCGCTGGTGGACCAAAGGCAACGAGCCCACTGCCGCCACTGTCGGTGGCGAAGGCAGCGGCAAGGTCTGGCGGGATGCGGGCTCCTGCAACTGATGCGCTCCGGTGACCGGTAGCGCGCCGATCGGCGTGTGCTAACCGGTACTTCCGGGTCCCGGGTTGGCGACATCCATCGTTGTCGTCAGCCTGGGGCGCACCGAATCCGGCATAAGCCGGGCGGCCCGTAGGATGGGTAGGGCGAAGCGAAACCCATGCGGTAAGCCCGGGCAGGGTGCTCGCCGGGAAGGCCGCTTGATGGGTTTCGTACCTCTACCCATCCTACGGTCAACCGACCGGGGATCACGCCAGCTCGGGGAATTCCGCGCGCAACTCGGCCGCCAGCCAGTCGAGGAACCACTGGATATCGGCGCTGGCCTGCTCGGTGGGCAGCAGCGCCTGGTAGCTCTCCAGCGGCGCCTGGCGCTGCACGGGGCGCACGAGGAGGCCGGCGGCCAGCTCCTGGCTCACCAGCACCTCGTTGGCCAGGGCGATGCCGTGGCCCTTCTCGGCCATGCTCAGGGCATGGTCGTTGCTCACGTAGAGCACATCGGAACTGACCCGCACTGCGCAGCCCACGGCCGCGAACCAGGCATTCCACCACTCGCCGTCGTCCACGTGGATCAGCTTGTGCCGCGCCAGTTCGTCCGGTCCGGCGATGGGGCCGTGGGCGGCGAGGTAGTCCGGCGAGCACACCGGGAACACATTGGGTTGCAGCAGGGTGGCCTGGCACTGCGGGTACTGCCCGGGCATGCCGTAGACGATGCCCAGGTCGGCACCCTGGCCGTCCACGGCGGTGAAGGTGGGGTTGGGTTCGATGGCGATCTTCAGCCCCGGCCGCAGCTGGCGCAGCGACTCCATGCGCGGCATCAGCCAGCGCTTGGCGAAGGCCGGCACGGCGAGGATGCGCAACCAGCGCGGGGCGTCGCTGGCCGCCACCTCGGCGCCGGCCTCGGCGATCTGCCGCAGCGCCCGCGACACCTTGGCGTGGTAGCGCCGCCCGGCCTCGGTGAGCACCATGCCACGCGGCGTGCGTTCCAGCAGCTGCACGCCGAGCCAGTCCTCCAGCAAGCGCACATGGCGGCCGATGGCCGGCTGGGTGACATGCAGCGCCCGTGACGCGGCAACGTAGCTGCCGAGACGTGCGGCCGCTTCGAAGGCGCGCAGGGCGTTGAGCGGCGGCAGGCGTGGTTCGGCCATCACGGGGCTCCTGGCTGTTAATTTTCTTAACAGCCAATGTAAGGAAATTGAAGTTTCCTGTCGCGGGTATTTGGCCGAGTATCCGGCCCAGGCAGCGCCATAACGACAACCAGCGCGCCCGCGCCACCCGCTCGCCACGAGCCCTCAGTCCTGCCCAGAACAACTAGAAGTCCCGCCAGCGGACAACACGCGGCGAGGACACGGAGGTAAGGCCATGAACGCCCTGCATGCAGTGCAGACCGCAGCGGTATCCATCCGCGCGGTACGCAAGGTCTACGGCGATCCGCAATCCGGGCCCGTCGCCCTCAAGCACGTCGACCTGGAAATCCGCGACAACGAGTTCTTCACCCTTCTCGGCCCATCCGGCTGCGGCAAGACCACCCTGCTGCGGATGATCGCCGGCTTCGAATACCCCAGCGCCGGCAGCATCCACCTCTACGGCGAAGACATCGCCGACCTGCCGCCCTACGCGCGCCCGGTCAACACGGTGTTCCAGCACTACGCGCTGTTCCCCCACATGACCATCGCCGAGAACCTCGCCTTCGGCCTCGAGTCCCGGCCGCTGGGCAAGAGCATGAGCCGCGTGCAGGTCGCCGAGCGCGTGGCCGATATGCTCGCCCTGGTGCAGATGGAGCGCTTCGCCGACCGTCGCCCGATGCAGCTTTCCGGCGGCCAGCAGCAACGTGTGGCTCTGGCCCGCGCGCTGGCGCCGCATCCCCGTGTCCTGCTGCTGGACGAGCCGCTCTCGGCCCTCGACCTCAAGCTGCGCCAGGCGATGCGCGAGGAGCTCAAGGCGATCCAGGCCAAGACCGGCATCACCTTCATTTTCGTCACCCACGACCAGGAAGAGGCCCTGACCCTATCCGACCGCATCGCGGTGTTCTCGGAGGGCCAGGTGCAGCAGGTGGGCACCCCGCAGGAAATCTACGAGCGCCCACGCAACCGCTTCGTCGCCGACTTCATCGGCGAAACCAATTTCCTCGATGCCCAGGTGCTTAGCCTCGATGGCACCCGGGCGCTGTGCCAGGGGCCGGGCGGGCAACCGTTCCAGGCCGAATCCGTCGACGGCGTGCTGCCGGGCAGCCGGGTCAGCCTGTCGATCCGCCCCGAGCGCGTGCACCTGGGCGGCGTCGATACCGCCGGCGCGCTGCCCTGCCGGGTGGAGGCGCAGGTGTACCTGGGCACCGACCTGCAGTACCGGGTGAGCCTCGACGACGGCACCCGGCTGACCGTGCGCATGCCCAACAGCCTGGAGCGCCACCCGCGCTTCGGCGTCGGCGAGCGGGCCGCGCTGCAGTTCGAGAACGGCAGCGCCAGCGTCCTGCTGGACTGAGCCCGGAGGCAGACATGCATCGATCGACACGCTCCGGCGCCGCCCTGCACGAGCGCCGGCAATCCCTGCGCAACCTGCTCGGCGTCAGCCCGGCACTCCTGGCCATCGGCCTGTTCCTGATCGTCCCCATCCTGCTGGTGGTCGGTTATTCGCTGATGGAGGCCAACCCCTACGGCGGGGTCGAGCCGGTGTTCAGCACCGAGTCCTACCTGTCGCTGCTGTTCGAGCGGCAACTGGACGACAGCCTGGCCTTCGTCGACGCCTACCTGCTGATCGCCCTGCGCTCCATCGGCATCGCCGCGGCGACCACGCTGGTGACCCTGCTGATCGGCTTCCCGGTGGCGGTGTGGCTGGCCATGCAGCCGCCGCACAAGCGCGGCCTGCTGATCTTCCTCATCACCGTGCCGTTCTGGGCCAACCTGCTGATCCGCACCTACGCCTGGATCCTGCTGCTGCGCGAGACCGGCGTGGTCAACGGCACGCTGATGGGCCTGGGGCTGGTGGACCAGCCGCTGCAACTGCTCTACACCGACGGCGCGGTGCTGCTGGGGCTGGTGTACACCTACGCGCCCTTCGTGGTGCTGCCCATCTACGCGACCCTGGAGAAGATGGACATGCGCCTGCTGGAGGCGGCCCAGGACCTCTACGCCGGCCGCTGGCGCACCCTGCGCAAGGTGGTGCTGCCCATCGCCCGGCCGGGCATCCTCGCTGGCGCCATCCTCACCTTCGTGCCCTGCCTCGGCGCCATGGTGGCCCCGGAGCTGCTCGGCGGTGGCACGCGGATGATGCTCGGCAACCTGATCTTCCGGCAGTTCAGCGACGCCCGTAACTGGCCCTTCGGCTCCGCCCTGGCGCTGGTGCTGATGGCCGCGGTGATGCTGGTGCTGACCCTCTACGCACTGCGCGCCGAGCGCGTGCGCATCGCCCGGGGAGGTGTGTGATGAACCTGTTCAAGCGCCGCCTCGGCGTCCACCACTTCCCCGGTTTCGGCGGCTTCAGCCTGCTGTTCTATCTCTACCTCTACGCGCCGATCCTGGTGCTGGTGGTGCTGTCGTTCAACGCCAACCAGTCGGCCACGGTCTGGAGCGGCTTCAGCCTCGACTGGTACCGCGCCGCCTTCGCCAACCAGGCGCTGCGCCAGGCCGCTGGCAACAGCCTGCTGATCGCCCTGTGCGCCAGCCTGATTGCCACCGTGATCGCCACCCTGGCGGCCCTGGCCACCTCGCGCGGCGCACGCTTCAAGGGCCTGCGGCTGTCGATTGGGACCATCATGCTGCCGCTGGTGCTGCCCGAGATCGTGGTCGGCGTCGCCACCCTGGCGCTGTTCTCCACCCTTGGCCTGTCCCTGGGCTACGGCAACCTGATCATCGCCCACACGGTGTTCTGTATCCCCTTCGCCTACCTGCCGATCCGCGCCCGCCTCAACGACATGGACCTGTCCCTGGAGCAGGCCGCCGCGGACCTCTACGCCGGGCCCTGGCGCACCCTGCGCAAGGTCACCCTGCCGCTGCTGATGCCGGGGATCTTCTCCGGGCTGATGCTGGCCTTCATCGTCTCGCTGGATAACTTCGTGATCTCGATGATGGTCTCCCAGGCCGGCACCACCACGCTGCCGATCTTCATCTTCGGCCTGCTGCGCATGGGCGTGACGCCCGACGTGAACGCCGTGTCGACGCTGATCCTCGGCGTCTCCGTGCTCTTCGTGACCCTGTCCTACCTGCTTGGCAGGCAAAGAACCTGACCCTGGAGAATTGACGCATGAAAAAGCTGATCGCTGTTCTGGGTACCTCGCTGGGCCTCGCCCTGGCCGCCAACGTGCAGGCCGCCGGCACGCTCAACGTCATCAGTTGGAGCGGCTACTTCTCGCCGCAGATCCTGGAGAAGTTCGAGAAGGAAAGCGGCATCAAGGTCACGGTGGACTCCTACGATTCCAACGAGACGCTGCTGGCCAAGCTCAAGCAGGGCGGCGCCGGCTACGACGTCGCCATCCCCTCCCACCAGTTCGTGCCGATCCTCATCCAGGAGCAGTTGCTGGAGCGCTTCGAGCCCGGCAAGGAGGCCTACTACCAGGGCTTCACCGCCAACCTGCAGAAGCCCGCCTGGGACCCGCAAGGCGCCTACGCCGCGCCCTTCATCTGGGGCACCACCAGCGTGGTGGTCAACCGCGAGCGCTACAAGGGCGAGGCGGACAGCTACGCGCTGCTGTTCAAGCCGCCGGCGGAGCTGCAGGGGCGCATCAACATGTTCGACTCGGTCAGCGAGGTGATCGACACCGCCAGCCTCTACCTGGGCATCCCGCTGTGCAGCGAGGACCCCAAGCAGATGCAGCAGGTGCTGGCGCTGCTCAAGGAGCAGAAGCCCCATGTGCGCACCTACAGCTCCAAGGCCGGTGCCATCCGCGAGAGCCTGGCGGCCGGCGAGCTGGACATGTCGATGTTCTGGGGCGGCTCCTCGCTGCGCGCGCGGGAGATGAAGCCGAGCCTCGAATACCTGTACCCGAAGGAGGGCGTGATGGCCTGGGTGGATAACCTGGTGATCCCCAAGGGTGCGCGCAACCTCGATAACGCCAAGGCCTTCATCGCCTTCCTCAGCCAGCCGGAGAACGCCGCGCTGACGCAGAACTTCCTCAAGCACCAGAGCCCGGTGCAGGGCGTCGAGCCCTACCTCGAGCCGGGCCTCAAGGACGCGCCCGAGCTGCACATCCCCGAGGGTACCAAGGTGGTGTTCAGCCAGACCTGCGGCGCCGGCGCCATCCGCCTGGCCGACCGCCTGTGGACCAACCTGATGCGTTGATGAACACCGCCCCCGCCGGTGCGGGGGCGCATAACCAGAACGAGACGGAACGAGATCACTGCCCATGAGTCATGCAACCCCGATCAGCGAACTGGTGCGGCTGCCGGCCGCCGAGCTGGCCGAGCGCATCCGCACGCGCGATGTGTCCTGCCGCGAGGTGATGCTGGATTACCTGGCCCATATCGAGCGCTTCAACCCGGCGGTCAATGCGCTGGTCAGCCTGCAGCCGGCGGACGCGCTGCTGGCCCAGGCCGACGAGCGCGACGCCGAGCTGGCGCGTGGCACCCACAGGGGCTGGATGCACGGGCTGCCCCATGCGGTGAAGGACCTGTCGGCGGTCAAGGGCATCACCACCACCTACGGCTCGCCGCTGTTCCGCGACCATGTGCCGGCACGTGACGGCATCATGGCCGAGCGCCTGCGCGCCGCCGGGGCGATCTTCATCGGCAAGAGCAACACGCCGGAATTCGGCCTCGGCTCGCAGAGCTACAACCCGCTGTTCGGCGCCACCGGCTGCGCCTTCGACCCGAGCCGCACGGCCGGTGGCAGCAGCGGCGGCGCGGCGGCGGCCCTGGCGCTGCACTTGGTGCCGGTGGCCGATGGCAGCGACATGATGGGCTCGCTGCGCAACCCGGCGGCCTTCAACAACATCATCGGCTTCCGCCCGTCCCAGGGCCGCGTGCCCTTCGACGACAGCGCCGACCTGTTCTTCGACCAGCTCGGCTACGAGGGGCCGATGGGCCGCAGCGTGCGCGACGTGGCCCTGCTGCTCTCGGTGCAGGCCGGCGGCGATGCCCGTGCGCCGCTGTCCATCCCCGGCGATGGCGCGGCCTTCGCCGGCTCGCTGCAGCGCGACTTCAAGGGTGCGCGCCTGGGCTGGCTGGGCGACCTCGACGGCCAGCTGCCGATGCAGCGTGGCGTGCTGGAGCTGTGCCGCACCGCCCTGAAGGACTTCGAGGCGCTGGGCTGCGTGGTGGAGGAGACCAGCCTGGGCTTCCCCCGCGAGCGGCTCTGGGACACCTGGCTGACCCTGCGCCACTGGCTGGTGGCCGGGGGCCTGGGGGCGGCCTATGACGACCCGGCGACGCGCGCGCAGCTCAAGCCGGAAGCCTGCTGGGAAGTGGAGAACGGCCAGCGCCTGACCGGCCAGCAGGTCTACCGCGCCTCGGCCGCCCGCAGCGACTGGTACCGCGCCATCAGCCGGCTGTTCGAGCGCTTCGACTACCTGCTGCTGCCCAGCGCCCAGGTGTTCCCCTTCGACAAGACACAGCACTGGCCGCAGGCGATCGAGGGCGTGGCGATGGACACCTACCACCGCTGGATGGAAGTGGTGATCCCCGGAACCCTGTCGGGCTGCCCGGTGGCCAATGTGCAGGCGGGGTTCAACGGCGACGGCCTGCCCATGGGGCTGCAGATCATCGGCCCGCACCAGAAGGACATGGCGGTGCTGCAACTGGCCCATGCCTACGAGCAGGCCAGCGACTGGTTCCGTCGTCGTCCGGCGCCGCTGCTGGCGGCCGGTTAAGGCACCCGGAAAGAAAAGGGCCCGCCCCCGTTTCGTGGCGGGGGCGGGCCCAGTACTGCTCGTTTGACTAGCGGACCTTCACTACCACCTTGCCGACGGCCTTGCGCTGGCCGAGGGCGTTGATGGCGTCGGCGGATTTCTCCAGCGGGAACACCTGGGAGACCAGCGGCTTGAGCTTGCCTTCGGCGTGCCAGGCGAACAGCTGCTGGAAGTTGGCCAGGTTGTCCTGGGGCTGGCGCTGGGCGAAGGAGCCCCAGAACACACCCACCACCGCGGCACCCTTGAGCAGGGTGAGGTTCACCGGCAGCTCGGGGATGCGGCCGCTGGCGAAACCGACCACCAGCAGGCGGCCGTTCCAGGCGATGGAGCGGATGGCCTCGTCGAACAGGTCGCCGCCGACCGGGTCGTAGATCACGTCCGCGCCCTGGCCGCCGGTCAGCTCCTTGACCTTCTCCTTGAGGCTGGACTCGCTGTAGTTGATCAGCAGGTCGGCGCCCGCGGCCTTGGCCACTTCCAGTTTCTCGGCGCTGCTGGCGGCGGCGATCACCTTGGCGCCCATGGCCTTGCCGATCTCCACCGCCGCCAGGCCGACGCCACCGGAGGCGCCCAGCACCAGCAGGGTCTCGCCCGGCTGCAGGTTGGCGCGCTGCTTGAGGGCGTGCATGGAGGTGCCATAGGTCATGCCGAAGGCGGCGGCGGAATTGAAGTCGATGCCCTTGGGGATCGGCATCACGTTGTAGCCGGGCACGGCCACCTGCTCGGCGAAGCTGCCCCAGCCGGTCAGCGCCATGACCCGGTCACCGGGCTTGAGGTGGGTGATCTTCTCGCCGACGGCGGCGACGGTGCCGGCGGCCTCGCCACCCGGGGAGAAGGGGAACGGCGGCTTGAACTGGTACTTGCCCTCGATGATCAGCGTATCGGGGAAGTTGACCCCGGCGGCATGCACGTCGATCAGCACTTCGTTCTTCTTCGGCTCGGGGCTGGCAACCTCTTCGAGCACCAGGGTTTCGGCTGGGCCGAAGGCTTTGCACAGGACGGCTTTCATGGACGCTTCCTCAACGTGGATGCCGGCGCGAAGGGCGCGGCAGGTTGGCCTGATGGCTTGGCAGTGTAGGTAGCCCGCCCGGTGGGTCAACGAGCATGGCCTGGCCTGATAGCCGTGCATAAGCGTCGGGCTTGGGCCGGCGAGCAGGTCTGGCTATGCTAGTCGCACGCTTATTCAGGAATCACACCCGTGAAAACCACCCTCGCACTGCTGCTGGCCCTGCTCATCCCCTTCGCCGCCCTGGCCAACGAGGAGAAGGAAGAACCCAAGGAGGGCGAAGCCCCGAAGATCGCCTACGTCGGCCTGACGCCAGCGCTGGTGGGCAACTACGGGGCGGGCCCCAAGCTGAAGTACTACAAGGCCGATATCTCCCTGCAGGTGGCGGGCGCGGACGCGGCCAAGTCGGTGGAGTACCACGAGCCGCTGATCCGCAATCAGCTGGTGATGCTCTTCTCCCAGCAGACCGACGACAGCCTGGCCACGCCGGACAGCAAGGAGAAGCTGCGCCAGGAAGCGCTCAAGCAGGTGCAGCAGGTGCTGCAGCAGGAAGAAGGCAAGCCCCTGGTGGACGACCTGCTGTTCAACAACCTGATCATCCAGCCCTGAGCTGACCGGGCCTGGGCTCGCGCTCAGCGCAGCGCGAGCACCGCCTGCCATTCCTCGTCGCGCACCGGCATCACCGAGAGGCGCGACCCCTTCTGCACCAGCGGCATCGCTTCCAGTGCCGCTTGCGCCTTCAGCGTCGCCAGCGGGATGACCCTTGGGAACGCCTCGACGAACTCGACGTCCAGGGCGCTCCAGGGGTTCTTCTCGTGGCTGGCCTTGGCGTCGAAGTAGTGGCTTTGCGGGTCCAGCGCCGTCGGGTCCGGGTAGGTGGCGCCGACGATGCGGGCGATCCCGGCGATGCCCGGTTCCGGGCAGCTGGAGTGGTAGAAGAAGAACAATTCGCCCTCCTGCATGGCACGCATGAAGTTGCGCGCCTGGTAATTGCGCACCCCATCCCAGCGTGCACGACCCAGTCGTTGCAGGTCATGGATCGACAGTTCGTCGGGTTCCGATTTCATCAACCAATAAGGCATGAACTTTGCTCCTGCCGTCCGGTCCTTGTCGCGGACGAAAAATCACCAACGGGCCGACGGTCGGCTGGCGTCATAAATTGCGTGTTCTCCATCGTTGCCGGAGAATGCCGCACTTTAAGCCGGATGCCGCCAGGCAGCCCATAATTAAAAGCACCCGCCGCAAGTCATCGCGGCACGTTTGCCTTGAAGGGGGAGGCAATCCGATGAAACGCAAACCCGATCTTCTCTGGGTACTGGTCATACTCTTCGGCCTGGGCGTGGTTACCACGGGTTACACCCAAAGCCTGTGGGAACAGCGCCAAGGCGCGCCGGTCAGCATCCAGCAGCCCTGATTTCCGAGGGCGCCGCAAGGAACGCGGCGCCGCTTCAGTTTCCGCGATACCAGTCCCCGTCCGTCACCGTCGCCTGCAGGCGCACATCCCAGCTGGCCAACGGCAAGCGATCCACCTTCTGGCATTCATGGGCCAGCCCCAGCAGCGTCGGCTTCTGCCAATTTTTGCGCCGCGCGCGGTATGCCAGGCTGCGGTCATAGAAACCGCCCCCCATCCCCAGGCGCCCGCCTTCCTCGTCGAAACCCACCAGCGGCAGCAGCACCAGGTCGAGCGTCCAGACCGGCCGTTGCTGCGACTGATTGGCGCGGGGCTCGAGAATACGGAAGCGGTTGCGCACCAGGCGCTCGCCCGGGCGCAGGCGCTGGAACACCATGCGCGTCGGCGGCCAGGCCTTGAGCACCGGCAGGTAGGTGGCCTTGCCGCGCTTCTGGGCTTCACGCAGCAATGGGCGCGGGTCGATCTCGCCGTCGGCCGGCAGGTACAGCGCCACATGGCGCGCACGGCGGAACAGCGGATGCTGGGCCAGTTGGCGATAGAGGGCGCGGGCGGCGCGTTGCTGTTCGAGGGGGGAAAGCGTGCGGCGTGTCTGCCTGAGTAGGCGCCGCAGGGCCGGGCGGGAGAGAGTGCCGGCGCTGATCATGAAGGGTACGACTCCCCGGTTATGCCGCTGTCGGTTTAGCCCTTGAACCCGAAAGTTCAAGGTGGAGGTTGCAGGAGGCGTTAAGGCTTTCCGTCAGGCGGACATGCACACCGGCCCCACTTACAACCCCCGTGGTTGTGCGTATCGGCTCAGGGACATCACCGACTGGCAAACACACCAGGGAGCTGCCGGCGAGTATACCCCAACAGAAGGCTCTGGCGTCAGGCTTCGTGTCCATCCGGATCAGCGGCGAGCGCATGATCGACACGCTCCAGCAGGTCACGCACGCGCTCGCGGGTCGAGGTGGCTTCCTGGTCGAGGCGTTCCTGCTTGTGCAGCAGTTCGTGGGTGATGTTGAGAGCCGCCATCACGGCGACGCGGTCGGCGCCGATGACCTTGCCGCTGGTGCGGATCTCGCGCATCTTGCCGTCCAGGTAGCGGGCTGCGCTCTCCAGGTTGGCGCGCTCGTCCGAGGGACAGGCGATGCAATATTCCTTGTCGAGGATATGGACGGTGACGGTGTTCGGCTGGGTCATGAATCCTGCTCCAGGGCTTTCAGGCGCGAAATCATCGCTTCGACCTTCTGCCGGGCCATTTCGTTCTTTTCGATCAGATGGGCGCGTTCTTCTTTCCAGGCCTTTTCAGCCGCTAGCAGTTGCCGGTTTTGCGACTTGAGCTGCCCCACGCGCTGGATCAGGAGCTCCAGCTTGGCGGTGAGGGCTTGCAGTTCCGCGTCTTCCATGGGCTCTCTACTTCGCGATGAAGGATCGGACTATATAGGAACGGCCCGATCCAGGGTCAAACCCGTCGGCGGCGGTCGATGGTCTTGGCGCGCATGCCGATGCTAGGATACGAGGCCGTCATTCTAGTGATTGCGCCCTCTGGCGCCTAGCCACCCATGCCCAGTTCCAATTCCCCGTATTCCGCTTTTGCCGCCCTGATCGCCACCAGCGGTCAGCCCGTCTCCCCTGCCGAGCTCCATGGCCTTCTGCTGGGGCGCAGCTGCGCCGGCGCCGGCTTCGATCCCGAGCCCTGGCTGGAGGATGCCGCCGAGCTGCTCGGCGCTGAGCCACAGGACAACCTGCGCCAGGCCCTGATCGGCCTGCAGGAGATGGTCAAGGGCGAGCTCACCGGCACCGAGATGGCCGTCGTGCTGCTGCTGCCCGATGACGAAACGCCGCTGGGCGAGCGTGCCGCCGCCCTTGGCCAATGGTGCCAGGGCTTCCTCGGCGGCTTCGGCCTGACCGCTCGCGAAGGCGCGCTGTCCGGCGAGGCGGTCGAAGTGCTTCAGGACCTCGCCTCCATCGCCCAGGTGCAAAGCGCCCTGGAAGATTCCGAGGACGGCGAGACCGACTACATGGAAGTGATGGAGTACCTGCGCGTGGCGCCCCTGCTGCTGTTCAGCGAGTGTGCCCGCAAGCCCGCGCCGGTGGCTCCAGCGCCGAAAACCTCTCTGCATTGAACCCGCGTCACGGGCGCATGGGCGCCCCTTGGTAAGGAGCGCGCATGACCCGTATCCCGAAGTCCGAATTCGCCCGTCGCCGCAAGGCGCTGATGGCGCAGATGGTGCCCAACAGCATTGCCATCCTGCCCGCGGCGCCGGTTCACATCCGCAACCGTGACGTCGAGCACGTGTACCGCCAGGACAGCGACTTCCAGTACCTCAGCGGCTTCCCCGAGCCCGAGGCGGTGCTGGTATTGATCCCCGGTCGCGAGCATGGCGAGTACGTGCTCTTCTGCCGTGAACGCGATCCCGAGCGCGAGCTCTGGGACGGCCTGCGTGCCGGCCAGGACGGCGCCATCGGCGAGTACGGTGCCGACGACGCCTTCCCCATCGGCGATATCGACGACATCCTCCCCGGCCTCATCGAAGGCCGCGAGCGCGTCTACTACTCCATCGGCACCAACCCCGAGTTCGACCAGCACCTGATGGAGTGGGTCAACGTGATCCGCTCCAAGGCGCGCCAGGGTGCGCAGCCGCCGAACGAATTCGTCGCCCTCGACCACCTGCTGCACGACATGCGCCTGTACAAGTCGGCCGCCGAGGTCAAGGTCATGCGCGAGGCCGGCGAGGTCTCCGCCCGTGCCCATGTGCGTGCCATGCAGGCCGCCCGTGCCGGCCTCTACGAATACAGCCTGGAAGCCGAGCTGGAATATGAGTTCCGCAAGGGCGGCGCGAAGATGCCGGCCTACGGCTCCATCGTCGCCGCCGGCAAGAACGCCTGCATCCTTCACTACCGCGAGAACGACGCGCAGTTGAAGGACGGCGACCTGGTGCTGATCGACGCCGCCTGCGAGCTGGACTGCTACGCCAGCGACATCACCCGCACCTTCCCCGTCAGCGGCCGCTTCAGCCCCGAGCAGAAGGCCATCTACGAGCTGGTGCTGGCCTCCCAGGAAGCCGCCTTCCTCGAGATCGCCCCCGGCAAGCACTGGAACGAAGCCCATGAAGCCACCGTGCGGGTGATCACCGCCGGGCTGGTGGAGCTCGGCCTGCTCCAGGGCGATGTCGCCGAGCTGATCGCCAGCGAAGCCTACAAACCCTTCTACATGCACCGTGCCGGCCACTGGCTTGGCATGGACGTGCACGACGTCGGCGAATACAAGGTCGGCGGCGAGTGGCGCGTGCTCGAACCCGGCATGGCCATGACCGTCGAGCCTGGCATCTACATCGCCGTGGACAACCAGAACGTGGCGAAGAAGTGGCGCGGCATCGGCGTGCGCATCGAGGACGACGTGGTGGTGACCAAGAAGGGCTGCGAGATCCTCACCGGTGGCGTACCCAAGACGGTCGCCGAAATCGAGGCCCTGATGGCCGCCGCACGTACCGAGGCCGCATGATGCAACGCACCCAACTGGCAATCATCGGCGGCGGCCTCGTAGGCGCCAGCCTGGCCCTGGCCCTGCAGGAAGGCGCCAAGGCGCGTGGCTGGAAGATCACCCTGATCGAACCCTTCGCCCCGGGCGACAGCTACCAGCCGAGCTATGACGCCCGCTCTTCCGCACTGTCCTTCGGTACCCGGCAGATCTACGAGCGCCTCGGCCTCTGGCAGGCCATCGCCCGCCGCGCCGAGCCGATCCTGCAGATCCACGTGTCCGATCGCGGCCGCTTCGGCGCCGCGCGCCTGGCGGCCATCGAGGAGGGCGTCCCGGCGCTCGGCTACGTGGTGGAGAACGCCTGGCTCGGCCAGTGCCTGTGGCAGGCGCTGGATGCCGATGTGGTCACCTGGCAATGCCCCGCCGAGGTGGTGCGCATGGAGCCCCTGGCGGACGGCTATCGCCTCAGCCTCAACGATGACACCCAGCTCGATTGCGACCTGGCGGTGCTGGCCGATGGCGGCCGCTCCGGCCTGCGCGAGCAGCTGGGCATCGGCGTCAAGCGCAACCCCTATGGGCAGACCGCGCTGATCGCCAACGTCAGCCCCGTGGAAGCCCATCGCGGCCAGGCCTTCGAACGCTTCACCGACGAAGGCCCGATGGCCATGCTGCCGGTGGCGGACAACCGCTGCGCGCTGGTCTGGACCCGCCCGGGCAAGGACGCTGAGCGCCTGTCGCGCCTCGACGACCGTGCCTTCCTCGCCGAGCTGCAGGAAGCCTTCGGCTACCGCCTGGGCGCCTTCAACCAGGTGGGGGCGCGGCACCTCTACCCGCTGACCCTGGTGGAAGCCGAGGAGCAGGTGCGCGCCAACCTGGTGGTGCTGGGCAACGCCGCCCACAGCCTGCACCCCATCGCCGGGCAGGGCTACAACCTGTCCCTGCGTGACACCGTGGCCCTGGCCGAGACGCTGCTGGCCAGCGAGGCGCCCCTGGGCGACTTCGCCACCCTGCAGCGCTACCTCGACAGCCAGCGCCTGGACCAGGACCTCACCGTCGGCTTCTCCGACCAGGTGACCCGCCTGTTCTCCAACAAGGAGCCGCTGCTGGCCGGTGGACGCAACCTGGGGCTGCTCGGGCTCGACCTGCTGCCGCCCGCCAAGCGCTGGTTCGCCCGCCAGGCCATGGGCCTGGGCACCCGCCCCATCTGAGCCGCGTCATGCAGGACCGTTCAATGGCGCGCAAGGCGCGCTTCCTGCGCTGGGCGCTGAACATCTACCCGCCCTACCTCGGGGCGGGTGTTCGTGTGCGGCAGATCAGCGCAGACTTCCGTCTGGTACGAGTCAAACTGGCGCTGGGCTGGTACAACCGCAACTACGTCGGCACCCAGTTCGGCGGTTCGCTCTACAGCATGACCGACCCCTTCTTCATGTTGATGCTGATGAACCTGCTCGGGCGCGATTACATCGTCTGGGACAAGGCCGCCAGCATCGACTTCGTCTCCCCCGGCAAAGGCCCGGTCTACGCCGAGTTCCGGGTCGACGACGGGTTGCTGGAACGCATCCGCCAGCACACCGCTGACGGTGACAAATACCTGCCCGAGCTGCACGTCGACGTGCACGACGGCGAAGGCACCCTGGTCGCCAGGGTGCACAAGACACTCTATGTGCGGCTCAAGCCGCGCGCGCGGCAAGCCGCCTAAGGAATGCACATGCAAGCGGATCTGATCATCGTCGGTGCCGGCATGGTGGGCAGTGCCCTCGGCCTGGCGCTCAAGGACAGCGGCCTGGAGATCATCCTGATCGACGGCAGCCCCCTGAGCATCAAGCCCTTCGACGCCGAGGCCGCCTTCGAGCCCCGGGTCAGCGCCCTGTCCGTCGCCAGCCAGCGCATCCTCCAGCGCCTCGGCGCCTGGGACGGCGTCGCCGCGCGCCGCGCCAGCCCCTATGGCGAGATGCAGGTCTGGGACGGTTCCGGCACCGGCAACATCCACTTCTCCGCCGCCAGCGTGCATGCCGAGGTGCTCGGCCACATCGTCGAGAACCGGGTGATCCAGGAGGCCCTGCTGGAGCCCCTGCACGACAGCGGCGTCGGCCTGCTGCCCAATGCCCGCCTGGAAAACCTGCGCCGCTCCGGCGATGACTGGCTGCTGACCCTGGTGGACGGCCGCGAGCTGCGTGCCCCGCTGGTGATCGCCGCCGACGGCGCCAACTCCGCCGTGCGCCGCCTGGCCGGCTGCGCCACCCGCGAGTGGGATTACCTGCACCACGCCATCGTCACCAGCGTGCGTTGCGAGCAACCGCACCGCCGCACCGCCTGGCAACGCTTCACCGACGACGGCCCGCTGGCCTTCCTGCCCCTGGACCGCCAGGGCGACGAGCACTGGTGCTCCATCGTCTGGTCCACCACGCCCGAGCAGGCCACGCGCCTGATGGCGCTGGACGACGAGGCCTTCCGCGTCGAACTGGGCAAGGCCTTCGAGCATCGCCTCGGTCGTATCGAGGCCGCCGACCCGCGCCTGTGCATCCCGCTGCGCCAGCGCCACGCCAAGCGCTACGTGGAACCGGGCCTGGCACTGGTCGGCGACGCCGCCCACACCATCCACCCGTTGGCCGGGCAGGGCGTCAACCTCGGCTTCCTCGACGCTGCGGTGCTGGCCGAGGTGCTGCTGCACGCCCATGGACGTGGCGAGCGCCTGGCGGATGAACGTGTGCTCAGCCGCTTCGAGCGCCGACGCATGCCGCACAACCTGGGGATGATGGCGGCGATGGAAGGCTTCCAGCGTCTGTTCCAGGCCGACCCGCTGCCCCTGCGCTGGTTGCGCAACGCCGGGCTGGGCCTGGTGGACGGCCTGCCCGAGGCCAAGGCGCTGTTCGTGCGCCAGGCCCTGGGCCTGTCCGGCGACCTGCCGGAGCTCGCCCGCGTCTGATCACGGGCCGCGCTCGCGGCCCGGGCGAAACACCTCGTCATACAAAGCGGAGCCGGATGCCAACTGAGGTTGATTATCATCTGGCTCCTTTTTGTCTATCGCGAGGCATTCGCAAATGAAGGCGCGCAACTCCCTGCTCACGCTCCTGGCCATCGGCCTGGGTGCCACCTCCGTCCAGGCGGCCGATGAAGTGGTGGTCTATTCGTCACGCATCGACGAGCTGATCAAGCCGGTGTTCGACGCCTACACCGCGAAGACCGGCGTCCCCATCACGTTCATCACCGACAAGGAAGCCCCGCTGATGCAGCGCATCAAGGCCGAGGGCGAGAACGGCGTGGCCGACCTGCTGCTCACCGTGGACGGCGGCAACCTCTGGCAGGCCGAGCAGATGGGCATCCTGCAGCCCTTCAGCTCCCCCGCCATCAAGGCCAACATCCCCGCGCAATACCGCTCCGGCAGCGACAGCTGGGCCGGCCTCTCGCTGCGCGCGCGCACCATCGTCTACTCCACCGACCGGGTGAAACCGGAAGAGCTCTCCACCTACGAGGCCCTGGCCGACGCCAACTGGGAAGGCCGCCTGTGCCTGCGCTCCTCGAAGAAGGTCTACAACCAGTCGCTGACCGCCACCCTGATCGAGGCGCGCGGTGTCGCCGAGGCGGAGAAGGTGCTCAAGGGCTGGGTCAACAACCTGGCCACCGACCCCTTCGCCGACGACAACGCGGTGATCCAGGCGGTGGACGCCGGCCAGTGCGACGTCGGCATCGTCAACACCTACTACTACGGGCGCCTGCACCAGCAGAACCCGCAGCTGCGCGCCAAGCTGTTCTGGCCCAACCAGGCCGACCGTGGCGTGCACGTCAACCTCTCCGGCATCGGCCTGACCCGCCACGCGCCCCATCCCGAAGCGGCCAAGGCGCTGGTGGAGTGGATGACCACCCCCGAGGCGCAGAGCCTGTTCGCCGGGGTCAACCAGGAATTCCCCGCCAACCCGGCGGTGAAACCCTCGGCCGAAGTGGCCGCCTGGGGGGCCTTCAAGGCTGACGACGTACCGGTGGAAGTCACCGGCAAGCGCCAGGCCGAAGCCATCCGCATGATGGACCGGGTCGGCTGGCACTGACCCCTCCACGGGGCGCTCACCCGGGCGCCCCGTGTCATCCCCCTTCCCGCTCTGCCCGAGAGTTCCGCTTGAAGCGTCCCGCCCAGCGCCGCTGGTACCCCGTCACCTTCGCCATCGCCGCCCTGGTGCTGCTGCCGCTCTGCGTGCTGGTGCTGTCCTGGCACGAGGTGCACCGGGAGATCTGGGCGCACCTGTGGGACACCCAGCTGCCGCGCCTCCTGGGCAACAGCCTGGTGCTGGTGTTCGGTGTCGGCCTCGGGGTGACGCTGCTGGGCGTCAGCCTGGCCTGGCTCACCAGCCTCTGCGAATTCCCCGGTCGGCGCTGGCTGGACTGGGCGCTGATGCTGCCCTTCGCCATCCCCGCCTACGTGCTGGCCTTCGTCTTCATCGGCCTGTTCGATTTCGCCGGGCCGGTGCAGAGCCAGCTGCGCGAGTGGTTCGGCAGCGGCGTGCGCCTGCCCCGGGTGCGCTCCACCGGCGGCGTGATCACCGTGCTGGTGCTGGTGTTCTACCCCTACGTCTACCTGCTGGCGCGCAGCGCCTTCCTGGCCCAGGGGCGCGGGCTGATGGAAGCTGCACGCACCCTCGGGCTCAGCCCCTGGCAGGCGTTTTGGCGCGTGGCCCTGCCCATGGCGCGGCCAGCCATCGGCGCCGGGCTGGCCCTGGCAATCATGGAGACCCTGGCCGATTTCGGTGCCGTCTCGGTGTTCAACTTCGACACCTTCACCACCGCCATCTACAAGACCTGGTACGGCTTCTTCAGCCTTGGCACGGCGGCCCAGCTGGCCAGCCTGCTGCTGCTCGGCGTGTGCCTGGTGCTCTATGGCGAGCGCCGCGCCCGGGGCGTGACCCGGCCGGCCAGCGAACGGCCCCGTGGCGCCGCCCTGTATCACCTGCGCGGCGTTCGTGCCTGGGCGGCCAGCGCCTGGTGCGGCCTGGTGTTCGCCTGCGCCTTCGTCATCCCCCTGCTGCAGCTGCTCGCCTGGTGCTGGCAGCGCGGCCGTTTCGACCTCGACGAGCGCTACCTGGGGCTGGTGCTGCACAGCCTCTACCTGGGCGCCATGGCCGCGCTGATCACGGTCTCGGTGGCGTTGCTGCTGGTGTTCGCCCGGCGCCTGGAGCCGACCCGGCCGATCCGCGCCGCCGTGGGCCTGGCCAACCTGGGCTACGCGCTGCCGGGCTCGGTGCTGGCGGTGGCCATCATGCTGGCTTTCAGCTGGCTCGACCGCGAGCTGGTGGTGCCGCTTTCCGGCTGGCTCGGTGGCGCCGGCAAGCCGCTGCTGCTGGGCAGCCTGACGGCGCTGCTGCTGGCCTACCTGGTGCGCTTCATGGCGGTGGCCCACGGGCCGCTGGAAGGTGCCCTGGCGCGCATCCGGCCGTCGCTGCCGGAGGCTTCGCGCAGCCTCGGCGTGGGTGGCCCACGGCTGTTCCTGCGGGTCTACCTGCCGCTGCTGGTGCCGGGCGCCCTGAGTGCGGCGCTGCTGGTGTTCGTCGACGTGCTCAAGGAAATGCCCGCCACCCTGCTGATGCGCCCCTTCGGCTGGGACACGCTGGCGGTGCGCATCTTCGAGATGACCAGCGAAGGCGAATGGGCCCGCGCCTCGCTGCCGGCCCTGAGCCTGGTGCTGGTCGGGCTGCTGCCGGTCATCGGCCTGATCCGCCGTTCCGCCCGGGGCTTCGGGCGCTGAAACATGACGTGACCGCTGGGTCAGCCGTCGGGTGTCCAGTCTTCCGCCTTGCGGCTACAATGCGCGCCATTCGTTGCGGCGCGTCTGCTTGAAAGGGCGTCACGACCTGCCGTCGAGGCCACGGAAAGCCAGGCCCGACAAGGGTTCCAGCGCCCGTCCGCATCTTCGCCAAGCCCGGAAGGAGAAACCCATGGGACAGCGTACCCCCCTCTACGATCTGCACCTGGCGTTGGGGGCCAAGATGGTCGATTTCGGTGGCTGGGACATGCCGCTGCACTACGGCTCGCAAGTCGATGAGCACCATCAGGTGCGGACCGATTGCGGCGTCTTCGATGTGTCCCACATGACGGTGGTGGACGTAGCCGGCAGCCAGGCCCTGGCCTATCTCCAGCGCCTGCTGAGCAACGACGTCGAGCGCCTCAAGACCCCCGGAAAAGCCCTCTACAGCGCGATGCTCAACGAGCGTGGCGGCGTGGTCGACGACCTCATCGTCTACCTCACCACCAGTGGCTACCGCCTGGTGGTCAACGCCGCCACCCGCGACAAGGACCTGGCCTGGATGCACAAGCAGGCCGACGGCTTCGACGTGCGCCTCGACGAGCGCAGCGAACTGGCCATGCTTGCCATCCAGGGCCCCGCCGCCCGCCACCGCACCGCCGAGCTGGTGAGCAGCGCCCGCGCCTCCCTGATCCACGAACTCAAGCCCTTCCAGGGCCTGCCCGAGGGCGACTGGTTCATCGCCCGCACCGGTTACACCGGCGAGGATGGCCTGGAAATCATGCTGCCCCGTGACCAGGCGGCCGGCTTCCTCAACGAGCTGGTGGGTGCCGGTATCGCGCCCATCGGCCTCGGCGCCCGCGACACCCTGCGCCTGGAAGCGGGCCTGAACCTCTACGGCCAGGACATGGACGAAGACAATTCGCCCCTGGCCTCGAACCTCGCCTGGACCATCGCCTGGGAGCCCGCCGGCCGCGACTTCATCGGCCGTGACGTGCTGGAAGCCCAGCGCGCCGGTGGTGCCCAACCCAAGCTGGTCGGCCTGGTGCTGGAGGAGCGCGGCGTGCTGCGCGCCCACCAGGTGGTGCGGGTGGAAGGCGTGGGCGACGGTGAAATCACCAGCGGCAGCTTCTCGCCCACCCTGGGCAAGTCCATCGCCCTGGCCCGCCTGCCGGCGGGGACCTGCGAGCGCGCCGAAGTGGAAATTCGCGGTAAGTGGTACCCGGTTCGCGTCGTCCAGCCGAACTTTGTACGCAATGGCAAAGCCTTGATCTAAATTTTCCTGGCGGGCCGACCGCCGCCGTCCTTGAGGAGCCTGAACAATGAGCAATATCCCCGCCGATCTGCGTTACGCCCCCAGCCACGAGTGGGCCCGCCTGGAAGCCGATGGCAGCGTTACCGTGGGCATTTCCGACCATGCCCAGGAAGCCCTGGGCGACGTGGTCTTCGTCGAGCTGCCGGATGTCGGCAAGACCCTGGCCGCGGGCGAGGAAGCCGGTGTCGTCGAGTCGGTGAAAGCCGCTTCCGACATCTACTCGCCGGTTTCCGGTGAGGTGATCGCCGTCAACCAGCTGCTGACCGACTCCCCTGAAGAGGTCAACAACGATCCCTACGGCGCCTGGTTCTTCAAGCTCAAGCCGGCCAACACCGCCGAGCTGGACAAGCTGCTGGACGCCGCCGCCTACAAGGCATCCGCCGACTCCGACGCCTGACGCTACAACGGCTCGCCGCCCCGCCCGGGATGGCGGCCGATGCCCCTCCGGCCGGTCCTCCGACCAGCCGGCCGGCCATCCTGGAAATGCTTGCCTAAGCTTATTGGGCCATTTCCAGAGGCCGATCCCATGTCGCACATCCCCCCGTTGTCCCAGCTGCAACAGCCTGACGCCTTCCTCCGCCGCCACCTGGGCCCGGACCAGGCCGAACAGCAGGCCATGCTCGACGCCCTCGGCCTCGCCGACCGCGATGAGCTCATCGTGCAGACGGTGCCACCGGCGATCCGCCTCAACCGCCCCCTGGAACTGCCGGCCGCCCTGGACGAAGAGGCGGCCCTGGCGAAACTGCGTGCCCATGCCCAGCGCAACGAGGTGTGGACCAGCCTGATCGGCATGGGTTACCACGGCACCCTGACCCCGGCGGTGATCCTCCGCAACGTGCTGGAGAACCCCGGCTGGTACACCGCCTACACGCCCTACCAGCCGGAGATCGCCCAGGGCCGCCTGGAGGCGCTGCTGAACTTCCAGCAGATGACCATCGACCTCACCGGCCTGGAGCTGGCCAGCGCCTCGCTGCTGGATGAAGCCACCGCCGCCGCCGAGGCCATGGCCCTGGCCAAGCGCGTGGCCAAGGCCAGGAGCAACCTGTTCTTCGCCGACCAGAACTGCCACCCGCAGACCCTTTCCGTGGTGCGCACCCGCGCCGAGGCCTTCGGTTTCGAGCTGGTGGTGGACGCGGTGGAGAACCTGCCCTCGCACCAGGTGTTTGGTGCCTTGCTGCAATACCCGGACACCCACGGCGAGATCCGCGACCTGCGCCCGCTGATCGAGCACCTGCACAGCCAGCAGGCGCTGGCCTGCGTGGCTGCCGACCTGCTCGGCCTGCTGCTGCTGACGCCCCCCGGCGAGCTGGGTGCCGACTTGGTGTTCGGCTCGGCCCAGCGTTTCGGCGTGCCCATGGGCTACGGCGGCCCCCACGCGGCCTTCTTCGCCACCCGCGACGAGTTCAAGCGCGCCATGCCCGGGCGCATCATCGGCGTCTCCAAGGACGCCCGTGGCAACCTCGCCCTGCGCATGGCCCTGCAGACCCGCGAGCAGCACATCCGCCGCGAGAAGGCCAACTCCAACATCTGCACGGCCCAGGTGCTGCTGGCCAACATCGCCGGCTTCTACGCCGTCTACCACGGCCCGGAAGGGCTCAAGCGCATCGCCCAGCGCGTGCACCGGCTCACCGCCATCCTCGCCGAGGGGCTGGCACGCAAGGGCATGCAGCGGCTCAACCAGCACTACTTCGACACCCTCACCCTGGAGGTGGGCGGCAGCCAGACGGCGATCATCGAATCGGCCCAGGCGGCGCGCATCAACCTGCGCATCCTCGGTCGTGGCCGGCTCGGGCTGAGCCTCGACGAGACCAGTAGCGCCGCCACCGTCGAGCAGCTGTGGAGCGTCTTCCTTGGCGCCGACCACGGCCTGTCGGTGGACGAGCTGGACGCCGGGGTGCTGGTGCCGGGCATTCCGGCGGAGCTGGCGCGCAGCTCGGCCGTGCTGCAGCACCCGGTGTTCAACACCCACCATAGCGAGACCGAGATGCTGCGCTACCTCAAGCAGCTGGAGAACAAGGACCTGGCGCTCAACCAGTCGATGATCCCCCTCGGCTCCTGCACCATGAAGCTCAACGCCACCAGCGAGATGATCCCCATCACCTGGCCGGAGTTCGCCGCCATCCACCCCTTCGCGCCGCTGGAGCAGACCCAGGGCTACCAGGCGATGATCGCCGAGCTGGAGGAATGGCTACGGGCAATCACCGGCTTCGACGCCATCTGCATGCAGCCCAACTCCGGCGCCCAGGGCGAATACGCGGGGCTGCTGGCGATCCGCAAGTACCATGAGAGCCGGGGCGAGGCGCACCGCAACATCTGCCTGATCCCCGCCTCGGCCCACGGCACCAACCCGGCCTCGGCGCAGATGGCGAGCATGCGCGTGGTGATAGTCGAGTGCGACAAGGCCGGCAACGTCGACCTCGACGACCTCAAGGCCCGGGCGGCGGAGGCGGGGGCGCAGCTGTCCTGCCTGATGGCCACCTACCCCTCGACCCACGGCGTGTACGAGGAGGGCATCCGCGAGATCTGCGAGGTGATCCATGCCCAGGGCGGGCAGGTCTACATGGACGGCGCCAACCTCAACGCCCAGGTCGGCCTGGCGCGCCCGGCGGACATCGGCGCCGACGTCTCGCACATGAACCTGCACAAGACCTTCTGCATCCCCCACGGTGGTGGTGGCCCGGGCATGGGGCCGATCGGCGTGCGCGCGCACCTGGCGCCCTTCGTCGCCAACCACCCGGTGATCGAGCTCAAGGGGCCGAACCCGGAGAATGGCGCGGTCAGCGCGGCGCCCTGGGGCAGCGCCAGCATCCTGCCCATCAGCTGGATGTACATCGCCATGATGGGCCCGCAGCTGGCGGATGCCACCGAGCTGGCCATCCTCAACGCCAACTACCTGGCCAAGCGCCTCGGCAGCGCCTATCCGGTGCTCTACACCGGGCGCAACGAGCGGGTCGCCCACGAGTGCATCCTCGACCTGCGCCCGCTCAAGGCGGAAACCGGCATCAGCGAGGAGGACGTGGCCAAGCGCCTGATGGACTACGGCTTCCACGCACCGACTATGTCCTTCCCGGTGCCGGGCACCCTGATGGTCGAGCCCACCGAGAGCGAGTCCAAGCACGAGCTGGACCGCTTCATCGAAGCCATGCTCGGCATCCGCGCGGAGATCGCCAAGGTGCAGGCCGGCGAGTGGCCGGCCGAGGACAACCCGCTCAAGCGCGCGCCGCACACCCTGGCCGACGTGGTGGGCCTCTGGGAGCGGCCCTATAGCATCGAGCAGGCGGTGACGCCCACCGCCCACACCCGGGCGCACAAGTACTGGCCCACGGTGAACCGCGTCGACAACGTCTACGGCGACCGCAACCTGTTCTGCGCCTGTGTGCCCCTGGAGGACTACCGCGAGTAGGGCATCTCTCTTAGAGGCGCCCAGCAGTCGCTCCCGGGCGCCGGGTTATTCGGCCTTGAACTGCAGGCGCCCGAGCAGGCCGATCAGCAGTACGTTGAAGACGATCAGCAGCAGGCTGCTGGCCAGGCCGACGACGCTGATCAGCTTGGACGGGAGGAAATCGAAAAAGCTGAAGTCGAGCAGGGAGAGCACGCGCTCGCTGAACCAGAACAGGTCGATGACGATCATCAGGATCAGCACGATCTTCAGCGTGGGAATGGGGTTACCCATGGGGGACATCCTTGTAGGTGAGAAGAAGAGGGCCGGTAAAGGTGACGCCGGCAGGAAGGTTGTGCCCGAGCGCCGGACTTCCCGCAAGCCTGGCGTGCCCTGGATGCGGCCTGGGTAGCGCTTTCAATCGGTGGATAAGAAAGGGCCCCCAACCTGGCCGGGTTGGGGGCCCTCGATGCATTCCATGCCGCGCTGCAAGCGCCCGCGCCTGCGGGTTTCCCTTTATTCGTTGGCGAGGATGGCGGTCGCCAGTTCCTCGTCGCTGGCCTGGATGCCGGGGTTGTCGGCACGCACCTGCTTCAGCGCTGCTTCCAGGAAGGGGCCACGGATGGCGCCGTCGCTGGCGACGAAGCTGCTGGCATCTTCGCGGGCGGCGACGATCAGCTTGTGGTCCTTGAAGGTCACGTAGGTGGAGGCGGTGGTGGCGCCGGAGGACAGCACGTTGCGCCAGAAGGTATCCGCCATGGCCGAGCCAGCAGGGATGGCGGCCAGGGCGATGACAGCGGCAGCTACTGTGGTACGCATGGGATGACTCCAGGTTGTTGTGGGGGACCTGCAACTGAGATTCCGGGCGGCCCCGGGGAGTTCCGTATACAGGCCAAGTGGCCGCCGACCGGTCATGGCAGCTGGCCAGTGGTTCGGCCCGGCGGGCGCTATTCCCGCTTCAGCGCCGGGTCGTCGGGGTTGAGCTGCTCCAGCTCGGCGAGCAGGGCCTGCACCTTCTGGATCTGCCCCGCTTCGCGCCAGTAGCCGATCAGCGCCAGGCGTGCCTCGCGGTTGACGGGGTTGCTCTCCAATACCTGCTCCAGGCGGCGGCAGGCTTCCTCCAGCTTGCCGTCATCGTGCAGCGCGGCCGCCAGGGCGTGGCCGTAGCGGGCGTTGCCGGGTTCCAGGCGCACCGCTTCGCGGAACGCGGCGATGGCGGCCTGGCGCTCCCCCTTGCGCAGGGCCGCCTGCCCCTGGGCGTGGTGCAGCAGGGCTGCCGCGGGGTGTTCGCGCAGCGCCTCGGCCAGCACCTTCTGGCCCTCTTCCCAGCGGTAGTTGGCGTCGAGCCATTGCACCAGGGCGACCCGCGCGGGGAGGAAGTCGGGGTCGCGTTCGATGGCGGTGCGCAGGCGCCCTTCTACCTGGTCGGCGCGGCCGTTGCCCTGGTAGAGGGACGCCAGGTTGAGGTTGGCTTCGGCGCGCTCGGCCAGGCTCAGTTGTACCGCCTCGTATTCGGCGATGGCTTTGTCCCAGGCCTTCTCGTAGTTGCCCAGGCCGGTGCTGCCCATGCCCAGCAGGCCACGGGCGGCGATGATGCGCACGGCCCGCACCGGGTCGGTGAGCAAGGGCGCCAGCAGGTCGCGGCGCTGCTCGGGCGGCAACAGGGCGTTGACCGCGCGCACCGCCGCTTCGCGTACCTGGGGCGCGGCGTGGTTGAGGTCGTTGGCGGCCAGGTTCAGCGCGCGCTCGCTGGGGTAGCCGGGCAGCTCGGCGAGCAGGGTGGCGCGGCGGATGGCCGGCAGGTCGCCACGCTCCAGTTGCTGGAACAAGGCCCGCGAGGCGCCCGGGCGGCCGTTGCGGATCAGCGCCAGGCTCTCGTCGTAGCGGGGTGCCGGGTCCTTGCCCTGGGCGTACCAGTGTTCGAACTGCTCGGCCACGGCCTGGCCGGCGACATCCTTGTGGCAGCCCAGGCAGGCATCGGGGGTGCCCAGCTTCAGCGCGCGGCCGGGGTTGGGCAGGCTGAAGCCGTGGTCGTGGCGGTAGTCGTTGCCCAGCAGCGTCTTGCCCGGCATGTGGCAGTCCACGCACTGGGAGCCGGGTTGCCCGGCGGCATGGTGCAGGTGTTCGGGGGCCTCGTAGTCGCGTGCCTTCAGGCCCCTGTCGTCGATGCCGGCCACGGTGCTCTTGCCGCTGGGGTTGTGGCACCGGGTGCAGAGGCCGTTGCCCTCCACCCGCACGCCGCCGCTGTGGGGGTCGTGGCAGGTGCTGCAGCTGAGCCCGCGCGCGTACATGCGGCTCTGGGTGAAGGAGCCGTACTCGTAGACCTGCTCCTTGAACTTGCCGTCCAGCTCGTACAGTTCGCGGGTCAGCGCGCTGGGCAGGTAGTCGTCCATCAGGCGCTTGCCGAAGGCGTGGTCGCCATCCAGGGGCACGCGACGGGCGTGGCAGCGGGCACAGGTTTCCACCTGCAGGCGGTTGCTGGTGCGGGCCAGGTCCAGGGTGAAGCCGGCCTGGGAGTGCAGGCCCTTGAAACGCGCCCATTCCAGGTGCAGGGAGGCCGGGCCGTGGCAGGCCTGGCAGCCGACGCCGGGGGCGGCCCAGTGGCTGGCGTAGGTACCGGTGGCGTCGTCATAGCCACGGACGTAGCCGGTGCTGTGGCAGTCGATGCACTGGAAGTTGGCGTTCTGCGACGGCTTGCTCCAGTGCTGCGGGTTGCGGAAGTCGATGCCCTGGCCGGACGCGAGGTGGAACCAGGCCTTCTTCTGCGTATCCCAGGCGATGCCGAAGGCTTGCAGGCGCCCGCCGGGGAGCTCCAGCAGGTACTGCTGCAGCGGCTCCACGCCAAAGGCGTAGGCCACCTTGAAGTCTGCCGGCTGGCCGTCGGGGCCGGGGGTGTTGACCCAGTAGCCGTCGTCCTTGCGGAAGAAGCGCGTGCTTTCCCCTTCGGCCTCGAAGCGGGCGTCGTCGAAGTCCCCCTGCACCGAGCGCGGCGAGGCGTCCTGCATCGCCAGCTGATGGTGCGAGCCCTTCCAGGCCTTCGCCTGGGGCGCGTGGCAGGTGCCGCATTGCTGCTCGTCGACCATCTGCGCCGGCCCCTGGTCCGCCAGGCTCGGCCCCGGCCCCCGCGTCGGCACGTAGGGCTTGCCGCCCTGCACCCACAGCCAGCCGCCCAGGCCCACCAGCAACAGCAGCGCGGCGAGCACGGGCAGGACGTAACTGGGGCGGCTGGGCGGACTCGCGGGGGAATCGGGGGCGTTCGGGTGTTTCGGCATGCAGACGTCCGCTGTGGTGCATGGACTCACGGAAGCACGCAGCTTCCGTGAATGCGCCCGAAGCTGTCAAACCAGCGCCGCTTGGCGCCCTGCCTTCCTTGCCGGCCAGGGCGACGCTCAGTGGCAGAGGCCCAGCAGGTGCGGCCGGTAGTGGCTGCCGGGTTCTGCGCTGATGGTGCAGAGGAAACTCAGCGTGGCCGGGGCGTTCAGCCAGGTCATCTGCTCGAACAGGCGGGGTTCGGCGGTCACCTGCTGCACCAGGTAGCCCCGATGCTGGTCACGCTCATCCTCGTTCTCAGGCTGCCTGGCGATGACCGCATAACACTGGTCCTGCCCCTCGACGACGTGACGATAGATACCGAGGCATAGAACGGTGAGTTGAAACTGCATGTCGCATCTCCTTATTGCGCAAGGGTGCCTTCGGGCACCTGCCCATCCGGGCCGATAGCACGTGAAAAACCTCCCCCCGCCCTGCGCGTCCATGTGGGGGCCATTGGACCGAGCCGACGGCCTGCGCTCTTCCTGGCGCTTGGCCGTTCTGGCGGCCGGGCCACAAGTGGATCATGGCCGCGCGCTCGGGCGGAGGGAGGGAAACCCGGGGCATCCCGCGAGCCACCGTCGGAGTGGCGTCCGAACGCTGGCGCAGAGGAGTGCCCTGGGTGCGCATACTACATATAGTAATTACGTCCTATAGCCTGTATTACATTGGGTTACTGGCCGCCGGCAATACGGCGCGTAATGTCGCGCCCATGAAGAAATGGAACCTGCTGGCCAAGGCCAGGATGAAAGATCTCGGTGTCACCCAGGAGCAACTGGCCGAACGCCTGCACGTGACCCAGGGCGCCGTGGCGCACTGGCTGGGAGGGCGCCGGGAGCCCGGGTTGACCCGTATCAACCAGATACTCGGCGCGCTGCACATGCCTCCGCTGAGCATCGGCGGGCAGGCCGTGCAATCGTCCACGGCGCCCGACGATGGCAGGCAGGACGCAGACGCCCCGGATGGCGTGGCCCCTATGACCATCAGAGAATCGGATTCATCCCGCTACGAGTACGAGATCGAGCTTCCGCTGCTGCGCGAGGCCGAGGGCGATCCGGACCCGGCCACCGCGCTGGAGGAATTGGACTACTCGGGAATTCGCTTCAGCCGACATGCCTTGAAGCAGCGCCAGATAGAACCGGAACAGGTGGCCTGCGTCATCGTCAGCGGCGACAGCATGGAACCCGTCTTTCCCGACGGCGCGGTCCTCGGCATCGACCGTGGGCGTTGCGAGGTGGTGGATGGCAAGGTCTATGCCCTGGTCGACGAGGGCATGCTGAGGATCAAGGTCCTGCACCGCCTTCCGGCCGGGCAGATTCGCCTGCGCAGCTACAAGCGCGAGGAGTACCCCGACGAAGAGCGCCCCCAGGCCGGAATCCAGGTGATCGGGCAGGTGTTCTGGTCCTCGGTGCTCTGGTAACCCGCCCATCCCGCGCAACCGCTGCGCCTCCCCCTGTGCCCCGGCCTGCCTCAGCGGGCGTGATCCAGCAGCGCGTCATTGCGTTTCTTCAGCCCCGGGATACTGACCTGCAACTGGTGCTTCACCCAATTGCTGAAGGCCTGCACGGCGGGGCGTTCGGCTTTCAGCGGGTCGGCCACCAGGTAATAGCCGCGGTGGGAGTCGATGCTGGTTTCGAAGGGGCGCACCAGCAGGCCACGGGCCAGGGCGTCGCCGCTGAGCAGGTTGTCGCCGATGGCCACGCCCTGGGCGGCGATGCAGGCCGACTGCGCGCAGTGGGCATCGGAGAAGACGATGCCGGTGGAGGCGTCGATGTTCGAGGCGCCCGCCGTGGCCAGCCAAACCCGCCAGTCGGTGTGATCGTTCATGTGCAGCAAGGGCAGGGCACCCAGCTCCTGGGGGCTCTTGAGCCCGCCCTGGGCGTTGATCAGGCGTGGGCTGCACACCGGGAAGAAGCGCAGCGCGACGATCTGCTCCACCCACTGGTCCGGCCAGTCGCCGATGCCGTAGGCGATGAACAGGTCGGCACTGGTGTTGCTGGTGTCGTCTGGCGCCCGGGGCGAGATCACCTGCAACTGCACCTGGGGGTATTGGCGGTGGAAGGCGCCGATGTGGTGGCACAGCCAGTAGGTGGCGAAGCCCGGGTTGCAGCTCACGCAGAGCCGGCCGGAGACCTGCTGCTCGTCGAGCCCCAGGGCCGCCTCCTGAAGCGTGGAGAGCGCCCGGTGCACTTCCCGGGCGTAGCGCACGCCCTGGTAGGTGAGGCCGATGCCGCGGCCGATGCGCTCGGTCAGGGCGAAGCCGAGGCTCTGCTCCAGGCTGCTGACCTGGTGGCTGATGGCGCTGCGGGTGAGGCTCAGCTCGCGGGCGGCGGCGGAGACGCTGCCCAGCCGGGCGATGGCGTCCAGCGCGCGGATGGCGGTCATCGAGGGGAAGCGCATGGGGTCTCCTTCCGGGAGCGTGGCCAGGGGTTTGAATGTTGAGCTGAATTGAACAATACGGCAAAAACAATTCGATTGTTGTAGCGCGAGATTCACCAATACTGGGGGCCATTCCGCCGCGCCTTTTTGGCCCGGCTTGCCCTCCGGCCCTGCGTCGGGAGCCCATACCCATAACAAGAGGTGCTCGCATGACCAGTTGCGCCCAGGCGCTCGTCCAGTTGCTCGAAGGCTATGGCGTGGAGACCGTTTTCGGCATCCCCGGCGTGCACACGGTGGAGCTCTATCGCGGCCTCGACGGCAGTCGCCTGCGTCATATCAGCCCGCGCCACGAACAGGGTGCCGGCTTCATGGCCGATGGTTACGCCCGTGCCAGCGGCAAGCCGGGGGTGTGCTTCATCATCACCGGCCCGGGCATGACCAACATCCTCACCGCCATGGGCCAGGCTTATGCCGACTCGGTGCCGATGCTGGTGATCTCCACCACCAGCCGCCGCGAGCACCAGCGCCTGGGCCACGGCTTCCTCCACGAGCTGCCGGACCAGCGCGCCATGGTCGCCGGCGTCTGCGCCTTCAGCCACACCCTGCAGCGCCCTGCGGAGCTGCCGGAAGTGCTGGCCCGGGCCTTTGCCCTGTTCCGCTGCGCCCGGCCCCGCCCGGTGCATATCGAAATCCCCCTGGATGTGCTGGAGCTGCCCGCCGACGGCCTCGACCTGCGCCCCCGCGCGTTACCCCAGGCCGCCGCCCCGGCGCCCGCTGCCGTGGCCGAAGCCGCTGCCCTGCTGCAGCAGGCACGCAAGCCGCTGATCCTCGCCGGCGGTGGCGCGCGCGGTGCCGGTGAGGCCCTGCGCACCCTGGCGGAGCGCCTGCAGGCGCCGGTGGCGCTGACCACCAATGCCCGTGGTCTGCTGGCGCCGACCCACCCGCTGCTGCTCGATGGCGTGCAGTCATCCGCCCATGGCCGTGCCCTGTTCGCCGAGGCCGACGTGGTGCTGGCGGTGGGCACCGAACTGGGTGAGACCGACTACGACTTCTTCGGCCTCGGGCCCTTCTCGCTCGCTGTGCCGGTGATCCGCCTGGACATCGACCCGCTGCAGATCCTCGGTGTGCAGCGGGCCGAAGTCGGCCTGCTGGGGGATGCCGCTCTCGGTCTGCACGCGTTGCTGGAGGCGCTGCCCGAAACCCTGCGCGACAGCGACTGGGCCCTTGCCGGCGTGCGCCGGGTGAATGCCGCCGAACGGGAGGGCTGGAGCCCCCGGCAGCGGGCCATGCAAGCGCTGCTCGATACCCTGCGTGACAGCCTGCCGGCACCGGTGCTGGTGGGGGACTCCACCCAGCCGGTGTACCAGGGCGCCCTGGGTTACCGCGCCCCGGCTCCCGGCAGCTGGTTCAACGCCGGCACCGGCTACGGCACCCTCGGCTACGCCCTGCCGGCGGCCATCGGCGCCAAGCTGGCGCTGCCCGCGCGCCCGGTGCTGGCCCTGGCCGGTGACGGTGGCGTGCAGTTCTCCAGCGCCGAACTGATCGCCGCCCGCGAGGCGGGGATCGGGGTGCTGCTGGTGCTGTGGAACAACCACTGCTACGGCGAAATCCGCGACTACATGGTGGCCCGCGAGGTGCCGCCCCTGGGCGTCGACATCCTCGCCCCGGACTTCCCCGCCCTGGCCCGGGCCTGCCACGTGCAGCACCACGCGGTGCGCAGCCTGGATGGCCTGCGCGAGTTGCTCGGCAGCCTGGCCGACACCCGCGAACCGCACCTGATCGAGCTCGACGCCGCCGACTTCCTGCCGGCCTGAGCCCGTCGCCCTGACAACGAGGATTCCGCACATGCCCCACAAGCAGTTCGCCCTGGATTGGGTCGAGCGCCACGGCCAGCAGCTGTCCGACTGGCACCAGGTGATCTGGCATTTCGCCGAGCCGGCCTTCCGTGAGTACAAGTCCTGCGCCTGGTACGTCGAGAAGCTGCGCGAGGAAGGCTTCACCGTGGAAGAGGGCAGCGGCGGCATGCCCACCGCCTTCTGCGCCACCTTCAGCAACGGCGAGGGCCCGCTGCTGGCGACCTACGCCGAGTACGACGCGGTGCCGGGCAACTGCCAGGCCGCCACCACCCGGCAGATGCCCAGGGACGGCCTGTCGCGCTTCGCCCCCGGCCACACCGACCCCCATTCGGCGCTGGGCATCAGCGCCCTGGGTGGGGTCCTGGCGGCCAAGGCGGCGATGCTGGCGTTCGGCATCCAGGGCACCCTCCGCTTCTTCGGCGAGCCGGCGGAAAAGCTGCGCGCCTCCAAGCCGGTGCACGCCGCCAAGGGCTATTACGACGACCTCGATGCGGCCATCAGCTTCCACCCCACCTACATGCTGCCGCTGAACAACACCACCACCTGGGACACCCACTGCGGCATCGCCTACGCCTACATCTACAGCTTCACCTGCGCTGACCCGCAGAACTGGATCGCCGCCGACAGCTACAGCCCGATCCCGCAGAACCACCTGGCCGCGCGGGCGCCGGGCGCCAACGACGCGCTGGTGCACTTCTACACCCTGAACGAGAGCCTGCGCCGCTCGACCCTGCCGTTCACCGGCCTGTGGAGCTACAACGAGGCGATCCTCACCGCCGGCCAGGCCACCGCCGACAACCTGCCGCCGCACCTGGCGCAGATCCAGTACCTGCTGCGCTGCGATTCCATCGAGCAGGCCGAGACCGTCGCCAAGGTGATGGACAACAACGCCGCCGCTGCCGCGCTGGCCACCGGCTGCCAGTGGAAGAAGACCTGGGTGTGCAAGTCCCGTGGCGGCCTGGCCAACCACGTGCTGGCCCAGGCCACCTACGACAACCTCGCCGCCATCGGCGCGCCGCGCTGGGGCGAGGAGGCCATAGCCGTCGGCCGCGAGATCCAGGCCAACCTGGGCCTGGAGCCCATGGACCGGCCCTTCCTCCCGGCCACCGAGGAACTGATCGAGCCCCAGGAATGCGAGCGCCAGCTGCGCCTGCAGATGCCGGCCTGGCAGAAGTACCTGACCTCGGACGACTACCCCGAATACACCTGGCATTGCCCCACCGTGCGCCTGCTGGTGGCCCGGCCAATGCTCTCGGCCCCTGCGGGCTACGTCTACCCGGACTGGGTCGCCAATGCCCTGGGTGGCATCCGCGAAACCATCGACCCGATGGTCCAGGTGGCCGCCAGCACCATCGCCGCGACCCTGGTCGACCTGTTCACCCGGCCCGAGCTGCTGGCGGCGGCCAAGGCCGAGTTCGAGCAGCGCACCGGCGGCGGCATCGGTGGCGAGCAGTGGCAGGCGCCGCTGCTGCCGAAGGACTTCCAGGCACCCCATCGCTTCCGCTGGCCGGAGTACATCCGCACGGTGCGGGGCGAAGAGTGGTGGATTCCCGCACGGGACGACGAATGATGGGGAGCAACGAGATGAACCCGATACCTGCCGCCGCCGTGGCGACGACTTCACCCGTGGTCGCCATCGACGACCTGCACAAGAGCTACGCCGAGCACCATGTGCTCAAGGGCATTTCCCTGGAGGCCCGCGAGGGCGACGTGGTGTCGCTGATCGGCGCCAGCGGCTCGGGCAAGAGCACCCTGCTGCGCTGCATCAACCTGCTGGAGATCCCGGATGCCGGCAGCCTGCACATCAACGGCGAGAAGGTGGCGCTCAAGCGTGACCGCGCCGGCCACGGCCGCATCGGCGACCCGCGCCAGGTGGAGCGCCTGCGCACCCGCCTGAGCATGGTGTTCCAGAACTTCAACCTGTGGCCGCACCGCACGGTGCTGGAGAACGTCATCGAGGCGCCGGTGCATGTGCTCGGCGAAAAGCGCCAGGACGCCATCGGCCACGCCGAGCAACTGCTGGAGCGGGTCGGCCTGGCGGAGAAGCGCGATGTCTACCCGGCCTTCCTCTCCGGCGGCCAGCAGCAACGCGTGGCCATCGCCCGGGCGCTGGCGGTACGGCCGCAGGTGCTGCTCTTCGACGAGCCGACCTCGGCCCTTGACCCCGAGCTGGTGGGCGATGTGCTGCGGGTGATCCGCGGCATCGCCGAGGAGGGCCGGACCATGATCCTGGTCACCCACGAGATGGCCTTCGCCCGGGACGTTTCGAGCCAGGTGGTGTTCCTCCACCAGGGCCGCATCGAGGAACAGGGCCCGCCTTCCCAGGTGCTGCTGGACCCGCGCAGCGAGCGCTGCCGGCAGTTCGTGATGGCCCAGGACAACCGCTGAACCCTTAGCCAATACAAAAACCACAACGAGGGACCCACCATGAAAAAAAGCCTTCTCGCCCTGCTCCAGGCCGCCTTGCTGGCCAGCGTCGCCAGCGCCGCCGTGGCCCAGGAAAAGATCGTCTTCGGCATCGCCCTGGAGCCCTACCCACCCTTCTCCTTCAAGAGCGGCAAGGGTGAGTGGAGTGGCTTCGAGCCGGAGCTGATCCGGGCCGTGTGCGAACGCCTGCAGGCGCAGTGCCCACTCAACGAGATGGCCTGGGACGGCCTCATCCCCGCGCTCAAGGCGCAGCAGGTGGATGTGGTGCTGAACTCGCTGTCGATCACCCCCGAGCGGCGCCAGGTGGTGGACTTCAGCGAGCCCTATTTCTTCACGCCCGCCCTCTGGGTCGCCGACAGCAGCCTGGACGTGCAGCCCACCCCCGAAGGCCTGAAGGGCCTGATCATCGGCGTGCAGGGCTCGACCAACCACTCCGCCTACGCCAAGCAGTACTTCGGCAAGGACTCCACCGTGCGCTACTACAACGACCAGGACGACATCCTCGCCGACCTGCGCAGCGGTCGCATCGACATCATGCTCGCCGACCAGTTGGCCGTGGAGCCGCTGCTCGACCTGCCGGACAATTCGATGCTCGCCAGCAAGGGCGTGGCACCCCATGACCCGCTGTTCGGCGAGGGCGTGGGCGCTGCGGTGCGCAAGGGCAACGACGCCCTGCGCGAGCGCCTGAACCAGGCCCTGCAGGCGCTGCGCGACGACGGCACCTACGACGCCATTCGCGGGCGCTACTTCAAGGCCGACATCTCGGCCCGGCAGTGATGCGCACTCGGTCCTTTTCCTCGCAGGTGCATTCATGACCGCTATCGAAATCCAACGGCTGCTGTTCGCCGATGGCTGGCTGCAGGCCCTGGCCCAGGGTGCGGTGAAGACCCTGGGCATCTCGGTCGGGGCCTTCGTGCTCGGCCTGTCCCTGGGCCTGGTCGTCGCCCTGGTCAAGCTCTGGGGGCCGCGCTGGCTGGTGATCTGGGCCAACTGCTACACCACGCTGTACCGCGCGGTGCCCGAGCTGCTGCTGATCCTGCTGCTGTACTACGCCGGCTCCGACCTGCTCAACCTGCTGATGGCCTCCATGGGCCAGCCGCCGGTGGAGGTCAATGGCTTCCTCGCCGCCATCGTGGTGCTGGGCATCGTCCAGGGCGCCTATTCGGCGGAGATCATCCGTGGCGCCATCGAGGCCATCCCCGTGGGCCAGATCGAGGCCGGGCGGGCCTACGGCATGAAGCCCTTCATGGTGCTGCGGCGGGTGCTGGTGCCGAGCATGCTGCCCCACGTGGTCGCCGGCCTGTCCAACCTGTGGCTGGTGCTGGTCAAGGACAGCGCGCTGATCAGCGTGGTGGGTTATAGCGAGCTGCTGGGCGCCGGTCGCCAGGCTGCCGCGTCGACCAAGCACTACCTGATGTTCTACCTGGCGGTGGCGGCCTTCTACTACCTCATTACGCTGGTCTCCAGCCTGGTGTTCCGGCGCTTCGAGGCTCGCTTCGAACGCTGGATGCCGCGGCTCGCCTAGGAGGGCTCATGGACTTCACCTGGTTGAATGGCTTTACCGGTGAGCTGACGCGCGGCGCGGTGCTGACCCTGCAGTTGCTGCTGATCTCGGCCTTCTTCGGCTTCCTGCTGGCGATGGCCGTGGCCCTGGCACGGCTGTCGCGCAACCCGCTGCTGTCGGGTGGCGCGCGCTTCTACACCAGCGTGCTGCGGGGCACGCCGCTGCTGGTGCAGATCTACATCCTCTACTACGGCGTCGGCAGCGTCTTCGCCACTTTCCCGCTGATCCGCCACAGCCTGCTCTGGCCCTACCTGCGCGAAGGCTTCTGGTATGTCGCCTTCGCCCTGACCCTGAGCGTCGGCGCCTATGTCGGCGAGGTGTTGCGCGGCGGCCTGCGCGCGGTGCCCCGGGGCGAGCTGGAGGCGGCGCGGGCCTATGGCATGCGCCCCTGGCAGGTGCTGCGCCGGGTGTGGATGCCCCGCGCGCTGCAGATGCTGCGCCCGACCCTGGCTGGCGAGAGCGTGATGTTGCTCAAGTCCACCGCCCTGGCCTCCACCGTGGCGGTCACCGACCTGCTCGGCGCGGCCAACCTGGTGCGCTCGCAGACCTTGCGCGTCTACGAGCCGCTGCTGGTGGTGGCGGTGGTCTACATCGTCCTGGCCTTCCTTATCGAACAGGGCTTCGCGCGCGTCGGCAGGACGCCGCAGCGCCAGGCCTGAACCCCTTTGCACGCCGGCGCGAGCCGGCGAGGAGCACTGCATGAACTACTCATCCCTGGTCCAGCGCATCAGTGGCGAAACCGTCAGCGCCTGGGATATCCACTACGCCGCCTGCGAAGCCCAGGAGCGGGGCGAGGACGCCATCGTGCTGAGCATCGGCGACCCGGACTTCGCCACCGCCGAGCCGATCTGCGCCGCCGCCGTCGAGGCCCTGGGCCAGGGCGACACCCACTACAGCGCGGTGATCGGCCGCACGCCGCTGCGCGAGGCCATCGCCGCCAAGCAACGCACGCTGCTGGGCATCCCCGTGGAAGTGGACAATGTCGCCGTGGTCGCCGGGGCGCAGAACGGCCTCTATGCCACCGCCATGTGCCTGTTCGAGGGCGGTGACGAGGTGCTGGTGCCGGAACCGATGTACCTGACCTACGCCGCCAGCATCCAGGCATCCGGCGCGCGCCTGGTGAGCATCGCGCAGCCGGCGGAGGGGGACTTCCGCCTTACCGTCGAGGCGCTGGAGGCGGTGCTTACCGAACGCACCCGGGGCATCGCCCTGGCGACGCCGAACAACCCCACCGGCAACGTCTACACCCTGGAGGAGCTGGAGGCAGTGGCGGAGGTCGCCCGGCGCCATGATCTCTGGGTGCTGTCCGACGAGGTCTACGGCCAGCTCACCTACGACCGCCCGCACCGCAGCATCGCCACCCTGGAGGGCATGGCCGAGCGCACCGTGGTGCTCAACAGCCTGTCGAAATCCCACGCCATGACCGGCTGGCGCGTGGGCTGGGTGGTGGCCCCGAGCGAGCTGATCGGCCACCTCGACAACCTGATGCTGTGCATGATCTACGGCCTGCCGGGCTTCATCCAGGCCGCCGCGCTGAAGGCCCTGGAGCTGGACGAGGAGATCGTCGGCGCGGCCCGCACGCTGTATCGCCGCCGCCGCGACCTGGTGGCCAGCGCGCTGGCCGATGTGCCGCTGCTGCACTGCAAGGTGCCGGAGGCCGGCATGTTCATGCTGGTGGACGTGCGCGGCACCGGCCTCTCGGGGATGGACTTCGCCTGGCAGCTGTTCCGCGAGACCGGGGTCTCGGTGCTCGACGCCGAAGCCTTCGGCGCCAGCTGCCGGGGCTTCGTGCGGCTCTCGTTCACCGTCTCCGATGCCGAGCTGGAAGAGGCCTGCCGACGCATCGCCGGCTTCATCGAGCGCCTGCAACGCCAGCGCTGACCCACCGCAACCCCTGACCGAACCAGGCTCACGGCGCATTTCTGCGCCGGGCCTGGCCACGCCCGAAAATCACAAGGTGCCGCCATGACTGACGCCGACAACTTCACCTCGACCCATTCGGCCACTGGCCATTTTGCCGACCTGATCCTCGATAACGGTCGCATCTGCACCATGGACCCGGCGCAGCCCTGGGCCGAGGCGGTGGCCATCCGCGATGGCCGCCTGCTCGCCGTGGGCAGCCGCGCCGCCGTGCAGGCCTACAAGGGACCGGCCACCCGCGTGCATGACCTCGGCGGCGCGTTCTGCATGCCCGGCCTGCACGACATGCACACCCACCCGGACCTGGCCCTGGCGCCGCGCTACAGCGATGACCTGGACGTCGGCATCGAAGACCCGACGCCCGCGCAACTGGAGGCGGCGATCCATGCCTACGCCGATTCCCACCCCGGTGATGGCTGGATCCACGGCCAGTACTGGGTGCGCTACACCTTCCGCGAGGCGGGGCTGGTGCCCGGGCGGGCCTGGCTCGACCAGGTAATGCCGGACCGCCCGGTGGCGCTGCTGGACCGCATGTGGGGCACCATGATGGTCAACTCCAAGGCCTTGCAGCTGGCCGGCATCGATCGCCACACCCCCGACCCGCGCAATGGCTACCTGGAGCGCGATGAGCTCACCGGTGAACCCACCGGCCTGATGATCGATGGCGCCTACGCGATGATCCACGCCGCCATGCCGCCGACCCCGGTGGCGGTGCTGCGCCGGGCCTACCGCGATGGCGTGCATTTCCAGAGCACGCGGGGGGTGACGGCGAGCAAGTACGTGCACGTCTGCGAGCATCGCCTGCAGGCGCTGAAGGAGCTGGATGACGCCGGTGAGCTGACGGTGCGCATCGAGGCGGCGATCAGCTGGCAGGACGATATCTTCCCGGTGCGTCGGCGTTGGGAGCTGCTCAGCGGCGAGCGTCACTACTACCGCAGCGCCCGCCTCAGCGCCAACGCGGTGAAGTTCCACTTCGACGGCACCGTGGAGCCGCGCTCGTCCTTCCTGCTCACGCCCTGGCCCAACGAAGCGGACTGGCGCGGCAAGCTCAACCTCACCCCCGAGCACATCACCGACATGCTGGTGGACATGGACAGCCGGGGCATCCGCGTCATCGCCCACTGCACCGGCGATGGTGCCTCCGATGTGTTCCTCGATGCGGTGGCCGAGGCGCGCCGACGCAACGGTTTCAGTGGCGTGCGCCACCAGTGCGCCCACAGCACGCTGCTGCACCCCGGCAACCTCAAGCGCTTCCAGGATCTGCAGGTGATCGCCGAGTTCTCGCCCGCCGCCTGGTACCCGACGCCCTTCGCCACCGGCGCCCGTTCGGGCTATGGGCAGGAGCGCCTCAAGCGCATCTACGACTTCAAGGGCGTGCTGGAGGCGGGCGGCACGGCGGTGTTCGGCACCGATTGGCCGGTGGCGTCCATCGACCCCTGGCTGGCGCTGGAAACCATGGTCACCCGGCAGAACCCCTGGAACGACGACCCGGCGTGCTTCGGCGAGCCGATCACCCTGCAGCAGGCGCTGCGCGTGGCCACCCGCAACGGTGCCATCGCCATGGGCCTGGAGGGCAGCACCGGCAGCCTGGAAGCGGGCAAGGCGGCGGACCTGATCGTGCTCGACCGCGACCTGTTCGCCCAGCCGCCACGCAACTACATCCACCGCACCCGGGTGCAGCTGACCTTCGTCGAGGGGCAGTTGGTCTACGACCGCGAGGAGGCGCTGGCCGGGCTTGGCCTGAAGGCGGTCTGGAGCGGCGAGCCGCCGGTGATCGAGGCGCAGCAATGATGGACGAGCGCATCGCGGTCACGGTGGTGGCGGGCTTTCTCGGTGCCGGCAAGACCACCTTGCTCAATCGCATGGTGCAGCGCGCGGGGGATAGCCGGCTGGCGGTGATCGTCAACGACTTCGGTGCGCTGAACATCGATGCGGCGCTGGTGGCCGAGGTCACCGATGCGGTGTACAGCCTGCAGAACGGTTGCATCTGCTGCACGGTGCAGGAGGACCTGCTGGCCCAGCTCGCCAGCCTGGCGCGGTTGCAGCCGCGCCTGCAGCGCATCGTCATCGAGTGCAGCGGCGTCTCCGACCCGCAGCGCATCGTGCAGACCCTGGCTTATCCACAGCTGCGCAGCCTGCTGCGGCTGGACCTGGTGATCACTCTGGTGGACGCCACCCGGCACCTGGAGCTGGACGGCGAATACGCGCGGCTGGCCCGCGCCCAGGTGGCGGCGGCCGACGTGCTGCTGCTGAACAAGACCGACCTGGTGGGCGCGGACGCACTGGAGCGCCTGCGCGAGGCGCTGCCGGCGCGGGCGTTGCTGCACGTCGGGGTGCAGGCCGATCTGCCGGATGCGCTGTGGCTGGACGCTGGCGCGCCGAACCGTACGCCCGGCGCACTGACGCCGGTGGCGACGGCGGACCATGGGCAGTTGTTCGAATCCTGGGTCTGGGAAGACGAGGGGCGCTTGGATGCCCAGTGCCTGAAGGCCTGGCTGGCCGACCTGCCGGACGCGCTGTTCCGCCTCAAGGGCTGGGTGCGCCTGGGGGCTGGCGAGGGGCCGCTGTGGCTGCAGCAGGTGGGCCGGCGCAGCCAGTTCAGCCCGGTGAGCGGGACGGTGGACGACGGCATGCGCCTGGTGTTCATCGCCCGGCGTGGGTTCGCCGGGCGCGAGGCGCTGGAGAGCGGCTTGCGCGCCTGCCTGCGCTAACGGGATCAGTGGCCGTCGCGGAACTCGGCCCAGACCTGGTCACGGGTGGCACCGAGCTTGTCGGGCAGGGATTCCAGGGCGAACAGGCGGCGCTTGGTTTCCTTGTCCGGGTAGAGGCCGGGCTGGTCACGCAGGCCGGCGGCGAGGAATTCGCGGGCGTCGGCATTGCCGTTGGGGTAGAGGGTTTCAGTGGTGATCTGCGCGGCGACCTTGGGCTGCATCATGAAGTCGATGAAGCGGTGGGCGAGGTCGGCGCGGTTGGCGCTGGTGGGGATGGCGAGGTTGTCGATGAACAGCACCGAGCCCTCGTCGGGCACCACGAAGCGCACCGGCTGGCCGGCGGCCGCAGCGTTGAGGGCGTCGCCGACCCAGGCCATGGCGACGCACAGCTGGCCCTTGTTGAGGTCTTCGATGTAGCGCTCGCTGTCGATGTAGCGCAGGTTCGGGCGCAGGCCGGTGAGCAGTTCGGCGGAGCGCTTGAGGCGGCTGGGGGCGGTGCGGGCGAGGGTGCGGCCCTGGTAGGTCATGAGAATGGACAGGGCTTCGTCCGGGGCGTCGAGCACGCTCATGCCGCAGCTGGCCAGGCGCTTGCTCTGCTCCGGCTCGAAAAGCACGCTCCAGCTCGGCGGCAGCGGCCCGCCATAGGCCTTCTCGGCCTGGGGCGTGTTCACCGCGAGGCCCACGGCGCCCCAGAGGTAGGGCACGGCGTGCTGGTTGTTGGGGTCGACGGCGGCGAGCTTGCTCAGCAGCTGTTTGTCCAGGTGCTGGCGGTTGGGCAGGCGGCTGAAGTCCAGGGCCTGCAGGCGCCCGGCCTTGATCAGTTCGGGGAGGTTGTTGTGGGAGGGCACGACGATGTCGATGGCCTCGCCGCTTGCCATGATCTTCTGCAGCTCTTCAGCGCTGGAGAAGGTGTGGTAGTCCACGCGGATGCCGGTCTGCTGCTCGAAGTCCTTGAGCACCTGGGGGGCGATGTAGTCGTTCCAGTTGTAGACGCGGATGGTGTCTTCAGCGCTGGCCAGGGTCGGCAGCAGCGCGAACAGCAGCGGTGCGAGGAAGCGGGGCATGGAGTCCTCCCTGATGGTTGACGCCGCATTATTGCGGCGCAAATGTTTCAGCAGGTTGATGCATGTCAGCGGCTGGGCCTCTCTGGATCGGGCCTTTGCGCGGTTCTCACAGCGCCCTTCCGAGATCTCGGGTGGGAGGAAGGGGTGAATCGCAGACAAAAAAACGCCGGCCCTGGGGCCGGCGTCTTTCGACTCGCTTACACGGTATGCAGATACCAGTTGTATTCGAGGTCGGAGATGGAGTGTTCGAATTCCTCCAGCTCGCTTTCCTTGCACGCGACGAAGATGTCGATGTAATCCGGGCTGATGTACTTGGCCAGGATTTCGCTGTCGTCCAACTCGCGCAGGGCATCGCGCAGGTTGTTCGGCAGGCTCTGCTCCAACTGCTCGTACGAGTTGCCTTCGATGGGGGCGCCGGGTTCGATCTGGTTGGTCAGGCCGTGGTGCACGCCCGCCAGGATCGACGCCATCATCAGGTACGGGTTGGCATCGGCACCGGCTACGCGGTGTTCGATACGCACCGCATCCGCACTGCCGGTGGGCACGCGCAGGGCGACGGTACGGTTGTCCAGACCCCAGCTCGGTGCGTTCGGCACGTAGAACTGCGCGCCGAAGCGGCGGTAGGAGTTCACGTTCGGGCAGAGGAAGGCCATGGAAGCGGGTAGGGTCTCGAGCACACCGCCGAGCGCATGGCGCAATGCGGCGTTCTGCTCGGGATCCTCGCTGGCAAAGATGTTCTTGCCATGCTTGTCCAGCAGCGAGATATGGACGTGCAGACCGTTGCCGGCCTGACCCGGGTAGGGCTTGGCCATGAAGGTGGTGTCCATCTCGTGGTCATACGCGATGTTCTTCACCAGGCGCTTGAGCAGCACGGCGTAGTCGCAGGCCTTGATCGGGTCCGCCACGTGGTGGAGGTTCACCTCGAACTGGGCCGGAGCGCTTTCCTTGACGATGGCGTCGGCCGGGATGCCCTGGACCTTGGCGCCTTCGAGGATGTCCTGCAGGCAGTCGGCGTATTCGTCGAGGTCATCGATGAGGTACACCTGGGTGGACTGCGGACGCTTGCCGGAGATGGGGGAGCGCGGCGGCTGCGGACGGCCGTTCACGTTCTCCTGGTCGATCAGGTAGAACTCGAGCTCGAATGCAGCGCAGATGGTCAGACCGAGTGCGTCGAACTTCGCGACGACCTGGCGCAGGACTTCACGCGGGTCGGCGAAGAAGGGCTCGCCTTCCATTTCGTGCATGGTCATCAGCAGTTGCGCGGTGGGGCGCTTCTGCCAGGGCTCGTCGCACAGGGTGCCGGGGATCGGGTAGCAGATGCGGTCGGCGTCGCCGATATCCAGGCCGAGGCCGGTGCTCTCAACGGTGGAACCGTTGATATCGAGGGCAAATAAGGAAGCGGGGAGGTTGATGCCTTTTTCGTAAACTTTGTGGAGGCTGGCGCGTTCGATTCGCTTGCCTCGTACTACTCCATTCATATCTGCGATCAGGAGGTCGACGAACTGGACCTCAGGATGTTCCTTAAGGAACTCGTTCGCTTCTTGAAGCTGAACGGCACGCGGGGGTACCGACATGATGCAACACCTTTCTTGTTAAAAATATCAATCACACGTTCGCTGGGGTGTGAGTCAATCCGAAACCCCTAACGATGTCAATAGCGCCCCATTTTGCCCTAAAACAGGGCCATATGGCCAATTTTGGGGCGTTTAGAGGGCTTGGAACCCCTCTCGGGACCATGGGCGGCGGGGCGCTCAGCGAGGTGTGTTCGATTTTTTACAGCCCTATTGTGTAAAAAAATGAACAACGCTAAGCTCGGTCGCAACCCATAACAGCAATAAAACGGGTGTCTCATGTCTCGCCTGCCGTTCATCGGCGTCACCGCCTGCACCAAGCAGATCGGTCTGCATCCCTACCATATAGCGGGTGACAAGTACCTTCGTGCGGTAGCCCTTGGCGCCGGCGGGGTTCCGCTGATTATTCCGGCTCTCGGCGAGCTCCTCGACACGACATCCCTTCTGGCCAGTCTAGACGGCTTGCTGTTCACCGGTTCACCTTCCAACGTCGAACCCCATCTTTATTCAGGCCCGGCCAGCGAGCCCGGCACCCTCCACGACCCGCAGCGCGATGGCACCACGCTTGCGCTGATGCGCGCCGCCGTGGCCGCCGGTGTGCCCGTGCTCGGCATCTGCCGGGGCTTCCAGGAAATGAACGTGGCCTTCGGCGGCACCCTCCACCAGAAGGTGCATGCGGTCGTAGGCCTCATGGATCACCGCGAGCCGGCCGATGAGCCGCTCGAGGTGCAGTATGCACCCCGCCACCCCGTGCAGATCCAGCCGGGTGGCATCCTCGCGGGCATCGGCTTGCCGGCGGAGATTCTCGTAAATTCCATTCATGGCCAGGGCGTTGAACGTCTGGCGCCGGGCCTTCACGTAGAAGCGCTGGCGCCTGACGGGTTGGTCGAATCCTGCTCGGTCGTCGGCGCGAAGAGTTTCGCGCTCGGAGTACAGTGGCACCCCGAGTGGCAGGTTCGTTCCAATCCCGATTATCTCGCCATCTTCCAGGCCTTTGGTGAGGCTTGCAGGAAGAGGGCGGGGCAACGCTGAGCTCAGCTATACCAGTTGCAGCTCTCACACCCTGAGGTCTTTATGACTACCAAGTTGGACCAGCTCACAAGCTGGTTGAAAGAACGCAAAATCACCGAAGTTGAATGCTTGATCAGCGATCTTACCGGCATTGCCCGGGGCAAGATTTCGCCGACCAACAAGTTCCTCGACGAAAAGGGCATGCGCCTCCCCGAGAGTGTGCTGCTGCAGACCGTCACCGGCGACTATGTCGAGGACGACGTTTATTACGAGCTGCTGGACCCTGCCGACATCGACATGGTCTGCCGCCCGGACGAGAACGCCGTGTTCCTCGTGCCCTGGGCGCTGGAACCCACCGCGATGGTGATCCACGACACCTTCGACAAGATGGGCAACCCCATCGAGCTGTCGCCGCGCAACATCCTCAAGAAAGTGCTCAAGCTCTACGCCGACAAGGGCTGGCGCCCGATCGTCGCGCCGGAGATGGAGTTCTACCTGACCAAGCGCAGCGACGACCCCGACTACCCGCTGCAGGCGCCGATCGGTCGTTCCGGCCGTCCGGAAACCGGCCGCCAGTCCTTCTCCATCGACGCGGCGAACGAATTCGACCCGCTGTTCGAGGACATGTACGACTGGTGCGAAGCCCAGGACCTGGACCTGGACACCCTCATCCACGAGGAAGGCCCGGCGCAGATGGAGATCAACTTCCGTCACGGCGAAGCCCTGTCCCTGGCCGACCAGATCACCGTGTTCAAGCGCACCATGCGCGAGGCCGCGCTGAAACATAACGTCGCCGCCACCTTTATGGCCAAGCCGATCACCGACCAGCCGGGCAGTGCCATGCACCTGCACCAGAGCGTGGTGGACATCAAGACCGGCAAGAACATCTTCTCCAATGAAGATGGCTCCATGAGCGAGCTGTTCCTGCACCACATCGGTGGCCTGCAGAAGTTCATCCCCGAGCTGCTGCCGCTGTTCGCCCCGAACGTGAACTCCTTCCGCCGCTTCCTGCCCGACACCTCGGCGCCGGTGAACGTGGAATGGGGCGAGGAGAACCGCACCGTGGGCCTGCGCGTCCCGGATGCCACCCCGCAGAACCGCCGCGTGGAGAACCGACTGGCCGGTGCCGATGCCAACCCCTACCTGGCGATCGCCGCCAGCCTGCTGTGCGGCTATATAGGCATGGTCGAGCAGATCAAGCCGAGCGCACAGGTGAAGGGCCGTGGTTACGAGCGTCGCAACCTGCGTCTGCCGCTGACCCTCGAAGACGCCCTCGAGCGCCTGGAGAACTGCAAGCCCCTGGAGAAATTCCTGGGTGCCAAGTTCATCAGCGCCTACGTCGCGGTGAAACGCGCCGAGCACGAGAACTTCAAGCGGGTCATCAGCTCCTGGGAGCGTGAATTCCTGCTGCTTTCCGTCTGATCCAAACGGCGTGCCGCGTTCGTGGCGCGGCACGCCAACCCAGATTTGCATAGAGGTGTAGATAATGAAGAGCCCAGTGACCAACCCCCAGACCCTTGAGTGGCAGGCACTCAGTCGCGACCACCACCTGCCGCCGTTCACCGACTATCAGGCGTTGAATGCCAAGGGCGCGCGGATCATCACCAAAGCCGACGGCGTCTACATCTGGGACAGCGAGGGCAACAAGATCCTCGATGCCATGGCCGGCCTGTGGTGCGTCAACGTCGGCTACGGCCGCGAGGAACTGGTGCAGGCGGCCACCCGCCAGATGCGCGAGCTGCCCTTCTACAACCTGTTCTTCCAGACCGCCCACCCGCCCGTCATCGAACTGGCCAAGGCCATTTCCGAGCTGGCGCCCGAGGGCATGAACCACGTGTTCTTCACCGGTTCCGGTTCCGAAGCCAACGACACCGTGCTGCGCATGGTCCGCCACTACTGGGCGACCAAGGGCCAGCCGAAGAAGAAAGTGGTCATCGGCCGCTGGAACGGCTACCACGGCTCCACCGTCGCCGGCGTCAGCCTCGGCGGCATGAAGGCGCTGCACGAGCAGGGCGACCTGCCGATCCCGGGGATCACCCACATCGCCCAGCCCTACTGGTTCGGCGAGGGTGGCGACATGGCCCCCGAGGAGTTCGGCGTCTGGGCCGCCGAGCAGCTGGAGAAGAAGATTCTCGAAGTCGGCGAAGAGAACGTCGCCGCCTTCATCGCCGAGCCCATCCAGGGCGCGGGCGGCGTGATCGTGCCGCCGGAAACCTACTGGCCGAAGATCCGCGAGATCCTCGCCCGCTACGACATCCTGTTCATCGCCGACGAAGTCATCTGCGGCTTCGGCCGTACCGGCGAGTGGTTCGGCAGCCAGTACTACGGCAACGCCCCGGACCTGATGCCCATCGCCAAGGGCCTGACCTCCGGCTACATCCCCATGGGCGGCGTGATCGTCCGTGACGAGGTGGTCGAGGTGCTCAACCAGGGCGGCGAGTTCTACCACGGCTTCACCTACTCCGGTCACCCGGTTGCCGCTGCGGTGGCGCTGGAAAACATCCGCATCCTCCGCGAAGAGAAGATCGTCGAGAAAGTGAAGGCGGAAACGGCACCGTATTTGCAACAACGCTGGCAGGAGCTGGCTGACCATCCCCTGGTTGGCGAAGCGCGTGGGGTCGGCATGGTTGGCGCCCTGGAACTGGTCAAGAACAAGAAGACCCGTGAGCGTTTCACCGATCTGGGCGTGGGCATGCAGTGCCGCGAGCACTGCTTCCGTAATGGCCTGATCATGCGTGCGGTCGGGGACACTATGATTGTGTCGCCGCCGCTGGTGATCAGTAAGGACGAGATCGACGAACTGGTGACCAAGGCCCGCAAATGCCTCGATCTCACCGCGAGTGCAGTTCTGGGTTGAGCAATTGGGCGAGTTTGCAAACAATCGCATCCCGCGAGCTGTTGTAAGCGCGCCCCTGACCTTGCCAGACTGCGCCAGTGCGTTGGCCAGGCTCACCGGGCGGTGGCGACGCCGCTCGGACACTTAAACAACAAATGGAGCTACCCGCATGTTCAAAACCTTCGGCAAGACCTTGCTCGCCATGACGCTCGCTGGCGCTGTGGCTGGTGTGGCGCAGGCAGAAGACAAGGTGCTGCACGTCTATAACTGGTCTGACTACATCGCCCCGGAAACCGTCGAGAAGTTCACCAAGGAAACCGGGATCAAGGTCGTCTACGACGTCTTCGACTCCAACGAGACCCTGGAAGCCAAGCTGCTGGCCGGCAAGTCCGGTTACGACATCGTGGTGCCGTCCAACAACTTCCTGGCCAAGCAGATCAAGGCCAAGGTCTATCAGCCGCTGGACAAGTCCAAGCTGCCGAACTGGAAGAACCTGGACCCGAACCTGCTGAAGACCGTCGAAGTGTCCGACCCGGGCAACCAGTACGCCTTCCCCTACATGTGGGGCTCCATCGGCATCGGCTACAACGTCGACAAGGTCAAGGCCGTGCTCGGCGACAAGGCCCCGGTGGATTCCTGGGACCTGCTGTTCAAGCCCGAGAACATCGAGAAGCTGAAATCCTGCGGTGTTTCCTTCCTCGACTCGCCGACCGAAATCCTGCCGATCGCCCTGCACTACCTGGGCTACAGCCCGGTCAGCCAGGACCCCAAGCAGCTCAAGGAAGCCGAGGCGCTGTTCCTCAAGATCCGTCCGCACGTGACCTACTTCCACTCCTCCAAGTACATCTCCGACCTGGCCAACGGCAACCTCTGCGTGGCCGTGGGCTACTCGGGTGACGTGTACCAGGCCAAGTCCCGTGCCGACGAGGCCAAGGCTGGCGTGAAGGTCGCCTACAACATTCCGAAGGAAGGTGCCGGCACCTTCTTCGACATGGTCGCGATCCCCGCCGACGCCGCCAACCCGGACGCCGCCTACGCCTTCATGAACTTCCTGATGAAGCCGGAGGTGATGGCCGAGATCACCAACTTCGTGCAGTTCCCGAACGGTAACGCCGCCGCCACCCCGCTGGTGGACGAGGCGATCCGCACCGACCCGGGCATCTACCCGAGCAAGGAGACCATGGCCAAGCTCTACGCCTTCCCGGACCTGCCGGCCAAGGTGCAGCGCGTAATGACCCGTACCTGGACCACCATCAAGTCGGGCAAGTAAGCCGCCACCCACCCTCCGGCGCTCGCCGGAGGGTGAACCACCCCAAGAGGACCTCCTCATGCGCAATCGCCCCTGGCTGTACGGGTTGCTGGCCAGTTTCTTCGTCGTGTCCATGACACAGGCGCAGGAGCGTGTCGTGCACGTGTACAACTGGTCCGATTACATCGCACCGGACACCCTGGAGAACTTCCAGAAGGAAACCGGGATCAAGGTGGTCTACGACGTCTTCGACTCCAACGAAACCCTCGATGGCAAGCTCGCCACCGGGCAATCCGGCTACGACGTGGTGGTCCCCACCAACCACTTCCTGGCCAAGCAGATCAAGGCCGGCACCTACCAGAAGCTGGACAAGTCCAAGCTGCCGAACCTCTCCCACCTGGACCCTGCCGTGCTGAAGAACCTCGCGGGCGGCGATCCGGGCAACGAATACTCCGTGCCCTACATGTGGGGCACCAACGGCATCGGCCTCAACGCCACCAAGGTGCGCGCCATCCTCGGTGCCGATGCCAAGCTCGACTCCTGGTCGCTGCTGTTCGACCCCGAGGTGGTCAAGCAGCTCACCCCGTGCGGCGTCGCCCTGATCGATTCCGGCGATGAAGTCATGCCGCAGATGGTCAACTACCTCGGCGGCTCGCCCCACACCCACGAGCGCGCCGACTACGACAAGGCCACCGCCCAGCTGCTCAAGGTGCGCCCGTACATCACCTACTTCCACTCCTCCAAGTCCATCGGTGACCTGGCCAACGGCGACATCTGCATCGCCTTCGGCTACTCCGGCGACATGCTCCAGGCCGCCAGCCGCGCCGAAGAGGCCGGGCGCAAGGACGAGATCATCTACGTCATCCCCAAGGAAGGCACCGCCATGTGGGCGGACATGCTGGCCATCCCCCGGGACGCCAAGCACGTGGAAGAGGCGCATATCTTCATCAACTACCTGATGCGCCCGGATGTGATCGCCAAGATCAGCGACTACGTTTCCTATGCCAATGCCAACAAGGATGCGACCGCGCTGGTGGATGCCAGCGTGCGCGAGAACCCCGGCGTCTACCCCTCGCCGGAAGTGATGGCCAAGCTCTATGTGGCCCGGGAGCGCCCGCGCGATGTCCAGCGCTGGCTGACCCGTGACTGGACCCGGATAAAAAGCGGTCGTTGAAGCGACAACCCGATAAGAAACTCCGCAGCGCGCCCCGGTGCGCCAGCGGCCCGGCATATCAAGAGGATTAAAGTGTGCGAGTTTCCTTCTGCAAAACCCTGATCACCGCCGCCGTGCTGACCCTGGCTTCACAGGCCCACGCCGAGCAGACGGTGCACATCTACAACTGGTCCGACTACATCGGCGAGACCACCCTGGCGGACTTCCAGAAAGAGACCGGCATCAAGCCCGTCTATGACGTCTTCGACTCCAACGAAACCCTCGAAGGCAAGCTCCTGGCCGGTCGCACCGGGTATGACGTGGTGGTCCCCTCCAACCACTTCCTCGGCAAGCAGATCAAGGCCGGCGCCTTCCAGAAACTGGACCGCAGCCAGCTGAAGAACTGGGACAACCTCGACCCCGCGCTGCTCAAGCGCCTGGAAGCCAACGACCCCGGCAACCAGTACTCCGTCCCCTACCTCTGGGGCACCAACGGCATCGGCTACAACGCCGAGAAGGTCAAGGCCGTGCTCGGCGTCGACAAGATCGACTCCTGGTCGGTGATCTTCGAACCCGAGAACATCAAGAAGCTCAGCCAGTGCGGCGTGGCCTTCCTCGACTCGGCCGACGAAATGATTCCGGCCATGCTCAATTACCTGGGCCTGAACCCCAACAGCAAGAACCCGGACGACTACAAGAAAGCCGAGGCCAAGCTGATGGAGGTACGCCCCTACATCACCTATTTCCACTCCTCCAAGTACATCGGTGACCTGGCCAACGGCGATATCTGCGTCGCGGCGGGCTTCTCCGGTGACATCTTCCAGGCCGCCGCGCGCGCCGAGGAAGCCGGCAAGGGCGTCGAGATCGCCTATGCGATCCCGAAAGAGGGCGGCAACCTCTGGTTCGACATGGTCGCCGTGCCGGCCGATGCCGCCAACGTCAAGGAAGCCCACGCCTTCATCGACTACCTGCTGCGCCCCGAAGTCATCGCCAAGGTCAGCGACTACGTGGGCTACGCCAACCCGAACACCAAGTCGGGCGAATTCATGAATCAGGAAGTGCGTGACGACGCGTCCGTGTACCCGCCACAAGCGGTGCTGGACAAGCTGTACGTCTCGGAGGAACTGCCTCCGAAGGTGCAACGGCTGATGACCCGTAGCTGGACCAAGGTCAAGTCGGGCAAATGATCGGGGGCGGGCCGCGCGGCTTGGGGTTGCGCGGCCCCGCACCAGAGCGGGCGACGAGCGGGTCAGGACGCGCGTCTCGCGCCTAACGAGCGATACTCAACGCAACCGGCCATAATGGTCGGCTAGCAAGAATTGGGAGTGTGGTAATGGCAATAGCCTCCGGTGCCTACAAGAAAGCCCTCGAGGGCAACCAGCAACCCAAAGAGGTGCTGGTCAAGATCGACCGGGTGACCAAGCAGTTCGACGAGACCCTTGCGGTGGACGACGTTTCGCTGACCATCAACAAGGGCGAGATCTTCGCCCTGCTGGGTGGTTCCGGCTCGGGCAAGTCGACCCTGCTGCGCATGCTGGCGGGTTTCGAGCGTCCGACTGAAGGTCGCATCTTCCTCGACGGCGTCGATATCACCGACATGCCGCCCTACGAGCGGCCGATCAACATGATGTTCCAGTCCTATGCGCTCTTCCCGCATATGACTGTTGCGCAGAACATCGCCTTCGGACTCAAACAAGATCGTCTCTCCAGCACCGAGATCGATGAGCGTGTCACCGAGATGCTCAAGCTGGTGCAGATGACCCAGTACGCCAAGCGCAAGCCGCACCAGCTCTCCGGTGGCCAGCGTCAGCGCGTGGCCCTGGCCCGTTCGCTGGCCAAGCGGCCCAAGCTGCTGCTGCTCGACGAGCCCATGGGCGCCCTGGACAAGAAGCTGCGTTCGCAGATGCAGCTGGAACTGGTGGAGATCATCGAGCGCGTCGGCGTGACCTGCGTCATGGTGACCCACGACCAGGAAGAGGCCATGACCATGGCCCAGCGCATCGCCATCATGCACCTGGGCTGCATCGAGCAGATCGGCAGCCCGGTGGACATCTACGAGACCCCCATCAGCCGCCTGGTGTGCGAGTTCATCGGCAACGTCAACCTGTTCGACGGCGAAGTGGTGGAAGACCTCGAGGCCCACGCCCTGATCGCCTGCCCCGAGCTGGAGCGTCCGATCTACGTCGGCCACGGCGTCACCACCTCGGTGCAGGACAAGCGCATCACCTACGCCCTGCGCCCCGAGAAGCTGCTGGTCACCACCGAGCAGCCCACCTGCGAGTACAACTGGTCGCGCGGCAAGATCCACGACATCGCCTACCTGGGCGGTCACTCGGTGTTCTACGTCAAGCTGCCCGGCGGCTCCATCGTCCAGTCCTTCGTCGCCAACGCCGAGCGTCGCGGCGCGCGTCCGACCTGGGACGATGAAGTCTTCGTATGGTGGGAGGACGACAGCGGGGTGGTGCTGCGCTCATGAAAATATCCAGCATAAAGAAGCGCCTGCCCACGGGCCGGCACGCGGTGATCGGGATTCCCTTCGTCTGGCTGTTCCTGTTCTTCCTGCTGCCCTTCGCCATCGTGCTGAAGATCAGCTTCGCGGAAGCGGACGTGGCGATCCCGCCCTACACCGAGATCTACACCTGGGCCGACAACCAGCTGCAGATCGTCCTCAACCTCGGCAACTACTTTATGCTGAGCGAGGACGAACTCTACCTGGCCGCCTACCTGGGCTCCCTGAAGATGGCCTTCTTCAGCACCCTGCTGTGCCTCCTGATCGGCTACCCGATGGCCTACGCCATCGCCCGTGCCGGCAAGGAAGCCCAGACCGTGCTGCTGCTGCTGATCATGATGCCGACCTGGACCGCCATCCTCATCCGCGTCTACGCCTGGATGGGCATCCTCAGCAACAACGGCCTGCTCAACAGCTTCCTGATGGGCATCGGCCTGATCAGCGAGCCGCTGCAGATCCTCAACACCAACACCGCGGTCTACATCGGCGTGGTCTATTCCTACCTGCCGTTCATGATCCTGCCGCTGTTCGCCAACCTGGTGAAGCACGACCAGAGCCTGCTAGAAGCCGCATCGGACCTCGGTTCGAGCAACTTCAACAGCTTCTGGAAGATCACCGTGCCGCTGTCCAAGAACGGCATCATCGCCGGCAGCATGCTGGTGTTCATCCCGGTGGTGGGCGAGTTCGTCATCCCCGAACTGCTCGGCGGCCCGGAGACCCTGATGATCGGCAAGGTGCTGTGGCAGGAGTTCTTCAACAACCGCGACTGGCCGGTGGCGTCCGCGCTGGCAGTGGTGATGCTGGCGATCCTCATCGTCCCGATCATCCTGTTCAACCGTAACCAAGCCAAGGAACTGGAGGGCAAGGTATGAAGCGCTTCAGTTTCTCCAACGTGATGCTCTGGGTCGGCCTGCTGTTCATCTACCTGCCGATGCTCATCCTGGTCATCTACTCGTTCAACGCCTCCAAGCTGGTAACGGTCTGGGGCGGCTGGTCGGTGAAGTGGTACGTCGGCCTGCTGGACAACTCCCAGCTGATGAACTCGGTGATGCGCTCCCTGGAGATCGCCTGCTACACCGCCATCGCGGCGGTGGCGCTGGGCACCCTGGCGGCCTTCGTCCTGACCCGCATCCCGCGCTTCCGTGGCCGCACGCTGTTCGGCGGCCTGGTCACCGCGCCGCTGGTCATGCCCGAGGTCATCACCGGTCTGTCGCTGCTGCTGCTGTTCGTGGCCATGGCGCAACTGATCGGCTGGCCCCAGGAGCGTGGCATCGTCACCATCTGGATCGCCCACACCACCTTCTGCTCGGCCTACGTGGCCATCGTGGTATCGGCGCGCCTGCGTGAGCTGGACCTGTCCATCGAGGAGGCCGCCATGGACCTCGGGGCGCGTCCGTGGAAGGTGTTCATCCTGATCACCATCCCGATGATCGCGCCGTCGCTGGCGGCGGGCGGCATGATGTCCTTCGCCCTGTCCCTGGACGACCTGGTGCTGGCGAGCTTCGTTTCTGGCCCCGGTTCCACCACCCTGCCGATGGAAGTGTTCTCCGCCGTGCGCCTGGGGGTGAAACCGGAGATCAACGCCGTGGCCAGCCTGATCCTGCTGACCGTGTCGCTGTTCACCTTCTTCGCCTGGTACTTCAGCCGCCAGGCCGAAGAGCGCCGCAAGCGCGCCATCCAGGAGGCCATGGAATCCATGGCTGCCGAAGCCGCGTCCAGCAACAAGCGCGGTGGGGCCAGCCAACCGGCTTGAGCCTCGCGGTAACGGAAAAGGCCACCCTCGGGTGGCCTTTTCATTTCCGTTCGCAGCGCCAGCCGTAGCCCGGGCTTCAGCCCGGGAACCACCGGCACGGCCTAGACCGCCACCGCGACATCCTCCACGGCTTCCATCTCGGCCGCTCCACCCTGCAGGATCATCTGCGCGGCCTTCTCGCCGATCATGATGCACGGCGCATTGGTGTTGCCGCTGACCAGGGTCGGCATGATCGAGGCATCGGCCACGCGCAGGCCCCTCACGCCGCGCACCCGCAGCTGCGGGTCCACCACGCTCATGGCGTCCACGCCCATCTTGCAGGTGCCCACCGGGTGGAACACCGTGGCGGCGTGCTCATGGATGTACGCCAGCAACTGCTCGTCGCTCTGCACCTCGGCGCCGGGCAGCATCTCCTGGCCACGCAGGCCATCGAAGGCGGCACCGGCGAGGATGCGCCGCGCCAGGCGGATGCCCTCCACCAGCACCCGGGCGTCCTGGGGGTCGGCGAGGAAGTTGTAGTCGATCTCGATCTCCCCTCGCGCCTTCACCCGCAGCTCGCCGATGCTGCCGAGGCGCAGCACGCAGGTGTGCACCGCGTAGCCGTGGCCCCACTCGAACAGGCGGCCGCGGTGGCTGCGGTAGCCCGGCACGAAGTGGAACTGCACGTCCGGCAGCGCACCGGCCAGGGGCGTGCGGGCGAAGCCGCCGGCCTCCACGTAGTTGGTGGTCAGCCAGCCCTTCCGCTGCGCCAGGTACTTGAAGGGCGACAGCAGCACGCTGGGCAGCGAGCCCCAGGAGAAGCCCAGGGTCAGCGGGCTCGGCGAGCGCACGGTGACCAGGCCGTCGAGGTGGTCCTGCAGGTTCTTGCCGACGCCGGGCAGGTCGTGACGCACCTCGATGCCGGCGGCCTCCAGCTCCGCCCTGGGGCCGATGCCGGAAGCCAGGAGCACCTGCGGCGAGCCGATGGCGCCGGCGGCGAGTATCACCTCGCGCCCGCACTCCAGGCGTTGCTCCACGCCGTCACGTTCGATCAGCACGCCCTTGGCGGCGCCGTCTTCCAGCAGCAGCGACAGCACCTTGCAGCCGGTCAGCACCTGCAGGTTCGGCCGCTCGCGCACCGGCGCGACGAAGGCGCGGTAGCTGGACAGCCGCTGTGCCTCCTTCTGCGTCAGGTTGTAGATGCCGACGCCTTCCAGCTGGCCGCCGTTGAAGTCGTCGTTGCGTTTCAGGCCGATGGCTTCCGCCGCCTTGATGAACAGCGACGACAGCGGGTTGGGATCGCGGGCGCGGTCCACCAGCAGCTCGCCCCGGGTGCCGTGGTAGGCCAGGTCCTGGCCCAGGCGGTTGCCCTCAGATTTCCTGAACAGCGGCAGCACTTCGCGCCAGCTCCAGCCGTCGCAACCGAGTTCGGCCCAGCGGTCGTAGTCGGAGGCGTCGCCACGGATGTAGATCATCGAGTTCATCGAACTGGAGCCGCCCAGTGCCTTGCCCCGTGGGCAGTGCAGCTGGCGGCCGTTGAGGCGTGGCTGGGGCGCGGAGAAGAAGTTCCAGCTGAAGCGCCGGCTCTTGTACAGGGTGATGGTGCCGGCCGGCGTCTGCACGCGCGGGCTGGCGTCGCTGCCGCCGGCCTCGATCAGGCAGACGCGCACGCCGGGATCGGCGCTGAGGCGGTTGGCCAGGACGCAGCCGGCCGATCCGGCGCCGACCACCAGGTAGTCGTAACGCTGGGGGGATGGAGTCGAAGCGGGCATGGGGCCCTCCTTGCGATGGTGCCGGGGCGGGCGCGCCGCCCCAGGGCGGTCAGTGCATCTCTTCAAGGTCGTCGTGGAGCAGGCCGAGGATCTCGCGCTTCATCTCGATGAAGGCGCGGTCCATCACCATGTCCAGCTCGCGCGGGCGGGGGATGGGCACGTCGAGCTCGCGCTTGATGTGGCCGGGGCGGGCGCCCATGACGTAGATGCGGTCGCCCAGCAGGATGGCTTCGTCTATGTCGTGGGTGACGAACACCACGGTCTTCTTGCTGTGCTCCCACACCCGCAGCAACAGCTTCTGCATCTGCATGCGGGTCTGGCTGTCGAGGGCGCCGAAGGGCTCGTCCATCAGCAGGATCTGCGGGTCGTTGGCCAGTGCGCGGGCGATGGCCACGCGCTGCATCATGCCGCCGGAAAGCTGCTTGGGGTAATGCCCGGCGAAGGGCGCCAGGCCCACTTCGGCCAGGTAGAAGTCGACGATCTCCTGGCGTTCGCCCTTGGGCATGCCCTTGCGCTTGAGGCCGAACTCGATGTTCTCGCGCACGTTGAGCCAGGGGAACAGGGTGTAGCCCTGGAACACCATGCCGCGATCGGCGCCGGGCCCGTCGACCCGCTTGCCGCCGACGTAGATCTCCCCCGAGGTGGGTTCGGCCAGGCCGGCGGTGAGGTACAGCAGGCTCGACTTGCCGCAGCCGGAGGGGCCCACGAGCACGGCGAACTGCTGGTCCGGCACGCTCAGGGAGACGTTCTCCAGCGCGGCGAAGGTCTTGCCGCCCGGGCTCTGGTAGCGCAGGCAGACGTTCTCCACCCGCAGGCGTTCAGTGGGGGTTGCGGCCGCAGCGGGGGCGGCCAGGGTCTGATCGTGCATGGCTGCTACTGCGCCCATGAGGCCACCTTCAGTCGGAGGAGTCGGAACAGTTGATCGGTCACCAGCCCGAGCAGGCCGATGATGGCGATGGCGAGGAAGATCACGTCCACCTGGAAGCCACGCATGGCCTTCAGGCTGATGTAGCCCAGGCCGCTGCTGGCGGCCACCAGCTCGGCCACCACCAGGTAGGTCCAGGCCCAGCCCATGGTCACCCGCAGGGTGTCCAGCACGCCGGGCAGGGAGGCCGGGCCGAGCACATGGAGCACCACGTCGCGGCGGCTCGAACCCAGGGTGTAGGAGGCGTTGATCAGGTCCCGCGAGACGCCCTTGGAAACGTCCGCGATCATCACCAGCTGCTGGAAGAACACGCCGAAGATGATCACCGTCACCCGCTGCTCCAGGCCGATGCCGATCCACAGGATGAACAGCGGCACGAAGGAGGTCACCGGCAGGTAGCGGACGAAGTTCACCAGCGGTTCGAGGAAGGCCTGGACGATGCGGAAGCTGCCCATCAGCAGCCCCAGCGGCACCGCCACCAGGGACGACACCGCGAAGCCGATGAGCACCACCTCGACACTCGCCAGCACGTGCTTGCCGAGGGTGCCGTCGCCGGCCAGCCGCGCAGCCGCCTCCAGCACCGCGCCCGGGGTGGGCAGGAACATCGCCGGCACCACGCCGCCGTAGGAAAGCCCGGCCCAGAGGCCGAGCACCAGCAGCCAGCCGAGGCTGCCCGCACCGAGTATCAGCTTCGCCGGCAGCTCGACCTTGGGGGTCAGGCAGCGGTTCAGCCAGGAGTGTCGAGAAGGCATGGTCGGCTCCCTTACTGGCTGACGAAGCGGGTGTCGACGAGGTCGTCGTAGCTGACCTCGTAGCGCTTGCCCTGCAGGGCACTCCAGGTCTCGTTGGCCAGGCGGATCACGCCCTTGATGTCACCGGGCTTGCCGGGCACGCCAAGCAGCTTCTCGCTCATGGCCTGGTCGTAGAAGCGAACGCCCTTGGCGGCGTTGGCCAGCTCCACCGGGTCGGCCAGGTAGCCGCCGACGCCCTTGGCCATGATCTCGTGGGCCTTCTCGGGGTTGTCCTGGGTGAACTGCACGGCCTTGTACAGGCCCTTGACCAGCGCCTTCACGTCCTCGGGCTGCTTGTCGATCACATCGCAGGACAGCGCCACCACGTCGACGATCACGCCGGGGGTCGTGCTGCTGTCCACCAGCACCTTGCCTTCGCCCTTCTGGCGCACCAGCGACAGGTGCGGCTCCCAGGTCACGGCGGCGGGCACGCGACCGGCGATGAAGGCGGTGGCGGCGTCGTCGGCCGTCATGTTCTGGATATCCAGGTCGGCCATGGTCATGCCGTTGTGCTTGAGCAGGTAGGACAGCCAGAACTGCGAGACCGAGCCCTCGTTCACCGCCACCGACTGGCCCTTGAGGTCCTTCAGGCTGGTGACCTCCTTGCCCACCAGCACGCCGTCGCCGCCGTAGCTTTCGTCCAGCGCGGCGACCGCCTTGAAGCAGAAATCCTTGGAGCGGTACTTGAGCACCTCGTCGATGGTGGAGGCCGAGCCGGACAGCTTCCCGGAGGCCTGGGCCGCCATGTACATCGAGGCCTCCTCGATGGTGGTCAGCTCTAGGTCCAGGCCCAGCTCCTTGAAGTAGCCCAGGTCGCGGGCCAGGTACAGCGTGCCGTAGCCGACCCAGGTGGTATGGCCGATGGACAGGGTGCCCGCCTGGGCGCCGGCGGCGCCGACCGCCAACGCGGTGCAGGTCAGGGGAAGGGTGAAGCGACGTAGCAAGGACTTGATCATGGAACACTCCCGCATTAGTTGTTGGAATTGCTGGGCAGTACGGGCCATTGGCCGAATTCGTTCCGCGCCCCGGGCCTGCGTGGGCTCGGGGTCCTGTTCTGCTGCGGCCCCTTCCATGGGCCCTGTGTCGTTGGGTGCATCTGATGCGGCGCATCGCCGTGGAGCGGGACCGGGCAATCGCGGCGCCGGCCTCGAGGGCCGCCACCTACGCTGTACTCGGTCGTAGGGTGGGCTTCAGCCCACCGTTTCCTCCTGCACCGGGGCCTGGAGATGGCCCCGGTTTATCTAGCCGTTTGGAAGGACGGGGCACGGCTGTGGCTCCGTCGCGGGTCAATGCATCGCTGGTGGGCTGAAGCCCACCCTACGGTGCTGAAGCCCACCCCTACAGTTCTTGTTCAGCCGCGGCCGATCTCCTGGGCCGTGCGCTCCACCGCGCGGCGGGTCTTGTCGATCAGTTCGTCGATGTCCGCGCGGGTCGCCACCAGGGCGGGCGCCATGATCATCCGGCCCAGGGTGGAGCGGATGATCACGCCCTCCTCGAAGCCGAGGGTGCGGCAACGCCAGGCGATGTCGTTCTCGTTGTCGAAGCGCTTGCGCGTGGCCTTGTCCTCGACGAACTGCAGGGCCGCCACCAGGCCGGTGCCCTGGATCTCGCCGATCAGCGGGTGCTTGCCGAACACCTCGCGCAGGCATTGCTGCAGGTAGGGGCCGGTGTCGTTCTTCACCTGGGTGACCACACCCTCGTCGCGCAGCGCCTTGAGGTTGGCGATGGCCACGGCGGCGGCCACCGGGTGCCCGGAGTAGGTCAGGCCGTGGGCGAACACGCCGCCCTGTTCCACCAGCACCTCGGCGATGCGCTTGCCCAGCACCAGGCCACCCATGGGGATGTAACCGGAGGTCAGGCCCTTGGCGATGGACAGGGTGTCGGGCTGGAAGCCGAAGTGCTGGTGGGCGAACCATTCGCCGGTGCGGCCGAAGCCACCGATCACCTCGTCCGCGCACAGCAGCACGTCGTACTGGCGGCAGATGCGCTGGATCTCCGGCCAGTAGCTCTCCGGCGGGAAGATCATCCCGCCCGCGCCCTGGAAGGGCTCGGCGATGAAGCCGGCGACATTGTCGGCACCCAGTTCGAGGATCTTCTCCTCCAGCTGGCGGGCGCAGCGCAGGCCGAACTCCGCCGGGGTCAGGTCGCCGCCCTGGGCGAACCAGTAGGGCTCGTCGATGTGGGCGACGTCGGGGATCAGCCCGCCCATCTCGTGCATGAACTTCATCCCGCCCAGGGCGGTGGCTGCCAGGGTGGAGCCGTGGTAGCCGTTCCAGCGGCCGATCATCACCTTCTTCTGCGGCTTGCCGAGGATCTGCCAGTAGCGGCGCACGGTGCGGATCAGCACCTCGTTGGCCTCGGAACCGGAGTTGGTGTAGATGGCGTGGCTGTAGTGGGCCGGCAGCAGGCTGAAGAGCAGCTCGGAGAGCTCCACCACCGCCGGGTGGGTGGTGTGGAAGAACATGTTGTAGTACGGCAGCTGCTCCAGCTGGGCGCTGGCGGCGGCGGCCAGGTCCTTGCGGCCGTAGCCCAGGTTGGTGCACCACAGGCCGGACATGCCGTCGAGGTAGCGCTTGCCGTCGTTGTCCCACAGGTGCAGGCCTTCGCCACGGACCATCACGCGCGGGCCTTCGGCGTTCAGCGCCTTCTGGTCGAGGAAGGCGTGGATGTGGTGCGCGGCATCGGCTGCCTGGTAGTCCTCGGTGCTGCGCTGCGGGGTGATGGGAGCGGTCATGGTCTTCTCCTGCTCGTCAAAGGGGTTCGGGGGAAAGGGCGGCGCGGATGACCGGCGCCGGCTCGGAAGGGGTCAGCGGCTCGGGCACGAACAGCGGCTTGCGCATCACCCGCTTGATCCAGGCGATGGCGATCACCGAGATCAGGCCGAGCACCACGCCGGCGGTGCCGAAGATCCTCGCGGTCATCTCCGGGGCCGGGGAGACGTGGTAGATGGCAAAGAGCATGCCGACGATGCCGAGCACCTGGGGCCAGGGGTAGAAGGGCGAGCGGAACGGCCGGGCCATGTGCGGGTAGCGGCGGCGCAGGGCGATCACGTCGACGTGCACGATGATGTAGGCCAGCAGCCAGGCCAGCGCGGCGGCCAGCAGCAACAGGCTGATGGAGTCCGGGTCCTGGCCCAGCAGGAGGATCGGCAGGCCGGTGATGCCGGCGATGAACAGCACTGCCACCCAGGGCGTGCGGGTGCGTTGGCTGAGGCGCTTGAACTGCGGGAAGGCCTGGCCGTTCTGGGCCATGCCGTAGAGCATGCGCGGCAGGGCGGCGAGGGAGGAGTTCACCGTGCTGCAGGTGGCGGTCACCGCAGCGGCCACCAGGAACAGCTTGCCGGCCTCGCCGAATACGGTGGTGGCGAAGAGGAAGTGTGGCAGCGGGTCGGCGGCCAGTTGCTCGCGGGGGATGCACAGCAGCGCGCCCAGGCAGTAGAGGATGATGATGCCGAAGATCAGGGTCAGGCCGATGATCATTGAGCGCGGGATGTTGCGCTCCGGCCGGCGGGTTTCCTCCACCAGCGGGCAGACGAACTCGGCGCCGACGAAGCCCCAGATGGCCATGGCCGCCAGGGTCAGCGCGCCGGCTTCCAGCGGGTTCCAGCCCTGGTCCAGGGGCGTGGCCAGGGTGGCCATGTCGCTGCTGATGGCGCCCATGCCGAGGGCCAGCAGGGTCACCACCATCACCAGGGCCAGGGCGCTCTGCAGGCGGGCGAAGACGTCGATGCCCAGCAGGTTGAAGACGGTGAACAGGGCGAGCACGCCATAGGCCACCAGCATCGGCGGCAGCGCGCCGGGGTAGACCTTGCCGATGATCAGGTCGAGGAGCAGCAGCTCCGCCGAGAGGGCGAACATGGCCACCACCATGTAGCCGGAGAAGGTGGCGAGGATGGCCGGGAAGTGGCCGATGGCGACCTCGGTGTAGCTGCTCAGGCTGCCGGCGCGGGGGATCATCAGCGACAGTTCGGAGAACGACAGGGCATAGGTCAGCGCCAGCAGGTAGGCGATGCCCAGGGGAATGATGAAGCCCAGCCCGGCCAGGCCGGCCCCTTGCAGCATCAGCACCATCACGCCCTGGGACACCACCAGGCCGACGGCCACCGCCACCAGCGGGCCCAGCCCGAGAACGCGGCGCAGGCCGCTGGTTTGTCCCGTGGCAGGGATGGAAACACTCGCACTCATGACGCTCTCCCGATCTTCTTGTTATCCGCCGACGGCTCAGGGGCCGCCGGCTGGTGTGACGGGGTGCACCCGTCGTTCAGCCCCGCCCGCGCCCAGCTTTCCCGGCGCGGACGGAACCATGGCTCAGCGCGCCGCCCAGGCGTTGAAGCGTTCCTCCAGCTCCTCGCCGTGGTTGACCCAGAATTCCGCATCCACCAACTGGGCTTCGGCCAGGTTCGCCGGCGCGGTGGGCAGTTGCGCCTGGGTGGCGGCGGGCAGCTGCGCCAGGGCGTCCTTGTGCACCGGGCCGTAGGGGATCTGGCTGGAGAAGCTCTTTTGCGTCTCGGCCTGGCTGGCGAAGGCGATGAAGCGCTCGGCCAGGGCCTTGTTCGGGCTGCCACGGACGATGGCCCAGTGGTCCGGGTCGTAGAGGTTGCCGTTCCACACGATGGCGAGCTTGGAGCCCTCCTTCTGCGCGGCGGCGATGCGGCCGTTGTAGGCGGCGGACATCACCACGTCGCCGGCCGCCAGCCATTGCGGCGGCTGGGCGCCGGCCTCCCACCACTGGATGTTCGGCTTGATCTGGTCGAGCTTGGCGAAGGCGCGGCTGACGCCTTCCGGGGTCGCCAGCAGGGTGTAGAGGTCCTCGCGCTTCACCCCATCGGCCAGCAGCGCGGCTTCCAGGGTGTACTTGGCGCCCTTGCGCAGGCCGCGCTTGCCGGGGAAGCGCTGCACGTCCCAGAAGTCGGCCCAAGAGGTGGGCGCCGCCGCCAGCTTGCCGGCGTCGTAGGCCAGCACCATGGACCACACGTAGCTGGCCACGCCGCACTCGCTGAGGGTGCCGGGGATGAAGTGCGCGGCATCGCCGAGCAGGGCCGGGTCGATGGGTTCGAACAGGCCTTCCTCGCAACCGCGCAGCAGTTCGGGGCTTTCCACTTCCACCAGGTCCCAGCTGACCTGGCCGATGTCGACCATGGCCTTCACCTTGGACAGCTCGCCGTTGTATTCGCCGGCCACCACCTTGGCCGCACCGCTCTGTTCGAAGGGGCGGAAATAGGCGGCATCCTGGCCGGCCTTGGTGGCGCCGCCGAAGGAGATCACGGTGAGCGTCCCGGGCTGGGCCTGGGCCGCGCCGACCGTGGTCAGCAGGGCGAGGCCGAGGGTGGCGGGCAGGGTGGTACGCAAGGATCTGGACATGAGAACTCCCTCACTACTTTTCAGTTGTGTTCAGTTGTCGAGGCAGTTGTGGCCTTGGGGCCGGGTATCCGCGCGTGCACGGGCGCGGATGGTTTTCTTGTCATGGCGGCCGCGCGGCGAGGCGCGGCCGGGTCGTCATCGCGACCTCAGCGCAGCTGGAACCAGGTGGTCTTCAGCTGGCTGTACTTGTCGAAGGAATGCAGCGAGAGGTCGCGGCCGAAGCCGGATTGCCTGCCGCCGCCGAAGGGCACGGTGACGTCCAGCGCGTCCACGGTGTTCACCGATACGGTGCCCGCCTTGAGCGCGCGGGCGACGCGGTGGGCGCGGCGCAGGTCGTCGCTCCACAGCGAGGCGGCCAGGCCGTAGACGCTGTCGTTGGCCAGGGCGATGGCCTCCTCCTCGGTGTCGAAGGCGCTGATGGCCAGCACCGGGCCGAAGACTTCCTCGCGGGCCAGGGTCATGTCGCCGCGCACGTTGGCGAACAGGGTGGGCTCGACGAAGTTGCTCGAACCGTTGAAGGTCAGGCGCCGGCCACCGGCCAGCAGGCGTGCGCCCTCGCCCTGGGCGCCTTCGATGAAGCCCATGACACGGCCGGTCTGCGCGGCGTCGACGATGGCGCCGGCGCGGCTGGCGGGGTCCAGCGGGTCGCCGGGCATCCAGTCGCGGGCCTTGGCCAGCAGGCGTTCGATGAATTCGTCCTGGATGGAGCGCTGCACGTAGAGGCGCGAGTTGGCGGAGCACACCTCGCCCTGGTTGAAGAAGATGCCGAAGGCGGCCTTCTCGGCGGCGAGGTCGAGGTCGCGGCAATCCTCGAACACCAGGTTCGGGCTCTTGCCGCCGCACTCCAGCCACACCTGCTTGAGGTTGGACTGGGCCGAATAGCCCATGAAGTACTTGCCCACCTGGGTGGAGCCGGTGAACACCAGGCAGTCCACGTCCGGGTGCAGGCCGAGGGCCTTGCCGGCGCTTTCGCCCAGGCCCGGCACCACGTTGAGCACGCCCTCGGGGATGCCGGCCTCCAGGGCCAGCTCGCCCAGGCGCAGGGCGGAGAAGGGCGACTGCTCGGCGGGCTTGAGCACCACGCTGTTGCCGGCGGCCAGGGCCGGGGCCAGCTTCCAGGCGGCCATGTCGAGGGGGAAGTTCCAGGGCACCACGGCGGCGACCACGCCCAGCGCTTCGCGGGTGATGGTGGCCAGGCTGCCGGGGGCGGTGGGCGCCACCTGGTCGTAGAGCTTGTCCAGCGCCTCGCCGTACCAGGCGAAGACGTTGGCGGCGCCGGGCACGTCGATGGTGTAGGCGTCCATCACCGGCTTGCCCATGTCGAGGGAGTCCAGCAGGGCCAGCTCCTCGCGGTGGGCCATCATCAGCTCGGCGAGGCGCAGCAGCACCTTCTTGCGCTCCACCGGCGCCATGCGTGCCCAGGGGCCCTGGTCGAAGGCGCGGCGCGCGCTGCGCACGGCCAGGTCCACCTCGGCCTCGCCGCAGGCGGCGACGCGGGCCAGCAGCTGGTTGGTCGCGGGGTTGATGGAGTCGAAGGTGGCACCGGATGCGGCCGAGACCTGATGGCCGCCGATCAGTGCCTTGTCGATGAATGCCTGCCGGGCAGCTCGCTGCTGCCAGTAATCGAGATCGAACACGCTGCACTCCCACTCGACCGTCTTCGCGGTCTGGTTGTTATTCGTGACTGGGCTTGATGGTGCGACAGAGTTCGGCTTAGGAAAATTATTAAAAATATGCTCGCTGGATAAGAAAAAGCTCGGTAGCGGAAGCACGCATGCAGCGCCCTCCCGCCCTTGGCTCCAGCCTGGGGCTGCGGGCCTGCAGGGTGCGCCATAGGGGTGCGAAAACCCCGGAAAAAAGGGCGCCCGTAGGGGCGAATTCATTGGCTCTGTCTGCGTTAAGTGTTGCTAGAGGATTTGAGCCCAACTGATTGCCGAGCTCTGGTGATGTTTCTGGTTTCGCCCTCCCGGGCGAGTCTCTTTTGGCAGTCGCCCCAAAAGAAACCAAAAGGGCTTGCCCCATCATCCGGCCCCGGCTTCGCCGGGGTTCCCTCACTCCATCGTTGCTCTGGGGGCAGGTGCGCACGGGCTTTCGTAGGATGGTGTAGAGCGAAGCGAAACCCATGCGGTGGAGGTAGCGCAAACCCTCGGGCGCCCGAAAAGGGCCGTGCTTGAGCGCCTGCGTTAAAATCACAACAGCTAACGCAGACAGAGCCAATTCATTCGCCCGCAGCCACAGGCTGCCCTGTGGGAGGGGACTCATTGGCTATGTCGGCGATAAGTGCTGCTAGAAGGCTTTAAGCCCAGTTGATTGCCGAGCTTTGCTGGTGCTTCTGGTTTCGCCCACCCGGGCGAGTCCCTTTTAACAATCGTCGGAATGCCGAACCACTTAAAAGGAACCAAAAGGGCTTGCCCCATCATCCGGCCCGACTGCGTCGGGTGCCCTCACTCCATCGTCGCTCCAGGGGCCGGCGCGAAGGGCCATCCATGGCCAGTCGCGCCTCTCGTGGCATCCATGCCACTCGTCCCCCTGCGCAACGACTGCGTTCGGCCTCCTGGAGGGGCGTTGGCGGCTGCTCCAACTTTCTTCGCCCAGCGCGTCACGACGTGGTGCGCACGGCTTTTCGTAGGGTGGGTAGAGCGGAGCGAAACCCACGCGGTGGAGGTGGCTGATTCATTCGCCCGCAACCTACAGGCTGCACTGTGGGAGCGGATTCATCCGCGATGGGCTCGCCGGTGGGCTGAAGCGGAGCGCCGCCCGGCCCACCCTACGGTTGCGGGTGCGTGAAAGTTGGATCAGCCCGGGTTCTCCAGGTAGTCGGCCAGGCGCAGGAGCATGGCGTCGCAGGCGTGGAGCTGTTCGAGGCTGATGAATTCGTCGGGCTTGTGCCCCTGGTCCATGCTGCCGGGCCCGCAGACCACGGTGGGGATGCCGGCCTGGTCGAACAGCCCGCCCTCGGTGCCGAAGGCGACGGTGCCGAACGCGCTGGAGCCGGCGATCCGCGCCAGCAGCCGCGCGGCGTCGCTGTCGGGCGGGGTGGCGAGGCCGGGGTAGGCGCTCAGGGGCTGCAGCTGGATGCCGGTATCGGCCTGCACCGCCTGCATCTGCGGCAGCAGCTCGCCTTCGGCGTAGCGCTGCAGCTCGTCCGCCACCTGCTGGGCATCGAAGCCGGGCAGGGCGCGCACCTCGAAGTCGAACTCGCATTCCGCCGGGACGATGTTCAGCGCCCGGCCGCCCTTGATCACCCCGGTCTGCACCGTGGAGAAGGGTGGGTCGAAGCGCGGGTCATGGTGCTCGACATGGGCCAGGCGCGTGCCGATATCGCCCAGCTTGCCGATCAGTCGCGCGGCGTATTCGATGGCGTTGACCCCATAGGGCGCGTAGGCGGAATGGCAGGCGGCGCCGCGCACCTGGCAGCGCATGGCCAGCTTGCCCTTGTGGCCGAGCACCGGCTTGAGCTCGGTGGGCTCGCCGATCAGGCACAGCAGCGGCTTGTGCGGGCGCTTTTCCAGCTCCGCGAGCATGGGGCGCACGCCGAGGCAGCCGATCTCCTCGTCATAGGAGAAGGCCAGGTGCAGCGGCAGCTTCAACGGGCGTTCGAGGAAGCGCGGCACCGCTGCCAGTACCGAGGCGATGAAGCCCTTCATGTCGGCGGTGCCGCGCCCGTACAGGCGGCCGTCGCGCTCGCTGAGGCGGAACGGCTCCACCGTCCAGGCCTGGCCGTCCACCGGCACCACGTCGGTGTGGCCGGACAGCACCACGCCGCCCCGGTCGCGGGGACCGAGGGTGGCGAAGAGGTTGGCCTTGGTGCCTTCGGGGTTGTGGAACAGTTCGCTCTCCACCCCGTGCGCGGCCAGGTAGTCGCGGATGAAGGCGATCAGCTCCAGGTTGGAGTCCCGGCTGACGGTGGCGAAGCCGATCAGCCGCTCCAGCAGGTCGCGGCTGTTCGTCTCATTCATCGCCGGGCACCCCGTAGCTGGGCGCTGCGGTGGGGTCCAGGGCGCGGGTCACGTAGTCCTGCATCTGCGGGCGGTAGGCCTGCCAGAGGCCGTCGAGCTGGCCGATGGGGTCTTCGTCGGCCCAGTCCACGCGCAGGTCGACGATGGGCCAGGTGAGGTCGTCCACCACCTTGAGCGCCGCCGAGTGCACCGGCCCGGCTTCGCCACCGGCGGCCATCGCCGCGTGCATGGCCGCCAGCAGGCGTTCGGCGAGCAGGCCCGGGGTCTGCTCGAAGGCATGGACCATGGCGTCGATCACCTCGGTGCCGGAGAGCAGGTTGCCGGCCGCCACGCACTGTTCGCCGGCCACGGCGTTGTGCAGGCCGAGGGCCTCCTTGCCGCTGAACAGGGCGGTGCGCCCGGCGCCGTCGATCACCGTCACCTGGCGGTACTGGCTCCAGCCATTGCTCCCGAGCGCCTTGCTCAGGGCTGCCTGCGGTTCCAGGTGCTGGTGCTCCAGCAGGTCGAGAATCTGCGGGCCCAGGGCCGGCAGGGTGATGTTTTGGGTGGCCACGGCGCCGACGCCGGCGCGCACCCAGGGACAGCGGGCGCCGACGGCGATGCTGGAGGAGCTGATGGCGATGCCCAGCTGCCCGGTTTCCGCGCAGCGGCCAACGATGGAGAAGGTCATGGTTCGCTCCTCAGCCCTTGGGCTGCCAGTCGTCCGGGATCACCGCGATCACATCGATCTCCATCAGCCACTGGGGCTGGCCCAGGGCCGAGACCACCAGGCCGGTGGAGATGGGGAACACGCCCTTCAGCCATTTGCCCACTTCCTGGTACACCGGCTCGCGGTAGCGCGGGTCGATCAGGTAGGTGGTGGTCTTGACGATGTGCGAGAGGTCGCTGCCGGCTTCCTCCAGCAGCTGCTTGAGGTTCTTCATGGCCTGCTCGGTCTGCGCGCGCGGGTCGCCCAGGCCCACCAGGTTGCCCTCGAAGTCGGTGCCGACCTGGCCGCGCACGTACACGGTATTGCCGGCACGCACGGCCTGGCAGAGGTCGTTGTCCAGGGTCTGGTTGGGGTAGGTGTCCTTGGTGTTGAACATGCGGATGCGGGTATGGGTGGGCATCAGCTGACTCCCATGATGCTGGCTTTAGGGGTTTGCGGCTCGCGGTAGCCGTCCTGGCTGCTGCCGTTGAGGCTGGCATCTGCCTGGCGCTGCGAGGCGTCGCGGTATTCGAGGTACTTGCGTTGCGTGGCGATGTGGCCGGCGATGTGCTTGGCGTCGTGCCACACGCCCCAGATGAAGGTGGAGCCCCGGCGCGACAGCCAGGGCAGGCCGAGGAAGTACACGCCCGGTTCGCTGGAGACGCCGCGCTGGTGCTTGGGCTTGCCCTTGTCGTCGAAGGCGTTCACCTGCAGCCAGCTGAAGTCCACGGCGTAGCCGGTGGCCCAGATGATCGAGGTGATGCCGGCCTCGGCCAGGTCCAGTTCGAGGATCGGCCGGGTGATGCATTCCGGGTCCGGCAGCGTGCGCCGCGCCTCCGGCTCTTCCGGCAGGTCGAGGCCGTTGCGGGCGATGTAGGCGTCGGCGGCGTCCAGCAGCGACAGGTAGTTCTCGTCGCCCCGGGCGATGTTCTCCGCCAGGTCCGCCTGGAAGCGCACCTTGCCGCCCGCGAACGACTGGGTCAGGCCGACCAGGGTGATGCCTTGTTGGGCCAGGGCGCGGAAGTCCACGGTGTGGCCGCCGCGGGCACCGCTGACGGCGATGGTGACGTGCTCGCGACCCGGCTGCGCGGCTTCCGCGTCCCACAGGCCGAGCACCCCCAGCCACCAGCAGAAGTCACGGTTGCGGTAGGAGCGCGGCGGGCGGTCGTGGGCGCCCACCGAGAGGTAGACCTGGCGCCCGGCGCGCTGCAGCTCGTCGGCGATCTGCACGCCGGAGGAGCCGGCGCCCACCACCAGCACGGCGCCGGCGGGCAGCTGTTGCGGGTTGTAGTAGGCGGCCGAGTGGATCTGCTGGATGCTGCCTTCCGCCGGTGCGATGGCGGGGATCACCGGGCGCTGGAAGGGGCCGGTGGCGGAGACCACGCGGTTGGCCTGGATCACGCCGATGGAGGTCTCGACGGTGAAGCCGGGGCGGTCGGGGTTGCGCACCACCTTCTTCACCTCGACGCCGGTGCGGATCGGCGCGTTGATCTGCTGGGCATAGGCGACGAAGTAGTCCGCCACCTGCTCCTTGCCGGGGAAGTCGTCCGGGCCGACGTCGAATTCGCGCCCCGGGAAGCGGTCGTGCCAGGCCGGGCCGTTGGCCACCAGGGAATCCCAGCGGCCCGTGCGCCAGGCTTCGGCGATGCGCTTGCGCTCCAGCACCAGGTGCGGCACGCCGAGCTTGCCCAGGTGTTCGCTCATGGCCACGCCGGCCTGGCCCGCGCCAACCACGAGCGTATCGATTTCTATGGTTTCAACTGTCATGTCTCTGTCCTTCTGCAGGCGATTCGCGGTTGTCGGGGCGGTGCTGCGTGCACGCTGTTCAGTGCCGGAAGCGGGTTCGACGGTGACGCGGGCCGGGGGCGGGAGGAGCGACGGGGCGCGGGTGGGGCATGCTGCACGTCCTCGTCGACCGTCTGCGCGGTCCAGGCTTTGTGAGTCGAGTGCAGTGGATGGTGCGATAGAGCGGTGCCGAGGAAAATTATTAAAAATATGCTCGCTGGATAAGAAAAAGCTCGGCAGGGCAGACCCTTCCGCAGCGGCGCCTGGGGTATGTTTCACCGAGGGATTGCTCCCACCCATAAGAACCAGCCGCACGGCCATGACCGAGGCGGCGAGCGACATGCCGAGGTGCCCCGTGGCGAACTACACCCTGCGACAACTCAAGTACTTCGTGACGACGGTGGAGTGCGGCAGCGTGGCCGAGGCCTCGCGCAAGCTGTACATCGCGCAGCCGTCCATCTCCACCGCCATCAAGGGGCTGGAGGAAAGCTTCGGCGTGCAGCTGTTCATCCGCCACCACGCCCAGGGCGTGTCGCTGACCCCCAGCGGCTCGCGCTTCTACCGCAAGGCCCAGGACCTGCTGCGCATGGCCTGGGAGTTCGAGCAGAACGCCCTGGCAGTGAACGACGTGGTGGCCGGACAGATCGACATCGGCTGCTTCGAGACGGTGGCGCCGCTGTACCTGCCGGGGCTGATCGCGGGCTTCCGCGAGCGCTACCCGGGGGTGGAGATCCGCATCGGCGACGGCGAGCAGCAGGAGCTGGTGCAGGGGCTCACCGCCGGGCGCTTCGACCTGGCGATCCTCTACCAGCACGAGCTGGACGCCACCATCGAGACCGACCCGCTGATGCCGCCGCAGCGGCCCTATGCGCTGCTGCCGGAGAACCACCGCTTCGCCCGCCAGGCCGAGGTTTCCCTGCGTGACCTGGTGCTGGAGCCGATGATCCTGCTGGACGTGCAGCCGAGCCGGACCTACTTCGTCAGCCTCTTCGAGGAGCTCGGCCTGACCCCGAATATCGGCTTCAGCTCGCCCTCCATCGAGATGGTGCGCGGCATGGTCGGCCAGGGCTTCGGCTTCTCGGTGCTGGTCACCCGGCCCCATTCCGAATGCACCTACGACGGCAAGAAGGTGGTGATGGTGGACATCGCCGAAGCCGTGACCGGCTCCGGCCTGGTGGCCGCCTGGCTCAAGCGCGCCCAGCTGACCAAGCCGGCGCAGATGTTCGTCGACTACTGCAAGGAACACCTGCCCGGCGGCAGCGCGCCGGTGCCCGCCCCGGATTGACGGCCGGGCGTACTCCGCATTGATGGGTTTCGTACCTCTACCCATCCTACGTGGAGCTTCGTCCCAGCCAGTTCGTAGGATGGGAAGAGCGGAGCGAATCCCATGCGGTTACGAGGCACCCGGCATGAGGTGAGCTTGGGAGCGAATTCATTCGCGAAAGCGGCCCGCAGGGCCGCCCGTCACGCCTCAACCCGCCCCGCATCCTCCAGCAACGCCTTCAACCGCTCGCCGTCCAGCGCCGGGCAGATGCCTTGCGGCTTCTGCATCACCGCATCCTCGGCGGCGAGCATGGCGTTGAGGATGGCCTCGTCGGTGCTTTCCACAGCCGCCAGGTAGAGGGCGTCGATGTGCTCGTCGTTGAGGCATTCCAGGCTGAAGCGCCCACCGGGGGTGAGCTGGGGCAGGGCGCGCGGGTTGGCGACGCTGAAGGCGAGGAAGATGTCCCCCGAGTTGTTGCCCCCCGGGGTGCCGCCAAGGCCGACGCCGAGGCCGGCGCGCTGGGCCAGGCGGCGCAGCTGGTGGGGCAGCAGCGGGGCATCGGTGGCGAGCACGACGATGATCGAGCCGCGCTCGCGGTCCAGCCCCCGGGGCTGCTCGCCCAGGGCCTTGCCCACCGGCACGCCGAGCACCTTGAGCCAGTCGCGCTGGCCGTGGTTGGCCTGCACCAGGGCGCCCAGGGTGTAGGCCTGGCCGTCGATCTCCAGCACCCGCGAGGCGGTGCCGGTGCCGCCCTTGAAGCCGTAGCAGATCATGCCGTTGCCGCCGCCGACGTTGCCTTCGGCGATGGCGCCGTCGCGGGCGTCGGCCAGGGCGGCCAGGGCATCGGCCTCGGTGACGTGCTGGCCGTTGATGTCGTTGATCACCCCGTCGTAGGTCTCGGCCACCACCGGCATCGCCCACAGGTGGCTGGCATCCCAGGCCTGCGCGTAGTGGTCGATGGTCCAGCGCGTGGCGGCGTGGTGGACGATGCCGACGCTGTGGGAGTTGGTGATGCACACCGGGCCGACGAAGTAGCCGCCGTGCTCGATCCAGTGGGTGCCGGTCATCTCGCCGTTGCCGTTGAGGGCGTGGAAGCCGGCCCACACCGGCTGCGGCTCGGGCTCCAGGCCACGGGGGAGGATGGCGGTGACCCCGGTCTTGATGGGTTTGCCGTTGGCGGCGACGCCGTCGAGGGTGCGGTAGCCGACGCGCACGCCGGGTACGTCGGTGATGGCGTTGTTGGGGCCGGGCCGGCCGGGGACGGCCAGCCCGAGTTCACGGGCGCGTGGTTTAGCCATGGGCATTCTCGGCAGGGGAAGTGGCGGGCTTGCGGTTGCGCAGGTAGAGCCCGAGGGAAGCGATGACCAGCGAGGCGATCAGCAGCAGGGTGGCGATGGCGTTGATCTCGGGCTTGATGCCGCGGCGGATCATTCCGTAGATGAAGACCGGCAAGGTGGTGGAGTCGACCCCGGAGATGAAGTAGGTGATCACCAGGTCGTCCATCGAGATGATGAAGGCCAGCAGCGCACCGCCGAGCACGCCGGGAAGGATCTGCGGCAGGGTGATGCGGCGGAAGGTGGTCCAGGGCGAGGCGCCGAGGTCGGCCGAGGCTTCTTCCAGGCGCGTGTCCATCCCCGCCAGGCGGGCGCTGACGATGAGGAACACGTAGCTGATGAGGAAGGTGCAGTGGCCGATGATGATCGACGTCTTGCCCAGGGGGATGCCGCTGTTGACGAAGAAGATCAGCAGGGCGATGCCGAGGACGATGTCCGGCATCAGCATCGGCAGGAACAGCAGCACCCGGTAGAAGCCCTGCAGGCGGAAGCGGTAGCGCGCCAGGGCGAGGGCGGTGAGGGTGCCGACCAGGGTGGAGATCACCGTGGTGCTCAGGGCCACCGTGAGGCTGGTGCGCAGGGCGGCCACCAGTTGGTCGGTGGATTCCACGTAGAGCGCGTTCTCGTTCAGCGAGCTGGAGAAGCCGAACAGGGTGCGGTACCAGTCCAGGCTGGCGCCGCTCCAGATCATCATGTTCACCGGGTTGGCGTTGAACGAGTAGGCGACGATCAGGGCGATGGGCAGGTACAGGAAGGCGAAGAAGGCCAGGCTGTAGCCGCCGAGCAGGCCGCGCCCCAGGCGGGCGATGAGGGCATTCATACCAGACCCTCCCTGCCCTGGGCGCGTGACTGCCAGCGCACGTGGAGCAGCAGGAACACCAGCATCGCGGCCATGATCAGCATCGCCAGGGCGGCGCCGAAGGGCCAGTTGCGCGCGGCGAGGAACTGCTGCTCCACCAGGTTGCCGATCATCACCACCCGCGCGCCGCCCAGCAGCGAGGGCACGATGAAGTTACCCAGGCTGGGGATGAAGACGATGATCGAGCCGGCGGCGATGCCCGGCAGGGTCAGCGGGAAGACGATGCGCCAGAAGCTCTGCCAGCGGCTGGCGCCGAGGTCGGCGGAGGCTTCCAGGAGCTTGCGGTCGAGCTTCTCCACGCTGGCGTAGATGGGCATGAACATGAAGGGAATGAAGATGTAGGTCATGCCGATCAGCACGGCGGTTTCGCTGTAGATCAGGTTCAGCGGCTGGTCGGCCAGGCCCAGGGCCTGCAGTGCCAGGTTGAGGAAGCCGGTGGGGCGCAGGATCAGCACCCAGGCGTAGAGCCGCACGATCAGGCTGGTGAAGAACGGCAGGGTGATGAGGAAGAGGAAGAAGTTGCGTCGGCGCTCCGGCTGCCGCGCCACCCAGAAGGCCGCCGGGTAGCAGACCGCGAGGGTCAGCACGACGGTCATCGCCGCCAGCTTGAACGAGCGCAGCAGGATCTCCAGGTAGACGATGTCGAACTCTTCGTTGCTGCCGTCGGCCCAGCCGAGGATGCGGCCGAAGTTGTCCGGGTAGAAGGACCATTCCACGCCGCCGTACATGCCCGGTTCCAGCAGGCTGTAGAGCGCCATGATGGCCATGGGCACGAAGAAGAAGCCGACGATCACCAGGGTCGCCGGGCTGAGCAGGCCGACCAGGCGCAGGCGCGTGCGGGCCGCGAGGGAAAGCGAAGTCATGGGCGGTTCTCCTAGGCCAGCAGCAGGTGCGGGGCGTCGGTGGCGTACCACAGCTGCACCCGGGCACCGGCTTCGAGCGTGCCCATCAGCTCCCGCGAGGGTGCGCGCAGCACTGCCTTCACCGGGCTGCCGTGCTGGGTGCGCACGCTGAGTTCGAAGTCCTTGCCGATGAACACCTGTTGCAGCACGCGGCCTTCGAGGCAGGCGTGGCGCGCCGGGTCGCCCGGGCAGGCGAGGTGGAACTGCTCGGGGCGCAGCATGGCCTGGAGCTTCTGCCCCGGCGCCAGGTCGGCGCGGCGCAGGCGCAGGGTGTCGCCCTGGGCGGTAAGGAATTCCACGGCGTCGCCGTGGTGGCGGGTGACGCTGCCGTCGAACAGGTTGCTCTCGCCGATGAAGCCGGCGACGAAGGCGTTGGCCGGGCGGTCGTAGATGTCTTCGGGGCTGCCCAGCTGCTGCACGTGGCCGCCGTTGAGCACGACGATGCGGTCGGACATGGTCAGCGCTTCTTCCTGGTCGTGGGTGACGAAGACGAAGGCGATGCCCAGCTCGCTCTGCAGGTTCTTCAGCTCGCGCTGCATGCTCTGGCGCAACTGGCGGTCGAGGGCCGAGAGCGGCTCGTCGAGCAGCAGCAGGGCCGGCTTGTTGACGATGGCGCGGGCCAGGGCGATGCGCTGCTGCTGGCCACCGGAGAGCTGGCCGGGCTTGCGCTTCTCCAGCCCGGCCATGCCCACCAGCTCCAGGGCGTCGGCCACCTGGCGGTTGCGCTGGGCCTTGGCGACGCCACGGATGTCCAGCGCGTAGCCGACGTTGTCGCCGACGCTGAGGTGGGGGAACAGGGCGTAGTTCTGGAACACCGTGTGCACCGGGCGCAGGTGCGGGGGCACCTCGTTCATCAGCTGGCCCTGGATGCGCAGCTCGCCACCGTCGAGGGCCTCGAAGCCGCTGATCACCCGCAGCAGGGTGGTCTTGCCGCAGCCGGAGGGGCCCAGCAGGGTGACGAATTCATTGCCGCCGACGCACAGGTCGACGCCATCGAGGGCGCGCACGGCGTGGCCCTCCGGGGCACGGTAATGCTTCACCGCAGCGGTGATCTGGACCACCGGTGCACTGTTGACGATGCAGGTCATGGAGAACTCCGGCGGGTGCTGGCGCACCCGCTCTCTTGCTGGCTCAGTTGGCGGTGCGCACGCGGGTCCAGGCGCGGTCGAATTTCTTCAGGTCCTTGCCCAGGTCATTGAAGATCTGCAGCTTGGCCATGACGTCGGCCGGCGGGTTGACCTGCGGGTTGTCGCGCAGCTCGGCCGGCAGCAGTTTCAGGGCTTCGCGGTTGGGCGTGCCGTTCATCTGCTGCTGGGTGTTGAGGGCGGCGATCTCGGGGGTGAGGAAGAACTCCATGAAGCGCTTGGCGTTGGCCTTGTTCGGCGCGCTCTTGAGTACGCACATGTCTTCCTGGTACATCGTCGCGCCTTCCTTGGGGATGACGTAGGCGAGGTTTTTCGGGTCCTGCTTCACGTACATCATGGCGCCGACGAAGTAGTGTGCGGCGGCCACGTCGCCCGACTGCACCATGGGCACGCTGTCGTAGGTGAAGGCCGAGACCAGCGGCTTGCGCTCCAGCAGCCACTGCTCGGAGACCTTGAGGTCGGCGGCGTCCGTGGTGTTCACCGACTTGCCGTTGACGATCAGGCCGACGCCGAGGGTTTCGCGCATGTCGTCGAGCATGATGACCTTCTTGCCGGACTCGGCCAGGGCGAAGAAATCCGCCCAGGATTCGATCGGCCGATCCACCTTGGTCTTGTTGTAGAAGATGCCGACGGTGCCCCAGGCGTAGGGCAGGCACTGCTCGCCCTTGGGGTCGGACTTGGCGCGGAGGAAGGCCGGGTCGATGTTGGCGAAGGCCGGGCTGGCGCCGATGTCGGTCTTCTCCAGCAGGCCCAGGGCGGACATGGTGTCGTGCATGTGCACCGAGGGGAATACGATGTCGTAGCCGGTGGCACCGGCCTGCAGCTTGGCGAGCATCTCCTCGTTGCTGCCGTAGGTGTCCAGTGAGACCTTGACGCCGGTTTCGGCGGTGAAGCGCTTGAGGACTTCGGGGTTGATGTAGTCACCCCAGTTGTACAGGTGCAGTTCTTCGGCGGCTTGGCTGCTGCCGGCGACCAGCAGCAGGGAGCCTGCGAGCAGGCGGGACGCGAGGCGTCGCAGGGAGTGGCGCGAGGTTGGAGCGGGCATGTTCCTGTTCTCCGTTCTGGGCCCTGCGCGGTTTGGCTCGGGCCTGGCTGGGGCAGCTCTTGCATGGCCTTGCGGCCGAAGTGAAAGCGGAAGAATCGGTGTTTTTATTTTTTGCCTCGCCGTGGAGCATAAAGTATGTTTCTTCCATTGATCAATACGTTGACATTAATCTTCCAATAATCGACAGGGAACCGGGCATGCTGGACAGCAAAGTGGAGCAGATCGACGGCAAGCTCACGCCGAACGAACGCACCCTGTGGGCCTATATCCAGGCGAACCTGGAAACCATCGCCTTCGAGAGCGGCGCCAGCCTGGCGGAGAAGAGCGGGGTCAGCCCCAACACCGTCAGCCGCTTCCTGCGGCGCCTCGGCTACAAGGGGCTGAAGAGCCTGAAGGAGGAGCTGCGCGACGACATCCGCGTGCAGTCGCTGCTCAACACCACGCTGATCGAGCGGGTGGAGAAGCAACCGGACGACCTGCTCGCCCACCTCAACGAGGAGATCGATGCGCTGGTCAGCTTCGGCAGCCAGCTCAACAGCCAGCACTGGCAGGACATCGTCACCCGCGTGGCCGGCGCCGAGCGCGTGTTCGTCTGCGGCTTCCAGACCATCCGCGGCCTGGCCGAGGACTTCGCCAGCCGCCTGTCCCTGGTGCGTTCGGGGGTGGAGTTCCTCGACCTCTACCGCGGCGTGCTGGGCCAGTGGGTGGACAGCCGCGACGAGCGCTGCTGCGTGGTGCTGATCGATATCGCGCCCTATGCCGATGTCGGCATCGCCTTCGCCAACACCCTCAAGGAAGACACCGACCTGGTGGTGTTCACCGACGAATACGGCATCGCCCGGCACATCTCCACGCCCTGGATCGTCACCATGAAGACCAAGACGGGGCTGATCCTCGAATCCACCGGCGGCCTCACCAGTGCCCTCAACGTGCTGTTGCACTGCGTCGCCGCCCAGCGCAAGGGCGAGCTGAAGGAGCGCCTCGGCGCCTATCGCGCACGGGTGGAAAGCCTGCAGCTGTACCGCACCTGAGACCCCGGTTGCCCGAGCCGGGCACGGCTCACCCCGGCTGGCGCCCAGCCGGAGGTGGCTGCGCAAGTTGTCCGGAATTATCCCCTTTTGTCCGTTTATATCGTTCTGCCCCTTCGCCCCCGCTGACAGAATCAAAGGCGTCGAGGGCCTTTGCGCCATGCGAAAAAGCCCAATAAGAACAATCTCTTAGAGCTTGCGATAAGCATGTCCAGTGCGATCAGCATCGACCGTGTCTGCATGGAATTCGGCGATCCGGGGCAGGGCGTCCGCGCCCTGGACGAGGTTTCCCTGGAAATCCGCGCCAACGAGTTCTTCACCCTTCTCGGCCCCTCCGGCTGCGGCAAGACCACCCTCCTGCGCCTGATCGCCGGCTTCGAGCAGCCCAGCTCCGGCGCCATCCGCCTCTACGGCGAGGAGATGCAGGGCCTGCCGCCCTTCCGCCGCCCGGTCAACACCGTGTTCCAGAGCTACGCGCTGTTCCCGCACATGACAGTGGCGCAGAACATCGGCTTCGGCCTGGAGATGCAGGGCCGCCCCAAGGCCGAGATCGAGGCGACGGTGCAGCGCATGCTGGAGCTGGTGAAGCTGCCGGACGTGGGCCGGCGCCGCGCCGACCAGCTCTCCGGCGGCCAGCAGCAGCGCATCGCCCTGGCCCGCGCCCTGGCCAGCCGGCCCAAGGTGCTGTTGCTGGACGAATCCCTCTCGGCGCTGGACCAGAAGCTGCGCAAGGACATGCAGATCGAGCTCAAGCGCCTGCAGCACGAGACCGGCATCACCTTCATCTTCGTCACCCACGACCAGGAAGAAGCCCTGACCATGTCCGACCGCATCGCGGTGATGCACAAGGGGCGCATCCTCCAGGTCGGCAGCCCGACCGAGATCTACGAAGCACCGGTGGACCGCACCGTGGCCGACTTCATCGGCGAGACCAACTTCCTCGATGCCGAGGCGCTGGACAGCGGCGCGCGCCTGGCCGACGGGCAGGTGCTCGATGCCCCCGGCGAGCGCCGTGGCCCGGTGACCCTGGCCATCCGCCCGGAGCGCATCGCCATCGACCTGGACGGCAACCTCGAAGGGGAGGTGGAGACGGTGGTCTACGTCGGTACCGACACCCTCTACCTGCTGCGCGTGGCCGGGCAGAGCGGCTTCCGCGTGCGCCGGCAGAACCGCGACGGCGCCGGTGGCTGCCTGGAGGCCGGCACCCGGGTGCGCCTGCAGGTACCGGCCAGCGCAGTGCGGGTGCTGCCGCGATGAGCAGCCTGCGCGCCCAGGCCGAGGCCCGCCAGCTGCGCCGGCGCCTGCTGCTGGCCGCGCCGGCCATGTTCACCCTGGGCCTGTTCCTGCTGCTGCCCCTGGGCATCATGCTGCTGGTCTCGCTGCTGCAATCGGGGGATTACGGCGGCGTGAAGTGGGGCCAGTACTCGCTGGAGGCCTACGTCAACTTCCTCTACGAGCGCGACCTGGACGACAGCCTGGTGTTCAACACCGACTACCTGCAGATCTTCCAGCGCTCCTTCTGGCTGTCGGTGATGACCACTGCCGGCTGCCTGCTGATCGGCTTCCCCACCGCGCTGTACCTGGCGCTGCAGAACGAGCGCAAGCGCAACCTGCTGCTGTTCCTGGTCACCGTGCCCTTCTGGACCAACCTGCTGGTGCGGGTCTACGCCTGGATCCTGCTGCTGCGCAACGGCGGCCTGGTGGACAGCGGCCTGCACGGGCTGGGGCTGACCGACAAAGCGCTGGGCATCCTCTATACCGACGGCGCGGTGATCATCGGCCTGCTCTACACCTTCCTGCCGTTCATGGTGCTGCCCATCTACACCAGCCTGGAGAAGCTCGACTGGCGCCTGGTGGAGGCGGCCTTCGACCTGGGCGCCAACCGCTTCCAGGCCTTGCGCCGGATCATCCTGCCGCTGGCGATGCCGGGGGTGATGGCCGGGGTGATCCTGGTGTTCATCCCCTCCCTGGGCAACTACATCATTCCCGAGCTGCTGGGGGGCGGTAAGTCGCTGATGATCGGCAACCTCATCCAGCTGCAGTTCGGTGCCTCGCACAACTGGCCGCTGGGCGCAGCGCTGTCCTTCGCCCTGCTCGGCTTCGTGCTGCTGGCGATGCTGCTCTACAGCCTGCGCTTCAAGCCGGGCACCGCCGGAGGCCACCCATGAACCTGCAAGGCCCGCTCTGGCGCTTCACCGGCGTGCGCCCCACTGCCTGGCTGTTCTTCGCCTTCCTCTATGTGCCGATCCTGGTGCTGGTGGCGCTGAGCTTCAATGGCGGCCAGTCGGCGACCATCTGGGAGAGCTTCAGCCTCAAGTGGTACGCGGTGGTGGCCAACGACCCGGAGATCGTCCGCGCGGCGAAGAACTCGCTGCTGGTGGCCACCTTCGCCACCCTGATCGCCACCACCCTGGCCACCCTCGCCGCCCTGGGCATGCGCGGCCGCGCCTTCCATGGGCAGACCGCCATGAGCGGCGTGCTCGGCCTGCCGCTGCTGGTGCCGGAGATCGTCACCGCCGTGGCGACGCTGATGTTCTTCGCCTTCATCGGCCTGAAGCTGTCGCTGTTCACCATCCTCATCGCCCACGTGGTGTTCTGCATCCCCTTCGCCTACCTGCCGATCCGTGCGCGGCTGGAGGGCATGGACCCGCGCCTGGCCGAAGCCGCCGCCGATCTCTACGCCTCGCCCTGGAAGGCCTTCTGGAAGATCACCTTCCCCCTGCTGATGCCCGGCATTTTCTCCGGGGCGATGCTGGCGTTCATCATTTCCATGGATGACTTCGTCATCACCTACTTCGTCGCCGGGGCCGGCGCGACCACCCTGCCGGTGTACATCTTCAGCTCCATCAGGATGGGCATCTCGCCGAAGATCAATGCGATTTCCTCGATCATCCTGGTGATTTCCATAGCGTTCGTTGCGTTGTCCTACTACATCGGCCAGCGCAAGCGCTGAGCCCCAAGGAGCCCGTCATGACCCGCACCACACCGCTCGCGCTCTCCCTGCTGCTCGCCCTGGGCCTGTCCGGCACCGCCCAGGCCGCCGGCACCCTGCACCTGGCCAACTGGTCGGACTACTTCCCGCCCGAGCTGCTGAAGAAGTTCGAGAAGGACACCGGCATCAAGGCCACCCTGGACGCCTACGACAGCAACGAGACGCTGCTGGCCAAGCTCAAGGCCGGCGGCGGCGCATACGACGTGGTGGTGCCCTCGGACAGCTTCATCCAGATCATGGCCACCGATGGCCTGCTGCAGAAGTTCGACAAGGCCAAGCTGCCCAACCTGAAGAACCTCAAGGCCAACTTCCAGAACCTCGACTTCGACCCGGGCCACGACTACAGCGTGCCCTACCTCTGGGGCACCACCGGCTACAGCTACGACAGCAAGCAGGTGCCCGGCGGCAGCCTGGAGGAGAGCTGGAAGCCCTTCTTCGAACCGCCGGCCGAGCTCAAGGGCAAGGTGGTGGCGCTCAACTCCATCGAAGACCTGTACATCGCCGCGTCCCACTACCTGGCCATCGACCAGTGCACCGAGGACCCGAAGGACGCGAAGAAGATCCAGGACCTGCTGCTGGCGCAGAAACCGCTGCTGGCCATGTACAACAGCGACGGCACCATCGAGCGCATGGCCGCCGGCGAGGTGGCCATGCACATGCAGTGGAACGGCGCCTACCACCGCGCCCACGCCCAGCGCGACAGCCTGGTGTACGTCTACCCGAAGGAGGGCATCCACGTGTTCATCGACAACTTCGTGATCCCCAAGGACGCGGCCAACGTCGAGGAAGCCCACGCCTTCATCAACTGGATGATGCTGCCGGAGAACATCGCCGCGGCCTCCAACTTCGCCAAGTACAACAACGCCATCGAGGGCTCGGCCACCTTCATGGAGAAGGAGCTGTTCGACGACCCGGCGATCAACACCCCGCAGGACAAGTTGGAGCGCCTGAAGACCTTCAAGCTCTGCTCGCCCAAGGCCCTGAGCCTGCGCAGCAAGGTGTGGACCAAACTGAAGAAATGACCGGCTTCCGGCCCGCCGCCGGGCGGGCCGGACCACCCCGAGCCCCCTGGCGCGTCGACGGGAGCGACGCGCCGGCCACCTGCGCCCTCCGGCGCCCATGCACAAGAACAAGAGAGTGAACCGCCATGCCCCGCATCACCTGCCTTAGCGCCATCCCCCGCAGCGGCCGCTTGCCCGCCAGCTGACCCGGGGCCGATACGGCCCGCCCATCGACGCACGACGCGCCCGACGATCCACCCCTGAGCGCCTGCCTGGCAGGTGCCCGCGAGGTATTTCCATGAGCAAAGCCTTCGACGATTTCACCCACAGTGCCCAGGGCACCCACCTGCGGCGCATCCTCGGCCTGCCCGCCCTGGTGTTCTTCGGCCTGGTGTACATGGTGCCGCTGACGGTGTTCACCACCTATGGCGTGGTCACCGAGATCACCGGCGGGCGCACTGCGCTGGCCTACGTGGCCACGCTGGCGGCGATGATCTTCACCGCCTTCTCCTACAGCTTCATGGTGCGCAAGTACCCGGTGGCGGGCTCGGCCTATTCCTATGCCAGCCTGAGCTTCGGGCCGGCGGTGGGCTTCCTCGCCGGCTGGTCGCTGCTGCTCGATTACCTGTTCCTGCCGATGATCAACTACCTGGTGATCGGCCTGTTCCTCAACATCGCCTTCCCCGCCGTGCCGGCCTGGACCTTCGTGGTGGCGGCGGTGGCCCTGGTCACCCTGCTCAACCTGCGCGGCATCGGCTCGGTGTCGGGCATGAGCAACGCCATCGTCGGCGCGCAGCTGGTGTTCGTCGTGGTGTTCCTGGCGATGTCCGTGCGCAGCCTGGGCGGCGGCGAGGTGGACCTCATGGCGCCGCTGCTGGGCGATGGCACCCAGCCCGGCCTGGCGCCGCTGATGGCCGGCGCGGCGGTGCTGTGCCTGTCCTTCCTCGGCTTCGATGCGGTGTCCACCCTGGCCGAGGAGGCCCGCGACCCCCGCCGTGACATTCCCCGCGCCATCGTCATGACCACCGTCACCGCCGGCCTGCTGTTCATCCTCCTGGCCCTGGTGAGCCAGCTGGTGTTCCCCGGCAGCGCCTTCAAGGACCCGGACGCGGCCGCCACCGAGGTGATGCTCAAGGCCGGCGGCGGCCTGCTCGAAGCGCTGTTCACTGCCGCCTATGTGGCCGGTGCCGCGGGCTCGGCCCTGGCGTCCCAGGCCTCGGTGTCGCGCATCCTGTTCAGCATGGGCCGCGACGGCATCTTGCCGCGCCGCGTGTTCGGCCGCCTTTCGCCGCGCTACCGCACGCCCACCCTGTCGATCCTGCTGGTGTCCCTGGTTTCGCTGCTGGCCATCGTCATCGACCTCACCACCCTGGCCTCGATGATCAGCTTCGGCGCCCTGGTGGCCTTCTCGGTGGTGAACCTGGCGGTGATCCGCAGCCACCTGCTGGACGGCAAGCCCCACGGCCTCGGCGACAGGCTGCGCTACGGGCTGATGCCGCTGATCGGCTTCGGCCTGATCGCCTGGCTGTGGACCAGCCTCTCGGCGCTGACCCTGGGCATTGGCCTGGCCTGGTTCGCCGCCGGCTTCATCTACCTGGCCTGGCACACCGGCGGCTTCAGGCGGCCGGCGCCTCAGGTGCAGTTCTCCGAACACTGATTGAACCGACCCTCCCACCAGCCTCCCAAGGAGCCGGACATGCTGACCCTCTACAGCGACGACCATCACCTGCACCACGGCAAGCACGAACTCATCGGCGGCCAGTTCACCCCCTGCTTCGAGAAGCCCAGCCGCGCCGACATGGTCCTGGACCGCGCCAAGGCCGTGCAGCTCGGCGCCATCCAGGCGCCGCAGGACTTCGGCCTGGCGCCGATCCTGCGGGTACACAGCGAAGGCTTCGTGCGCTTTTTGCAGAACGCCTGGGCCGACTGGCAGGCCAAGGGCCGCCACCACGACATGCTGCCCATCGCCTGGCCGACCCGGCGCCTGCGCCAGGTGGAGCCCACCGACATCGACGGTCGCCTGGGCTACTACTCCTTCGACGCCGGCGCGCCCATCACCGCCGGCACCTGGCAGGCCATCACCAGCTCGGCCAATGTCGCCCTCAGCGGCCAGGCCGAACTGGCCAAGGGCGCACGCGGGGTGTTCTCCCTGTGCCGCCCGCCGGGCCACCACGCCGCCGCCGACTACATGGGCGGCTACTGCTACCTGAACAACGCCGCCATCGCCGTGCAGGCCATGCTGGACAAGGGCGCCAAGCGCGTGGCGGTGCTCGATGTCGACTACCACCACGGCAACGGCACCCAGGACATCTTCTACGACCGTGCCGATGTGCTGTTCACCTCGATCCACGGCGACCCGCGCTTCGAATACCCATACTTCCTCGGCTTCGCCGACGAGAAGGGCGAGGGCGCGGGCAGGGGCTTCAACTTCAACTACCCGCTGGCCGAGGGCAGCGACTGGGCGGTATGGAGCCAGGCCCTGGCCGACGCCTGCCGGCAGATCGCCGCCTTCGCCCCGGACGCGCTGGTGGTGTCCCTGGGTGTGGACACCTTCAAGGAGGACCCCATCTCGCAGTTCAAGCTCGACAGCCCGGACTACCTGCGCATGGGCGAGATCATCGGCCAGCTCGGCCTGCAGACCCTGTTCGTGATGGAGGGGGGTTATGCGGTGGAGGAGATTGGCATCAACGCGATCAATGTGTTGCAGGGGTTCGATGGGGTGGCGTGAGGTCGTCGCGGCTAGGGCCCCGGATGACCGCTTTCGTAGGATGGCGTAGAGCGAAGCGAAACCCATCATGCACAGGCACGTTGGGTCCTACCCAGCATGCGCCTCCTCTCTTTCGCAACAGCAAATCCCCAACGAAAAACGGCCCCGCAATGGGGCCGTTTGGAGGGCGGGGGTTGGATCAGTTGACCCGCTCGACGAACTCGACGTCGATCTCGCGGCCCATCAGGTCGCGGTCCACTTCACCGGTGAGCTTGACCTGGGCCTTGTCGTCGATGGCGTGGGGCGGCCAGTCTTCGTCGTCGATCTCGACCTTGATGGTGCCGGTGGCGTCCTTGAATTCGTAGATATCGCCCTTGATGCGTTTGACGATCTGGCCCTGGAGCACCACGGCGGCGTCGTCGGCGGCTTCCATGGCGGCGGCCACGGTGGTGACCTGGGGCGTGGAGCCGGGGCCGGTGTAGCTGGAGGCCAGGGCGGCGGTGGAGAACAGCGGGGCGATGAGCAGGGCGAGGTACTTGGCGTTCATGGGGTTGATCCCGTTCGATGTGGTTGACGGGATCAGGCTATGGCGCGGCGCTGAAGCCAGGCTTAAAACAGCCTTAAGCGAAGCTGAATGCCGTTAGCCACGCTCAGGAGCGTCTGTGTTGTCGGCCTTGCGGAACACGTAGAAGAGGTTGGGCTCGCTGACCATGTAGATGTCGCCGCGCTCGTCCATGGCCACGCCTTCGGCCCGGGGGATGCGCTTGGCCAGGCCATTGAGCCCACCCAGCAGGCTGATGAAGCTCACCGGCTCGCCGGTCTCGTCCAGCTCCAGCAGCAGGTTCGATTGCGCCGAGAGCACCAGCAGGTGGCCGGTGCGCGGGTCGACGCTGAGGGCCGAGAGGTTGCGCATGCCCAGGCCGTAGCCGGGGAGCGGGCGCAGGGCGCCTTCCAGGCGACGGCTGCCGTCGCTGTTCAGGCTGAACATCTCCGGCGTGCGTTCCTTGCCCAGCAGCAGGCGGCTTTGCGCCGGGTCCCAGGCGATGCCTTCGAAGCCCTTGTTGCCGGAATCCGGGAAGCCCAGGTCGAACTCGTCGCCCTGGGTCACGTCCAGCTCGCGGGTCAACGGGTCGAGGCGGAAGATCGACAGGCTGCGGCGGCGCTCGTCGGTCACCGCGACGTTGCCGTTCTCCAGCACCGCCACGCCTTCGGGGTTGGAGAAACCCTTGAGCGGAATGCGCCGCAGCACGTCGCCTTCACGGGTCAGCTCCACCAGTTGCGGCACCTTGCCGGTGACGGTGAACAGGGTGCCGGTGACCGGGTTGTAGGCCAGGTCGGAGGTTTCGTCGTTCTCCAGGCCCGCCAGGGGCTTGCCCTGCAGCACCGCCTTGTAGCCCGGCAGCCAGATGCTGGCGGCGCGCTCGCCCTTGCTCAGGTTGCGTTCGCTGAGCCAGAGGGAGGCGCGATCGTCGAGGTGCAGATAGCGGATGGAGGCGACGCAGGCCGCGAACAGGACCAGAAGGGTGCAGGTGCGGAGATTGGGGCGGGGAAAGGTCATGGCCATTGGCTACGGCTTCGGCTGGTGGCGGTAAGATCGTCTGCCACCGCCGAAGTTCCCTGGCGGCTTCAGATGACGCCGCTGTCGAACGAAGAATGACCGACCAGTTCCAGCACCAGGGCATCGCCCTTGTTCAGCGGGCCGACGCCCACCGGGGTGCCGGTCAGCACCACGTCGCCCGGCTGCAGGCTGAAGTGCTGGCTGATGGCCTGGAGCAGCGGCAGCACCGGGTTGAGCATGTCGCTGCTGTTGCCGTCCTGGCGCACTTCGCCATTGATGGTCAGGCGGATGCCGATGTCGCTCAGCTCCTCGATGGCATCGCCCGGCACGAAGGGCGCCAGCACGCAGGCGCCGTCGAAGGCCTTGGCGACTTCCCAGGGCCAGCCCTTCTCCTTGAGCTTGGCCTGCACGTCGCGCAGGGTCAGGTCCAGGGCCGGGGCGAAGCCGGAAATGGCGTCACGGGCTTCTTCCAGGCTGGGGTTGCGCGACAGCGGCTTGCCGATCAGCACGGCGATCTCCGCTTCGTAATGCACCACGCCACGGTCCTCGGGAATGGAGAAGCCGCCTTCGATGGGCACCACGCTGGAGGCCGGCTTGATGAACAGCAGCGGCTCGGTGGGCACCGGGTTGTTCAGTTCCTTGGCGTGCTCGGCGTAGTTGCGGCCGATGCACACGACCTTGCCGAGAGGGAAATGGATGCGGGTGCCGTCGACGTACTGGTGCTGATAGCTCATTTACCGACTCCTGAACGGTGTGGATGCAAAACAGGCGGGGGATCGCTCCACCGCCTGCCTGCTCAATTGAAAATCTTGCCGGGGTTCATGATCCCGTTGGGATCAAACACCGCCTTGATGGCCTTCATCACAGCGATCTCGGGCTCCGAGCGGCTGTAGGTGAGGTAGTCGCGCTTGGTCATGCCCACGCCGTGTTCGGCGGAGATCGAGCCGTTGTACTTCTGCACGGTCTCGAACACCCACTTGTTGACGGTCGCGCACTTGGCGAAGAACTCGTCCTTGGACAGGGCGTCCGGCTTGAGGATGTTCAGGTGCAGGTTGCCGTCGCCGATGTGGCCGAACCAGACCACTTCGAAGTCCGGGTAGTTGGCTTCGACGATGGTGTCGATGTCCTTGAGGAAGGCCGGCACCTTGGAAACGGTCACCGAGATGTCGTTCTTGTAGGGCGTCCAGTGGGAGATGGTCTCGGAGATGTACTCGCGCAGCTTCCACAGGTTCTGCAGCTGTTGCTCGCTCTGGCTCATCACGCCGTCCAGCACCCAGCCCTGCTCCACGCAGTGCTCGAAGGTGGCCAGGGCGTCGTTGGCCACTTCCTCGGTGGTGGCTTCGAACTCCAGCAGTGCATAGAAGGGGCATTCGGTCTCGAAGGCCGCCGGCACGTCGCCACGGGCCATGATCTTGGCCAGGGCCTTGTCGGAGAAGAATTCGAAGGCGGTGAGGTCCAGCTTGCTCTGGAAGGCGTGCAGCACCGGCATGATCGAATCGAAATCGGGGGTGCCGAGGACCATCGCGGTGAGGTTCTTCGGCGCACGATCCAGGCGCATGGTGGCCTCGACCACGAAGCCCAGGGTGCCTTCGGCGCCGATGAACAGCTGGCGCAGGTCGTAGCCGGTGGCGTTCTTGATCAGGTCCTTGTTCAGCTCCAGCAGCTCGCCGGTGCCGGTGACGACCTTGAGGCCGGCGACCCAGTTACGGGTCATGCCGTAGCGAATGACCTTGATCCCGCCGGCATTGGTGCCGATGTTGCCGCCAAGTTGGCTGGAACCTGCGGATGCGAAGTCCACCGGGTAGTACAGGCCCTTGTCCTCGGCGAAATTCTGCAGCTGCTCGGTGATCACACCCGGCTGGCACACGGCGGTGCGGTCGAATTCGTTGAATTCGAGGATCTGGTTCATGTAGTCGAAGGCCACGACCACCTCGCCATTGGCGGCGACGGCGGCAGCGGAGAGGCCGGTACGGCCGCCCGAGGGCACCAGGGCGACCTTGTGCTGGTTGGCCCAGCGGACGATGGCCTGCACCTGCTCGGTGGTCTTGGGGAAGACGATGGCGGTAGGTGCTGGCGCGAAGTGCTTGGTCCAGTCCTTGCCGTAGGCGTTCAGGGAATCAGCGTCGGTCAGCACCTTGCCAGGCTCAACCAGGGTCTTCAGCTCTTCGATCAGGGCAACATTGGTCATCAAGGGAACTCTCGAATCATTCATGGTCGCCCTGAGAACGTTTCAGGTCGCAACCGAGCAAGGAAAAAGGAGAACATGCTAGCATACGCACCCCGTGAATCATGCCTTACAGGCGTTTTGCGGGGTAGCTGCAGCACAGCCTTCTGAACTTTTCTACCGGGACAAATAGGTACGCAGATGAGCAAGACCTCCCTCGACAAGAGCAAGATCAAGTTCCTTCTCCTCGAAGGCGTCCACCAGAACGCCGTGGACACCCTGAAGGCCGCCGGCTACAGCAACATCGAGTACCTCAAGGGCGCGCTCTCGGACGACGAACTGAAGGAAAAGATCGCTGATGCCCATTTCATCGGCATCCGCTCCCGCACCCAGCTGACCGAGGAAGTGTTCGACTGCGCCAAGAAGCTCATCGCCGTGGGCTGCTTCTGCATCGGTACCAACCAGGTCGACCTGAACGCTGCTCGCGAACGCGGTATCGCCGTGTTCAACGCCCCCTATTCCAACACCCGCTCGGTGGCCGAGCTGGTTCTGGCCGAAGCCATCCTGCTGCTGCGCGGCATCCCGGAGAAGAACGCCTCCTGCCACCGTGGTGGCTGGATCAAGTCGGCGGCCAACTCCTTCGAGATCCGTGGCAAGAAGCTCGGCATCGTCGGTTACGGCTCCATCGGCACCCAGCTCTCGGTGCTGGCCGAGGCCCTGGGCATGCAGGTGTTCTTCTACGACACCCTGACCAAGCTGCCGCTGGGCAACGCCACCCAGATCGGCAACCTGCACGAGCTGCTGGGCATGTCCGACATCGTCTCCCTGCACGTTCCCGAGCTGCCCTCCACCCAGTGGATGATCGGCGAGAAGGAAATCCGTGCCATCAAGAAGGGCGGCATCCTGATCAACGCCGCGCGCGGCACCGTGGTCGAGCTGGACCACCTGGCCGCCGCCATCAAGGACGAGCACCTGATCGGCGCCGCCATCGACGTGTTCCCGGTCGAGCCGAAGTCCAACGACGAAGAGTTCGAAAGCCCGCTGCGTGGCCTGGATCGCGTGATCCTCACCCCGCACATCGGCGGCTCCACCGCCGAGGCCCAGGCCAACATCGGCCTGGAAGTGGCCGAGAAACTGGTCAAGTACAGCGACAACGGCACCTCCGTGTCCTCGGTCAACTTCCCCGAAGTGGCCCTGCCGTCGCACCCCGGCAAGCACCGCCTGCTGCACATCCACGCCAACGTTCCCGGCGTGATGAGCGAAATCAACAAGGTGTTCGCCGACAATGGCATCAACATCTCCGGCCAGTACCTGCAGACCAATGCCAAGGTCGGCTACGTGGTGATCGACGTCGACGCCGAGTACTCGGACCTGGCGCTGGAGAAGCTGCAGCACGTCAACGGCACCATTCGTAGCCGCGTCCTCTTCTAACCCAGGGCTGCTGCGCGTCGGCGATACGGCGTTGGGAACAGCCTCGAAGTGCTCATTCACAGATGTGAACTCCGCGCTTCTCGGCCATTCCCGCCTTGTCTCGCTCTAGCTCGCGAGCCCTGACGATGGAGATGGACACTGAAAAGGGAGGCTTTGGCCTCCCTTTTTCATGCCTGGGATTTCAGGTTCATCTGATGATTCGAGCTGAGGTTCGACAGGGTAAGTGTGTGCCCTAGGGCCCTGACGATGGAGCTGGACAGTAAAAAGGGAGGCCTTGGCCTCCCTTTTTCATGCCCGCGATTTCACGTTCATTTCACGGTGACGGTGATCTTCTCGGAGATGACCGGCGGGTCCAGTGGCACGTGGTTCTTGTCGCCCACCAGCAGCTGCAGGGTGTGCTTGCCCGGCGGCAGGGTGACCTGGGTTTCCGTCTGGCCCTTGCCGAAGTGCTTGAGGTTGTCGGTCATCGGCAGCGGCATGTTCATCGCCGGCTCCTTGTCGACATCGATCAGCAGGTGGTGGTGGCCGGTGGCGGGAGAATCGACCCCGGCGGGCGCGACGCCCATGCCCTGCAAACCGAACTTGACGCTAAACGTCTTGTCCACAGTGGCGCCGTCGGCGGGCTCGATGAAATAAACCTTGGCGCCTTCGGGTGCCGGGGTACGTGGCATCTCGGCGAACGACGCGGTGGAAACCACCGCCAGCAGGGCCGCAAGGCCCAGGGGAGCGTACGCAAGCTTCATGACTGACTCCTTGTTGGTAAGCAACACACAGACCCTGCATGGGGGGTTAGGTTCAGCGGCCGACGTTGCCGGTTGTGTCTACGCTGAACCCACCGTCCCGGGTCATCGATCAAGAAGAACCAGAGGTTTACCTGAAATGCGCCTGTTGCACTGCCTGCTCGCTCTCCTTCCCCTGGTCGCCGCGCCGCTGGCCCGGGCCGACCTGATCGACGATGTCTGGGAGCGTGGCAGCCTGCGGATCGCCCTGGTGGACGACGCGCCGCCCTATAGCTTCCGACAGGACGACAAGCTCACCGGCTATGAGGTGGAGCTTGGCCACGCCCTGGCCGATGAGCTCAACGTCAAGGCGGATTTCATCCCCGTGCCGCGCGACAAGCTGCTCGATGGCCTGCGCAGTGGCAGTGTAGACATCGTGCTTAGCCGCGAGGCCCAGGCCGCCCGTGATGATCAGCAACTGGAGTTCAGCGAGCCCTATGGCGTTGGTGGCGGCCAGCAGATCGCCGGCGGCGTCGACAGCGGCGGGCTGACCCAGTCGCTGGCGCCCAGCCAGGCCCAGGACAAAAGCACGGAGAGTACCGAGCAGGAACCGCAGGAGCAGTCGATCCCCTTCCTCAAGGAGAACCCGGCGTTCCGCAGCGCCCTCAACAATGCCCTGAACAAGCTCAAGAGTAGCGGGCGTCTGGACGAGCTGTCGCGCAAGTGGCTGGAGGGCCAGGCGCCTTCCCAGGCGGCGTCGGAGAGCGAGAAGCCGCAGCCATCGCCCCAGCCCGAATCCAAGCCCGAAGCAGACCCCGAGCAGCCCTAACCGTCTGCTGCGGCTTCCCGCGCCGCCAGCCAGGCGGCTGCGGCCTCAAGCTGCGTTTCGTTGAACACCCGCACGCCTTCGGCGCGCAGCAGCGCCGCCGTCACGCCTTCGCCGGGCACGCGGGTGCCGCTGAAGGTGCCGTCGTAGGCCTCTTCGTTGCCACAGGAAGGGCTGCGTGACTTCAACAGCGCCACGCCGATGCCATGGCGACGCACCAGCTCCAGGGCGATACGGGCCCCGGCGACGAAGGCCCCGGTAACGTCCTCGCCCGTGTCGGTGACGACCGGGATCAGCCCCTCCAGCACCTGCGTGCCCTGGCCGCCCGGAATCTCCGCCGGCGCCCTGGGCGTGGGAAGGCCGCCCGCCACTTCGGGGCAGACCGGTACCACCCGGCCTTCGTCCTGCCAGCGTTGCAGCAGGTCATAGGGGCCGTGGGCGCCGCCGTCGTATCTCACCCGTTGCCCCAGCAGGCAGCGGCTGACCAGAATCTTCTGCATGAATCACTCCTCGAAGGCTGCCAGCCTACTCCGCGTCGCTGCCAGGGTCACCGCGCGTAACACCCGTGAAGTTCCTGGCGCCGCACCAGTCTTTGGCTGGCCCATCCTTAGGCGGGAAGCGGCGAGGGGCACTGGCGCAGCGGCAAGGGGCTCCCCAGACTGCGGCGGCCAACCCGCGAAGGACAGCCGCCATGCCCATAACAAGAACGATCCCGCTCCTCGCCTGCACCGCCCTGCTGTTCTGCGCCTCCAGCCAGGCAGCCATGGAAACACTCGATAACCAGCAGCTTTCCGACGTCACCGGCCAGGCCGGCATCAGCATCCGCCTGGACGTGATGGCGCGCATCGACAAGCTCAGCTGGACCGACAGCGGCAACAGCGTCTCGCTGCGCAACATCCGCATCGACAACGGCTGCGACAGCCCCAGCGCCTGCCCCAATGGCGCCGGTGGCAGTTTCGCCCTGGGCCCGGCGCAGCTCGGCCTGACCTTGCCGATCTTCAACATCGACCAGCCGACCCTGATGGTCGATGTGGTGAAGAACGCCAGCGGCAAGGACCAGATGGTTCTCACCCTGCCGGACCTGACCACCATCAACAACCAGCTGATCCAGTCGGGCCTGCCCGCCCAGCGCATCCGCATGCGGGTGAGCAGCGACATGTACGTGGGCGACAGCAGCCTGGGCAATATCGAGATCCGCGACATCGTCGACCTGCGCGGCACCTTCAAGGTCTGGGGCCACTAAGGCCCCGGGCGGCTCAGAGCGGGCCGTCACCGCGGCGGCGGAACCAGCCGGTGAGGGAGAGGCGCTCGCGGCTGGCCGGCAGCACCTCGTGGGGCAGGTCGCCGGAGAGGAACACCACCAGGGTGCCGGCTTCGGGGAGCACGTCGTGGGTGGCGCCGTCGGCCAGGTACAGGCGCAGTTCGCCGCCTTCGCCGGGCTGCCAGTCGGGGTTGAGGTAGAGCACCGCCGAGACCGCACGGCGATCGTCGTCGCGGAAGCGGTCCAGGTGCTTCTGATAGAACGCCCCCGGCGGATAGAGGGCGAAATGCGCCTCGAAATCCTCCAGCCCTAGGAACAGCTCGCGGTTCAGCCGCAGGCGCAGCGCGTCCATCAGCTCCAGGTAGTGGTCGCAGGGCGCGGCCTGGCCGGGTTCCAGCCAATCGATGCGGTCGCCACGGATGCCTTCGCGCACCTGCTGGCCATCGCCCCGGCCGATGCCCGCCGGGCTCAGCTCGCCGGCCGCCGAACGGGCGCGGCATTCCCGCGCCAGGGCGGCGACCAGGTCGGCCGCGATGGCGCCGGGCTGCAACGACCAGCCTCGCTGGGCAACGTCGTCGCTGATGGGCTCGAAGGGGATGAAAGCGTCGGGATTCGGCATGGTCGGCGCATTCTAATCAGGCCGCAGAAGGCCGCCTACAGCGTTCGGATAAATTTATGACGAGGCCTTCTCAGCTCCTCGACAAGCCCGCCCGCCAGCACGGAGAATAGCCCCCGCGCCACCATGGCCGGAGCCCCAGCCGCCGTGCCCTCCGCCCATGCAGCCCGCACCCCGACCGAACCGAACCTGCAGCCCCGGGTCTAGAACAACACCGGATCGCGCCCTCCAGGAGTCACCATGCGCCTGCTTCTTGCCGTCACCTTCCTGCTCATCGGTCTGCCGGCGCTGGCCGACGACCACGCCAGCCTGTACCAGGCGGCGGGCTGGCCGGAACAGCGGGCGCACTTCAACGATGCCCTGACGGCGGCCCAGCAGCGCTACCAGAAGACCCTGCCGCCGGCCGTCTACCAGGCCCTGGTGAACAACAGCAACCAGCGTTTCCAGGCCCAGGCCATCGACCAGCGCGCCCAGGCCGCCCTGCGTAACGCACTGAACGACCCGCGCCCGGCCCTGGGCTTCTTCCAGTCGCCGCTGGGGCGCAAGATCATCGCCGCCGAAGTGCTCGCCACCCGCCGCGACCAGTTGGCGAAGAACGCCAACGGCCTGCCGCGTATCGACGCCAGCGCCACCCGCCGGCTGCAGGTGCGCCACCTGGCCCAGGCGCTGCCGGCCAAGGAAGCCGGTGCCGAGGTCAGCCTGGCCCTGGCGGGCGTGGCAGCCGACAGCCTCAGCCAGATGCTCCCCGGCCTGCTCGGTGGCGGCCAGGCCCAGGGCCTGCTCGACAGCCAGCGCCAGCGGGTGATGGAGCAGATCAGCAACGACCTCGACAACACCCTGCTCTACGTCTATCGCGACCTGTCCGATCCGGAATTGGAAGAGTTCGTCACTTTCGCCGAGTCCGGCGAGGGCAAGGCCTATTACCAGGCCGCCTTGGCCGCCGTGCGCGCCGGCCTGGCTGTGGGCCAGGATGCCGCGAGCCTGGCGCCCGCGCAGCAGAGCTACTAGCCCGCCGCTGCGGGCCTGGCTCAGTACCCCAGGCGTTCCCGCAGGAAGGCGAAGTAACGCTCCCGATAGGCCGGCGCCTCGTTCACCAGGTGGTGCCCGGCCCCCTCCAGCATCAGCACCTCGGGTTGGGCGAACTTGTCGTCCAGCACCTTGAGGTTGTGCCGCCAGTCCACCGTCATGTCGCCATCGCCCTGGATCACCAGCGGGCGGCGCGATGAGCGTGGCGCCGCCTCGATATGCGGCACCCAGCGCGACAGCGCGCCAACCCAGGCGGTGGGCAGGTTCTGCGGCTGCAGCGGGTCGTGGTGGTGGACGAAGTCGATGAACTCGGCATCGCTGGAGTTGACGCTGAAGCGCCTCGGGATGCTTTCGACGAAGGGCTTGAGCATGCGGTAGCTGAATTTCGACCAGCCCCAGGCGCGCGGGCGTACCAGGGGCGCGAACAGCAGGGTCTCGCCGATGCAGGCCTCGGGGGCGCCGGTCAGCAGGTAGTCGAGGATGATCGCGCCGCCGGTGCTCTGCCCGGCCAGGTGCCAGGGCTGCGGCAGGTCCAGCGTCCGCGCCTCGGCCAGCAGGCCGCGCAGGGTCGCCTGGTATTCGGCGAAGTCGAGGATGCTGGCGCGGGCGCCGCTGGACAGCCCATGCCCCGGCAGGTCGCAGGCGATCACCGCCAGGCCCAGTCCCAGCGCCCACTCGATCACGTGGCGGTACAGGCCCATGTGGTCGTAGTAGCCGTGCAGCAGCACCAGGGTCGCGCGCGGCTGCACCGGCCACCAGGCCTGGGTGGCCAGGGTGTAGGACTCCACCTGCATCACCCCCAGGCGCGTCTGCACGCCGGGAATCCGCGCCGAGAAGTCCAGCCCGTAGAAGGCCCGGTAGAGGCCGGCCAACTGCAGGTCGGGTGCCGCTGCGGCCAAGGGTCGCAGGAGCGAGCGCAGTTGATCGGGCTGGAAGGCGTCTGGCATCGGGGGTATCCATTCGAACGGGGCAGTGGCCGGGTGCAGGGCGGCCGGCGATGAAGGTTGCCGATATTCAGCTGCGGGGCGCGTCGTGGCAAGCTACGCGTCCTGCAAAAGGTCTCTCCCCATGCGCTCGCCTTCCCGTAGAACCCTGTTCGCCAGTCTGCTCGTCATCGCCTGGATCATCGCCATGGTCGCCGCCTACCGCTGGTACGACGCGCGCTTCGTCCGCCCGTTCAGCGAGCGCACCACATTGTTCTCCGGCGATGGCCTGCAACTGCCCGCCGAACTGGCCGGGCCGGGGCCGATCCGCCTGGTGCATTTCTTCGACCCCGCCTGCCCCTGCAACGTCGGCAACCAGCAGCACCTGGGCGAGCTGATCGAGCGCTTCGCCGACCGGGGCGTGGCCTTCTATGCCGTGCAGAAACCGGGGAGCAAGGGCCAGCTGCCGCAGAACCTGCAACGCATGACCCTGCTCGCCGAGCTGCCCGGTGCCGCGGCCATCCCAGCCACCCCCGCCGTCGGCATCTGGGACCGCGAAGGCCGCCTGGCCTACTTCGGCCCCTACAGCGAAGGGGCGGTGTGCAACTCGGCCAACAGCTTCATCGAACCCATCCTCGAGGCGCTGCAGGATGGCCGCCCGGTGGACGCCACCCACACCCTGGCGGTGGGTTGCTACTGCGACTGGGCACCGGCGGGCTGAGCGCTTAGCGCGGACGGTTGGAAGCGGCGGAAGATGGCCTCGGCCTCGCCGCTGTTACGCAGGGTCTGCAACTCCCGGTCGAGCGCCTGGCTCAACGACGCCCCCCGTGGCGAACCCTTGCTCACCAGCAGGTAGAAGGCCTTGCTCGCCGGCAGCTCGAGATGGCGCAGCGTTTCGTCGCCCTGGTAGGCCCCCAGGGACAGCCCGCCGTAGAGCGGTTCGATCTCGCTGGGGAAGAAGTCGCAGCGTTGCAGCTGCAGCAACCCCAGGTTCTGTTGCACGCTTTTCACCCGCAGGACGTCCTGGGTGATGCCGTAGGGCGCGTAGTTGTAGCCGATGACCCCGCACACCCGATAGTTGGCCAGGCTGGTGGCGTCGGTGACCGCCGGTGCCTCGGCGAAGCGCCGGGTGGAATAGAACAGGCCCAGGCGCGTGCGGTAGAGCGGCTCGCTGTAGTGGGCGAAGGTTGCGCGCTCCTCGGTGTAGCTGGCGTCCCAGGTCACCTCGCAGTGACCGGAGCGGGCGAAGTCGGCCAGCTCCTGCTGCACACGCGCCCAGGGCAGGTAGTGCAGCTCATAGGGAAGATCGAGGCGTTGCAGCGCCGTCAGCACCAGGGTGGTCGCCGAGCCGCTGAGGCGGGTGTGGTCGATTTTGCCGTCATGGCGCTCCCAGTAGGTATAGGGCGGCCACTCGTTGCCATCGCCGAGACAAATCTTCACGGGCTCCGCCGCTTCCACCCCGCAGCATCCTGCCAGCAGGCACCCCGCAATGATTCTGTTCATCGCACCTCCAGGCCCTCCCCAAGGCTAGATCAGCCGTGGCGAATCGCACGGGTTCCGGTGCCGGTCGTGCCCTGCAGCCGCTGCCGATAGGCTTCCGGCGTCATCTCGTGCCAGCGGCGGAAGGCCCGGTAGAAGGGCGACAGCTCGGCGAAGCCGCAGGCCCGTGCCACCTCGCGGATCGGCATGCCCCCGGCCAGGAGTTCCAGCGAGCGGGACTGGCGCACCGCATCGCGCGCCTTGCGCAGGCTGCTGCCCTGTTCGGCCAGGGCCCGCTGCAGGGCGCTGGGGGCCAGCCCCAGCTCCGCCGCGCAGGCGGCCAGGGAGCAGTCCGCCTGGCCCAGGCGCACGCCCAGCAGGTAGTGCAGGCGGTTGAGCAGCTGGTTTTCCGCCAGCTCGCCCAGCTGCGCCTCGGCGTGCTGCCAGAGCAGCGCATGCATCTGCGGGTTGGCGGTGCGCGAGGGGCGTCGCAACAGGCTGCTGGGGAACAGCAGGGCATCGTGCGGGCAGCCGAAGGTGGGTTGCAGCCCGAACAGGCGGCGGTGCTCCACCAGCCGGCGCGGCTGGGCGTGGCGGAACTCCAGGGCGTCGACCTTGAACTCGTCGTCGGTGATCGACTTCATCAGCTTGATGAACAGCAGCGCCAGGCACTCCATCTGCTGGCGCAGCGGCGCGACGCCGGTGTAGTTGAGGTCGATCACCAGGCGCGCCTGCTCGCCTCGCACGTCCAGCTGGGCGACGAAACCGCCGGAGAGGATGTGCTGGAAGCGCACGAAGCTGTCCAGTGCCTCGCGCAGGTCGCGGCTGGCCAGCAGCAGGTAGCCGACCACGTCGAGCATGCGTGGTTTCATCTGCTCGCCCAGGTGCAGGCCGATGTCGCGGTCGCCGGTAATCACTTCGGCGGCCTCCCAGAACAGCGGTGCATCGTCGTGCTTGAGGCGCCCGTCGGCGGGCATGAACAGATGCCGGCGGTGCTGGAATACGCGGCGGTAGATATCGGCGGGGTCCAGCCCGAGATCGCCCAGCGCCTCGTAGAGCAGGCGGCGCAGGGTGGGGGAATGGGTCAGGGGCAGCGCGGTGGCGGAGTCGGCGTCGGGCGTGGGCATCGGGAGTTTCTCTGAATTGACCGAAGACTTTCAGCTCTGCGGTATTTGGTCAATGCCGAGCTCCATGGCACTGAGGAAAATGCCAGGCACTAGAACAAGGAGAATCCCTTCATGAAACGCACCCTGACTGTCCTTGCCGTGGTGGTTGCCGCCGTGGCCGCCGGTGGCGCCTGGTACGCCCAGAGCAAGAAACCCCTGCGCGACGGCGAACTGGCCATCGCCCACCTGCAGGCCCCGGTCAGCGTCCGCTACGACGAGCGTGGCGTGCCCCACATCCAGGCCGCCAACGAGGCCGACATGTACCGCGCCCTGGGTTTCGTGCATGCCCAGGACCGCCTGTTCCAGATGGAAATGCTGCGCCGCCTGGCCCGTGGCGAGCTGGCCGAGGTGCTGGGTGCCCGCCTGGTGGACACCGACCGCATGTTCCGCACCCTGGAGCTGCGCCAGCACGCCGCCGTCTACGCGAAGAAGATGGACATGGACAGCCCCTCCGCCAAGGCGCTGGCCGCCTACCTGGATGGCATCAACCAGTACCAGGACAGCCGCCCGGCGCCGGTGGAGTTCGACCTGCTGGGCATCCCCAAGCGCCCCTTCACGGTGGAAGACACCCTCTCGGTCGCCGGCTACATGGCCTACAGCTTTGCCGCTGCCTTCCGCACCGAGCCGGTGCTGACCTATGTGCGTGACGAACTGGGCGCCGATTACCTCAAGGTCTTCGACCTCGACTGGCACCCCGAGGGCGTGGTCGGGCAGAAGCTCGCCGCCAGCGATTGGCAGGCCCTCAACGGCCTCGCCCGCCTCAGTCACCAGGCCCTGGTGGAAGCCGGCCTGCCGCAGTTCGAGGGCAGCAACGCCTGGGCCGTGTCCGGCAGCCGCACCGCCAGCGGCAAGCCCCTGCTGGCCGGCGACCCGCACATCCGCTTCGCCGTGCCGGCGGTGTGGTACGAGGCCCAGGCCTCCTACCCCGGCTTCGAGCTCTACGGCCACTACCAGGCGCTCAACCCCACCGCGTCCCTGGGGCACAACGGGCAGTTCGCCTGGAGCCTGACCATGTTCCAGAACGACGACCTCGACCTGGTCGCCGAGAAGGTCAACCCGGACAACCCCAACCAGGTCTGGTACCAGGGCCAGTGGGTCGACATGCAGAGCCGCGAGGAGACCATCCAGGTCAAGGACGCCGAGCCGGTGAAGCTGACCCTGCGCCGCTCGCCCCATGGCCCCATCGTCAACGACGCCCTCGGTGCCACCCCCGGCAAGACGCCCATCGCCATGTGGTGGGCCTTCCTCGAAACCGAGAACCCGATCCTCGACGCCTTCTACCAGCTGAACCGCGCCGACACCCTGGACAAGGCCCGCAGCGCCGCCGAGAAGATCCACGCCCCCGGCCTCAACGTGGTCTGGGCCAACGCCGCCGGCGACATCGGCTGGTGGGCCTCGGCCAAGCTGCCGCAGCGCCCGGACGGGGTTAACCCCGCCTTCATCCTCGACGGCAGCAGCGCCGAGGCGGACAAGCCCGGCTACCTGCCCTTCAGCGCCAACCCCCAGGAGGAGAACCCCGAGCGCGGCTACATCGTCTCGGCCAACTTCCAGCCGCTGTCGCCCACAGGCGTAGCCATCCCCGGCTACTACAACCTGCCGGACCGCGGCCAGCGTCTGGACCAGTTGCTGGCGCAGAAGGACGTGAAGTGGGACCAGGACAACAGCCGCGCGCTGCAGCTGGAAACCGCCACCGGCTACGGCCCGCGCCTGCTCGCCCCGCTGCTGGGCGACCTGCGGGCCGCCGCGGCGGACGATGCCGAGCGTGCCCTGGTGGACCAGCTCGCCGCCTGGCAGGGTGACCACCCGCTGGATTCCACCGCCGCCACCGTCGCCGAACAGCTGGTCTACGAGCTGGCCCGTGGCGCCTTCCATGACGAGCTGGGCGATGCCTTCTTCGACAGCCTGCTGTCCACCCGCGTGCTCGACGTGGCCCTGCCGCGCCTGGCCGCCGATGCCGACTCGCCCTGGTGGGACGACCGCAGCACCGACGCCCGCGAAACCCGCGCCGATACCGTCAAGGCTGCCTGGCAGGCGAGCCTCGCCCACCTGAAGAAGACCCTCGGCGACGACAGCGCCAAATGGGCCTGGGGCCGTGCCCACACGCTGACCCACGGTCACCCGCTGGGCATGCAGAAACCCCTGGACAAGCTGTTCAACGTCGGCCCCTTCGCCGCCCCCGGTGGCCACGAGGTGCCCAACAACCTGTCCAACCGTGTCGGCCCGGCACCCTGGGAAGTGGCCTATGGCCCCTCCACCCGCCGCCTGATCGACATGGCCGACCCGGCCCACGGCATCGGCATCAACCCGGTGGGGCAGAGCGGCGTGGTCTTCGACCGCCACTACGACGACCAGGCCAAGCGCTACGTCGAGGGCGAGTACGTGCCCATGCACATGAGCGAAGAGGATGTGAAAGCCAACACCCAGGGCACGCTGAAGCTGGTCCCCAGGCCTTGATGGAAACCGTGCCGGCCCCCGGGTCGGCACGGTGCAACCGAACCACGGAGAAGGATTTCCCCATGTACAGACTGTTGCTGCTCCTGTTGCTGGCGGCGGGGCCCGCCCTGGCCGGCGAAACCGTCAACGACGTCACCGGCCTCAACCCCATCGAGGTGGAGCGGGTGCTGGCGCCCACCACCCTGGACGAGATCAGCCGCGCCGTGCGTGAGCACGATGGCCCCATCGCCATTGGCGGCGGGCGCTTCAGCATGGGCGGGCAGACCGCCACCGAACGTGCGCTGCAACTGGACATGCGCAGCTTCAACCGGGTGCTCGCCTTCGATCCCCAGCAGAAGACCCTTCGCGTGCAGGCGGGCATCACCTGGCGGCAGGTGCTCGAGTACATCGACCCCCACGGCCTGTCGCCGCAGATCATGCAGTCCTATGCCAACTTCACCGTGGGCGGCTCCCTGAGCGTGAATGCCCATGGCCGCTATGTCGGCCAGGGGCCGCTGGTGCTGGCGGTGAAGTCCATCCTGCTGGTGCTGGCCGACGGCAGCATGGTGGAGGCCAGCCCCACGCAGAACAGCGAGCTTTTCTATGGCGCCATCGGTGGCTATGGCGGTATCGGCGTGATCGCCGAGGCGACCCTGGCGCTGACCGAGAACACCCGCCTGGCGCGCAAGACCGAGGTGATGCCGGTGGAGCAATACCGGCGCTTCTTCGCCGAGCAGGTGCGGGGCAACCCGGACATGGTCATGCACAACGGCATCCTCTACACCGACGACTACAGGACGGTGCGTGCCGTTTCCTACCTGCGCACCGATGCGCCGCTCACGGTGGAAGAACGGCTGGTGGATGCGGAGCGCAACTACAAGGTCATGCGTGCCGCGCTCGGTGCGGCCTCCAGCAAGAGCGGCGCCGTCTTGCGCGAGGCGGTGCTCGACCCGCTGAACTTCCGGGGCGAGCAGGTGCAGTGGCGCAACCACGAGGCCAGCCTGGATGTGCGCGAGCTGCAACCCATCTCCGGGGCCGACTACAGCTACGTGCTGCAGGAATACTTCGTGCCCGAGGCGCAGTTGGAGGTGTTCATCGCCCGGATGCGCGACGTGCTGCAGAAGCACCGGGTGAAGGTAGCGAACATTTCCATCCGCCACGCCAAGGCGGACCCGGGCACGCTGCTGGCCTGGTCCCGGGGGGACACCTTCGCCCTGGTGCTCTATTACCGCCAGGGCACCTCGGAGGAGGCGCGCGCGGCAGTGGGCACCTGGACGCGGGAGCTGATCGACGCGGCCCTGGCCAGCGACGGCACCTACTACCTGCCGTACCAGATCCACGCCACCCGCGAGCAGTTCCTCGCCGCCTACCCGCGGGCGCCGGAGTATTTCGCCCTCAAGCAGCGGGTGGACCCGAGCGGCAAGTTCCGCAACAAGCTGTGGGACGCCTACTACCGCTGAGGCGCTCGGTTCAGCGCCGGTACTGGCTCGGCGGCTGGCCGCTCCAGCGCTGGAAGGCGTGGCGGAAGCTGGCGGTCTCGGCATAGCCGAGCTGCTCGGCGATCAGGTAGATGGGCAGGTCGGTCTGCAGCAGCAACTGGCGCGCCTTGTCGTAGCGCACCTCGTCCAGCAGGCGCTGGTAGCTGGTGTTGAGGCGCTGCAGGTGGCGGCGCAGGGTGCGCTCGGAGCGGTGCAGGCTGCGGGCCACGCGGTCGAGGTTGCTGGCCTCGCTCAGGTGCCCGGCCAGGTGCTCGCGGATCTGGTCGAGCACGTCGTGGCGGCTGGTCAGCTGGGCATCGAGCTTCTGGCACTGCTGCAGGCCGTGGTGGCAGGTCACCGGGTCGGCCAGGGGCAGGGGGCGGTCGAGCAGTGCGGCGTTGAAGCAGAGGGCCGTGCGCGAATCGCCGAAATCCACCGGACAGCCCAGCTTCTCGGTGTAGGCCGCCGCGTGCAGGGGCGGTCGGTAGGGCAGGCGCACCCGGCGCGGGCGCACTGCTTCGCCGAGCAGGTCCTGGATCACGGTGAGCAGCGAGGTCAGGCACAGCTCGCTGTTGAACACCATCAGCTCCGGCGCGTAGCGGTAGCCGGTGGCGACCAGGCGGGCCTCGGCGCCGTCCTCTTCCAGGGTCAGGGTGAAGTAGCTGCCCAGCAGCGAGGCGTTGGCCAGGGCGATGTTCAGTGCATCGCGCAGGGTGCGGCTGGCGAGCATGGTGTAGCCGAGGATGCCGTAGGCCGAGACGTGCATGCGCAGGCCCAGGGACAGGCCCAGCGCCGGGTCGCGGGTGCAGCTCAGGGCGTTGGCGAACACCCGCAGCTCCTGGGCGTGGCTGATGAGCTTGTCGGGGGTGTCGAGGTCGCTGCAGGCCACGCCGCTGCCGTCGAGCAGGCGCGGGCGCGGCACTTCCTCGGCCAGGCTCTCCACCGCCAGGGCAATGGTGTGCAGGGTGGTCATGACCCGTTCGGGTAGCAATGGCGCCGCCATGGTTCGTCCCCTTTGGTAACGGTGGGGTGCCGGGAGAATGCATGGGCCTGTGCATTAAGTTTCGATTCAGGCATCAGAATGGCGCACTCTTGTATTCTCGGCGCGCCCCTGAATCCCAGAGTTTGACCCGATGCGATCCTTCCTGACTCCCCGTTGGCTGGTTTCCGGCCTGTTGTTCTGTGTGCTGCTGGTGCTTGGCATCGCCGCACAGGAGTTCCGCCTGTTCGAGCGTGGCTGGTTCATCGTGCAAGAATGGCGCCACGCCTCGGAATGGCGCGAACGTTCGATCTGGCTGCCGGACTACCGGGTGACCCTCGAGGCACAGCCCATCGAGGGGCTGGACGACGATGTCTCGGCCCTCACCTATGACCCGGATCGCCACAGCCTGCTGACGGTCACCAACCAGCGCCCGCAGATCATCGAGATGTCCCTGGACGGCCATATAGTCCGGCGCATCGACCTGCATGGCTTCGGCGACCCGGAAGCCATCGAGTACATCAGCAAGGGCGTCTACGTGATCACCGACGAGCGCCTGCAGCGCCTGGTCAAGGTGCGCCTGGAAGAGGACACCACGCAGCTGGACGCCAGCGAGTCGCAGCAACTGTCCCTGGGCATCGGTCTGAACGGCAACAAGGGTTTCGAGGGCTTGGCCTACGACCCCGCCGGCCAGCGCCTGTTCGTGGCCAAGGAGCGCGACCCGGTGCGCATCTACGAGATCCACGGCTTCCCCCACAGCAACCCGGACAAGCCCTTCGCGGTGCACGTGGTGGACGACCCCGAGCGCGATGCCGGGCTCTTCGTCCGCGACCTCTCCAGCCTGCAATACGACGACCGCAGCGGCCACCTGCTGGCGCTGTCCGACGAGTCGCGGCTGGTGCTGGAGATCAACGCCGACGGCAAGCCCATCAGCAGCCTGTCGCTGCTGCGCGGCATGCACGGCCTGACCCGCGGCGTGCCGCAGGCGGAGGGCGTGGCGATGGATAACGAAGGGAATCTGTATTTGGTCAGCGAGCCGAACCTGTTCTACAGGTTCAGCAAGCCGGCGGGGGAGTGACGCTCGGTGCTCCACGGGGCGCTTCGTGGTCGAAGCGCCCCGTGGCCCGGGATCAGTACCAGGGACGCTCGACCAGGGGCAGGCTGAGGGTCTTGTCGCGGTAGTTGGCCTGGGCGGTCTTGATGTCCGTATGCAGTGCCTTCGCTTCTAGCACCAGGTCGTTCACTTCTGCCTGGGTGGGTTTGAATCCGGCAGTGGCGAGCAGGACGGCTATCGCCGCGCCCTCCCGGTTGCCTTCTGCCAAGGCGATGGATGCCCAGATGAACGCCTGCTTGTGCTCGCCCTTGAGCAGGTAGAGGGCGGCGGTATTGCTCTGGCCGAAGGGGGCGCCTGTCCGGGCTTCGGCTTCGCACCAGGCCAGTACCTGCGCGGCCTGTGCGGGGTCCCCGCCACCATTCCTGCGCTTCAGGCCCGGCGCGAAGATGCGGCAACCCAGGCTCGATGCCAGGCGATCGCCCTTGGCGGACGCGTCAGCGAGCAGCTTGCGGTAGTCCGCCTCGCTGATGAGCGCACCCTCACCCTCGCCAAAGGCCCCGGCGAGATAAAGCATCTTCACCTGGGCGTTGCTCTGGCCGTATTGCTCGTAGACCGCCTTGCGCCGGGCCGGATCCTCCAGTGTGGGGATGTGGCCGTCGAACAGCCCCATCAGCACCGACGGGTAGCCGGAAGGGCCGTGCTGCGCCAGGTATTCGTAGGCTTTCACGACCTTTTCCTGGTCGAGCTTGCCCAGGGTGGCATCGCCATACAGGGTGGCCAGGCCCTGCTGGGCATGCAGGCAATGGCCTTCGACGGTGGCTTTCTCGGCGACTTCCTGCAGCAGGCTCTCCGCCTTGTCGAGGTCCTGCTGGAAGGGGGCATTGCCGTTGAGCAGGGCCAGGCCCAGCAGCAGCTTGGCGGTGTAGGAGCCTTGGGCGGCGCCTTTCTCCAGGAAGCCCTTCGACTGCTGCAGGTCGACCTTCTGGCCGAACTGCTCGTCTTCCAGGTAACGGCTCAGCATGTAGGAGGCATCACCGTTGCCGTTGAGGGACGACTGGGTGTAGAGCTCGAAGGCCTTGTTGAAGTCCTGTGCGACGCCGTCGCCGCGTTCGTACATCTTGGCCAGCATGTACTGGGCGCGGGGCTCCTTGTCCTCGGCAGCGCTTTCCAGCAGTTCGTGGGCTTCCTGCATCTGCTGCGGTGCGGTGGTTTCGGGGCGGTACAGGCCGATGGCCTTGTCGGTCTTCTCGACGGGGGTTTCGAAGCAGCCACTGAGCAGCAGGCACAGCGACAGCGTGATGAAGGCTTCCTTCTTCATGGCATTCCTTGATGGGGGGAGGGTATTTCGCGGCGCAGAGCCTATCAGAGGCGAATGCCTGATGGCATTTTGATGTTTAGGCGTCGGAGAGCGGTGGGTTGTCGCAGGACAGGAGCCCGGCACCTTGCATGCCGGGCTCGGTTTCTTACGCCTTCAGCGTCTTCACGCCTTCCGCGGTGCCGAGCAGCAGCAGGTCGGCGGGGCGGGCGGCGAACAGGCCGTTGGTGACCACGCCGACGATGGCGTTGATCTGTGCTTCCAGGGTCACCGGGTCGGTGATCGAGAGGTTGTACACATCGAGGATGATGTTGCCGTTGTCGGTGACCACGCCTTCGCGGTAGACCGGGTCGCCGCCCAGCTTCACCAGCTGGCGCGCCACGTGGCTGCGGGCCATGGGGATGACTTCCACCGGCAGCGGGAAGGCGCCGAGCACCGGCACCAGCTTGCTGCCGTCGGCGATGCAGATGAAGGTACGTGCCACGGCGGCGACGATCTTCTCGCGGGTCAGGGCAGCGCCGCCGCCCTTGATCAGGTTCAGGTGCGCGTCGCTCTCGTCGGCGCCGTCGACGTAGAACTCCAGGGCGTCCACCGCGTTCAGGTCATAGACCGGAATGCCGTGGCCCTTGAGGCGCTGGGCGGTGGCTTCGGAGCTGGCGACCGCGCCGTCGAAGGCCATCTTGTGCTGAGCCAGGGCGTCGATGAAGAAGTTGGCGGTCGAGCCGGTGCCGACGCCGACGACGCTCTTGCTGTCGAGCAGCGGGAGGATATGGTCGACTGCGGCCTGGGCGACTGCCTGCTTGAGCTGGTCCTGGGTCATGCTGGTGGTCCACGTATGAAAGGAAATGCGAGGGCGCGGATTATAGCCGTTCAGCGCGGCAAAACCCCGCATTCTCTGTGGTCGGGCGACGAAGCCCTGGGGTAGACTCGCCCATCCCCGCAAGCCCCGCCAGTGAAGCCGTGATGCTCGAAGACTACGTGAAGAAGACCCTCACCTCGCGCGTTTATGACGTGGCGGTGGAAACCCCCTTGCAACCCGCGCTGCGCCTGTCCGAACGCCTTGGCAACCAGGTGCTGCTCAAGCGCGAGGACCTGCAGCCGGTGTTCTCCTTCAAGATTCGCGGCGCCTACAACAAGCTGGCGCAGCTCAGCGCCGAGGAGCTGGCGCGCGGCGTGGTTACCGCCTCGGCCGGCAACCACGCCCAGGGCCTGGCCCTGGCGGCCCGCGAGCTGGGCATCAAGGCGACCATCGTGATGCCGCGCACCACCCCCGAGCTCAAGGTCCAGGGCGTGCGCGCCCGGGGCGGCAAGGTGGTGCTGCACGGCGACGCCTTCCCCGAGGCGCTGGCCTATTCGCTGAAGCTGGTGGACGAGAAGGGCTTCGTCTACATCCACCCCTACGATGACCCGCACGTGATCGCCGGCCAGGGCACCGTGGCGATGGAGATCCTCCGCCAGCACCCGGGGCGCCTGGACGCCATCTTCGTGCCGGTGGGCGGCGGCGGCCTGATCGCCGGCATCGCCGCCTACGTGAAGTACCTGCGCCCCGAGGTGAAGGTGATCGGCGTCGAGCCGGACGACTCCAACTGCCTGCAGGCCGCCATGGCCGCCGGCGAGCGCGTGGTGCTGGGCCAGGTCGGGCTGTTCGCCGACGGCGTGGCCGTGGCGCAGATCGGCCAGCACACCTTCGACATCTGCCGCGATCACGTGGACGAGGTGATCACCGTCAGCACCGACGAGATCTGCGCGGCGATCAAGGACATCTACGACGACACCCGCTCCATCACCGAACCCGCCGGCGCCCTGGCCGTGGCCGGGATCAAGAAGTACGTGGAGCGCGAAGGCAGCAGTGGGCAGACCCTGGTGGCCATCGATTCCGGCGCCAACATCAACTTCGACCGCCTGCGCCATGTGGCCGAGCGCGCCGAACTGGGCGAGAAGCGCGAGGCGATCATCGCCGTGACCATCCCCGAGCGCCCGGGTAGCTTCAAGGCCTTCTGCGAGGCCATCGGCAAGCGCCAGATCACCGAATTCAACTACCGCTACAACACCGATGCCGAGGCGCACATCTTCGTCGGCGTGCAGACCCACCCGGAGAACGACCCACGCGAGGTGCTGGTGCAGAGCCTGCGCGACCAGGGCTTCCCGGTGCTGGACCTGACCGACAACGAGCTGGCCAAACTGCACATCCGCCACATGGTCGGCGGCCACGCGGCGCGGGTGGAGGACGAGTCGGTCTTCCGCTTCGAATTCCCCGAGCGCCCCGGCGCGCTGTTCAACTTCCTCAACAAGCTGGGCGGGCGCTGGAACATCACCCTGTTCCACTACCGCAACCACGGCGCCGCCGACGGCCGCGTGGTGGCCGGGCTGCAGGTGCCGGCGGACGAGCGCCACCTGATCCCCGCGGCGCTGGAAGAGATCGGCTACCCCTATTGGGACGAGAGCGACAACCCGGCCTATCGGCTGTTCCTCGGTTGACGGCGGCGGCCGCCCGCGATGGCGGCCATCTACACTCTGCTCGTCGCCCGGATGGAGTGATAAGGAATGGATGACTACCTGATGCTGCAGATACTTCACGGCTTGCTGACCTTCCTCCTGTTCGTCGTTGCCGGCGGCCTGCTGTGGTTCGTGCTGCGTGCCTGGCACGGCGGCCTGCGTGGCTGGGCGCCGAGCCTGCGCCAATCCGTGCTGTTCGGCGTGCCGGCGCTGCTGACCCTGGGCGTGGCCCTGCCGATCACCGGCTGGTGGCTGCTGGCCCTGGCGGAAATCCCCTTCGGCCTGACCTGGGTGCTGGGCAGCTCCATCCTCTACCTGCTGGCCGGCATCGCCTGGCTGGCCTTCACCCGGCGCCTGCTGGTGCTGCATGCCGGGGAGGCGCCCAGCGCCGCCCCGCGCAGCCGCTTCCTTGGTTTCAGCCTGGGTTATGGCGCGGTCGGCTTCCTGTTGCTGCTGATCATCCTCGTGCTGACCCTGGCCAAGCCGGCCTGAGCTTGGCCAGGCGCATCCTGCTGGTCGGTGCCAGCGGCTTTATCGGTCGTCACCTTCTGCGCGCCCTGTCTGCCGGCGGCCACAGCCTGGTCGCCACCTCCCGCTCGGGCACTGGGCCGCAGTTGCCCGGCGTCGTCTGGCAGCCGCTGGATCTGGAGCATCTGGCTGAAAAACCCGAGCACTTCCCCTGGCCCGATGGCATCGACCTGGTGATCAACGCCGCCGGTGTGCTGGACAGCGACCTGGCGCGCCAGGCCCGTGTGCAGGCCGATGGCGCCTGCGCCCTGTTCGACCTCGCCGCCTGCCACGGCGCAGCGGTGTTGCAGCTTTCCGCCCTGGGCGCGGGTGAGGCGGGCGGGTTGCCCTTCCTCGCCAGCAAGGCCCGGGCGGACGAGCACCTGCTGGCCCTGGGGATTCCCGCCGTGGTGCTGCGCCCGTCCCTGGTGCTGGGCGAGGGTGGCGTCAGCAGCGCCTGGCTGGAGCGCCTCGCCGCGCTGCCCTTGGCACCCCTGCTGGATACCCGGGCGCGGAGCATGCCGCTGCATGTGGATGACCTGGTCGGCGCGGTTGCGGCCCTGCTGCGGCACTGGCCCGAACAGCCTGGGGTGCTGGAGCTGGTCGGCCCCGAAGCGCTGACCCAGAGCGAGTTGCTCGACCGCCTGCGCGCCCACATGGGCTGGACCCCGGCGCGTTATATCCAGCTGCCACGACCACTGGTGGGTGTCGCCACTCGCCTGCATCTGCTGGACCCGCAACTGCCGGCCCTGGCGCGGCAAGACAACCTGGGCGATGCCGCACCGTTGGAACAGCTCAGTGGCCATCGCCCGGCAGCGCTCGGCCAGCGCCTGGATTCCACCTGGCCGCAGAAGGCCCGGGCGGTAAACGGCTGGCTGCATCCTCTGATGCTGGCGGCCCTGGTGCTGATCTGGCTGGGCACCGCACTGGTCTGCCTCGGCCCCGGGTTCGACTGGGGGCTGCGGATCATGGCGGAGATGGGTGTTTCCGGCCTGCTGGCCACGCTGGCGGTGGTGGGCGGCGCCTTGCTGGATGCGCTGCTGGGCATCGGCTTGCTGCTAAGGCGTTGGAGGCGCCACGCGCTGCTCGCGCAACTGGGCCTGATGCTGGCCTATACGCTGCTGATCAGCCTGCTGCTTCCGCACTACTGGGCCGACCCTTATGCTGCGGTCGGCAAGAACCTCGTGCTCATGGTCGCCACCCTCTGGGTGCTGTGGCTGGAGCCCTCGCAACGGAAAACCGGATGAGCCTATACCTGCTGCTGAAGACCCTGCACATCATGTCCTCCACCCTGCTGTTCGGCACCGGGCTGGGCTCGGCCTACTACGCCCTGCGCGCCTGGCGCAGCCAGCGGCTGGAGGTGATCGCCGTGACCTTCCGCCACCTGGTCACCGCCGACTGGCTGTTCATCGCCACCACGGCGGTGTTCCAGCCGTTCAGCGGCCTGGCCCTGGCCAAGCTGGCGGGCTGGCCGTTGAACCAGGTGTGGTTGCTGTGGAGCGTGGGCCTGTACGTGTTCGCCGGGCTCTGCTGGTTGCCGGTGGTCTGGCTGCAGATCCGCGTGCGCGACATGGCGCGCGATGCGCTGGCCGACGGCGGGGAACTGCCGGCCAGGGCGCACCTTTATATGAAGGTCTGGTTCATCCTGGGCTGGCCGGCCTTCATCGCCTTCGTCGGCATCTTCTTCCTGATGGTGGCCAAGCCGCTCTCGCTCTGAGGCGGCTCAGCGCAGGGAGATCACCGGCCAGCCGCGACGCTCGGCCTCGGCGCGCAGCTTGGGGTCGGGGTCGACCGCCACCGGGCGGGTCACCCGCTCCAGCAGTGGCAGGTCATTCAGCGAATCGCTGTAGAAGCTGGCGCCTTCCAGGCTCAGGCCGGTTTCGGCGAGCCAGCGCTCCAGGCGGGTGACCTTGCCGTCGCGGAAGCAGGGCACGTCGGTGGTGCGCCCGGTGTAGCGGCCGTTCTCCATCTCGCATTCGGTGGCCAGCAGGGTCTCGACCCCCAGGCGCGCGGCGATGGGGCCGGTGACGAAGCGGTTGGTGGCGGTGATGATCACCAGCTTGTCGCCTGCGGCGCGATGCTCGGCCAGCAGGGTCTCGCCCTTGGCCAGGATGATCGGCTCGACGCAATCACGCATGAACTCGCGGTGCCACTGCTCCAGCTGGGCCATCTCGGTGCGGCCGAGGATTTCCAGGCTGAAGTTCAGGTAGTCGGTGATGTTCAGGCGGCCGGCGAGGTAATCCTGGTAGAACTCGTCGTTGCGGCTCTTGTAGGCATCGCCGTCGAGAATGCCGCGTTCGCACAGGTAGTCGCCCCAGGCGTGATCGCTGTCGCCGCCAAGGAGGGTATTGTCGAGATCGAAAAGGGCCAGGCGCACGTCTTTTACCTTGAATCGAAACTACGGAGGGCGGCCAGAATAACCACTTTTCCCCGGCCTGCCCATTGCGCTAAAAGCCCGCATTGCCGCGTTTACAGGCTTTATGGAACAATGCCGGAACATGCGTATGCGAGGTTGTTCGCCGTGATCGATCCCGATGGTTTTCGCCCCAATGTCGGCATCATTCTCGCCAATGAGGTCGGGCAGGTGCTGTGGGCTCGGCGTATCAATCAGGACGCCTGGCAGTTCCCCCAGGGGGGCATCAACCCCCGTGAGACGCCGGAAGAGGCGCTGTACCGCGAGCTGAACGAAGAGGTCGGGCTCGAGGAACGGGATGTGAAAATACTTGCATGCACCCGGGGCTGGTTGCGCTATCGTCTGCCGCAGCGTCTGGTGCGGACCCATAGCCAACCCCTGTGCATCGGGCAGAAGCAGAAGTGGTTCCTGCTGCGCCTGCAATCGGACGAGAACCGGGTTCGCATGGACCTGACCGGCAAGCCTGAGTTCGACGGCTGGCGCTGGGTCAGCTACTGGTACCCGCTGGGACAGGTCGTGACCTTCAAGCGAGAAGTCTACCGCCGTGCCCTCAAGGAATTAGCCCCGCGCCTGCTGGCGCAAGACTGACCCGGAGAAAGGCTACAAGGCCATGCTCAATACGCTGCGCAAGATCGTCCAGGAAGTGAACGCCGCCAAGGATCTGAAGGCGGCGTTGGCGATCATCGTGCTGCGGGTCAAGGAAGCCATGGGCAGCCAGGTCTGCTCCGTCTACCTGCTGGACCCCGAGTCCAACCGGTTCGTGCTGATGGCCACCGAGGGCCTGAACAAGCGCTCCATCGGCAAGGTCAGCATGGCCCCCAACGAGGGCCTGGTCGGTCTGGTCGGCACCCGCGAGGAGCCGCTCAACCTCGAACACGCCGCCGACCACCCCCGCTATCGCTATTTCGCCGAAACCGGCGAGGAACGCTACGCCTCCTTCCTCGGCGCACCGATCATCCACCACCGCCGGGTGATGGGCGTTCTGGTGGTGCAGCAGAAGGAGCGCCGCCAGTTCGACGAGGGCGAGGAAGCCTTCCTCGTCACCATGAGCGCCCAGCTCGCGGGCGTTATCGCCCATGCCGAGGCCACCGGTTCGATCCGGGGCCTGGGCCGCCAGGGCAAGGGCATCCAGGAAGCCAAGTTCGTCGGCGTGCCCGGTGCGCCGGGCGCTGCCGTGGGCACCGCCGTGGTGGTGCTGCCGCCGGCCGACCTGGAAGTGGTACCCGACCGCGCCGTCGATGACATCGAGGCCGAGGTCGAGCGCTTCAAGCAGGCCCTGGAAGCGGTGCGCGAAGACATGCGCCGCCTGTCCAGCAAGCTGGCCAGCCAGTTGCGCCCCGAGGAGCGGGCGCTGTTCGACGTCTACCTGATGATGCTCGACGACGCCTCCATCGGCCTGGAAGTGAAGAAGGTCATTCGCTCCGGCCAGTGGGCCCAGGGTGCCCTGCGCCAGGTGGTGATGGAGCACGTCAAGCGCTTCGAACTGATGGACGACGCCTACCTGCGCGAGCGCGCCTCCGACGTCAAGGACCTCGGTCGCCGCCTGCTCGCCTACCTGCAGGAAGAGCGCAAGCAGAACCTGGTGTACCAGGACAACACCATCCTGGTCAGTGAAGAACTGTCCCCGGCCATGCTCGGCGAAGTGCCCGAAGGCAAGCTGGTGGGCCTGATTTCGGTTCTCGGCTCCGGCAACTCCCACGTCGCCATCCTCGCTCGCGCCATGGGTGTGCCCACGGTCATGGGCGTGGTCGACCTGCCGTACTCCAAGGTCGACGGCATCGAGCTGATCGTCGACGGCTACCACGGTGAAGTCTTCACCAACCCCTCCGCCGAGCTGCGCAAGCAGTACAGCGAAGTGGTCGAGGAGGAGCGCCAGCTGGTCAAGGGCCTCGACGCCCTGCGCAGCCTGCCCTGCGAAACCCTGGACGGCCACCGCATGCCGCTGTGGGTCAACACCGGCCTGCTGGCCGACGTGACCCGTGCCCAGGAGCGCGGCGCCGAAGGCGTCGGCCTGTACCGCACCGAAGTGCCGTTCATGATCAACGAGCGCTTCCCCAGCGAAAAGGAGCAGCTCGCCATCTACCGCGAGCAGCTCGCCGCCTTCCATCCGCTGCCGGTGACCATGCGCACCCTGGACATCGGTGGCGACAAGGCGCTGTCGTATTTCCCGATCAAGGAAAGCAACCCCTTCCTCGGCTGGCGCGGCATCCGCGTCACCCTCGACCACCCGGAAATCTTCCTGGTGCAGGTGCGCGCCATGCTCAAGGCCAGCGAAGGCCTGAACAACCTGCGCATCCTCCTGCCGATGATCTCCGGCGTGCAGGAGCTGGAAGAATCCCTGCACCTGATCCACCGCGCCTGGGGCGAGGTGCGTGACGAAGGCGTCGACATCCCCATGCCCCCGGTGGGCGTGATGATCGAGATTCCCGCGGCCGTGTACCAGACCCGCGAGCTGGCGCGCCAGGTGGACTTCCTCTCGGTGGGCTCCAACGACCTCACCCAGTACCTGCTGGCGGTGGACCGCAACAACCCGCGCGTCGCCGACCTCTACGACTACCTGCACCCGGCGGTGCTGCAAGCGCTGGTCAAGGTGGTCAACGACGCCCACGCCGAAGGCAAGCCGGTGAGCATCTGCGGCGAGATGGCCGGTGATCCCGCCGCGGCCGTCCTGCTGCTGGCCATGGGCTTCGACAGCCTGTCGATGAACGCCACCAACCTGCCCAAGGTGAAGTGGCTGCTGCGCCAGGTCAGCATCAGCAAGGCGCGCGAGCTGCTGGAGCAGCTGATGGGCATCGACAACCCGCAGGTTATCCACAGCTCCCTGCACCTGGCCCTGCGCAACCTGGGCCTGGGCCGCGTGATCAACCCGGCCGCGACCATCCAGGCCTGAGCCCCGCTTCCGGGGCTTGGCCACGCTGCATCTCGTTTTCCTTCCCATGGCAGCACCCGCGATCAACCCGCGCGGGTGCCTTGCTGTGCCGTGGGCATCCCCGGCGCACGGCAGGGGTCTGCCCTAGAGCACCATCTCCACCTGCCCCAGTTGCTCACCGTGGGGGCCGTAGCTGCGCTCCACCAGTTCGCGGCGGCCGTTGGCATGGACGATCAGCGCCGTGCTGGCGCGGGTGCCGTAGGTGCGGGTGGCGATGAACACCGGGGACAGCATGCGCTCGGTGTTCAGGCCCACGCCGGTATCGGGAAGGATCGCGTCCGGCGCCGCCTCGGGGTCGTGCATCAGGTTGAGCAGGGTGTCGGTGGTGACGCCTTGCAGGCACTCCGCCAGGGCCGCCTTGGCCCGCTCGACCTTCGGCCAGGGCGTGTCGAGGTCGGCGTTGGACAGCCCGTAGATGCCGGCGGCCAGCGTTCTCGGCCCGCCGCTGCGGGGGTTGAGGAAGCACAGCTCGCGGCTGTCGCCCACCAGCAGGTTGAAGCCGGCGTAGTCGGCGGCGCGGCGCTGGGCGTCGGCGAGGAACTCGGCCGGGCCCAGCGTGCCGTTGAGGAACTGCACGCACAGCTCGCCACGGGAGCGCCCCACCGGGGGCAGGCGCGGGTCGCGGATATTGGTCAGGGCGGCGAAGCGGCCGTCGGGGCCGAGGCCCAGCCAGGTGCCGCCGGCTTCGAGGTCGCGGCCGGCGTAGAGGCCGGGGGCGTCTGGCCAGTGGGCCAGGGGTTGGGTGGGGCGGGCGTAGAACTCGTCACGGTTGGCAGCCAGTACCAGCGGGACTTCCTGTCCGGGTTGCCAGGCGAATGCGATGAGGCACATCTGGAGTCGTCTCCTTTTTGTTGTCGCGAGTCTAGCAGCCGCTCGGCGGCTCGCCATCGAGTCGTTGGAGCCTCGGGCGGGCTTCCGTTAACATGCCGCTTTGTTTTCGGGGGTGTCGATGGAATTCCTGCTCTACCTGGTACTCGGCGCCTGCGCCGGCGTGCTCGCCGGTCTGTTCGGTGTGGGTGGCGGCATGATCATCGTGCCGGTGCTGGTTTTCAGTTTCACTGCCCAGGGATTCGACCCCAGCATCCTGACCCACCTCGCCGTCGGTACCTCCCTGGCGACCATCATCTTCACCTCGATCAACGCCGTACGCGAGCACCATCGCAAGGGTGCGGTGCGTTGGCACATCTTCGCCTGGATGACCCTCGGCATCCTCCTCGGCGCGGCGCTGGGTTCGCTGACCGCCAAGGCGATCCAGGGCCCCATGCTGCAGAAGATCATCGGCTGCTTCGCCATCTTCGTTTCCCTGCAGATGGCCCTGGACCTCAAGCCCAAGGCCAGCCGTGACGTGCCCGGCAAGCCGGGGCTGACCGTCGCCGGCGCCTTCATCGGCTGGGCCTCGGCGATCTTCGGCATCGGCGGTGGTTCGCTGACCGTGCCCTTCCTCACCTGGCGCAGCGTGCCCATGCAGCAGGCGGTGGCCACGTCCTCCGCCTGCGGGCTGCCCATCGCCCTGGCCAGCGCCCTGTCGTTCATGGTGCTGGGCTGGAACGAGCCGCACCTGCCACAGTGGAGCTTCGGTTTCGTCTATCTGCCCGCGCTGGCCGGCATCGCGCTGACCAGCATGTTCTTCGCCCGCTTCGGCGCCCGCCTGGCCCACCGCCTGTCGCCGCGTCTGCTCAAGCGCCTGTTCGCCCTGCTGCTGTTCTCGGTCGGGCTGAGTTTTCTGATCTAAGGAGTCGTGATGCTGGCTTATCCCCAGATCGATCCGGTGGCCCTGAGCCTCGGACCCCTGAAAATCCACTGGTACGGCCTGATGTACCTGATCGGCATCGGCGGTGCCTGGTGGCTGGCCTCGCGCCGCCTCAAGGCCTTCGACCCGACCTGGAGCCGCGAGAAGCTTTCCGACCTGGTGTTCTGGGTCGCCCTGGGCGTGATCGCCGGTGGCCGCCTCGGCTACGTGCTGTTCTATGACCTGTCGGCCTACCTCGCCAACCCGCTGCTGATCCTCGAGGTGTGGAAGGGCGGCATGTCGTTCCACGGCGGCCTGATCGGCGTGATGCTGGCGACCCTATGGTTCGGCCGGCGCAACGGCAAGAGCTTCTTCCAGCTGATGGACTTCATCGCCCCGCTGGTGCCCATCGGCCTGGGCGCCGGGCGCATCGGCAACTTCATCAACTCCGAGCTCTGGGGCAAGGTCACCGACGTGCCCTGGGCGATGATCTTCCCCAATGGCGGCCCGCTGCCGCGTCACCCGTCGCAGCTGTACCAGTTCGCTCTCGAAGGCGTGGCGCTGTTCGCCATCCTCTGGTTCTACTCGCGCAAGCCGCGCCCGACCATGGCCGTCTCCGGCATGTTCGCGCTGTGCTACGGCATCTTCCGCTTCATCGTCGAGTTCGTCCGCGTACCGGATGCCCAGCTCGGTTACCTGGCCTTCGGCTGGCTGACCATGGGCCAGGTGCTCTGCGTGCCGATGATCCTCGGCGGCATCGGCTTGATCGTCTGGGCCTACCGTCGCCAGCCCGTCCAAGGAGTCGCCTCGTGAAACAGTACCTCGACCTGATGCGCCTGGTGCGCGAGACCGGCACCTTCAAGAGCGACCGCACCGGCACCGGCACCTACAGCGTGTTCGGCCACCAGATGCGCTTCAACCTGGCCGATGGCTTCCCCTTGGTGACCACCAAGAAGTGCCACCTGAAGTCCATCGTTCACGAGCTGCTGTGGTTCCTCCAGGGCGACACCAACATCCGTTACCTGAAGGAAAACGGTGTCTCCATCTGGGACGAATGGGCCGACGAGAACGGCGACCTGGGCCCGGTCTACGGCTACCAGTGGCGCAGCTGGCCGGCGCCCAATGGCGAGTCGATCGACCAGATCAGCAAGCTGATCGAGATGATCCGCAAGAACCCGGATTCGCGCCGCCTGATCGTCTCCGCCTGGAACCCGGCCCTGGTGGACCAGATGGCCCTGCCGCCCTGCCACGCGCTGTTCCAGTTCTACGTGGCCGACGGCAAGCTCAGCTGCCAGCTGTACCAGCGTTCGGCGGACATCTTCCTCGGCGTGCCCTTCAACATCGCCAGCTACGCCCTGCTGACGCTGATGGTGGCGCAGGTCTGCGGCCTGGAGCCCGGCGACTTCGTCTGGACCGGCGGCGACTGCCACCTCTACGCCAACCACATCGAGCAGACCGACCTGCAGCTCACCCGCGAGCCGCTGCCCCTGCCGACCATGAAGCTCAACCCCGAAGTGAAGGACCTGCTGGCCTTCAAGTTCGAGGACTTCGAGCTGGTGGGCTACCAGGCGCACCCGCACATCAAGGCACCGGTCGCGGTCTGACCCGCTCGGGCTCCCACAGGCGCGGCCCCAGGACCCACCTGTGGTCGCCCGCCGGGTGGGGCGAACTCATTCGCGAAGAATCTGCCCCGATCCCCGGGCTGAAGCCCGGGCTACGCCCTGCGTGGCGGCCACTTTCGTAGGATGGGTAGAGCGACGCGAAACCCATAACGCGGAGCCTCAGGCATTCTTCGCCATGCCTGCCCAAATCACCCCAACTCCGCCGCCAGCGCCTTCACCTGCTCCTGCCGCTCCGCCTGTTCCAGCTCCGCGCCGGGGTTGAGCGACGACCATTCCGGGTGCGCCCGCGCCTTGCCTAATGCCGGGGGCAACTTGCCCTGGCGCCATTGCTTCTCGTCCGGCGCCGTCATGCGGATGGCGTCGACGGCGGCGTGCCCGCGTGCATCCAGGGCCTGCAGCAGCTGGCGCTGGCGCAGGGCGAGCAGGCGCAGGATGGCGTCGTCCACGGTCAGCTCGCGCTGGCCACGGATCTTGCCCAGCAGGCGTTCGCCGTAGTGGCCGACGGTCTGCCAGGCGCCGCCGGCGATGGCGCCCAGGGCCGCCGCGGCGCCCAGGGTCAGGCCGCCCACCAGCAGGTCGACGCCGGCCCCGGCGGCGGCACCGGCCGCCATGCCGCTGCCCAGGCGCACGCCGAGCTGCTTGAGGGTTTCGGGGTTGAACAGGTCATCGCCCCAGCGCCCGTCCAGCAAAGGCAGGTCACCGGCGGCGGCATCTTCCGGGCGGAAGGCGTGCAGGCGCAGCAGGGCATCCACGCAGGCCTGTTCGCGGGCGCGCACCTGCTGGCGCAGGGCCTCGGTGGCCCGGGCCAGGCTGGCTTCGTCGGCCGGCACGCTGCGGCGGCAGGCGGCGACATCCAGCAGCAGCTCGGCGATCAGTCGCGCCCCGGCCCGCCGGCGCAGGCCGCGCTGGGCCTCGTGGTCCTCGATCAGCCGTTGCAGTTGCGGGCGTGCCCGTTCCAGCAGCAGGGCCAGGCTCTCGTAGAGGCGGCGCTCGCCATCCAGCGGCGGCGCCACGCTGTCGAAGCGCACCAGCGCGTGCAGGCCCAGGCGTGCCAGGGCCTCGCGCCATTCGGCCTCGCGGTGGTCGTTGACCGCGACGAAGTTCAGCACCGGCAGCAGCGGCCGGCCGCACATGGCCAGCACCGCCAGCTCGTCGCGGTACTTGGCCAGCACCGGCTCGCGGGCGTCGATCACATAGAGGCCGGCATCGGAGGCCAGCAACTGGCGCAGCACCTTGGCCTCCTGCTCGAAGCGCTGGCGCGCCTCGCTGCCGTCGAGGAAGCGCGCCAGCCGTGCCGGGCCGTCCAGGCGCTCGCCGGGGCGTTCGAGGCGCTCCAGGTAGTCGAGCAGCGCGATGGCGTCTTCCAGGCCGGGGGTGTCGTAGAGCTCCAGCAGCGGCTGGCCGTCCACCGACAGGCGCGCGCCCTCGACATGGCGGGTGGTGCTGGGGCGGTGGGACACCTCGCCAAAGCCGCGATCACGCAGCAGGGTGCGCAGCAGCGAGGTCTTGCCGACGTTGGTGTGGCCTACCACGGCCAGTTTCAGTGCGTCAGTCATGGCCCTTCTCCAGCCAGGCGAGGGGCGAGCTGTCGGCGTGTTCCAGCTCCAGGCGCGACAGGGCCTGGTGCCATTCGCCCAGGCGCAGGCTGTCCAGCGCCGCGCCCGGTGGGGCGGGCAGCAGCCAGATGCGCGTGGCGGCGGCGCAGCGCGCCAGTTCGCCGATCAGCGCCAGGGTGCCGCGGTCCGGCGAGCGGCGTGGGTCGCAGGCAATCGCCAGGCGTTGCGGCGGGAAGCGGGTGAGCTGCTCCAGCAGGCGCTGGCGCTGCTCGCGGCTGTCGAGGATACCGGCATCGCCCACGCCGCGTGGCAGGGTCGGTGGCCAGGGACGGCTGTCGTCCAGTTCGATGGCCACCAGCAAGGCACCGCTGCCGCTGTCGGGGTGGGCGTGAGTAGCGTCGGTCAGCGCCAGGCCGGGGTCGGCGTCCAGCACGCCGAGGCGTTCGCTGGCCGGTTGCAGGCGCTCGCGCAGCAGGCCGTAGCCGGGCAGGGCGAGGTCCAGGTCGAGCCGTTCGCGGCCGCTGCGCCAGCGCCACAGGCACAGCGCCGTCAGCAGCAGGCGCGGCAGCAGGCCATAGACCAGGGTCACCCCCAGCAGCCAGCCGGACCAGGCCTGGCGCGCATCGGCGGCGGCCACTACGTCGCTGCTGGCGCGGATGGTGTCGGCGTCCGGCAGGGCGAAGCCGAGCAGGGCGGGCAGGGCGCCCAGGGCCTGGGTCAGGGCGACGAAGGTGTCGCTGCCGAGGATGGTGGTTTCCCAGACGAAGCCGTAGCGCCGGGTGGCCAGCAGCGCCAGCAGGCATAGCAGCGCGGTGCCCAGGCTGAGGCTCCAGAGCCCGTTGACCAGTGCGCCCAGGCCCCAGCGGGCGAGGCGGCGGCGTTGCAGCAGCACCAGCAGCGCCGGGCCCAGCTGCGCGGCGGCGGCGTCCCGGGCGAGCTTGCCGCTGAGCCACCACCAGAGGCGGCCGAGGACGCTGGCGTGGCCACCGAAAGCGAGCCCCAGCAGCCAGCCGAGCAGCATCAGCAGGTGCAGGCCGAGCAGGCTGCCCATGGCCCAGAACACGTTGACCGGGCGCTGGCCGTCGCCCAGGGCGGCTACCGCCAGCGTGGCGCCGGTGGCCAGGGCCACCAGCAACAGCGCGGCGAATGCCAGGCGCGCACCCTGCAACCAGTGCAGCAGGGCGGCCAGTTGGCCGTCGCGTTCGGCGAGCCACAGGGCACGGGTCTGGATGCGCTGCGGGAGGTCACCGCCAGCGGCATTGGCGCGGCGGTTGGCTTCGCCGTCTTCCAGCGGGCCGGCGTGTTCTTCGCGCAGGCGCACGGCTTCGGTCAGCCAGAGGCGCTGCAGGGGGGTGAGGTTCGGCGGCGGGCTCTCGGTCACGCGGGTTCTCTTCCGGTGGGACGAGGCAGAAGCATAACCGCTGAACGGCGGGAAGGTGGAACCCCGGCCGTCTGGGCCGGGGTGTCGCGGCGTGCGGGTCAGTGGGCGGCCCGTTGCGCCCTCACGCGCACGGCGATGTCCGGCTGGTCGATGAACAGGCCGTCGATGCCGGTGTCGAGGAAGGCATTGATCTCCGCCTCGATATCGCCGCGCACCTGCGGGTCGGCACCGTTGCGCAGGTTGGTGGGGAGGAAGGCGTTCTCCGCGCGGAAGGTGTAGGGGTGCACCTTGAGCCCGGCGGCGTGGGCGTCGGCGACGAAGCGGGTGGGCTGGCCCAGGTTGCCGGCGGCGTCGCGGGGGATCACGTAGGCCTTGTCCGGGCCGACCCCGGCGGCATAGCGGGCGACGGTCTTGAGGCCGGCGGCGCTGGCCATCTTGGCGTAGGTCAGGCCGGTGCCCAGCACCTGCTGGTCATAGGGCTGGCCGGCGCCGTAGAGCTGGATCAGGCGGATGCTGCTCTGCCGGGCGATGCGCTGCAGGTTGTCCACCTCGAAGGACTGGATGTACACCGCCGAGCGGCGGTCGGTGTAGCCGTTGCGCTGCAGGGTGCGCAGCAGCGGTTTCTCCATGGCCAGGCCGAGCTGCTGGAAGTGGGTGGGGTGCTTGGTCTCGATGTACAGGCCGATGCGCCGCTGCTGGCTGAGCTGCAGGCTCTTCACCAGGTCGATGATCTCCTGCAGGGTGGGGATCTCGAAGGCGCCGTCCAGCCGTGCGTTGCCCGGGCGCACCTGGGGGATGCGCTCGATGGCCTTGAGGGTCTTCAGCTCGGCCAGGGTGAAGTCTTCGCTGAACCAGCCGGTGAGCGCCACGCCGTCGATGGTCTGGGTGCGCTTGCGGTCGGCGAACTCGGGGTGCTTGCCGACGTCGGTGGTCAGCCCCAGTTCGTTGTCGTGGCGGGCCACCAACTGGCCGTCGCGGGTCATCACCAGGTCCGGTTCGACGAAGTCGGCGCCTTGCAGGGCGGCCAGGGCGTAGGAGGCCAGGGTGTGCTCCGGCACATAGCCGCTGGCGCCGCGATGGCCGACCACCAGCGGCTTGCCCTCGCCCTGGGCATGGCCCTTGGCGGCGCGGGGCTGCTGGGCGGCCCAGTCGATGGCGGATTGCACCGGGTCCGGCGCGGCGAATGAACAGAGGGGCAACGTCAGGCTGCAGACCGCCAGCCAATGCCGCAGGGTGGAAATGGATGCCATGGGGCGTCTCCTTGCGGTAGGGGAAGCGCAAGCCTGCCGCAGGATAGATGACGGTTTATGGTGCGCCGCGCGGCAAGTGTTGCGAGGCGTGACCGGCCCGACGGACAGAAAGAAAGGCCGGCTGGCCTGGCCGCTTCGCTCTGGTATTCTCGCCGCCATGAAAAAGACCCTGCCCCTCTCCCTGATCGCCGCCCTCGCGCAGAACCGCGTGATCGGCCGTGACAACCAACTGCCCTGGCACCTGCCGGCGGACCTCAAGCACTTCAAGGCCCTGACCCTGGGCAAGCCCATCATCATGGGCCGCAAGACCTGGGATTCCCTGGGCCGCCCGCTGCCGGGGCGCCTCAACCTGGTGGTCAGCCGCCAGGCCGGCCTGCAGCTGGAGGGCGCCGAGGTGTTCGCCAGCCTGGAAGAGGCCGTGGTGCGTGCCGAAGCCTGGGCCCGTGAGGAAGATGCCGAGGAAGTGATGCTGATCGGCGGTGCCCAGCTCTACACCCAGGGCCTGGAGCACGGCGACCGCCTCTACCTGACCCGCGTCGAACTGGCCCCGGAAGGCGATGCCTTCTTCCCCGAAGTGCCGGATGCCGATTGGCACCTGGCCTCCAGCATCGAGCATGAAGCCGGCGATGCCACCCCCGCCTATGCCTTCCAGGTGTGGGAGCGGCGCTAAGGCCGCTTCAGCGCTCTTCTCCGCGCAATAGCTTGAGGAGCGCTTCGGCGTCCAGCCGGGCACTCATCTCGCCGCCTTCCAGCAGGCTGTCCGCCAGGGCGCGCTTCTTCTGGTGCAGGGCGACGATCTGTTCCTCGATGGTCTGTTCCGTCATCAACCGGTAGACGGTGACGGGCCGTTGCTGCCCCATACGGTGTGCCCGATCGCTGGCCTGGTCCTCTACGGCCGGGTTCCACCAGGGGTCGAGGTGGATCACGTAGTCGGCCGCCGTCAGATTGAGGCCAGTGCCCCCCGCCTTCAGGCTGATGAGGAAGAGTTCACCCTCTCCGGCCTGGAACGCATCGACCCGGGTACGACGATCCTTGGCCGGGGTTGAGCCATCCAGATACTGGTAGCCGATGCCGTTCTGCTCGACCCATGCCCGGACGATCTGCAGGTGATCGACGAACTGGCTGAACACCAGCGCGCGGTGCCCGTTGGCCAGCAGCTCCTCGGTGATCTCGGCGAAGGCCTGTAGCTTGCTGCCCTCCAGCGTGCTGCCCGGTACCGACAGTGAGGGGTGGCAGCAGAAGCGCCGCAGGCGGGTGATTTCCGCCAGTACCTGGACGGGGTTGGCGTTGCCGCTTGCCGAAGGCTCGAGATTGCTCAGCGCCTGCTGGCGCAAGGCTTCGTAGAGGTGGGCTTCTTCCGAGGACAGGGGCACGCGGTAGGTGATCTCGGTGCGCGGCGGCAGCTCCTCCAGCACCTGGCTTTTCAGGCGGCGCAGCAGGAAGGGCTGGATCAGTTTGCGCAAGGTGCGGCGGGCAGCACCGTCGCCCCGTTCGATGGGGATGGCGAAGCGCGCGTTGAAGCTCTCCTGGCCGCCGAGCAGGCCGGGGTTGATGAAGCGGAACAGGTTCCATAACTCGCCCAGGTGGTTTTCCAGCGGGGTGCCGGTGGCCACGGCGCGGAAGTCGGCCTGCAGGGCCATTGCAGCCTGGGAGCGCTTGGTCTGGGCATTCTTGATGGCTTGTGCCTCGTCCAGCACCGCGCTGGTCCAGCGCTGGGCCGCGAAGGCCTCGCTGTCCTGGTGCAGGAGGCCGTAGCTGACGATCACCAGATCGCAGGGGCCAAGCGCGTCCAGACGGCGATCTTCATGGTAGAGGCGGGTCTTCAGGCTGGGGGCGAAGCGGGCGCATTCGGCCTGCCAGTTCAGGGTGACCGTCGTGGGTGCGACCACCAGTTGTGGTCCCTGCCCGGCTCTCTCAAGCAACAGCGCGAGCAACTGCACCGTTTTGCCCAGGCCCATGTCGTCGGCCAGGCAGGCCCCTACGCCCCAGTGTGCGAGGCGGGACAGCCAGCAGAACCCCTCGTGCTGATAGTCGCGCAGCTGCGCGAGCAGGGTCCTGGGGGGCGTCGGCTGGTGGGCCCGCATGCTCGCGAGTCGCTCAAGGTGGCCTTGCCAGTGGTGATCGGCCTTGAAGTCGGCGACCTCCTCGGCCAGCGCTTCCAGCAGGGGGGCGCTGAGGGATGTGAGCTGCAGGCCTGTGTCGGAGGAACGCTCGGCCAGGTGCTGCAGTTCTTCCAACTGACGCCGCAGGCGCTCGTCCAGGACCAGCCAGTCGCGCTCGCCCAGGTGGACGAAACGGCCTGGCGAGGCCTGCTGCAGGTCGAGCAGGCGGCGCAGTTCCACGACCTTGCCATCGTCCAGCGTGAGCTGGCCCTGCAGGAGCAGCCAATCGCCCTGCTGCTTGAGCCCCAGGCGCATTTGCCCGAAGCCGACGCGGCCCTTGTGGTGGATGTGCCCGCCTTCGGGCCAGACGCACTGTAGGCCTTGCCCTTCCAGCGCCTTTAATTCATCGAGTACCTGCAGCGCATCCTGTGGGTCGACCAGGCTCCACTCCATGCCATCGGTGTCGCCCTGGGCCAGTCCGGGGCAGCCGTCCAGCACCCGTTGCTGGGCCTTGCGCTCGGCGTCGAGGTCCCGCCGGGCCTGGATCGTCTGTCCGGACTGCTCGCCCAGGATGTTGGCGCTGCCCTGCCCGGGGCGCAGCCAACTGCCATCCGGCAGCGGGCGTACCAGCAGTTGCAGGCGCAGCCCCTGTTCCAGCGGCACCAGGTGTGCGTAGAGCGTGCCATCCGCCTCCACCGCAGGGATCTGCGCGGTCAGCTCCGGCAGGTCGGAGTGGATCGGTAGCAGCGGCGCGAGATTGCCGATGGCGTCCAGCAACTGTGTCTTGGCCGTCATCGGCATGACGAGGCCCGTGCTGATGATCGCGGCCACCTGGCGGATACCCGGGCTGATCGGATACACCACCACCCGGGTCGGCGTTTCCTCCTCGATCACCACGCGGTTGTGGGTATCCACCTCCCAGGGGCTGAGGCGCAGATGCAGGCGCCCGTCGTTGCCGACGTCCAGGTGCAGGGCGGGCTGGCCGAGGACCAGGTCGAGGCGCAGGTCGGGCTGCTCGGCGCGGTACAGGGCCGGGTGGCCGACCAGGGCAGGCAGCGCTTCGTGCACCGGCAACTCATAGCGTTCACGGCCGTAGTAGTCGGTCGTGATCTGGATATGGCCTATGGCCTGACGGTCCTGATCATTGAGGAAGTCCAGGCTGCCAAGCTCGGTCACCAGGCGCTGCAGGGCGACGGCTCGCCCCTTGCTCCACTGGCCCTTGGCGTTGAGCTTCTGCTCCCGTGGCTCGACCTGGTCGTAGTAGCCGCCCAGGCTGATCAACCAGGCCAGGCGAGTTGTTCTTGGCGAGGGCTTGCCTTGCCCATTGGGGGTCTTCAGTTGCAGCAGTGCCTGCAGGGCCAGTTGCCAGGATTCCTGGCGCTGATAAGACTCCACCAGGGGGCGTAGCCCCGCCTCCTGGTGGACCCAGGTGAGCTGGCGGATTTGTCCGAACTGCTTTTCCAACAGGGCATCGAACTCAGCCGCCAGCCACAGATAGCCCGCCTCGGTGAGGGACTGACGGTAGTCGCTCAGTGTCTGCCGCCATGTGGAGGTGTTGGATTCATCCAACCAGTAGAGCCCCAGCGCCAGCATCAGGCCGTCCAGGCCCTCGGGGGCGGCGGGACGGTAGATGCTGTGCTTGGGGGTTGTGCCTTGCAGGCGTTCGTGGAGCACCCGGAGCACCAGGTAGGCCTGGCCGCAATCTTCCTTCTCGTTCTGGACTAGCGCCTGCTTGAGGGCGGTGCGCCGGGACGGCTCATAGTTGCTGATCAGTGCGAGGCTGTAGAGACCATTCAACACCGGGTGCCACAACGGGTTGCGCTGGCCGGTCTGTTTGCGCAGTTGGGCGCGCCAGGTTTCCAGATGACTCAGCGCTGCGGGCGTCTCTCCCTTGATGCAGTGGGTGATGACCTTCTCGAACATCACGAGCGTGGGCTGGCGGAGGTGAGCCAGGCTGGACCAGTGACCGCGCCAGAGGGCTTGCAGCAGGAGTTCCAGGGCCAGTTCGTCGTCGCGCTGCTGGCGGGCCAGAGCCAGGCCCTGCTCATAGGCTGTCGTGGCCGGGGCGAGGCGGAGATTGGTCTGCTGCAGATAGTGGGTCAGCAAGCAGCGCTGTATGGGGTCGGGTAGCAGCTGGAACAGTTGCTTGCCGGCTTCGTCGGTTTCCAGCAACTGGTGGGTCGGATGCATGTGCAGCATGCCGGACGAATAGGTGTGGTGCGGGTAACGGGTGAAGAGGCGCTTGAGTTCATCCGGGTTGCCGTCGAGCAGGGTGCACCACAGGGCTTGCAGAATGAACTCCGGTTTCGGGTCATACCAGATGTTAAGCGTTGCGAGGTGGTGTTGGGTCAGGCCGAGGCAGAGGGGCGCTTCCGGCGCATTGAACAGGTGCAACAGCACGTTGTTGCGCCGGGTGAGCTCAAGCCGGTTGGTCCGCCCGCGTGAGGTCTGCTCGCGCGTCAGCCAATGTGATCGTTCGAGGCTATCCAGCCAGGCGTCCACTTCATCGACCGAGAGGGCCCGGGATTCGGTGCGGGCGAAAGGGCACTGTTGCAGGTGCTTATGCAAAGCGGTCCGACCCCGGCCTTCGGGGCACAGCGCCAACTGGTAGAGAATCGCCCGGGCAGTGGCGGGCAGGTCCTCCAGGGGCACGGCAGGATTCATGGGCGTCGTATCGGTGGTGGGTGGGTGACGGCGTTATTCTGCATCAGTACGTGGCCTCAGGTACTCAGGGTTCGCAGCTCCGCCCGCACCCCATCGTCCCCTATCAACAGCAACCCCACCGATATCGGCAGCTTGAAGCGCCGAGGCCCGGCGCTGCCCGGGTTGATGTGGAGGATGCCGTCGCGGTGGGTGATCAGCGGCTTGTGGGAGTGGCCGGTGATGATGGCGTCGATGCCGCGCGTGGCGAGGTCGGCGGGGATGTCCGCCTGGTCGTGGACCAGATAGAGGCAGGTGCCGCCGGAGCGCAGGGTGGCGTCGTGAGGGATGCGTTGCGCCCAGTGCTCGGTGTCGTTGTTGCCGCGTACCACGGTCAGGGGTGCCAGGCGGCGCAAGGCGTCGAGGATCTCGGGCTTGCCGATGTCGCCGGCGTGGAGAATGTGGTCACAGCCTTGCAGGGCGGCCAGCGCCTGGGGCCGCAGGAGGCCGTGGGTGTCGGCGATCAGGCCGATGCGCAGGGTCATGGAAGGGGCCTCGTTGGAATGCGAGGCCCATTCTGCATCACTCGGCGGGGCGCGGGGATTCCGGCAGGAACCAGTTCAGCAGCAGCGCGCAGATGCCGCCGGTGGCGACTCCGGATTCCAGCACGTTGCGCAGCGCCGCCGGCATGTGCGCGAGGAACTCCGGCACCTGCGAAACGCCCAGGCCCAGGGCCAGGGACACGGCGATGATCAGCAGCGCGCGGCGGTCCAGCTCGATGCCGGCGAGGATGTTGATGCCCGAGGCGGCCACCGCGCCGAACATCACCATGGCCGCGCCGCCGAGCACCGGCTCGGGCACCGCCTGGATCACGCCGGCCACCGCCGGGAACAGGCCGAGGATCACCAGCACCACGGCGATCCACAGGCCGACGTGGCGGCTGGCGATGCCGGTGAGCTGGATCACGCCGTTGTTCTGCGCGAACACCGAGCTGGGGAAGGTGTTGAACACGCCGGCCAGCAGCGAGTTGGCGCCGTTCACCAGCACGCCGCCCTTGATGCGCTGCATCCACAGCGGGCCTTCCACCGGCTGGCGCGAGACCTTGCTGGTGGCGGTGACGTCGCCGATGGCTTCCAGCGAGGTGACCAGGTAGATCACCAGCATCGGGATGAACAGGCTCCAGGAGAAGCCCAGGCCGAAGTGCAGCGGCATCGGCACCTGGAACAGCTCGGCCTGGTGCATGCCGGTGAAGTCCAGGCGGCCCAGGTAGCCGGCCAGGGCATAGCCCACGGCCAGGGCGATGACGATGGCGCAGCTGCGCATCCACACCACGGGGATGCGGTTGAGCACGACGATGATCGCCAGCACGGTGCCGGACAGCAGCAGGTTCTCGCCATTGGCGAAGGTGCCGTTGGCCATGGCGCCGAAGCCGCCGCCCATGCTGATCAGGCCGACCCTGATCAGGGTCAGGCCGATCATCAGCACCACGATGCCGGTCACCAGCGGGGTGATCAGGCGTTTGACGAAGGGCAGGATGCGCGAGATGCCCATCTCCACGAAGGAGCCGGCGATCACCACGCCGAAGATGGCGGCCATCACCGCTTCCACCGGGGTGCCTTGCTTGACCATCAGCGCGCCGCCGGCGATCAGCGGGCCGACGAAGTTGAAGCTGGTGCCCTGGACGATCAGCAGCCCGGCGCCGAACGGGCCGAAGCGCTTGCACTGGACGAAGGTGGCGATGCCGGAGATCACCAGTGACATGGAGACGATCAGGTTGGTGTCGCGCGCCGAGACGCCGATGGCCTGGCAGATCAGCAGGCCGGGGGTGACGATGGGCACGATGATCGCCAGCAGGTGCTGCAGTGCGGCGAGCAGCGCCACCAGCGGGCGCGGCTTGTCGTCGAGGCCGTAGACCAGCTCGTTGCGGGAGGTGGAAGTGGCCGGGTTTTCCAGTGAACTCATGGCGATGGTCCGCAAAAAAGCGGCGATTCTACCTGAATGGCTGGGGGCGCCGGTCAGATGTTTGGCGGGTGCTGGAGCGCATGGGTAGGAGCGAGCTTTGCTCGCGAAGTGCCTGCTTTGGACGCGTTTGTGTAGGGGCGAATTCATTCGCCCGCTTCTGGCCGCGCATGGGGCCGCTACGCGGCCCTTGGCGACTGAAGTCGCCCCTACATGACAGGTGCACCCTAAGGAGCACTGATGGCGCGAATAATCAGGCTCGTGTCGACATTGATCGAGCGCTGACAGCGGTCCAGCGTGTCGATCATGCGTTGTAGCCTGGGTTGCAGGTCGATACCGAGTTCTGTGAGGGCATCGAGCTCGTCGAAGCTTTCCAGAACCTCTTTCAACTCTGCGCTGATGGGTAGGGTCGTGAGGGTGTTGCGGAATACGGGGCGGCCCAGGGACCAGATGCCGGTCTCGGCAGTCAGGGCGCCGCTCTTGATGCCTTCGAGAATTCCCCTCGCAAGCGAGGCGATGTAGAACTCGGCGGCACTCTCTTCGAATTCGAGCTTCAGGCTTTGCATGAAGTCTGGCGAGCTCCTATGAGCAGCGTGTAGGTCGGGTGCAACCCGACGTTTGCGGTGTCTGCGTGGGGCGGTGATGGGTTTCGCTGCGCTCTACGCCATCCTACGGTGCGTGCGGGTGAAGCCGCTGAGCTGACAGGGCACCCAATAAAAAGCCCGGCACATGGCCGGGCTTTTTCGTTCGCGGGTAGCGCTTACAGGTCTTCCAGCATCGCCTTGTTGCGCACGGCGCCCTTGTCGGCGCTGGTGGCGAGCAGGGCGTAGGCCTTGAGGGCGGTGGTCACCTTGCGGGTACGCGGGGCGGCGGGCTTCCAGCCTTTCTTGTCCTGCGCGGCGCGGCGGCTGGCCAGCTCTTCATCGGACACCAGCAGGTTGATGCTGCGGTTGGGGATGTCGATCAACACCTTGTCGCCGTCCTGCACCAGGCCGATGGCGCCACCGGCGGCGGCTTCCGGGGAAGCGTGGCCGATGGACAGGCCCGAGGTGCCGCCGGAGAAGCGGCCGTCGGTGAGCAGGGCGCATTGCTTGCCCAGGCCCTTGGACTTCAGGTAGCTGGTGGGGTACAGCATTTCCTGCATGCCCGGGCCGCCTTTCGGGCCTTCGTAGCGGATGATGACGATGTCGCCGGCCTTCACTTCGTCGGCGAGGATGCCCTTCACGGCGCTGTCCTGGCTTTCGAAGATCTTCGCGGTGCCTTCGAACACGTGGATGGATTCATCCACGCCCGCGGTCTTCACCACGCAGCCGTCCAGGGCGATGTTGCCGTAGAGCACGGCCAGGCCGCCCTCCTGGGAGTAGGCGTGCTCGACGCTGCGGATGCAGCCTTCGGCGCGGTCGTCGTCGAGGGTGTCCCAACGGGTGCTCTGGCTGAAGGCGACCTGGGTCGGGATGCCGGCCGGGCCCGCCTTGAAGAAGGTGTGCACGGCTTCGTCAGCGGTCTGGGTGATGTCCCACTGGGCGATGGCGTCGCTCATGCTCGGGCTGTGCACGGTGGGCACGTCGGTGTGCAGCAGGCCGCCACGGGCCAGCTCGCCGAGGATGCTGAAGATGCCGCCGGCGCGGTGCACGTCTTCCATGTGGTACTTCTGGATGTTCGGCGCCACCTTGCACAGCTGCGGCACCTTGCGCGACAGGCGATCGATGTCGCGCAGGTCGAAGGCGATCTCCGCCTCCTGGGCGGCGGCCAGCAGGTGCAGGATGGTGTTGGTGGAACCGCCCATGGCGATGTCCAGGGTCATGGCGTTCTCGAACGCCTTGAAGCTGGCGACGTTGCGCGGCAGCACGGAATCGTCGCCTTCGCCGTAGTAGCGCTGGCACAGCTCGACGGCCAGGCGGCCGGCGCGCAGGAACAGCTGCTCGCGGTCCGAGTGGGTGGCCAGGGTGGAGCCGTTGCCCGGCAGGCCGAGGCCCAGGGCTTCGACCAGGCAGTTCATCGAGTTGGCGGTGAACATGCCGGAGCAGGAGCCGCAGGTGGGGCAGGCGCTGCGCTCGTACTCGGCGACCTTCTCGTCGGAGCAGGAATCGTCGGCGGCGACCACCATGGCGTCCACCAGGTCCAGGCCGTGGTTGGCGAGCTTGGTCTTGCCGGCCTCCATCGGGCCGCCGGAGACGAACACCACCGGGATGTTCAGGCGCAGGGCGGCCATCAGCATGCCGGGGGTGATCTTGTCGCAGTTGGAGATGCAGACGATGGCGTCGGCGCAGTGGGCATTGACCATGTATTCCACGGAGTCGGCGATGATCTCGCGGCTCGGCAGGGAATAGAGCATGCCGTCATGGCCCATGGCGATGCCGTCGTCGACCGCGATGGTGTTGAATTCCTTGGCCACGCCACCGTTCTTTTCGATCTCGCGGGCGACCAGCTGGCCCAGGTCCTTCAGGTGCACGTGGCCGGGCACGAACTGGGTGAAGGAGTTGGCGATGGCGATGATCGGTTTCTTGAAGTCTTCGTCCTTCATCCCGGTGGCGCGCCAGAGGGCGCGGGCGCCGGCCATGTTGCGGCCGTGGGTGGAGGTCTTCGAGCGGTAATCAGGCATGTCTTCTGTCCTGCAGGCTGATCAGGTTATAGGTCGTATCGTGAGCGCGGTGGGTGCCGTTGGCAAACGGATGTGGTCGTTGCGTCCGGGGGTGGCGTGAGGGCATCGCGGGATCACCGCGCGCTCGGCCGGGGCTCACTGGCCCGCCTGAGGGTGTGGCAGGGAAGAGGGGATTCTAATCCCAGGTGCGCTCCGGGCGGAAGGCCGGGGGCCGAGCGGTCGGCGCGCACCTGGGTGACCGGGGGTCAGTCGACGCGGAAGTTCAGCTCATCGGCGAAGGGGAAGCCGGCGCCGCTGCCCTTCTCGAAGCGCAGTTCCACTTCCACCGAGGTGGCGCCGGCCGGCACCGTGCCGTAGAGGTTGCGGGCCAGCGGCTGGCCGTTGCGCTCGGCGGCGGTCAGGGCGGGCGTGGCGAAGGCGGTGCCCGTTTCGACGAAGCCGGTTAGGCCCGGCCAGGTGGCGCCGTCCACGGGGCGCGGGTAGCCGCTCTCGGCCTTGTCGGTGATCAGGTTGTAGCGCACGTACTCGCCGCCGTTGAACAGGTAGGCGATGGAGCTGTTGCGCTTGACCGCCGCATCCAGGCCCAGGGGCCACTGCTGCACGCCGGACCAGGTGGCGCCGGAGACGTCCAGCGGGTAGTTCTTGTCCGCCTTGTCGCCGGTGGCCAGGTTGTAGCGGATGTACTGGCTGCCCTTGAAGAAGTACAGCTTGGAGCCGCTGACCTCGAGCACGTCGTCGATGTCGCGGGCGCCGCCGGTGAAGCGCTCCAGGCCCGACCAGTTGCCGGCGATGGGCTTGGGATAACCGGGGTCGACGCGGTTGCTGGCGATGTCGAAGCGCACGTACTGGGTGCCCTTGAAGAAGTACACCTTGCCGTTGCCGGCGTTGAAGCCGGCGTCGATGTCCCGTGCGCCGCCCTCGAAGCCTTCGAAGCCGATCCAGTTGCCGGCGATGGGCTGTGGATAACCGGCGTCGACCTTGTCGTCGCGGTAGTTGTAGCGGTAGTAGCGATCGCCGGCGAAGAAGTAGCCGGTGTCGTCGTTCCAGTACACAGAACTGCGCTTCTCGGCGGTGTGGAAGCGCACCAGCACGCGGGCGTCATGGCTGCTGCCGGCGCTGGCGCCGAGCAGGGCGTCGAGCTGGAAGGGGCGGCCGGCGGCCTCCGGCGGCAGCTCGATGCGCTGGGTCAGGGAACCCTTGCCCTGGCCGACGAAGAGCTGGCCCTGGCCGGCGGGCAGTTCGCTGCGGGCGCCGTAGCGCATCACCGTCTGCAGGCCGCCCTTGGTCCAGCCGGCGATGTCCGGGTCGTAGGCCATGTCTGTGTGGGCCGCACCGTACTCGGCGCCGGGGTTGGCCAGCAGGTTCTGGCCGAAGGCGAAGGTGCGGGCCACGGGGTGCAGGCGCGAGCGGCCGTCCAGGGCCAGGCCCTGGGTGGATACGCCCAGGTGCTCGAACAGGGTGGGCACCACGTCCACCTGGCGCAGCGGGGTGGCCAGGCGGTTGCGGCCGAGGGCGGGAATGCCGGCGCCGCTGAGCACCACCGCCACCTTGCGGTGTTCGGGGCGGTTGGCGCCGTGGCCGGTGCTGCTGCCGCCGTGGTCGGTGCTCACCACGATCAGCCAGTTCTCCTGGGCGTAGGTGGGGCGCGACTTGATCGCCTGCAGCAGGCGGCCGAGGGCGGCGTCGGCCTGGCCCATGGCCTGGACGTATTGCGGGGTGTCGGAGTGGAAGCCGTGGCTGTGGCCGGCTTCGTCGACGCCGTAGTAGTAGGCGCTGAGCACGTCGAGGTCGGCGCGGTTGCGCAGCCAGTCCTCGGCCTGGGCGATCAGCACCGGGTCATTGGCTTCGGGGCCGTCGAACTTGAGGTCGGCCTGGGGCTTCATCTGCGCGTAGAGCGGCGACCAGTTGTAGGCATAGGCGGTCACCAGCTGGGGCTTGCGCTGTTCCAGCAGGGTGAGGAAGTGCGGGTACTGGGCGTAGTTCTGCCCGGTGAAGTTGTTGTCGCGCACGCCGTGCTTGTCGCGCTCGACGCCCATGAACAGGGTCGACCAGCCGGGGCCGCTCATGGAGGTGTCCGGTGACCAGCCGCCGTCGGTGTAGACGCCGCTGGCGATCAGTTGCTCGAGGTTGACCATGTTGCCGGCGGGAATGGCATCGGCCTTGAAGCCGTCGATACCGAAGAACAGCACCTTGTTGGTGCCGGCCTGGGCCTGCAAGGCGAGCAGCGAGGCGGTAGCGAGGGCCAGCAGGCGCCCCGCGCGTTTCATTGTTGTCATGACGCATCCTTGATTGTTGTGGTTGCAGCGATGCGATGCAGACGACGGGCTTGCCTCGCGGTGGTCTATACCAGCGTGGCCGAGTTGCGGGGGAATGACAGCGGGTCGGGAGGGGATGAAGTTTTGGTGAAAGGTTTGCGGCAGGCGGATGACGGGCGCCCCGGCACCGGGGCCGGGGCGCCGTCGGATCAGCTGTTGGGCAGCAGGCGGCAGGTGATGCTCTTGATGTAGCGGGTTTCCGGGATCGCCGGGTGCACCGGGTGGTCCGGGCCCTGGCCGCCGCGTTCCAGCAGCTGGATGTTGCGGTCCAGGTGGCGGGCGCTGCCGAGCAGGATGTTCTGCAGGTCGTCCTCGGGCAGGTGCATGGAGCAGGAGGCGCTGACCAGGATGCCGTCCTTGTTGAGCAGGCGCATGGCCTGTTCGTTGAGGCGGCGGTAGGCGGCTTCGCCGTTCTTAAGGTCCTTCTTGCGCTTGATGAAGGCGGGCGGGTCGGCCACCACCACGTCGAAGCGCTCCTCGGAGGCTTTCAGTTCCTTGAGGGCTTCGAAGACGTCGCCTTCGACGCAGGTGACCTGTTCGGCCACGCCGTTGAGGGTGGCGTTGCGCTCGACGCCGTCGAGGGCGAAGCCGCTGGCATCGACGCAGAACACTTCACTGGCGCCGAAGGCCGCGGCCTGCACGCCCCAGCCGCCGATGTAGCTGAACAGGTCGAGCACGCGCTTGCCCTTGACGTAGGGCGCCAGGCGCGCGCGGTTCATGCGGTGGTCGTAGAACCAGCCGGTCTTCTGGCCTTCCAGTACCGGGGCTTCGAACTTCACGCCGTTCTCTTCCAGGGCGACCCACTCGGGCACCACGCCGAAGGCGGTGTCCACGTAACGCTCCAGGCCTTCGGCGTCACGGGCGGCGGAGTCGTTCTTCCACAGCACGCCACGGGGCTTGAGCACCTGCACCAGGGCTTCGAGCACGGCGTCCTTGTTGCGCTCCATGGCGGCGGAGGCCAGTTGCACCACGATATGGTCGCCGAAACGGTCCACCACCAGGCCCGGGAGCAGGTCGGAGTCGCCGTAGACCAGGCGGTAGTAGGGCTTGTCGAACAGGCGCTCGCGCAGGCTCAGGGCCACGTTGATGCGGTGCACCAGCAGCGACTTGTCGAGGCTGTGCTTGACGTCGCGGGACACCAGGCGCGCGCAGATGAGGTTGTTCGGGCTCAGCGCGACCACGCCCAGGGCCTTGCCGCCAGCGGCTTCGAGGATGGCCTGGTCGCCGGGCTGGAAGGCGTTCAGCGGAGTGGCGACCACGTCGATCTCGTTGCTGTAGACCCACAGGTGGCCGGCGCGCAGGCGTCGATCGGCGTTGGCTTTGAGGCGCAGGCTGGGCAGGGACATGGGTCGCTCTCCGGAAAAAAGAGCGGGATTATAACCGAAGGCGCCCACCGAACCTGCTACCGGCGGGCGTTCTCCGCACCACCCGCGAGTGCTTTTCCCGGTGCTGGCACAGCAGTGCCGACGCAGTCGCGAATCGGTCGCTTTCCGAGCCGACCGTTAGGCGAAAGTTCAGCTAAAACGCTGGCCAGTTCGCCGCTGCCTGGGGTTAGACTGTCAGCCTTATTTTCCGTCCCAGTCTCGCTGTCATGGCCCAAGAACTCTCTGCTGAACAGATCCGTCATTTCCTCCAGGGCATCAGCGTGCCGCCCCAGCCGCAGATCATGGTCGACCTGCAGATGGAGCAGGTCATGCCCAGCCCTGACCTGCGCACCATCGCCAAGCTCATCAGCCAGGATCCGGGCCTGTCGGGCGCGCTGCTGAAGATCGTCAACTCGCCGTTCTACGGGCTAACCAACCGCATCGCCTCGATCCAGCAGGCGGTCAACCTGCTGGGCTGCAACACGGTGATCAACCTGATCAACGCGCAGTCGATCAAGGGCGAGATGACCGACGAGACCATCGTCACCCTGAACCGCTTCTGGGACACCGCCCAGGACGTGGCCATGACCTGCCTGACCCTGGCCAAGCGCATCGGCCACCAGCAGGCCGACGAGGCCTATGCGCTGGGGTTGTTCCACAACTGCGGCATCCCGCTGATGCTCAAGCGCTTCCCCGACTACATGACGGTGCTGGAGGAGGCCTATGCCAGCGCCAGCGTCGAGCGCCGCATCGTCGACACCGAGAACCGCCTGCTCAACACCAACCATGCTGTGGTGGGCTACTTCACCGCGCGCTCCTGGCGCCTGCCGGAGCACCTCTGCGAGGCCATCGCCAACCACCACAACGCGCTGTCGATCTTCAGCGACGACTCCGGCCGCGATGCGCCGTTGAAGACGCTGCTGGCGATCCTGAAGATGGCCGAGCACGTCTGCGCCTCGCACCTGGTGCTGGGCAACCAGGCCGACGACCACGAGTGGAACAGCATCCGCGCGCTGGTGCTCGACTATGTCGGTCTGTCGGAGTACGACTTCGAGAACCTCAAGGAAAGCATCCGCGAACTGGGCGCCCACTGATCGCCCGCAGCGCTTCACGCCGAGACACCCATGCCTGAATTACCTGAAGTCGAAACCACGCGGCGGGGCATCGCGCCCTACCTCGAAGGCCAGCGCGTGAGCCGCGTGGTGGTGCGTGAGCGCCGCCTGCGCTGGCCCATCCCCGAAGACCTCGACGTGCGCCTCTCCGGCCAGCGTTTCGTGGTCGTCGAACGCCGCGCCAAGTACCTGCTGCTGCAGGCCGAGGCGGGCACGCTGATCAGCCACCTGGGGATGTCCGGCAACCTGCGCCTGGTGGAAACGGGTACGGCGGCGGCCAAGCACGAGCATGTGGATATCGAGCTGGAGTCGGGCCTTTCGCTGCGCTACACCGACCCGCGCCGCTTCGGTGCCATGCTCTGGAGCCAGGACCCGCACAACCACGAACTGCTGCGCAACCTGGGCCCCGAGCCGCTGACCGGGCTGTTCGATGGCGAGCGCCTGTACCAGCTGTCCCGCGGGCGCAGCATGGCGGTGAAGCCCTTCATCATGGATAACGCCGTGGTGGTGGGCGTGGGCAACATCTACGCCACCGAGGCGCTGTTCGCTGCCGGCATCGACCCGCGCCGCGAGGCGGGCACGGTGTCGCGGGCGCGCTACCTGAAGCTCGCCGAGGAGATCAAGCGCATCCTCGCCCACGCCATCGAGCGTGGCGGCACCACCCTGCGCGACTTCGTCGGCGGCGACGGCCAGCCGGGCTACTTCCAGCAGGAGCTGTTCGCCTATGGGCGCGGCGGCGAGTTCTGCAAGGCCTGTGGCTCCACCCTGCGCGAGGTTAAGCTGGGGCAGCGGGCCAGCGTCTACTGCCCGCGCTGCCAGCGCTAAGCCGGCGAGGCCCTGCCGGCCTGCGGTCGCGAACGTCGAGAAATGCCGAGAACAATAAGAAGAGGTGAAGGATGTCCGGCAACTACCTGCCCCGCAACGCGGTTGCGGAGGCGATCGGCCATGGGGTCTTCCGGCTCATGGGCTGGCGCATCGAGGGGCAGCTGCCGCCCCTCGACAAGTTCGTGGTGATCGGCGCCCACCACACCTCCAACTGGGATTTCGTGCTGTTCATCGCCGCCAAGTTCATCCTCCGCCTGAATGCCCGCTGGTTCGGCAAGCACAGCATCTTCCGCTGGCCCTTCGCCGGGCTGATGCGGCGCTGGGGCGGCATTCCCATCCAGCGCCACCTCACGCTCAACCAGGTGGAGCAGGCCGTGCAGGCCTTCGCCGAGAACCGCGAGTTCATCCTGGTGCTGTCGCCGGAGGGCACGCGCAAGCGGGTGGAGCGCTGGAAGATGGGCTTCTATCACATCGCCCGGGGCGCGGGCGTTCCGGTGGTGCCGGCGGCGCTGGATTACCGCAATCGGCGCATCGTCATCGGCGAGCCGTTCCACACCACCGGCGATGCCGAGGCCGACCTGCGCCGGCTGCTGGCGTTCTACCTGCCGTACGAGCCGAAAAAACCCGACTACGCTTTTAACGGCGATTGAAGGCCGTCACGCTGAAAAGCGCACGAGCACTGTTATAGTTAGCCGCATTACTCCTCTAATAGCCGAAGGATTGCATCATGAACCTGTTCCGCACTTCCGCTGCTGTCTTGGCGCTGACCTCTGGCCTCATGGCGCTGCCGACGCAGGCTGAGGTTGTGCAGCAGAACTCCAGTGGCGACCCGATGTACACCGCCGATGCGCCGCCTGCGTACTCCATGGTCGGCGACCTGCTGATCGCCCGCCCGCTGCTGATCGGCGCCACCGTCGTCGGTGCCGGCCTGTTCGTGGTGAGCCTGCCCTTCAGCGCCCTGGGCGGCAATGTCGGCGCCGCCGGCAAGGCCCTGGTGGTCGATCCGGGCAAAGAAGCCTTCGTGCGTTGCCTGGGCTGCACCACCAGCGGTTACCAGAAAGACTGATCGCGCTATTCTCGACTCCTCGAGCCGGAAACGGCCCCTTGCCCAGTGATGAGCAAGGGGCCGTTTGCATTTGGGGCGCCCTTTTTTGTGCCCGCCAGGGAAGGGGGATGACGTGAAAGGCTTTCCATTGATCGCGCTGGTGGCGCTGGCGGCGGCCGGGTTGGCCGGGAGCTTCTGGATGAGCGCGGGCTGGTTGCAGCTCTGCGCGGGGCTGGCGCTGTTCCTCTTTGGCATGCAGTGCCTGGAGGAAGGGCTGCGCGACCTGGCCGGCGGCAAGCTGGAGCAACTGCTGGGGCGCAGCACCGCGACGCCGTTCAAGGGCCTGATGTTTGGCGTGTGCGGCACTCTGCTGCTGCAATCCAGCACTCTGGTGTCCCTGCTCACCATCGCCTTCATCAGCACCGGGCTGATCCAGCTGGCCGGTGGCATCGCCATTCTGTTCGGCGCCAACCTGGGCGCCACCAGCGGTATCTGGCTGCTGGCCATGGCCGGGCAGAACCTCAGCCTCTCGCCTTTGGCCCTGCCGCTGCTGGTGTTCGGCGTGCTCGCCGGCTTCGTCGGTCCGCGCAGCAAGGCCGCCGGGCGCATCGTGCTGGGCATTGCCTTCGTGTTCCTTGGCATCGACCAGATCAAGGACGGCTTTTCGACCTTTGACGATGGCTTCGACATGACCGGGCTGCAGGTCGATGGCCTGCTCGGCAGCCTGCTGTTCGTGGCGGTGGGGATGGTGGTGACCGTGGTGCTGCAGTCCAGCCACGCTGCCCTGATGCTGACCCTCGCGGCCCTGGCCAGCGGCCAGCTGGAGCTGGGCCAGAGCCTGGCGATCGCCATCGGCTCCAACGTCGGCAGTAGCGTCACTACGGCCTTCGTCGGCTCCCTCGGCGGTAACCGCAGCGGCCAGCGCCTGGCCTTGGCCCATGTGCTGTTCAACGTCGTCACCGGGGTGCTCGCCTTCATCCTGCTCGGGCCCTTGACCTGGCTGGTGCATGCCCTGGCGGAGCCGATGGGCCTGGGCGGCAACCCGCTGATCCAGCTGGCGATGTTCCACACCCTGTTCAACGCCTTTGGCGTGGCGCTGTTCTGGCCCTGGCAGGGGCGCCTGGCGACCCTGCTGGTGCGCTGGCTGCCCGAACGCAGCGAGCCCCAGGTCCTGATCACCGAGCTGGCGGCGGGGCCGGCGGAGCCGGAGCGGGTGCGTGCGCGCTACCTCAGCGAGCGTGCCCTGGATTCCGCCGATGCCGCGGCCAGCGCGGTGGTGCAGGAGCTGCGCCACCTGGGGCGCCTGAGCCTGGAGGTGATCTGCCACGCGCTGTTCCTGCCGGTGGACCTGCTGAGCAAGGACCGCCCCGACGAGGCCGCCTTGCAGGCGCCGCCGGTGCGCCACCACCTGAATGCCGAGGCGCTCTACCAACGCCACATCAAGGGTGTTTACGGCGACCTGCTGAGCTTCATGGGTCGGCTGGAGGTGACGCTGGACGAGGCGCACCAGCAGTTCTGGGTCAACTGCCAGGTGGCGGCGCTGCAACTGGTGGATGCGGTGAAGGATGCCAAGCACCTGCAGAAGAACCTCGGTCACTACCTGGAGGGCGGGCCTTCGGCAACGCGGGATGCCTATGTGGAGCTGCGCCGGCATCTGCTGGCGACCCTGCACCAGGTGCGCGAGCTGAGCCGTTCGGAGCTGCCGGATGAAGTCTGGTCGCAGCACCTGCAATGGCTGGACGAGAAGGCGGCGAACTTCGATGGCGACTTCCGCAACCGCCTGTTCGCGGCCGTGCGCAACGGCCAGCTGGATGGCTTGCAGATGAGTTCGCTGATGAACGACCTGGGCTATGCCAGCCGCATCATCCAGAGCCTGCGCAATGTGCTGATGATCGGCCAGGGCCAGGGGTTGCTGCGTGCCGGGGCGGACGAGGACGAGGGGCTGATCGAGCTGCTCTGAGCCTCGGCGAGGCTCAGCGCTGCTCCGGCAGGGTCTTGGCCAGGCCCACGCCGCGCGGGTCGCTGGCGGCTTCGATGCGGCCGCCGTCCTTGTCCCAGAACAGCACCTGCTGGTTGCCGTAGCCGCGTTCGACGCGCTTCAGGGCGTAGCCACGGGCCTGCAGCGCGGCGATCTCGGCATCGCTGAAGGTGCTCGGCTCGTGCTCGATGACGTCGGGCAGGTACTGGTGGTGGTAGCGCGGCACCGCCGGCCAGCGGGCCACGGGCTGGCCATCGAGGTATTCGAGGATCGACAGCAGCACCATGCTGGGGATGCGGCTGCCGCCCGGGGTGCCGAAGGCGGTGAATTCCTTGGCGCTTTCGATGAAGGTGGGGCTCATGCTCGACAGCGGGCGCTTGCCGGCGGCCACCGCGTTGGCCTGGCTGCCGGCCAGGCCGTAGGCGTTGGCGCCGTGGGTGTCGGCGGCGAAGTCGTCCATCTCGTCGTTGAGCAGCACGCCGGTGCCCGGGGCGACGAAGGCGGCGCCGAAGGGCAGGTTCACCGAGAGGGTGGCGGCGACGGCGTTGCCGTCCTTGTCGATCACCGCGAAATGGGTGGTGTGGTCGCCTTCGCGCCAGGCGGGGGCGGGCGGCAGGCTGGCGCTTGGGGTGGCGCGCTGGGGGTCGATGCCGGCGGCCAGGCCCTTCAGGTAGTCGGGCGCCAGCAACTGGCTCACCGGGTTGGCGATGAAGTCGGGGTCGCCCAGCAGGCCGCGGTCACGGTAGGCGCGGCGCAGTACTTCCACCACATAGTGGGTGCGCTGCAGTTTGTCGCCCTCGCGCCAGGGCAGCTGCTGCAGCATCGCCAGGCTCTGGGCCAGGGCCACGCCACCGGCGGAGGGCGGCGGTGCGCCGATCAGCTCGCGGCCATCGGCCAGGGCGTAGCGCAGCGGCTGGCGTTCCACCACCCGGTAGCTGTCCAGGTCCTGCTGGGTCCAGATGCCGCCGGCGGCGCGTACGCCCTTGACCAGCTTGTCGGCGGTCTCGCCGGCATAGAAGCCGGCCTTGCCGTAGCGGGCGATGCGTTCCAGGGTGCGCGCCAGGTCGGGCTGGCGCAGCAGGCTGAATTCGTCGGGCACTTCGCCCTTGTCGTCGAGGAAGATGCGCGCGGTTTCGGGGTCGTCGCGCATGGCGGCGATGCGGAAGCCGGCGCGCTCGATGTACACGCGGTCGACCGAGATGCCGTCGCGGGCCAGGCGGATGGCCGGGGCCAGGGAGTCGCCCAGGGGCAGGCGGCCGTGGTGCTGGGCCAGGTCCACCAGCGCGGCGGGCAGCCCGGGAATGGCGGCGGCCAGCGGGCCGTTGATGGACAGCTGCGGCTGTACCTTGCCGTCGCGCATGTAGAGATCGGGGCGCGCGGCGAGGGGCGCGCGTTCGCGGGCGTCGAGGAACAGGTAGGTGGGTTGCTTGTCGCCGGCCTTGCGCAGGAGGAAGAAACCGCCGCCGCCGAGGCCGGAGCCGTGGGGCTCGGCTACCGCCAGGGCGGCGCTGATGGCCACCGCGGCGTCGAAGGCGTTGCCGCCCATGGCCAGGGTTTCCAGGCCGGCCACGGTGGCCGAGGGCTGGGCGCTGGCCACGGCCGCCTGGTCGGGGGGCGCCGCCCGCAGTGCGACGCTGAACAGCAGCAGCGCCGCGAGCAGGGCGGGGCGCCAGGCCGTGTCACGGAGCTGGCGGCCCATGGCGTCAGGCCTTGCCCGTGAGCTTCAGGTACTTGTCCATCAACTGCTCGCGGGTTTCGACACGGGCGTCGTCGAGGGGGATGCAGTCCACCGGGCAGACCTGCTGGCACTGCGGCTCGTCGTAGTGGCCGACGCACTCGGTGCACAGGTTCGGGTCGATGACATAGATCTCCTCGCCCTGGGAGATGGCGCCGTTGGGGCACTCGGGTTCGCAGACGTCGCAGTTGATGCAGTCGTCGGTGATCTTGAGGGACATGGAACAACTCCTACCGTCGCCGTGCGGCGGCGGTGCTCAGCAGACAATGGCGGAATTGTGCCGGAATGGCGCGGTCGGCGCACCTTTTGCGCGCGCCGACCGCCGTATCGCGGGGCTCAGCGCTTGAAGCGCTCGGCCAGGGCGTCGGCCACCGCGGGGTGGACGAACTTGGTGATGTCCCCGCCCAGGGCCGCTATTTCGCGCACCAGGGTGGAGGAGATGAAGGAGTACCGCTCCGACGGGGTGAGGAACATGCTCTCCACGTCCGGTGCCAGCTGGCGGTTCATGTTGGCCAGCTGGAACTCGTATTCGAAGTCGGAGACCGCGCGCAGGCCACGGAGGAAGACATTGGCCTTCTGCTCCTTGACGAAGTGCGCCAGCAGGGTGGAGAAGCCCACCACCTCGACGTTGGGCAGGTGCTTGGTGACTTCCCTGGCCAGCTCGACGCGTTGCTCCAGGGAGAACAGCGGGTTCTTCTTGGGGCTGGCGGCCACCGCGATGATCACGGTGTCGAACAGTCGGGAGGCACGTTCGATCAGATCGCCGTGGCCTTTGGTGATCGGGTCGAAGGTGCCCGGATACAACACTCGGTTCATCGCTACGTCCTGGCAGGGGTCCGTAAGGGAATCGGATGGTAGCGCAGCATGCCCCGGCGGCCAAGACGCCGGAGCATGCCGGTTTATCCCGCTCAGGCGCTCTTGAGGCGCTCGGCGAGGGCGGTGGAGAGCTGCGCGGTCAGCCCGTAGACCGACAGCTGCGGGTTGGCGCCGATGCTGGTGGGGAACAGCGAGCCGTCGTGGATCGACAGGTTGGCCAGCTGGTGGTGACGGCCGAGGCTGTCGGTGACCGCCTGCTTGGGGTCCTCGCCCATGGCGCAACCGCCCATCACGTGGGCGCTGCCCAGGCGGGTGCGGTACAGCTCGAGCGACAGGCCGTCGATCAGCGTGCGCGCCTCGGCGGCGGTCTTCACGTAACCGGCGTCGGCATGCAGCGGCAGCACGGCCTTGGCGCCGGCGGCGAACTGGATCTCGGCCATCACCTGGAAGGCGCGGCGCACGCCGTCCCAGGTGTAGTCGGTCATGCGGTAGTCGAGCACCGGGCTGCCGTCGCCGCGCAGCTCCACCGTGCCTTCGGCGCTGTCCGGGTGGAAGCCGTCGCGCAGCAGGGCGAGCATCACGTTGGTGTGCGGCAGCTGCTCCATGCGCAGGGCGTTGTCGATGCCGAAGCGGCCGAGCAGGGTGGCGGTGAGCGCGGGTTGCAGCGGCGGCACTTCGAGCTTGTAGGACATGCGCCCGGTGGTGCCGTCGTCCCACTGGTAGTGGTCGGAATAGATGGACTGCGGCGCGCCATAGAAGGGGTTGATCACCTGCTCGAACTGCGCCGCGGAGAAGTTCACCAGGTGCAGGAAGGTGCGCTTGCCGGTGCGGCCGTGCGGGTCGGGCGCGTCGGAGCGCAGCAGCAGGCCGGGGGTATTGATGCCGCCACCGGAGAGCACGTAGTGCCGCGCCTTGACGGTGATGGTGCGGCCGGTGGGCGCCACGCAGCGCTCGTCCATGCCCTGGCATTCGATGCCGGTGACCTTGTCGCCGTCGATCAGCAGGCGATGGGCGCGGGCCAGGTAGAGCAGCTCGCCGCCCTTGTCGAGGGTCGCCGGGATGGTGGTGACCAGCATCGACTGCTTGGCGTTGGTCGGGCAGCCCATGCCGCAGTAGCCGAGGTTCCAGCAGCCGCGCACGTTGCGCGGGATGACCTTCCAGTGCAGGCCGAGCTTCTCGCAACCGCTGCGCAGCACGTCGTTGTTGGGGTTCGGCGGAATGGCCCAGGGCGCGACGCCGAGACGCTGTTCCATCTTCTCGAACCAGGGGGCCATCTCGGCCGGGCTGTGCCCCTTGACGCCGTGCTCCCTGGCCCAGTGTTCCAGGGTCGGGTCGGGGGTGCGGAAGCTGGAGGTCCAGTTGATCAGGGTGGTGCCGCCCACGGCGCGGCCCTGGAGGACGGTCACCGCGCCGTCCTTGGTCATGCGGCCGATGCCTTCCTGGTAGAGGCTCGGGTAGGCCTCGGCTTCCTGCATCTTGAAGTCGCTGCTGGTCTTCAGCGGGCCTTCCTCGATGATCAGCACCTTGTAGCCGGCGGCGCTGAGTATCTCGGCGGTGGTGCCGCCGCCCGCGCCGGAGCCGACGATGGCGACGTCGGCCTCCAGGGTCAGGTCCTGCTCGAGTCGCGAGCCATTGTGGGTTTTCCAGCCGCGGGCCATGCCTTCGGCGAACAGATCGGGTACGGGCATCAGTCAATCCTCGGTCTCGCCGACAGCTGCCGGTGATGGCCGGCGCCGGGTCGAGTGGTGTTTCTTGTCGTTGTGGGGGCGCGCGGTCAGACGGTCGGCGGACCGGGGTAGCCGCAATGCGCCCAGGCTTCCTGCCTGCTGTACCAGGCCATCATCACCAGCTGCAGCAGGGAGGCGTGCCCCATCTTCAGCAGGCCGATGAAGCTGTTCTGCCAGCGGTGGAGGAAGTTGCTCACGTCCTCGGCGCTGGCGTTCTCCCAGCTGCCCCAGACGCCGGTGAGCGGCCCCCGGGTGATGGGCAGGGCAAGCACGTCGAAGAGCTGCACGGTGAGCTTGAGCATCTCCGGGGACAGCCGATCGAGGGCGTAGTCCAGGCTCTGGATGGTGCCGGCCACGGCTTGCGGCATCTGTTCGGCACTGACCGCGCCATCGAGCATCACCGGGATCAGGGCGCGCAGGAACGGCAGGTCGGAGTCCCGCAGGATCGCCAGGCCGTTGGCCGGGACGCTGGCGGAGCAGCCGGAGAGGGTGGCGGTGACGCCGGCCGTGGCGAGGAAGGCAGAGCCGAACAGGCCGACTTTCAGCAGGCTGCGCCGGGAAAGTCCCGGCGCGTTCAGGGTGGTCTCGGTCATTGTTGTTATGTACCCGTCTAATCCTTAGGGGGGCTTTAGCGCACGAAAAGCTTGTAGACCAGTTTCTGGATCGATTTGCCGTAGGGCGGGTAGATCATCCGGGCGGCGTTGAAGCGCTGCTTGATGAACACGCCCTTGGCCTTGCTGAAGGTGAGGAACCCTTCATGCCCGTGGTAGTGGCCCATGCCCGAGGGGCCTACGCCGCCGAAGGGCATGTCGTCCTGGGCCACGTGCAGCAGGGTGTCGTTGAGGCACACGCCGCCGGAGTGGGTTTCGTGCAGCACGCGCTGCTGCTCGCGCTTGTCGTAGCCGAAGTAGTAGAGCGCCAGCGGGCGGGGGCGCTGGTTGATGTAGGCGAAGGCCTGGTCGAGGCGCTCGTAGGGGACGATGGGCAGCAGCGGGCCGAAGATCTCGTCCTGCATCAGCTTCATGTCGTCCTTCACGTTGAGCACCACGGTGTGCGGCAGGCGCCGGCCCTGGGCTTCGGGGAACAGCGGGACCAGGCGCGCGCCCTTGGCTTCGGCGTCCTGCAGGTAGCCGTTGAGGCGCTGCACCTGGCGCTCGTTGATGATGGCGGTGTAGTCCGGGTTGTTCTGCAACTGCGGGTAGAAGGATTTCACCGCGGCGCGATAGGCCTCGACGAAGCCCTCGACGCGGTCCTTGGGCACCAGCACGTAGTCGGGGGCGACGCAGGTCTGCCCGGCGTTCATGGTCTTGCCGAAGGCGATGCGCTCGGCGGCGTGGTCCAGGGGCACGTCCTGGGAGACGATGGCCGGCGACTTGCCGCCCAGCTCCAGGGTCACCGGGGTGAGGTTCTCGGCGGCGGCCCTCATCACATGGCGGCCGATGCTGGTGGCGCCGGTGAACAGCAGGTGATCGAAGGGCAGCTTGGAGAAGGCGACGCCGACATCGGCCTCGCCCAGACACACGGCGACCAGGTCCTCGGGGAAGATGCGCGCCATCAGCTCCTTGAACAGCTGGGAGGTGGCGGGAGTGGATTCGCTCATCTTCACCATCACCCGGTTGCCGGCGGCCAGCGCGCCCACCAGGGGGCCGAGGGCGAGGAACAGCGGGTAGTTCCAGGGGACGATGACGCCGACCACGCCCAGGGGCTGGTAGATGACCTTGGCGGAGGCCGGCTGGAAGGCCATGCCGACGGAGCGGCGCGAGGGCTTCATCCAGCGGCGCACGCGGTTCTTGGCGTAATGGATGCCGTGCAGGCTGGGCATGATCTCGGCCAGCAGGGTTTCGTCCGCCGAGCGGTTGCTGAAGTCCTGGCTGATGGCACGGATCAGCGCGTCCTGCTCGTTGAAGATCAGGTCACGCAGGGATTTGAGCCACTGGATGCGCTGGTCGGCGCTGGGCATCGGATTGTCGCCATAGGCGGCACGTTGGCGGGCGAACAGCTCTTCGAGCTGGTTGATCTGCTGCTGGGCCTGCTGCAGATAAGCTACGTCGGCGACCATGAGCGACACCTCTCTAGTTATTGTTGAGAACCGGTGCTGGATTTTTAGAGTAATTGCTCTAGTGTGTCAAATAGCATGCCGCGACATGGCCGGCCTGCCTACCAAACGAAAAGTTGGGCTGACCTCCAGACGGCCTGGGCACGGGGCGCGGAGACCACACAAACAGGGCGCGAAACGGCACGCGGAACGCTGCAGGAGTACTGTCTGTTCCGGGACTCTGTGTAGTTTTGTTACCCTCGCCGACTTCCGGCAGCAGTGAGACCGATCCGCGCATGGCCCCACGTATCAAGACCCGCGAGCGAATCGTGCAATCCAGCCTGGAGCTGTTCAACGCCCAGGGGGAGCGCAACGTCACCACCAACCACATCGCCGCGCACCTGGGGATGTCGCCGGGCAACCTCTATTACCACTTCCGCAACAAGCAGGTGATCATCGCCGAGCTGTTCGCCGAGTACGAATCACGGGTCGACGCCTTCCTGCGCCTGCCCCAGGACCGCGCCCTGACGGTGGAGGACAAGACCTTCTACCTGGAGGCGCTGCTGGCGGCGATGTGGCATTACCGCTTCCTGCACCGCGACCTCGAGCACCTGCTGGAGTCCGATGCCGAGCTGGCGGCGCGCTACCGGGTCTTCGCCCAGCGCTGCCTGGGGCACGCCCAGGCCATCTACCGGGGCTTCGTCGAGGTCGGCATCCTGCTGATGAACGACGCGCAGATCGAGGCCCTGGCCCTGAACAGCTGGATCATCATGACCTCCTGGGTGCGCTTCCTCTGCACCACGCGCGGCGACCCGGGTGACCTCAACGAAGAGATGTTGCGCCGTGGCATCTACCAGGTGCTGGCGCTGGAGGGGGGCTATATCGCCGCCGAGGCGCAGGAGGCGGTGGCGGCGCTCTACGAGAAGCTCTACGTGCCCCTCGACCTGGTGGTGCAGGGCTAGCGGGCCAGCCCCGACAGCCACTGCGGGATGCGCCGTTCCAGGTAGTAGTCGGGCGTGCCCGGCGTACCACCGATGAAGCCGACATGGCCCCCTTTCTCATGCAGCTCCAGGCGCGTGCTGGCGGACAGCTCGTGGGCCTCGGGGATGCTGTGGCGGAACACGAAGGGGTCGTCGGCGGCCTGGATCAGCAGCGCCGGCACGCGGATCTCACCGAGGAAGTAGCGGCTGGAGGCGCGGCGATAGTAGTCGTCGGCGTCGGCGTAGCCGTGCAGGGGGGCGGTGATGCGGCCGTCGAAATCCCAGAAGGTGCGCATGCCGTCCAGCGGGCCGAGCTTCTCCAGCACCGAGAGGCGGTCGGCCTGGCCCTGGTGGGCGAACAGGCGCTGCTTGTCGCGCACGTAGGCGACCATCTCGCGCATGAAGTGGCGCTGGTAGACCCGCGAGAAACCGGCGCCGATGCGGTCGGCGCACTGGTCCAGGCGGAAGGGCACCGAGACCGCGACGGCACCGCTCAGGGTGCAGCCTTCGCCACTTTCACCCAGGTACTTGAGCAGCACGTTGCCGCCCAGCGAGTAGCCGACGGCGTACAGCGGAGCCAGCGGCCGCACGCGGCGCAGGTGTTCGACGGTGGCGGCGAGGTCTTCGCTGGCCCCGGAGTGGTAGCCCCGGGGCAGCAGGTTGGGCTCGCCCGAGCAGCCCCGCCAGTTGATCGCCACGCTGGACCAGCCGCGCGCGGCGAGCTGCTGCTGCAGGCCGAGCACGTAGAGCGAGCTGGACGAGCCGGTGAGGCCGTGGAGCACCAGCACCAGCGGTGCCTCGGCGTCGTGGGGACCGTGCCAGTCGAGGTCGAGGAAGTCGCCATCCTCCAGCCACAGGCGCTCGCGCCGGCGTTCCAGCTGCGGGGGCTTGCGGCAGAAGGGCGACCAGAGGGTCTGCAGGTGCGGGCCCGGCAGCCACCAGGCGGGGTTGAAGTCGCTCACGCCTGGCGATGCCACAGGGCGTAGTGCACGGTGCTGGCCTTCTTCTCCCGGTGCAGGCGCCAGTTGCCGGGCAGGCCCAGGCTGGACGGGGCGCTCTCGCTCTCGGTGTAGATCCAGGCGTCGGCGGCCAGCCAGCCGTTCTCCTCCAGCAGCGCGCAGGCCGGCTGCAGCAGGTTGAGGTTGAAGGGCGGGTCGAGAAACACCAGGTCATAGGGGCGCGGCGTCTGGGTGGCCAGGTAGCGCAGGGCGTCGGCCTGCAGCAGTTGGCCGGCACCGCAACCGAGGGTGTCCAGGGTGGTGCGCAGGGCAGCGACCGAGTCGGGGTTGAGGTCCAGCGCCAGGGCTTCCTGGGCACCACGGGACAGCGCCTCCAGGTACAGCGCGCCGCTGCCGGTGAAGGGGTCGAGCACCCGCGCACCTTCCACATAGGGGGCGAGCCAGTTGAACAGGGTTTCGCGCACCCGGTCCGGCGTTGGGCGCAGGCCCGGGCCGTCGGGGAAGGCGAAGCGGCGCGAACGCCACTCGCCACCGATAATGCGCAACTGGCCCTGGCCCCCGTGGGGGGCTGGGGCTTTCTTCGGCGAACGTGCGGCCATCAGTGCTCCGGGATGCCAAAGCTGGGTTTGAAACGCTTCTCGGTCGGTGCCGGCAGTTCCTTCTGGGGAACGGTCGGGCCGGCGGTGACGATGACGAAGCTGTCCGGGTTCAGGTGCTTGTCCATGGCGGCCTTGACCTGTTCGACATCGAGCCCCTGCACCTGTTTCATGAAGTCTTCCAGGTAGGTCAGCGGCAGGCCGTAGAAGCCGATGGCGCCGAGCTGGCCGACGATGTCGGCGTTGCTCGCGGTGGACAGCGGGAAGCTGCCGGCCAGTTCGCGCTTGGCGTCGTCCAGTTCCTTCTGCGTCGGGCCCTTGGCCAGGTAATCGCGGACGATGTCCTTGACCAACTTGAGGGTGCCGTCGCTCAGCTCGGCGCGGGTCTGCAGGCCGATCATGAAGGGGCCGGCGACCTGCATGGCGGTGAAGCCGGAGCTGACGCCGTAGGTCAGGCCGCGCTTCTCGCGTACCTCTTCCATCAGCCGGGTGCCGAAGCCGCCGCCGCCGAGGATCTGGTTGCCCAGGTAGAGCGCGGCGTAGTCGGGCTCGTTACGGTCGATGCCGAGCTGGGCCAGCATCAGGTGGGTCTGCGCCGAGGGGAACTCGATGTGCGTGGTGCCCGGCTTGGGCGTTTCTGGCGTGGCCACCTTGGCCAGCTTCGGCCCTTTCGGCAGGGCTTCGGACACACGCTTGGCGATGGCTTCGGCTTCCTCGCGGGAGAGGTCGCCGACCAGGGCGATCACCACGTTGCCGGCGGCGTAGGCCTTCTTGTGGAAGGCCTGCAACTGGGCGACGCCGATGCCGGGGATGGACTTCTCGTCACCCTCGCTGGAGTGGGCGTAGGGGTGCTTGCCGTAGAGCTTGTCGAACAGCGCCAGGCCCGCGAGCTTGCCAGGGTTCTGCTTCTGGTACTCGAAGCCGGCGAGCATCTGGTTCTTGATCCGCGCGAGGGAGTCCTCGGGGAAGGTCGGCGCGCCGATGACCTGGGTGAACAGTTCCAGGGCCGGGTCACGCAGTTTCGGGTCGGTCAGGCTGCGCAGGCCGGTCACGGCCATGTCGCGGTAGGCACCATTGCTGAAGTCGGCACCGAGGCCTTCGAAGCCCTCGGCGATGGCGGTGACGTCCTTGCCCTTCACGCCTTCGTTGAGCATGGCGTTGGTCAGGGTGGCGAGGCCGGGGGTGTCTCCGTCCTGGCTGCTGCCGGCGGCGAAGGTCAGGCGCAGGTCGAACATCGGCAGCTCGGGGGCGGCGACGAAGAGCACCTTGGCGCCTTCGGCGGTTTTCCAGGTCTGGATGTCCAGGTCACGGCGGGCCGGGGTCTTGCCATCCAGCTCGGTGATGGATTCGAGCTTCGGCGGCTCATCGGCCTCGGCGGCCAGGGCCGGCGGGGTGCGGTCGACGACGATGAACAGCAGGACGCCCAGCAGGGCGATCAGGGCCAGGCCGAGCAGGCCGTATCGCAGGCCGTTGCGCTCACTCATGGCTAGCCTCCTCGGGCAGGACGTGGGCGACGCTGAGGCGGTCGCGGGTGAAGAAGGTCTTGGCGGCGGCCTGGATGTCGGCCGGGGTGACGGCTTCCAGGGCGGCAAGGTCCTGGTCGATCAGCTTCCAGGACAGGCCGACGGTTTCCAGCTGGCCGATGGTGGTGGCCTGGCTGGTGATGGAGTCGCGTTCGTAGACCAGCCCGGCGATCACCTGGGCACGCACGCGCTTGAGTTCCTCGTCGCTCGGCGGGTTGTTCTTCAGGTCGTCCAGCTCCTTCCACAGGCCGGCTTCGGTCTGCTCCAGGGTCTTGCCCTTCTGCACGTTGGGCATGGCACTGAGCATGAACAGGCTGTCGCCGCGCGGGTAGCCGTCGTAGTTGGCGGAGGCGCCGCTTACCAGCTCCTCGCCACGCTCCAGGCGGCTGGGCAGGCGAGCGCTGTAGCCGCCGTCGAGCAGCGCGGAGATCAGGCGCAGGGCATGCACCTGGCGCGGCTCCTTGGCGGTGGCGAGGCCGGGAACGTTGAAGCCCATGATCAGGCTCGGCAGTTGGGTCTTCACGTGCAGGACGATGCGGCGCTCGCCGGGGGCGGCCAGTTCCAGGGGCTTCTTGGAGGGCGGAACGGCGCGGCTGGGGATGCCACCGAACCAGCGCTGGGCCAGGGCCTTGACCTCTTCGCCCTTGACGTCGCCGACCACCACCAGGGTGGCGTTGTTGGGCACGTACCAGGATTCGTACCAGTGGCGCAGCTCCTCGACCTTCATGCGGTCCAGGTCGGCCATCCAGCCGATGGTGGGGGTGTGGTAGCCGCTGGCGGGATAGGCCATGGCCTTGAAGCGTTCGAAGGCCTTGGCGGTGGGGCGGTCGTCGGTGCGCAGGCGGCGCTCTTCCTTGATCACCTCGATCTCGCGCTCGAACTCTTCCGGCGGCAGGCGCAGGCTGGCCATGCGGTCGGCTTCCAGTTCGAAGGCGACGTTCAGGCGGTCACGGGCCAGGACCTGGTAATAGGCGGTGTAGTCGTCGCTGGTGAAGGCGTTTTCCTCGGCGCCGAGGTCGCGCAGCACCAGGGAAGCCTCGCCCGGGCCGAGCTTGCGGCTGCCCTTGAACATCATGTGTTCGAGGGCGTGGGAGAGGCCGGTCTGGCCGGGCGTCTCGTAGCTGGAGCCGACCTTGTACCAGAGCTGGGAAACTACCACCGGGGCTCTGTGGTCTTCTCTGACGACAATTTTCAGGCCGTTTTCGAGGGTGTATTCATGGGTGGGTTGAGCTTCTGCGGCATGGACAGCCATCGGCAGACAAAGGGCGCCGAACAGCAGGCCGGCGGCGTGGCGGGCAATCGCTTTCATCGATGATTTTGACCTTTCGGACGGCCCCGGCGGACGTACCGCCTGCGGGCGAAGAGGTGCTAGGATACTCCATCCCTTTCCGGCACGGCGACGCTACCGGGCCAGGCCCAGAGCGGCCGCTCCTTGAGATACAAGCTACCCATGTTTGGTTCCAACGACGACAAGAAGACGCCGGCCGAGGCCGCTGAGAAAAAATCCCTGTTCGGCTGGCTGCGCAAGAAACCGCAGGAAGCGGCCCCCGTGCCGCCCGCAGAACCCACCCAGCCCGAGCTGCCCGCTGCCGAGGCGCAGCCGGTTGCGCCTGCACCGGTGGTCGAGCCCGTTGCCGAGGTCGCGCCGGTCGCTGCCCCAGTGGCAGAGCCGCAGCCCCAGCCGACACCCGCTGCGCCGCAAGCGCCGGTTGACGTTGTGCCGGCTCTCGCCGAGCCTGCTGCACCTGCACCTGCACCTGCACCTGCACCTGCACCTGCACCTGCACCTGCACCTGCACCTGCACCTGCGGCGCCGGTCGAGGCGGTCGCCAGCGCACCCGCACCCATCGTCGAAGCGCCCGCTCCGGCACCGGTGGTCGAAGTGCCTGTTCCTGCTGCGGTTGCCGAACCCACTCCTGAGCTCATTCCTGAGCCCGTAGTCGAAGCCCCCGTCGCCGCGCCGGCTCAGCCGCAGCCGGTGACCGAGGCCGCCAAGGCCGGCTTCTTCGCCCGCCTCAAGCAGGGCCTGTCGAAGACCAGCGCCAGCCTCGGCGAAGGCATGGCCAGCCTGTTCCTCGGGCGCAAGGCCATCGATGACGACCTGCTGGACGAGATCGAAACCCGCCTGCTCACCGCCGACGTCGGCGTCGAGGCCACCACCGCCATCGTCCAGAGCCTGACCCAGAAGGTCGCGCGCAAGCAGCTGGCCGACAGCGATGCCCTGTACAAAGCCCTGCAGGACGAACTCGCCGCGCTGCTCAAGCCGGTGGAGCAGCCCCTGCGCATCGAGGCCGAGAAGCGCCCCTACGTGATCCTCGTGGTCGGCGTGAACGGCGTCGGCAAGACCACCACCATCGGCAAGCTGGCCAAGAAGCTGCAGCTGGAGGGCAAGAAGGTCATGCTCGCTGCGGGCGACACCTTCCGTGCCGCTGCCGTGGAGCAGCTGCAGGTCTGGGGTGAGCGCAATAATATCTCCGTGATCGCCCAGCACACCGGTGCCGATTCCGCCTCCGTGATCTTCGATGCCGTGCAGGCCGCCAAGGCCCGTGGCATCGACGTGCTCATCGCCGACACCGCCGGCCGCCTGCACACCAAGGACAACCTGATGGAGGAGCTGAAGAAGGTGCGCCGCGTGATCGGCAAGCTGGACGAAAGCGCTCCCCACGAGGTGCTGCTGGTGCTGGACGCCGGCACCGGCCAGAACGCCATCAACCAGGCCAAGCAGTTCCACCAGGCGGTCAACCTCTCCGGCCTGGCGCTGACCAAGCTCGACGGCACCGCCAAGGGCGGAGTGATCTTCGCCCTGGCCAAGCAGTTCGCCTTGCCGATCCGCTATATCGGCGTTGGCGAGGGCATCGACGACCTGCGCGACTTCGAAGCCGAGTCCTTCGTGCGTGCGCTGTTCGCGGAGCGGGAGCGCGCATGATCCGTTTCGAGCAGGTGGGCAAGCGCTATCCCAATGGCCACGTCGGCCTGCATGAACTGAGCTTCCGCGTGCGTCGCGGCGAGTTCCTCTTCGTCACCGGCCACTCCGGCGCCGGCAAGAGCACCCTGCTGCGCCTGCTGCTGGCCATGGAGCGCCCGACCACCGGCAAGCTGCTGCTGGCCGGCCAGGACCTGTCGCAGATCACCACCTCGCAGATCCCCTTCCTGCGCCGGCAGATCGGCGTGGTGTTCCAGAACCACCAGCTGCTGTTCGACCGCACCGTGTTCGACAACGTCGCCTTGCCACTGCAGATTCTCGGCCTGGCCAAGCCCGAGATCGCCAAGCGCGTCGGCGTGGCGCTGGAGCGGGTGTCCCTGGCCGACAAGGCCGAGCTGTACCCGGCCGACCTTTCCACTGGCCAGCAGCAACGCGTCGGTATCGCCCGCGCGGTGGTGCACCGCCCGGCCCTGTTGCTGGCGGACGAACCCACCGGCAACCTCGACCCGCGCCTGGCGGCCGAGATCATGGGCGTCTTCGAGGACATCAACCGCTTGGGCACCACGGTTCTGATCGCCAGCCACGACCTGGCGCTGATCGCGCGCATGCGCCACCGCATGCTCACCCTGCAACGTGGCCGCCTGATCGGCGACGGGGAGGCCGGCTGATGAGCGCTACCCGCATGCCGCCGCCCAAACCCGCCGAGCGCGTGGGCGCCACCGCCAAGCCGACCGAACCGCAGAAAGACGGCGAAGAAGGCCCGGACTTCAGTGCCCTGCTGCACGCCTGGCTGGAAGCGCACCGTGCCAGCCTGGTGGACAGCCTGCGCCGCCTGGGCCGCCAGCCCATCGGCAGTTTCTTTACCAGCCTGGTGATGGCCATCGCTCTGAGCCTGCCCATGGGCCTGTCGCTGTTGCTCAACAATGTCGAGCGCCTGGGTGGCTCCTGGCAGCGCGCCGCGCAGATCTCACTGTTCCTGCAGATGGACGCCGGCGAAGCCGACGGCCAGAGGCTGCGCGAGGAAATCACCGGCATGGCGGATGTCGCCGAGGTCGAGTGGATCAGCCGTGAACAGGCGCTGGACGAGTTCCAGCAGCAGTCCGGCCTGGGCCAGGCGCTCAAGGAGTTGCCGGAGAACCCGCTGCCCGGGGTGATCCTGGTGACGCCCAAGGAAGTCGACAAGACCACCCTCGAAGCCCTGCGCCTGCGCCTGGCCGAGCTGCCCAAGGTGCAGCAGGCCCAGCTCGACCTGGTCTGGGTGGAGCGCCTGTCGGCGATCCTCAAGCTGGGCGAGCGTTTCGTCTTCGGCCTGACCCTGCTGCTGGTGTCGGCGCTGCTGCTGGTGATCGGCAACACCATCCGCCTGCACATCGAGAACCGCCGCACCGAGATCGAAGTCATCAAGCTGGTCGGTGGAACCGATGCCTATGTGCGGCGTCCCTTCCTTTATATGGGCGCGCTCTATGGCATAGGCGCCGGGCTGCTGTCCTGGCTGGTGCTGGCCTTCGGCCTGAACTGGCTGAACGATGCGGTGGTCCGCCTGGCCGGCCTGTACGGCAGTGACTTCGCCTTGGGCGGCGTGCCATTAGCCGATGGTCTATCCCTGCTTCTGGGGGCCGTGCTGCTGGGATACATTGGCGCCTGGCTGGCCGTGGCGCGTCATTTGAGCGAGTTGGCACCGCGCTGAAACACCCTGGGAGCGGGCGCTCCCAAATGGGGTGTAACGAAACTTTTACGCCCCCTTGCAGTCATAAAAGCCAGTGCTAAACTGCGCGAGCTTAGTGAATCGGAGGATTCGCATGACCACTTCCCTGCAACCTGTCTATGCCCTGGCTCCCGGTGCGAACCTGGATGCCTACGTGCATGCGGTCAACGGCATTCCGCTGCTGACCCCAGAGCAGGAGCGCGAATTGGCCGAACGCCTCTTCTACCAACAGGATCTGGAAGCGGCGCGGCAAATGGTGTTGGCGCACCTGCGCTTCGTTGTACATATCGCCAAGAGCTATTCCGGCTATGGTCTGGCACAGGCCGACCTTATCCAGGAAGGCAACGTCGGCCTGATGAAGGCCGTGAAACGCTTCAATCCGGAAATGGGCGTTCGTCTGGTGTCCTTCGCGGTGCACTGGATCAAGGCCGAGATCCACGAGTTCATCCTGCGCAACTGGCGCATCGTCAAGGTCGCCACCACCAAGGCGCAGCGCAAGCTGTTCTTCAACCTGCGCAGCCAGAAGAAGCGTCTGGCCTGGCTGAACAATGACGAAGTCCATGCCGTGGCCGAGAGCCTGGGTGTGGAACCGCGTGAAGTGCGGGAGATGGAAAGCAGGCTGACCGGCCATGACATGGCGTTCGACCCGGCGGCGGATGCCGACGATGACGCGGCCTACCAGTCGCCGGCCCATTACCTGGAAGACCATCGCTACGACCCGGCTCGCCAGCTGGAGGAAGCGGACTGGAGCGACAGCTCCACCGCCAGCCTGCACGAAGCGCTGGAAGGCCTGGACGAGCGCAGCCGTGACATCCTCCAGCAGCGTTGGCTGGCCGAGGACAAGGCGACGCTGCATGACCTGGCCGCCAAGTACAACGTCTCCGCCGAGCGTATCCGCCAGTTGGAGAAGAATGCGATGAACAAGCTCAAGGGCTTCATCCAGGCGTAAGCCAGCGACCCATCCGAAGCCGCCCCCCCGGGCGGCTTTTTTCTGCCCGGAGCAAACCATGCCGATGCCCGCCTTCCGCCCGAAACACTGGCTGCTGTTCACCGCCGTGGCGCTGCTGTTCTTCTCCCTGGCGCTGTGGTTGCAGCGCAGCACCGGCCCGGCGGAGCCCCTGGGCTGGGTCGCGGCCTGGCAGCAACCGCTGCTGGAGCCCATGGCCGAGGGCAACCTGACCCTGGGCGCCCTGAACGGCCAGGCTCCGGGTGAGCTGTGGCTGCAGTCGGCCAGTGCCGGGCCGCGCCTGCTGTTCCGCAGCACGGGGGTGGGTGCCGATGCCTGCAACCTGGAAGCCGAGCTGGCGTTGGATGAGGGCGAGCGGGAAAGCCTGCTCAAGGCGCTGGGTGATGGCGGCAACCAGGGCGAGCAGCCCCTGAGCCCGAAGCTGCTGGAGCAGCTGGCCGACCATCGCATCGCCGCCCTGGAGCTACGCCCGCAACAGCCTCCGGCGGCGGAGCGTCTCGCCGCCAGCATCGGCCAGCCGCGCCTGCGCCTGCAGTTGGGGGAGGGGGAAGCGTGGGTCTATCCGACCGAGGGGCTGACCGCCCATGTGCTGGACGAACAGCTGCATCTGGTCCGCGTGGTGCCCCGCAGCACGATGAAACACTGACTCAGATCGGCGTGGCCGGCTTGAGCTGCTCTAGGTAGTGAGTGCCGCCCAGCTGGGCCATCTGCCGGCGGATCCAGCCGGCACGGCGGGCGACATAGCCCCCCGGGCGCCCGGCATTCCATTCGCGGGGGTTGGGCAGCACGGCGGCCAGCAGGCTCGACTGCTGGCGTGACAGGTAGGGTGCAGCGATGCCGAAGTGGTGCTTGGCCGCGGCTTCGGCGCCGAACACGCCGTTGCCCCATTCCGCACTGTTGAGATAGACCTCGAGAATCCGCTGCTTCGACCAGAGCAGTTCGATCAGCCCGGTGAACCAGGCTTCCAGGCCCTTGCGCAGCCAGCTGCGGCCGGACCAGAGGAACACGTTCTTGGCCACCTGCTGGCTCAGGGTGCTGGCACCGCGCAGCGAGCCACCGCGCTCGTTATGGGCGAGGGCGGCGCGGATGGCCGGGACGTCGAAGCCCCAGTGCTCGGCGAACTTCTGGTCCTCGGCGGCGATCACCGCGATCTTCAGGTCGTCCGGCAGTTCCTTCCAGGGGCGCCAGGTGCGCTGCAGGTCGATGGGCTCGCCGTCGACCCAGGACTCGATCTTGCGCTCCACCATCAGCATGGTGCCCGGTGGCGGCACCCAGCGGAAAACCAGCACCAGCAGCACCGAGCCGGCGGCGAACCAGAGCAGCAGTTTGAATAGGCGACGGCTGAGGGATCGGAACATGCGTGGGCTGGCCGGGGACTGGTTTGCGCGCCATTATAGCGGCCGCTTCCTACTTGTCTGGAGTCTTCGATGGCCCGCTTGTACCTGCTGTTTTCCGCCTTCGCCGGGTTCACTGGCGTCGCCCTCGGCGCTTTCGCCGCCCATGGCCTAAAGGCCCGCCTCAGCCCCGAGCACCTGGCGGTATTCCAGACCGGTACCCATTACCAGCTGATCCACGCCCTTGCGCTGTTGGGCGTCGGGCTGCTGTCCCTGCACCTGCCGGGGCGCCTGGTCAACGCCGCCGGCGGGCTGTTCGCCCTCGGTATCCTGCTGTTCTCCGGCAGCCTCTACGTGCTCACCCTCACCGGTGTCAGCAAGCTCGGCATCATCACGCCCTTCGGCGGCGTGGCCTTCCTCGGCGGCTGGCTGTGCCTGGGTCTGGCAGCTTGGCAACTGTCGGCACGCTGATCGTCCCAAGTCTGACCCTGGCGTCAAAAATGAGGACGAATGGCGCCATTCAGCCTTGGTCATCGGCATGGATCGGGCTAGAATGCCGACCCCTCAAGTTGTGACCGCATCGTCATGCACATTCAGTTGAACGGCGAACCCTTCGAGCTGCCCGACGGCCAGACCGTCGCGGACCTGATCGTGCGCCTGGACCTGACTGGCCGCCGCGTCGCGGTCGAACTCAACCTCGATATCGTGCCGCGCAGCCAGCATGCCGCCACCGCGCTCAGCGAAGGCGACCAGGTCGAAGTGGTACACGCCATCGGTGGCGGCTAGGCCGCCCGCTAGGAGTCCTCATGAGCCAAACGCCGATCGACAAGCCTTTCACCCTGGCGGGTCGTACCTATGAGTCGCGCCTGCTGGTCGGCACCGGCAAGTACAAGGACCTCGACGAGACCCGCCGCGCCATCGAAGCCTCGGGCGCCGAGATCGTCACCGTGGCGGTGCGCCGCACCAACATCGGCCAGAACCCCGGCGAGCCCAACCTGCTCGACGTGATCCCGCCGAGCCGCTACACCATCCTGCCGAACACCGCCGGCTGCTATGACGCCGTGGAAGCCGTGCGCACCTGCCGCCTGGCCCGTGAGCTGCTCGATGGCCACAACCTGGTGAAGCTGGAAGTACTGGCTGACCAAAAGACCCTCTTCCCCAACGTGATCGAAACCCTCAAGGCCGCCGAAGTGCTGGTCAAGGAAGGCTTCGACGTGATGGTCTACACCAGCGATGACCCCATCATCGCCCGCCAGCTGGCCGAAATCGGCTGCATCGCGGTGATGCCCCTGGCCGGCCTGATCGGTTCGGGCCTGGGCATCTGCAACCCCTACAACCTGCGCATCATCCTCGAGGAAGCCAAGGTTCCCGTGCTGGTGGATGCCGGTGTGGGCACCGCCTCCGATGCCACCATCGCCATGGAACTGGGTTGCGAGGCCGTGTTGATGAACACCGCCATCGCCCATGCCCAGGACCCGGTGATGATGGGCGAGGCGATGAAGCACGCTATCGTCGCCGGCCGCCTCGCCTACCTGGCAGGGCGCATGCCGCGCAAGCTCTACGCCAGCGCCTCGTCGCCGCTGGATGGTCTGATCCGCTGAGATAAACCATGACTGAACAGCAGGACTCGCCGGCAGAAGCCGGCGAAGTGCGTCACCGCACCATCAAGAGTTTCGTGATGCGCGCCGGGCGCATGACCGAAGGCCAGCAACGCGGGCTCGACCAGGGCTGGCCGAAATTCGGCCTCGAGCTGGCCGACGGCCCCCGTGATTTCGATGCCCTGTTCGGCCGCAGTGCGCCGCGCACCTTCGAGATCGGCTTCGGCATGGGCCACGCCACCCTGGAGATGGCCGCAGCCGCGCCGGAGCAGGATTTCATCGGCGTCGAGGTGCATCGCCCCGGCGTCGGCGCGCTGCTCAACGGTGCCATGACCCAGAACCTGAGCAACATCCGCGTCTACAGCTGCGACGCCCTGGAAGTGCTGCGCGACTGCGTGGCCGACGCCAGCCTCGAACGCGTGCTGCTGTTCTTCCCGGACCCCTGGCACAAGTCGCGTCACCACAAGCGCCGTATCGTCCAGCCGGCATTCGCCGAGCTGGTGCGCAGCAAGCTGCGTATCGGTGGCGTGCTGCACATGGCCACCGATTGGGAGCACTATGCTGAACACATGCTGGAGGTGATGAACGTTGCCCCCGGCTACCGCAATCTGGCGGAGGATGGGCGTTACGTGCCACGCCCTGAAGAGCGCCCGATCACCAAGTTCGAACGTCGTGGCGAGCGTCTCGGCCATGGCGTGTGGGACCTGAAGTTCCAACGCGTCGACTGATCCACCCTTCGCGGCCCTGGCCGCGAATGCCACGGACGAGCACAACCATAGACCGGGACCACCCGGCGCCAGGACGGCACCCTCACCTGATCCGACGGAAATAAAGAGCCCCGCCTATAGTGGTGGTGGCACAAGAACAATAGCGGCGCGACCCGAGCGCGCCGCGAGGAGAAGGCTGTGTTGAGAAAGTTTGCAATTCTGCTTCTGGCCTCCTGTGCCCTGCAGGCGCAGGCCAAGGTCGGTGCTGACGATGCTGCGCGCCTGGGCGGGGAGCTCACGCCGCTGGGCGGCGAGCGTGCGGGCAATGCCGAGGGTTCGATTCCGGCCTGGGACGGCGGCCTGGCGACTCCGTCGGCCAGCTACCAGCCCGGCATGCACCACCCCGATCCCTTCGCTGGCGAAGCGCCCAAGTACATCATCACCAGCAAGAACGCCGGCCAGTATGCGGCGCAGATGCCGGCAGGCCTCAAGGCGCTGGTGGAGACTTACCCGGATTACTCCGTGCGCGTCTTCCCCACCCACCGCAGCGCCGCCGCTCCGCAGCGCATCTATGAGGCGACCCGTGCCAATGCCGTCAACGGCGAGCTGATCGCCGGCGGCAACGGCGTACAGGGCGTAGCGGCGGGCATTCCGTTCCCGATCCCCTCCAGCGGCCTGGAAGTCATCTGGAACCACATCCTGCGTTACCGTGGCGACCAGATCCATTTCGTCACCAACCAGGCGGCGGTACTGGCCAACGGCAGCTACAACCTGCAGAAGCTGGATCGCAACATCTACTTCGTCTACGGCCGTGATGGCGTGCAGCCGAAGGACCTGGAAAACACCATCTTCTACTACAAGTACGCGGTCGTGGCCCCGGCCAAGCTGGCCGGCTCCGCGCTGGTGGTGCAGGAGACCCTCGACCAGGTGCTGTCGATCCGCAAGGCCTGGCGCTTCAACCGTGGCGAACGCCGCGTGCGCCGCCTGCCGATGCTGGCCTATGACACCCTGCAGCCGGATACCAACGGCATGGCCACCGCCGACGTCGTCGACTCCTACAACGGTGCGCCGGAACGCTACGAGTGGAAGCTGGTGGGCAAGCAGGAGACCCTGGTCCCCTACAACAGCTATGCCGTGCACCAGAAAGGCATCCCCTACGATCAGATCCTCAAGACCAAGTTCGTCAACCCGGACCTGCTGCGCTACGAGCTGCACCGCACCTGGGTGGTCGAGGCGAATCTGCGCAAGGGCTTCTCCCACCCGTACGCCAAGCGCCGCTTCTACATCGACGAAGACAGCTGGCAGATCCTCGCGGTGGACCTGTACGACAAGGACGGTCAGTTGATCGGCCTGCAGGAAAGCCACCCGATCAGCTACTACGATGTACCGATGTTCGGCAGCACCCTGGAAACCATCTACGACTTCAAGGGCGGCCGCTACTTCGCCGATGGCCTCGACAACAACGAGCCCATGTACGACTTCAACGCCCCGCTGGGCCCGCGTGACTTCACGCCGCAGGCGCTGCGCCGCGAAGGCAACTGATATTCCGGCCTGCCTGGCCACTCCAGCCGCCCTTCGGGGCGGCTTTTTATTGGACGCGGGAACGTTGTGATAGAGAGCGTCCCGGGCTGAAGCCCGGGCTACGGGGGAGGGCCTGCGTGCCTGTCGCTAGTTGATCATTTCCGCGCCGAGGATGGTCTGCTCCGGCAGGGCCGGCGGCGCGGGGCTGATCTGCATGTACTTGATGCTTTCGCGGGGGATGAGCAGCAGGTCGCCGTCCACCTCGATGCTGACGAAGGCCGATTCCATCTGCTTGCGCAGGCCGCGCGCGACCTCCACCGGGTCGCTGGACTGCTGGGGAAAGCGCAGCGCCAGGCGCTGGCCGTCCTGGAAGTGCAGGTAGAGGTGCTTGATCGGCTTCATGGCGTGCTCCTTGTCGATGACGTGGCGGCCAGTGGCCGCCGGAGCGCGCCCTGAGCCTCAGTTGCGGTCGGCGAGGACGCCGATCAGGAAGAAGACTAGTAGCAGGACCGGGGCCAGGGTGTAGTTGTTGAAGTAGCCCAGGCCCTTGGCCAGCCAGGGGGTGAGGAAGATCATCGCCAGGCCGTAGCCCAGGGCGCAGAGGGCGACGAACAGCAGGGTGCGGAAGAGGAAGTTGAGGCCGCCGATGCGCTGCTGGACCCAGGCGTTGATGCCGGGGCCGAGCAAAACCAGCAGGGTTGCCATGATCGCCAGGGAGATGTCGTAGAGGTGGCTGCGGCTCCAGCGGGAGAGGGTCGCGACCAGGTCCAGAAGCAGGTCCATCCGTTGTCCTTAGCCCTCAGGGCAGGAAGTGTTGCAGCAGGTCGTTGAGGAACAGCTGGCCTTCCCGGGTCGCCACCAGGCGCGCTGGGTCGGTATCGAGCAGGCCGCGGGCCTGGGCCTCGTTGCGTGCCTCGGCGAGGCCGGAAAGCGGCATGCCGGTGCGCGAGGTGAACAGCTCGGCCTGCACGCCATCGGTGAGGCGCAGCACGTTCATGAGGAATTCGAAGGGCAGCTCGTCTGTGTCCAGCACCCGCTCGCCGGCCTGGAAGGCCTTGGCCGGGTCCAGGTAGTCCTTGGGCAGGCGGGTCTTCCAGGTGCGCACGATGTGCCCGGCCGGATCGCTGAGCTTGGCATGGGCGCCGGCACCGATGCCGAGGAAGTCGCCGAAGGTCCAGTAGTTGAGGTTGTGCCGCGCACGCCGGCCCTCGCGGGCATAGGCAGAGACCTCGTACTGGGCGTAGCCGTGCTCGGCCAGCAGTGCCTGCCCGGCTTCCTGGATGTCCCAGAGGATGTCGTCCTCGGGCAGCTCCGGCGGCTGGGTCCAGAACACCGTGTTCGGCTCCATGGTCAGCTGGTACCAGGACAGGTGCGTCGGCCCCTGGTCGATGGCGATGCGCAGGTCGCCCAGGGCGTCCTCGATGGACTGGTCCGGCAGGCCGTGCATCAGGTCCAGGTTGAAATTGTCGAAGCCGGCCTGGCGGGCCATGTCGGCGGCGCGAATCGCTTCGCCACCGTCGTGGATACGCCCCAGAGCCTTGAGCTTGGCCTCCTGGAAGCTCTGCACGCCGATGGACAGGCGGTTGATACCCAGCTGCCGGTAGGCGGAGAACTTGGCCTGCTCGAAGGTGCCCGGGTTGGCTTCCAGGGTGATCTCGATGTCACGGGCGAAGGGCACGCGCCGCTCGACGCCTTCCAGCAGGCGGCCGAGGGCCTTGGCGCTGAACAGGCTGGGGGTGCCTCCACCGAAGAAGATCGAGGTCAGCTCGCGGCCATGGACGTGGTGCAGGTCGGCGTCCAGGTCCGCCAGCAAGGCATCGACATAGGCCTCTTCAGGCAGCTCGGGGCCGGCAGCGTGGGAGTTGAAGTCGCAGTACGGGCATTTGCGCACGCACCACGGAATGTGGATGTAAGCCGCCAGAGGCGGCAGCTGGAAGCTTGAAGCTGCAAGCGGCAAGTTCGGAGCTTCTTTGCTTGTGGCTTGCAGCTCGTGGCTTGCAGCTTCCTTCTTCATATCCCCAACCGCTGCTTCAGCAGGGCCATAGCGCGGGCGCGATGGCTGAAGCGGTTCTTCTCGGCGGGCGGCATCTCGGCGCTGGAGCAGTCGCCTTCGGGCACCCAGAACAGCGGGTCGTAGCCGAAGCCGTGCTCGCCACGGGCCTCGAAGAGGATGCGGCCGCGCCAGGCGCCTTCGCAGAGGACCGGCAGCGGGTCGTCGGCGTGGCGCATCAGCGCCAGGGAGCAGATGAACTGCGCGCCGCGCTGGGCTTCCGGCACGTCCTTGAGGGCGGCCAGCAGCTTGGCGTTGTTGGCCGCGTCACCCTGGCCGTCGGCATAGCGCGCCGAGTAGATGCCGGGGGCGCCGCCGAGGAAGTCCACCGCCAGGCCGGAGTCGTCCGCCAGGGCCGGCAGGCCGGACACGCGGGCGGCGTTGCGGGCCTTGAGGATGGCGTTCTCGACGAAGGTCAGGCCGGTTTCCTCGGGCTCGACGTCGCTGAACTCGCCGATCGAGCGCACACGCACGCTGTCGCCGAGCATGGCCTGGAGTTCCTTGAGCTTGCCGGCGTTGTGGCTGGCCAGCACCAGTTCTTTGAAGGGCATCATTCGTCTGGGAAGAATTCCTGGTCGAAGTTGAAGGTATTGGGCGCGTTGTCGCCCTGCTGCACCGTGAGGGTGAAGTTGAGCATTTCGCGCTGGCTGAAGGGGAACTGCGCCAGGTAGTAGATGGCGCCACCTTCGTTGATCTGCTTGAAGGCCAGCGGGGTGACCTTGCCGAGCAGGTCCTTCACCTGGCCGCTGACCTGGGCGGTGCTGGCCTTGCCGGCCTTGAGCACGGCGACGTTGACCACGCCCTGGGTCTTGCTGCGCACCAGGCCGACGGCGGCGGCGACGTCCGGCTGCAGGAAGCCGGAGTTGAACGCGCTGTAGTGCACGTCGAGGTCACCGAAGGTCTGCTTGCGTTCGGCCACGGCCGGCAGGGCCAGGCACAGGGCGAAGAGGAAAAGGGTCAGGCGGCGCATGGTGAAGGTCCTCCGGTTCAGATCGCGATACGGCTTTCCAGCACGCTGGGGCCGCTGACGCGATAGATGCCGATCTCTCCTAGAAGATTAGGCCATACGCGGCTACCCAGGTTGTGGCGGTGCTCGTGGTCGACCGCCAGGCGGTCGAGCACCTTCATCTTCATCTCCCGGCACAGGGCTTCGAAGTCCTTGAAGGTGCAGAAGTGGATGTTCGGCGTGTTGTACCAGGTGTAGGGCAGGAACTCGGACACCGGCATGCGGCCGTTGCGCGCGAGGTACCAGCGGCAGCGCCAGTGGCCGAAGTTGGGGAAGGTGATGATGCACTGGCGGCCGACGCGCAGCATCTCTTCGAGGATGCGGTCGGGGTAGTGCACGGCCTGCAGCGCCTGGGTCATCACCACCACGTCGAAGCTGTTGCTGGCGAAGTTGCCCAGGCCCTTGTCCAGGTCCTGCTCGATGACGTTGACGCCCTTGCTGACGCATTGGGCGATGTTGTCCGGGTCGATCTCCAGGCCGTAGCCGGTGACCTGCTTGTTGTCACGCAGCCAGGCCAGCAGTTCGCCGTCGCCGCAGCCGAGGTCGAGCACGCGGCTGCCGGCGGGGATCCAGTCCTGGATGATTTCGAGGTCGGCGCGCACGGTGGCTCCCTTAGACGGCGATGCGGTTCATATAACCGCTGAAGGCTTGCAGGTAACGCGGGATCGGCATGAGGAAGGCGTCGTGGCCCTGGGGCGCGTCGATTTCCAGGTAGCAGACGTTCTTCCGCGCGGCGGTGAGGGCGTCGACGATCTCCCGCGAGCGGGCCGGGGAGAAGCGCCAGTCGGTGGTGAAGGACATCACGCAGAAGTCCGCCGTGGCACCGGCCAGGGTCTTGGCCAGGTCGCCGTCGTGGGCGGCCGCCGGGTCGTAGTAGTCCAGCGCCTTGGTCATCAGCAGGTAGGTGTTGGCGTCGAAGCGGCCGGAGAATTCCTCGCCCTGGTAGCGCAGGTAGCTCTCCACCTGGAACTCGACGCTGTGGAAGTCGTAGTTGAGCTTCTCGCTCTTCAGGCCGCGGCCGAATTTCTCGCCCATGGCGTCATCGGAGAGGTAGGTGATGTGGCCGACCATGCGCGCCAGCATCAGGCCGCGCTTGGGGATCACGCCCTGGTCCTGGAAGTGGCCGCCGTGGAATTCCGGGTCGGTGAGGATGGCCTGGCGCGCCACTTCGTTGAAGGCGATGTTCTGGGCCGAGAGTTTGGGCGCCGAGGCGATGGCCAGGCAGTGGCGCACGCGCTCGGGGTAGCTGATGGTCCACTGCAGCGCCTGCATGCCGCCGAGGCTGCCGCCGACCACGGCGGCCCATTGGCTGATGCCCAGGACATCGGCCAGGCGGGCCTGGCTGTGCACCCAGTCTTCCACCGTCATCACCGGGAAGTCGGCGCCAAAGGGCTTGCCGGTGGCCGGGTTGATGCTGGAGGGACCGGTGGAGCCGTTGCAGCCACCGAGGTTGTTGAGGCTGACGACGAAGAAGCGGCGGGTGTCGATGGCCTTGCCGGGGCCGATGCAGCTGTCCCACCAGCCGGGCTTGCGGTCTTCCATGCTGTGGAAGCCGGCGGCGTGGTGGTGGCCGGACAGGGCGTGGCAGATCAGCACGGCGTTGCTGTGGTCGGCGTTCAGCTCGCCGTAGGTCTCATAGACCAGGTCGTACTCGGCCAGGCTGCGGCCGCAGGCCAGCGGCAGCGGCTCGCTGAAGCGCTGCACCTGAGGCGTGATCAGGCCGACGGAATCTTCGGGGATGACGGTGGGCATCGCGGCCGCTGCTCTTTATCTGGGAAGGGCGCCAGTCTAAAGAGCACCGTCCCCCCCGGCAACAGGCGGAACGGTGGCCAAACCCTTGAATGGAAAGGCTCAGGCTTCGTGTTGCTGACGTACCAGCCCGGGCAGGCTGACCACCTTGCCCTGGCGCTGGATGGGCGCCGGGCGACGCAGCACGCGGAGCATGTCGTTGGCCTGGGCCAGCTGCTTTTCCAGCTCGCCGGTGTAGCGCGACAGCTGCAGCACGCGCTGACGCGCCTGCTGGGTGTCCTGGGCCAGGGCCTTGAGGCGCAGCATGTGGGTTTCCAGCAGCTGCTTGTGCTCCAGGGTGTTCTGCATCAGCGGCATCAGTGCTTCGTTGGCCCACTGTGCGGCATCCTGGCGCAGGCGCTGGTGCATGCCGATCACTTCCTGCACCAGGGTGGCGAAGAAGCGGCGGGTCAGCAGGCGCTGCTCGGTGAGCAGGGTCTTCAGGTGCAGGCGGAACTGGTCGGCCTTGCCCCGCAGCTGGCGCAGCTCGCGCTGGTAGCGGGTGACATCGAACTGCGGGGCGTCGACGCCCTGCAGCGGGTTTTCCTCGTTGTGCCGGCGGTAGACGGCCGAGACCATCTTGTTGGCCGTGTCCGCCTCGTGTTCGAGGCTGTGCAGGTCCGCTTCCACCGAGCGGAAGAAGTGCAGGATGGCCTGGTTGATGCCCACCGTGGTCCAGCTGCTGGTGAGGTTGCGGCGCACCCGGGCCAGGTGTTCTTCCAGGCGTTCGGGGCGGGCGGCGGCGCGGAGCATGTCGCCCTGGCGCTTGAGCAGGCGCTGGTTGGTTTTCAGGCCGAGCAGCCGGCGATGGTGGCGGGCGTGGTCTTCCTTGGTGCGGGCGGTCAGCTCGAAGAGCATCTGGCCGTTGTCCTGCTGGTGGTTGCTGAGCAGTTCCTGCTGCTCGCGCACCTTCTCCAGGCGCAGGTTGAGCACGTGCTGGCTGTTCTGCAGCAGGGCCAACACCTGGTTGACCACGCGGGTCTGCAGCAGGCGTTCCTTCTGCGCGACGATGCGCTCGCAGAGCAGGGTCTCGAGGTTGGCCATCTGGCTGCGTTCCAGCAGCTCGTGGTCCTTGCGCACCTTGGCCAGCAGGGCCTGCTTGGCCGACAGCGGCAGCACGTCTTCGCGGCGGATGCCGAGCTGGCGGGCGGTGGATTCCTGGATCTGGCGGATGGCGTTCTGCACGAAGGTCTCGCCGGCGAGGTCGTCCCAGAGCACGTCGACCTTGTTCAGTACGGCGAACAGGCTGGTCTGGGTGTCTTCGTCGAGCTGGCGGATGTGCTGCTGCCAGATGTCCATGTCGCTGGCGGTGACGCCGGTGTCGGCGGCCAGCAGGAAGATGATCGCCTGGGCGCTGGGCAGCATCGACAGGGTCAGTTCCGGCTCGCTACCCAGGGCGTTCAGGCCCGGGGTGTCGAGGATGCGCAGGCCCTGGCGCAGCAGCGGGTGGTCGAAGTTGACCATGGCGTGGCGCCAGGCCGGCACCAACACCATGCCGGGGCGGCCGGCGGATTCCAGGGTGTCGGGGTGGAAGCCGAGCTGGATGGCCTGCTCCACCGGCATCGGCTTGGTCTTGGCCACCTGGGTGAAGGCCTGGACCATGTTGTCCGGGTCGCTGATATCCAGCGGGATGTTCACCCAGTGCCGGGGGATGCGCTTGAACTGCGCGACGCTGGCCGAGGCGGTGCGCGTTTCGATCGGCAGCAGGCGGATGTAGGAACGCTCCGAGCGCGGGTCGAAGAACAGCTCGGTGGGGCACATGGTGGTGCGGCCGGCGTGGGACGGCAGCATGCGCTGGCCGAACTCGGAGAAGAACAGGCTGTTGATCAGCTCGGTCTTGCCCCGTGAGAACTCGCCGACGAAGGCCAGGGTGATGTGGTCGGTGCGCAGCAGGCGCAGGGTGCGCTCGAGCTTGTCCTGCACCGCATCGGAATTGAGGCGGTTGTGTTCCAGCCAGCTGCGATAGCGGGTGATCTCGCGCATCAGCTCGCGTTTCCAGGCGACGTAGGCGTCAACCTGTTGACTGAGACGTTCCATGCTCATCCTGGCTCTCCTTCCGGTAGCGCGTCCTGCGTACAGAAATGTGGGAACTCGACATCGATGCGACGGCGACCTGGCGGCTGCCGTTTGCCCTGGCCGGGCGGGCCCGCCGCCTGTGGTGGCGCGAGCGGAGGAATGGCTCGCATTATCCGGGGCCCAACGGCGCCGTCAATCGGCCCGCTCGGCGGTCCCGCCTTAAGGTCTGTCAGGGCGACCGAGCGGTCAGTCCGGGGAGCTCCGGGAGCTTCTGCGGGGCGCGGATGCGCACGCGTTTCTGCCGGTTCAGCTCGCCGCTCTCCAGGCTCACCAGGCTTTTGGCGACGCCGAAGGCCTGGCCGAGGAAGGCCAGCAGGTGCGCATTGGCCTTGCCCTCCACCGGGGGCGCGGTGAGGCGGATCTTCAGGCGCTCGCCATGCAGCCCGGCGAACTCGTCGCGGCTCGCCTTGGGCTGCAGGTGGACGTCGAGGATCAGGTCCTCGCCGTCCCAGCGGAAGAAGCTCATTACATGAAGGGGCTGAGGATCTTCGGCATCCCGGTCATCACCGCCAGGTTGCCGATCACCAGCATGTCGATCAGGCGCAGGGCGATGAAGGCGAAGATCGGCGAGATATCCAGGCCGCCGAGGTTGGGCAGCAGCTTGCGGAAGGGCGCCAGCAGCGGCTCGCAGATCTGGTTCACCAGCTGGGCGCCGGGGTTGTAGCTGTTGGGGGCGACCCAGGAGAGGATCACGCTGATGATCATGGCGAAGAAGAACACCTTGATGAACAGCGAGGTCACGGCGATCAGCGCCCACACCAGCAGTTGCAGCAGGTAGCCACCGACGCCGTAGCCCATGAGGACCAGGGTGACGATCATCAGCAGCAGCTGAATGAGGATGGCCAGCACCAGGGACGCCACGTCCAGCCCGGCGAAGCCGGGGATGACCTTGCGCAGCGGGTTCAGCAGCGGCTTGGTGGCGCGCACGATGAACTGGCTGAGCGGGTTGTAGAAGTCGGCGCGCACCAGCTGCAGGATGAAGCGCAGCAGCACGATCAGCAGGTAGAGGCTGCCAAGGGTCTGGATGACGTAGATGGCGGCGGTGGAAAGTCCGGTCATTAGGCGTTCCTTGTGGGCGTTGGGACCCCGGGCGCGAGGTCGGGGCTCGCTACGGGGCGCTTGGCGCGGTCGGCGGGCGACGGCGTTGCGTGGAGATAATGTAGGGAATTCGGGGCGCGCGGTCGCGGAAATCTGTTGCGGGCTGTATGCACGGTGGTTTCCTCAGCGCCTGGCCATCAGGTCCGGGCCCTGGCAGGCCGGGTCGGCGGCATCGCTTACCGAGAGCAGGGTGAAGCCACCGGGCTCCTGGCGGATCGCCAGGTAGCGTTGGGCGCCGCCTTCCAGGGGCTGTTCGCTGGTCAGCTCCAGTTCCACCTGGAAGCGCTCCGGCTCGGCCTGGCAGCCGCGCACGGCGCCGTAGTTCAGGGTCACGTCGCGGCGGGCTTCGAGGGCCAGCAGGTGCTCGCGGGCGAGCAGGGATTCGCTGGCGTTGTCCGGCTCGCTCCATTCGCGGGCGGTGTCGGCGCCGACCTGCAACCACTCGTCGACGAAGTCGCGGCCGCTCTTGGCGGCGGGCTGCACGCGGTGCAGCGCCTCGCCATCCAGGCGGTAACGGAGGATGCCGGGGCGGGTGAGGATGTCCACATCCAGCATGCCGACTTCGGTGCGCAGCTCGAAACCGTCCGGGCTGGGCTTGAGGCGGGTTTCCACTTCGTCACGCACATAGCCGTGCTCGACATGGTCGAGTACGCGCTGGGGCGTGTCGCCCTGGCGCGGCTGCACGATGTCGATGCTCAGGCGGCTCCAGCGCGAGGTGCACCAGGGGGTGCCGTGGGCGATCACCAGTTGGCCACCGGGCAGGCGCAGGTGACGGAAGAAGTCGCCGTTGGCCCCGGAAATCTCCGTATAGCCCTTGCTGCGCCAATCCAGGCTGCGCACCCAGTGGCCGTTCTCGCGGCTGTAGCCGAGCAGCAGGTTGTCGTCGCCGCAGGGGATGTCGAAGCCGGCGTTGACCAGCAACATGGGATCGAGCGTGTCCTCGCGGCGCACCACCAGGCGGAGGCTGTCATCGCCGGCTTCGCGGGCGCCATTGCTCGGCGCCAGGTGCGCGGCCAGCGTTGCCTGCAGCGCGTCGGCAGCGACGGTTTCGTCGCTGCATGCCAGCTGTGCGTCGATGGCGGCGGCGAGGCTTTCCTTATAGGCGTCCAGCGCGGCCACCAGGGGCGGGGCGAGGCTGTCGTCCATCTCGCCGGTGCGCTCGTCGAGGCGGCGCTGCAGTTCCTGCTTTGCGTTGGTCACCGCGTGCTCCAGCGTCACCGGAGCGGGGCATTCGGCCGCCCGGGCGGCGCTGCCGGCGAGGATGAGGGCAAGCAGGGTGGCACCCGCAACGACGCGCTCCAGCGGGGAGCGCGGGCAACGCGTCGGCGACGGGCGCATGGCGGTCACTGGCCCAGCTGTTCCGCCAGTTCGGCGGAGCGGTTGTCGGCGGCTTGTAGCGCCTGCTCCACCAGGGACTCGAAGGCGTTGCCCTGGAAGGACTTGATGGCCGCTTCGGTGGTGCCGTTGGGCGAGGTCACGCGGCGGCGCAGCTCGTCCGGGCCGACATCGCTGGCCACCGCCATGCGCGCCGCACCGAGGGCGGTCTGCAGGGTCAGGCGGGCGGCGACGTCCGGTGCCAGGCCGAGCTTCTCGCCGGCGGCGGTCATGGCCTCCATGAGCAGGAAGAAGTAGGCCGGGCCACTGCCGGAAACGGCGGTCACGGCGTCGATCTGCTTTTCCTCGTCCAACCACAGGGCGATGCCCACAGCGCTGAGCAATTGCTCGGCCTGCTGGCGCTGCTCGGCGCTGACCGCTGCGGTGGCGTACAGACCGCTGGCGCCTTCGCCCAACAGTGCCGGGGTGTTGGGCATGCAGCGCACGATGGAGTCGACGCCCAGCCAGCGCGCGAGGCTGGCGCTGGGGATGCCGGCGGCAATGGAGACGATCAGCTGGCCGGCGGACAGGCTCGGTGCCAGTGCCTCGCACACGGCCTTCATCACCTGGGGCTTGGTGGCCAGCACCACCACGTCGGCGTCACGTACCGCCTCGGCGTTGCTTTCCACCACTTCGATGCCGTGCTCGGCGGCCACCTTGGCGCGCTGCTCGGCGCCGGGGTCGCTGGCGCGGATGTGGCTGGCCGGTACGCCCTGGGCGCGCAGGCCGCCGATCAGGCTGGCGGCCATGTTGCCGGCGCCGATGAACGCGATGCGGGTAGTGCTCATGGATGCTTCCTTCTTATTGCTGTGCGGGCTGGCCGTAGTCGCGGGCGCCGAACAGGGCCGTACCGATGCGGACCCAGGTAGCGCCCTCGGCGATGGCCGCTTCGAGATCGTGGCTCATGCCCATGGACAGGGTGTCCAGCGGCAGGTTCAGTGAATGGGACAGTTGCTGGAGGCGGGCGAAGGCCGCGTGCTGCTCGGCGCGGTCCTCGGTGGGTTCGGGAATGGCCATCAGCCCGCGCAGGTGCAGGTTGGGCAGGGCCGCCACGGCGGCGGCCAGGGCCGAAAGGTCCTCGGGGGCGCAGCCGGACTTGCTCGCCTCGCCGCTGACGTTCACCTGCAGGCAGACGTTCAGTGGCGCCAGGCCGGCCGGGCGTTGTGCGGAGAGGCGTTCGGCGATCTTCAGGCGGTCCACCGAGTGCACCCAGTGGAAGTGCTCGGCGATGGGCTTGGTCTTGTTCGACTGGATGGGGCCGATGAAATGCCAGGTCAGCGGCAGGTCGGCCAGTTCCTGCTGCTTGGCCAGGGCCTCCTGCAGGTAGTTCTCGCCGAAGTCGACCACGCCACAGGCATGGGCCTCGCGGATCGCGGCCGCCGGTTTGGTCTTGCTCACGGCCAGCAGGCCGATGGCGGAAAAATCACGCTCCGAGGCTTGCGCCGCCTCACGGATACGCGCGCGAACCTTTGCAATATTCTCTGCTATCGTGGACATTACCTGCGCTCTACAGCCCGGCCTGAGTGGGTCTGCGGCATTCTAACCGCTTGGAATTGGGGAGTCCCATGGATATTACTGAGCTGCTTGCCTTCAGCGCGAAGCAGGGCGCGTCGGACCTGCATCTCTCTGCTGGCCTGCCGCCGATGATCCGCGTCGACGGTGACGTGCGCCGCATCAACCTGCCGGCCATGGACCACAAGCAGGTGCACGCGCTGATCTACGACATCATGAACGACAAGCAGCGCAAGGACTACGAGGAGTTCCTCGAGACCGACTTCTCCTTCGAAGTGCCTGGCGTAGCGCGTTTCCGGGTCAACGCCTTCAACCAGAACCGTGGCGCCGGCGCCGTGTTCCGTACCATTCCCTCGAAGGTACTGAGCATGGAAGACCTGGGCATGGGCGATATCTTCAAGAAGATCTCCGACGTGCCGCGCGGCCTGGTGCTGGTGACCGGCCCCACCGGCTCGGGCAAGTCCACCACCCTGGCGGCGATGCTCGACTACCTCAACGGCACCAAGTACCACCACATCCTCACGGTCGAAGACCCCATCGAATTCGTTCACGAATCGAAGAAGTGCCTGATCAACCAGCGCGAGGTGCACCGCGACACCCTCGGCTTCAACGAAGCCCTGCGCTCGGCACTGCGGGAAGACCCGGACATCATCCTGGTGGGTGAGATGCGCGACCTGGAGACCATCCGCCTGGCACTGACCGCCGCGGAAACCGGTCACCTGGTGTTCGGCACCCTGCACACCACCTCCGCCGCCAAGACCATCGACCGCGTGGTCGACGTGTTCCCGGCCGAGGAAAAGTCCATGGTCCGTTCGATGCTCTCCGAATCCCTGCAGTCGGTCATTTCCCAGACCCTGCTGAAGAAGATCGGCGGCGGCCGCGTGGCGGCCCACGAGATCATGATCGGCACCCCGGCCATCCGTAACCTGATCCGCGAGGACAAGGTGGCGCAGATGTATTCCGCCATCCAGACCGGCGGCGGCCTCGGCATGCAGACCCTGGACAGCTGCCTCAAGGGGCTGGTGGCCAAGGGCCTGGTGAGCCGCGAAAGCGCGCGGGAAAAGGCCAAGAGCCCGGAAAACTTCTAACCAGCGGCGGGTGCCCCGGTCGGGGTGCCCGTTTCGCCGTAGCGCGGCGCCATGCCGCGACGGCAACCCCGGTCATCGGGGCTTTCGGCGTCGCCCCAGGCGACCGGCACGTTCACTGCGAGAAAGACCATGGAATTCGAGAAACTGTTGCGCCTGATGGTCGAGAAGGGCGGCTCCGACCTGTTCATCACCGCCGGCGTCCCCCCGTCGATGAAGGTCAACGGCAAGATCATGCCCGTGACCAAGAACGCCATGTCCCCGGAGCAGACCCGCGAGACCGTCCTCGCGGTGATGAACGAGCAGCAGCGCCGCGACTTCGCCGAGAACCACGAGTGCAACTTCGCCATCAGCGCCCGGGGCATCGGCCGCTTCCGCGTCAGTGCCTTCTACCAGCGCAACCTGGTGGGCATGGTGCTGCGCCGCATCGAGACCAACATCCCCACCCTGGATGACCTCAAGCTGCCGGAAGTCCTCAAGAAGCTGGCACTGACCAAGCGCGGCCTGGTGCTCTTCGTCGGCGCCACCGGCACCGGCAAGTCCACTTCCCTGGCGGCGATGATCGGCTACCGCAACAAGAACAGCAGCGGCCACATCATCTCCATCGAGGACCCGATCGAGTACATCCACCAGCACCAGAACTGCATCGTCACCCAGCGCGAAGTGGGCATCGACACCGAGTCCTTCGAGGTGGCGCTGAAGAACACCCTGCGCCAGGCGCCGGACGTGATCCTCATCGGTGAGGTGCGGACCCGCGAAACCATGGACCATGCCGTGGCCTTCGCCGAAACCGGCCACCTGTGCCTGGCCACCCTGCACGCCAACAACGCCAACCAGGCGCTGGACCGGATCATCAACTTCTTCCCCGCCGACCGTCAGCAGCAGGTGTGGATGGACCTGTCCCTCAACCTTAAGGCCATCGTCGCCCAGCAACTGGTACCGACCCCGGACGGCAAGGGGCGCCGCGCGGTGATCGAGGTGCTGATCAACACCCCGCTGGCCGCCGACCTGATCCGCAAGGGCGAGGTCCACGAGCTCAAGCCGCTGATGAAGCGCTCCACCGAGCAGGGCATGCAGACCTTCGACCAGGCGCTGTACACCCTCTATTCCCAGGGCGAGATCACCTACGAAGACGCGCTGCTCTACGCCGACTCGGCGAACGACCTGCGCCTGATGATCAAGCTCGGTTCCGAAACCGATGGCGACCACCTCACGAGCATGAGCGGTGGCCTGTCGCTGGAAGTGTCCGAGGAAGACCCGGGCCGTCGCTTCCGCTGACCGCCCCTTCGCCCTGCTGCGCTTGCCGCAGGGCGTCCACCAGCTCCCGGTAGAGCTGCTCGCCGCCGTCTTGGTTGCGCAGCACCGCCGCCGGGTGCGGTGCCACTGAAATCCACCTGCCTTCATGACGCAGCGGCTTGCCGAGGTAGTCGGCCAGGCGGATGCGCTGTGGGTCATGCAGGCCCAGCAGCGAAGCCAGCGCGGTACGCCCCAGGGCCACCACCCATTGCGGCTGGCGCTCCTCCAGTTCACGGGCCAGCCAGGGGTGACAGGCGCGGATCTCCGCCGGCTTGGGTGTGGCGTGCCAGCGCGTCGCCGCGCGGCCCAGTGCGCCGCCCCGGGGCTCCCACTTGAAGTGTTTCACCGCGTTGGTCAGGTAGACCGCCTGGCGTGACAGCCCGGCGTCGGCCAGGGCCCGCCGCAGCACCTGCCCGGCGGGGCCGAGGAAGGGGCGCCCGGCCAGGTCCTCCTGGTCACCCGGCTGCTCGCCCACCAGCATGATCCGCGCCTGCGCCGGACCTTCGCCCGGCACGGCGCAGGTCGCGTTGCGCCAGATATCGCAGCGCCGGCACTGGTCCAGGCGGGTGTCGGGCGCCCTGTCTGGCTGCGCGGCGTCGCTGGCGATCAGCACTTCCTTGCCCTGGCGGGCGCCCACTTCCGGCGCCTGGGCCAGGCGCTGCCGGCCGGTGCGGGCGTCGGCCACCAGTTCGGGAATCAGCGCGCCTTCCGCCAGGTGCTTCCAGAAACGTGCCGGCATATGGCTGCGCATCACCTCGGGGTTCAGGCGGGACGGGTTGAAGGTGCTGCGGTAATAGGCCGTCCACAGGGACTCGCTCGGGTCGTCGTGACCTTCGATGGCCTCGCGCAGACCATGTGGGCAGGGCGACTGGTAGGCCAGGTGCTCGCCGTCGAAGTGGGCGAGCCCTTCCGGCGTGCCGATCAGCCAGCTGTGGCGACCCATGCGCGGCACGAAGTGCTCGGCGCCCAGGTCCAGCACGTCGTGGGCGGGTTCGTGCCAGGCCAGGTAGTCCGGGGCGCCCTGCGCCTTGTCGCCAGGGCGGAAGCGCAGGAAAGCATGCATGTGGTGGGCTTCGCGGCGCACCGCCTTGATCCGCCGCTGCAGTTCGGAACCGTCGCGGTCGCCGGCGAGCATGGCGCTGCGGTCCCCCTGGGCCACGCGCCACAGTACCTGGTAGAGCAAGGCCCAGCGGTCGTGGGCGCGGAAGCGTGCGGCGTCGGCCAACAGCGCCGGCAGCTCCCGGGGAATGGACACGCTGGCGGCGCCGGCGGGGGAGGGCGCTGCGTCGTCGCCGTCGAACAGCCCGGGCGTCCAGTCCACGGCCTGGGGCTCGATGCCCGCCAGCAGCAGCTGCCGGGCCTGGTCACGCCAGCCGGCGAAGCTGCCGTCGAAGCGGATGGCGCGCATCACCAGAGGGCCATCTGCTGGACCGGGGCATCCCCCAGGCGCTGGCGCAGCACGGTGGATTCCAGGGTGGCGTCACGGGGGCGGTAGTCCTGGGTGACGATGAAGGGCTTGGCCTTTTCCATGGCGCAGCGCAGGCGCGCCACGTCGGCGTAGCGGATGCGTCGCTGGCGGCGCAGCTCCACCAGGCGGTTGGCACTGAGCACGCCGATGCCGGGCACGCGGGCGATCATCGCCGGCTCGGCGCGGTTCAGGTCGAGGGGGAATTGCGCGCGGTTGGCCAGGGCCCAGGCCAGCTTGGGGTCGATGTCCAGGGGCAGGTTGCCGGGGGTGGCGATCAGCTCGCTCACCGCGAAGCCGTAGCCGCGCAGGAGGAAGTCGGCCTGGTACAGGCGGTGTTCGCGCAGCAGCGGCGGCGCTTCGAAGGGCACGGTCTTCGGGCTCTGCGGGATGGGGCTGAAGGCGGAGTAGTAGACGCGCTTGAGGCGATAGGCGCCGTACAGCGTCTGCGCGGTGTCGAGGATGGTGCGGTCGTCGGTGTCGTCGGCGCCGACGATCATCTGCGTGCTCTGCCCGGCGGGGGCGAAGGCCGGCGCGCGTTTCTCCGTGCTGGCCTCTTCCACGCCCAGGCGGATGCGCCCCATGGCGCGGCGGATCGGCGCGCCGCGCTTCTCCGGGGCCAGGCGGGTGAGGCCGTCCTCGGTGGGCAGCTCGATGTTGACGCTGAGGCGGTCGGCGTAGCGCCCGGCCTCGGCGATCAGCTCCGGCGCTGCGTCGGGGATGGTCTTCAGGTGGATGTAGCCGCGGAACTGGTGCTCTTCACGCAGCAGGCGGGCCACGCGGATCAACTGCTCCATGGTGTAGTCGGAGGAGCGGATGATCCCGGAGCTGAGGAACAGCCCGCTGATGCAGTTGCGCCGGTAGAAATCCAGGGTCAGGGTCACCACCTCCTCGGGGGTGAAACGGGCCCGGGGCACGTCGCTGGAGCGGCGGTTGACGCAGTATTGGCAGTCGTAGAGGCAGAAGTTGGTCAGCAGGATCTTCAGCAGTGCCACGCAACGGCCATCGGGCGTGAAGCTGTGGCAGATGCCCATGCCGTTGGTGGCGCCGACTCCGGCCTTGCCCGCCGAGCTGCGCTTGGGGGCGGCGCTGCTGGCGCAGGAAACGTCATACTTGGCGGCGTCGGCCAGCACGGTTAGTTTGTCGATGAGTTCCATGGAAAGGGCTGTGGATAGCTGTATGTGCGTACAGTATTTGCTGGCCCTGAAGCCTGCGCAAGTCCGTCGTCGACGGATGGTCGCGATCTGAAGGAGTACGCATGCAACGCCCTGACACCCACAACATGCTGATCGGCTACCTGCTGTGGATATTCGGTTTCCTCGGCGCCCACCGCTTCTACTACGGCAAGCCGGTGAGCGGCACTATCTGGTTCTTCACCTTCGGCCTGTTCTTCATCGGCTGGATCATCGACCTGTTCCTCATCCCGTCCATGGACCGCGAAGCCTCGCTGCGCTTCAACGCCGGCTCCCACGACTACACCGTCGCCTGGATCCTGCTCACCTTCCTCGGCGTCTTCGGCGTGCACCGCATGTACCAGGGCAAGTGGATCACCGGCATCCTCTACCTGTTCACCGGCGGGTTCTTCCTGCTCGGCGTGCTCTACGACTTCTGGACCCTGAACACCCAGGTCTCGGTGCTCAACGCCCGCCGCTGAGTCTTCGGCCAGGCATGAAAAAGCCCGCCATCTGGCGGGCTTTTTCGTGACCGGGCGGCTCAGGCCCGATAGGTGATGTGCCCGTCCATCAGGGTGTAGTGCACCTTGCCGGGCAGGTCCTGGCCGAGGAAGGGGCTGTTGCGCCCCTTGGACAGCCATTGCTCACCGGCGCGGGTGCGGGCTTGCGGGTCGAACAGCACCAGGTCGGCCGGGGCGCCCACGGCGAGGCGACCCACCGGCAGGCGCAGGGCGCGGGCCGGGCCGGCGGTGAGGCGGGCGAGCAGGGTCGGCAGGTCGAGCAGGCCGTCTTCCACCAGGCTCAGGGCCAGCGGCAGCAACAGCTCGACGCTGCTGATGCCCGGCTCGGTGGCGGCGAAGGGGGCCAGCTTGGCGTCCGCTTCGTGGGGCTGGTGGTGGCTGGCGATGGCGCCGATCACGCCACTTTTCACCGCTTCACGCAGGCCGTCGCGGTCAGCGCGGGTGCGCAGCGGCGGTTGCACGTGGTAGAGGCTGGAGAAGCCGATCAGCGCCTCGTCGGTGAGCAGCAACTGGTACAGCGCCACGTCGGCGGTCACCGGCAGGCCGCGGGCCTGGGCCTCGGCGATCATCTGTGCGCCCCGGGCGCTGGTGAGCTGGCTGAAGTGCGCGCGCACGCCGCTCTGCTCCACCAGCAGCAGGTCACGGGCCAGGGCCACGGTTTCCGCGCTCTCGGGAATGCCGGCCAGGCCAAGGAAGCCGGCGGTGGCACCCTCGTGGGCCATGCCGCCGTCCGCGAGCGAAGCGTCTTGGGCGTGGAAGATCAGCGTCAGGTTGAAGGTGGCCGCGTATTCCATGGCGCGGCGCAGGGTGCGGTTGCTGTCGAAACTGGCCAGGCCGTTGGAGAAGGCGACGCAGCCGGTGTCGCGCAGGGCGACCAGCTCGGCCAGTTGCTCGCCGGCCAGGCCCTTGCTCAGGGCGCCGACGGGGAAGACCTTGGTGTGGCCGGCTTCGCGGGCGCGGTCGAGGATCAGCTCGGCCACGGCCGGGGTGTCCAGCACCGGGCGGGTCAGCGGCGGGCAGCACAGGCTGGTGACGCCACCGGCGGCGGCGGCACGGGTTTCGCTGTCGATGCTGCCCTTGCGGCTGTAGCCCGGCTCGCGCAGGGCGGCGTTGAGGTCCACCAGGCCGGGCGCGGCCACCAGGCCCTTGGCGTCGATGCTGTGTTCGGCTTCGTAGCCGGCGGGCGCCTGGCCGATGCCGGCCACCTTGCCGGCTTCCAGGTACAGGTCGGTGACCTGGTCGGTGCCGCTGGCGGGATCGATGAGGCGGGCGCCGATGATGTGGGTACGCATCAGTTCTGCACCTCGGCTTCCTGGTTGATCTGGCGTTGGGTGTTCTGGCCGCTCATGGCCATGGACAGCACGGCCATGCGGATGGCGATGCCGTAGGTGACCTGGTTGAGGATCACCGAGTGGGCGCCGTCGGCCACCGCCGATTCGATCTCCACGCCACGGTTGATCGGGCCGGGGTGCATGACGATGGCATCGGGCTTGGCCAGCGCCAGGCGCTGGGTGCTGAGGCCGTAGAGGCGGTAGAACTCGCCTTCGCTGGGCAGCAGGCCGCCCTGCATGCGCTCGCGCTGCAGGCGCAGCATGATCACCACGTCGACGTCCTTGAGGCCTTCGGCCAGGTCGGTGTAGACGCTGACGCCGTACTGCTCGATGCCGATGGGCAGCAGGGTCTTGGGCGCGATCACGCGGATGTCCGGGCAGCCCAGCGCCTTCAGCGCGAGCATGTTCGAGCGCGCCACGCGGGAGTGCAGGATGTCGCCGACGATGGCCACCGAGAGGTTCTCGAAGCCACCCTTGTGGCGGCGGATGGTGAGCATGTCGAGCATGCCCTGGGTCGGGTGCGCGTGGCGCCCGTCACCGCCGTTGATGATGGCCACGTCCGGGCACACGTGCTCGGCGATGAAGTGGGCGGCGCCGGAGTCGGCGTGGCGCACCACGAACATGTCGGCGGCCATCGCCTCCAGGTTGCGCAGGGTGTCGAACAGCGTCTCGCCCTTGCTGGTGGAGGAGGTGGAGACGTTGAGGGTGATCACGTCCGCGGACAGCCGCTGGGCCGCCAGCTCGAAGGTGGTGCGGGTGCGCGTGGAGTTCTCGAAGAACACGTTGCACACGGTCTTGCCGCGCAGCAGCGGGACCTTCTTCACGGCGCGGGCGCCGACCTCGAGGAAGGAGTCGGCGGTGTCGAGGATTTCCGTCAGCAGCTCGCGGGGCAGGCCGTCGAGCGAGAGGAAGTGGCGCAGCTGGCCCTGATCGTTGAGCTGCAGCGGGCGCTTGGCGTCTGTCGGCATGGGGCAGGCCCTGGGGGTCGGGAGTTTCAGGAAGCGGGGGTGAGGACCTGGCGCTCGAGGGCGAGCGGCGCGGGGCCGAGCAATTTTACCCGTTCATCGGCGGCGAGCGACAGGGTGGCGCCGACCACGTCGGGGCGGATCGGCAGCTCGCGGGCGTTGAGGTCCAGCAGGCTGACCAGGGTCACGCTGGCCGGGCGGCCGTAGTCGAACAGCTCGTTCATGGCCGCGCGCACGGTGCGTCCGCTCATCAATACGTCGTCGATGAGGATCAGGTGCTGGCCTTCGATCTCGAACGGCAGCTCGGAGGGGCGCACCTGCGGGTGCAGGCCGTTCTGGGTGAAGTCGTCGCGGTAGAAGGAAACGTCCAGGGTGCCCAGGGGCTCTTCGCTGCCCAGTTCCGCCAGCAGGGCCTGGGCGACCCAGACACCGCCGGTGCGGATGCCGATGAAGCGGGGGTTGGCGATGCCGCGCGCGGCCAGGTGGGCGTTCAGCGCGCTGGCCATCTGCGGCAGCAGTTCGGCCGGGTTGGGCAGGGTCATGGGCGTTCCTCGCTATTCGTGTCCGGGGTGTTCCGCCAGCCAGCCTTCCAGCAGGAGGGCGGCAGCCAGGGCGTCGACGGGGTTGTCGCGGTAACCGCCGCGCTGACCCTGGGCGAGCCGCTGGCCCTTGGCTTCGAAGGTGGTCAGGCGTTCGTCATGGGTGAAGACCGGCAGGTTGAAGCGACCGTTGAGGCGCCGCGCGAACTTCTCCGCACGCTCGCTCATGTCGCTGGGGGTGCCGTCCATGTTCAGGGGCAGGCCGACGACGATGGCGTCCGGCTGCCATTCCTTGAGCAGGGCCTCGACCTTCTGCCAGTCCGGTACGCCGTTCTGCGCCTTGAGCACGCAGAGTTCGCGGGCCTGGCCGGTGACGGCCTGGCCGACGGCGACGCCGATCTGCTTGGTGCCGTAGTCGAAGCCCAGCAGCAGGCGCAGTGGCTTGGCGGCCATCAGGCGTGCCCGGCCTGGGTGGTGAGCAGGTTGAGGTTGATCCCGAGGCGCGCGGCGGCAGCGGCGAGGCGCTGGTCGGCGGCGGTGTCGAAGAGGATGGCCGGGTCGGCCGGGCAGGTGAGCCAGGCGTTGTCCACCAGCTCGGCTTCCAGCTGGCCGGCATCCCAGCCTGCATAGCCGAGGGTGATCAGGCTTTTTTCCGGGCCCTGGCCTTCGGCGATGGCGAAGAGCACGTCCTGGGAGGTGGAGAGCGCCAGGTCGCCCAGCTCCAGGGTGGCCTGGAAGGTCAGGCCGCTGGGGTGGAGGACGAAGCCGCGGTCGGTCTGCACCGGGCCGCCGGCGTAGATCGGCAGGGTCTGGCAGCGGGCGGGCGGGTCGATCTCCGGGCGCAGCTGCTCGAGCACATCGCTGAGGTTGAGGCCGTTGGGGCGGTTGATCACCAGGCCCATGGCGCCCTGCTCGTTGTGTTCGACGAGGTAGGTGACGGTCTGGGCGAAATTGGGATCGTCCATGTGCGGCATGGCGATCAGGAAGTGGTGCTTGAGGTAGGTGGGCACGGTGCTTTTCATGGGCGCTAGTTTCGACCTTCGCGCCGTAAGCTTCAAGCGCGGTTGCGCCGCGCCCGCCCGGTCAATTGCTCGACAGGCGGTCGCCGCGCTCGAAACGCCAGGTGCGGATGATTTCCAGGCGGTCGATGTCGGCCAGGTCGCCGGTGAAGGGGGCGAAGGGGGCGGCGAGGCGGACGATGCGCATGGCGGCTTGGTCCAGCACCGGTTGGCCGGAGGATTCCAGGAGCTGCACTTCATAGAGAGTGCCGTCACGGTTGATCGACACCAGCAGGCGCAGGCTGCCGTAGAGGCGCTGGCGGCGGGCTTCCTCGGGGTAGTTGAGGTTGCCGACGCGCTCGATCTTCTTGCGCCAGTCGTCCTTGTACCAGGCGCCCTTGTCGCGCATGGTCGAGGCCGCGTTGAGGCGGTGGATGCGCGGGCGCTTGGCGTAGAGCTGGCGCTCCTGGGACAGCTCGGCCTCCAGGCTGGCGATCTCCGAGGACAGCTGGGTGCTGTCGAACACCGGTGCCGGGCGGGCTTCGGGTTCGGGCTTGGCTTCCTCGTGCTTGACCGTGGTCTTCTGCACCTTGGGCGCGGTGGTGGCGACGGCGGCCTTGGGCGCTTCCTGGCGCGCGGCCTGCTGCGGCGCGGCCGGCGGCGTGACCTTCTTGATCTCCTGGTCCTGGAAGGGCGCCTGCTCGGTGGTCTTGGGCGTGTCCTTGTGTTCCAGGGTGCCGCTGCCCTGCTGGTTCATCTGCGCCAGGTAGTCGGCCTTCTCGGGCTTCTTGTCGCTCTTGAAGCTGGCGAGGGTGACTTCCAGGGTCTTGCTGATCTGGCTGGGGTCGGCAAAGGTGAAGCCGACCCCGAGGATGAAGGCAGCGTGCAGCACGGCCGCGAGGAACAGGGTGAAACCCAGCCGGTCCGCCGGGCGTACGCCGGAGGAGGGGAAGTCGGAAAAGTCAGCGGCTGCGTTCATCGCACATCGGGTCTGCTCAGGATGGCGCGCAGTCTGCCGAACTGGGGCGGCAGGCTGCAAGTTGCATGTCCAAAGCTGTTAGCTGCATCAAGCTTGGGGCTTGCGTCCGTTCTCGGCGAGCTTGGTCTGGATGACGTCCATGAGGCGATCACCGATGCGCGTGTCATAGGCGGCGTCGATCTCGCGGATGCAGGTCGGGCTGGTGACGTTGATTTCGGTGAGGCTGTCGCCGATCACGTCCAGGCCGACGAACAGCAGGCCGCGCTCGCGCAGGGTCGGGCCGACGGTGGCGGCGATCTCGCGGTCGCGCTCGGACAGCGGTCGCGCCTCGCCACGGCCGCCGGCCGCCAGGTTGCCCCGGGTCTCGCCGGCGGCGGGAATGCGCGCCAGGCAGTAGGGTACCGGTTCACCGTCTATCATCAGAATGCGCTTGTCGCCGTCCTTGATCGCGGGCAGGTAACGCTGAGCCATGATCTGCTCGGCGCCGTGACGGGTCAGGGTCTCGAGAATGACGGAAAGGTTCGGATCGCCCTCGCGGTGGCGAAAAATCATCGATCCGCCCATGCCATCAAGGGGTTTGAGAATGATGTCACGCTGCTCTTTCGCAAACTCGCGCAGAATATCAGCCCTGCGACTGACCAGTGTCGGTGGGGTCAGTTGAGGGAACAGGGTGGCGAAGTACTTCTCGTTGCAGTCGCGAAGGCTCTGCGGGCGGTTCACCACCAGCACGCCGGCGCGTTCGGCCTGTTCCAGCAGGTAGGTCGAATAGACGAACTCGTTGTCGAAGGGCGGGTCCTTGCGCATCAGGATCACATCCAGCTCGGCCAGCGGGGCGTCGCTCTCGTCTTCCAGCTCGTACCAGCGTTGAGGATCGGCGAACACTTTCAGCGGCCGCATGCGGGCGCGGGCTTCGCCGGCCTTCTGGTACAGGTCCTGCTGCTCCATATAGTAGAGGGACCATCCGCGGGCCTGGGCTGCCAGCAGCATGGCCAGGGAGCTGTCCTTCTTGAAGGAGATGTGCGCAATGGGGTCCATGACGATCCCGAGGCGAACGCTCATGGGTGTGTTCTCCGCGACTGTTTAATAAAGAGGGGCACTGGAGAATTCCGGGCCCGGTAACGAGGCGCTCAGGTTGGCGCTGGAGGTTGTCGCGGTCAAGGGAAACCTCGCCGCATGGACTAGGATTCCCGGAGGCTGGCGCTTTGTAGCTTGCGTCCGGAGAGTGTGCTAAAAAGGCCCGACGATTGGGTCGTAGCCCGTCGCTGACAGGGCCTCAGGCGCACTGAACTAAGCAAAATAACGACTCACCGAGGCGATGGTAGGGCGAACATGGAACAGCATTCCGAGGGTTTGAAGGTCATGGTGATCGACGATTCGAAAACGATTCGTCGCACCGCTGAAACTCTGCTGAAGAAGGTGGGTTGCGAGGTCATTACGGCCGTCGACGGCTTCGACGCATTGGCCAAGATCGCCGATACTCACCCCAATATCATTTTCGTCGACATCATGATGCCGCGGCTCGATGGCTATCAGACCTGCGCCCTGATCAAAAACAACAGTGCTTTCAAGTCCACCCCGGTGATCATGCTGTCCTCGAAGGACGGCCTGTTCGATAAGGCCAAGGGTCGCATCGTTGGTTCCGATCAATACCTCACCAAGCCTTTCAGCAAGGAAGAGTTGCTCGGCGCGATCAAGACTCACGTGCCTGATTTCACCCCGGTGGAACAAGCCTCCTGAAGTCCGGCCTCCCATGGCCGGTGATGCCTTTCCGTTTTGGGGACAAACATGGCTCGTATTCTGATTGTTGATGACTCGCCGACCGAGATGTACAAACTGACCGCCATGCTCGAGAAGCACGGCCATCAGGTGCTCAAGGCCGAGAATGGCGCCGATGGCGTTGCCCTGGCTCGCCAGGAAAAACCCGACGCTGTGCTGATGGACATCGTCATGCCCGGCCTGAACGGCTTCCAGGCCACGCGTCAGCTGACCAAGGACGCCGAGACCAGCCACATTCCGGTGATCATCGTCACCACCAAGGACCAGGAAACCGACAAGGTCTGGGGCAAGCGTCAGGGCGCGAAAGACTACCTGACCAAGCCGATCGACGAAGACACCCTGCTGAAAACCCTCAACGCAGTACTGGCCGGCTGATGCCGGTACAGTCCGTCGATAACTAGAAGAAAGAAGGCCCTGGCCGGCATGTCGGACGCGCAGACCCCTTTCCAGCTTCTCCTCGAGATCGACCAGCGCTGCCGTGCGCTGGCGGCGGGCCTCCCTGCGCAGCAGGAAACCGTACAGACCTGGAGCGGCATCGGCTTCCGCATGGGCGAGCGTCTGTTCGTGGCGCCCATGGGCGAGGTCGGCGAGGTGCTTCACGAGCCGCGGCACACGCTGCTGCCGGGCGTGAAGTCCTGGGTCAAGGGGGTGGCCAACGTGCGTGGCCGGCTGTTGCCGATCATGGACCTGTGCGGGTTCTTCGGTGGTGAACTGTCGCCCCTGCGCAAGCAGCGCCGGGTGCTGGTGGTGGACCACCAGGAAATCTTCGCTGGGCTGATCGTCGACGAGGTCTACGGCATGCAGCATTTCCCGGTGGATTCGTTCTCCGAGGAACTGCCTCCCCTGGAGGCGGCGATCCAGCCGTTCATCCACGGCGTGTTCCAGCGCGAGCAACCCTGGCTGGTGTTCAGCCCTCATGTGCTGGCACAGCACCAGGTGTTCCTCGACGTGGCGGTATAGCTTTATCCGCATCCGGCCTCAGGGTCGGGTGCGGCGGGCCGTTTCCGGGAGGGGCGGTTCAGCGTGGCGGGGCGATTCCCCGGTACGCACGCGGCGCCGGTGGTGCCGTTGATTCAAGGTTGGGCCGGTTCATGCCGGCCCTTTGGCGTTACATGGAAATCGTTGTGTTGTTGGTCCAGGCGGGGGCCCGATAATGAAAAAACTTAACGCAGGCAATCTACTTGCGGGAACGCGCAGTAGTACGTTGATCGCAGGGCTGTTCGTGGTCCTGATCGTGTCCATCGTGCTGTTGTTCGCCAACTTCGCATACCTGAACACCCAGGCGAACTACGACAAGGAATACCTCAGCCACTCCGGTGAGCTGCGCGTACTGTCCCAGCGTATCGCCAAGAACGCCACCGAAGCGGCGGCGGGCAAGGCCGAGGCCTTCGCCCTGTTGAAAGACGCCCGTAACGACTTCGAGAAGCGCTGGAACATCCTCGTCAATGGCGACGAGAACACCGGTCTGCCGCCCGCTCCGGAAGGCGTGAAGGCCGAGATGGATGCCGTGCAGGCCGACTGGAACAGCCTGCGGCAGAACTCCGACGCCATCCTTGCCAGCGAACAGACCGTTCTCTCCCTGCACCAGGTAGCCGCGACCCTGGCGGAAACCATTCCGCAGCTGCAGGTCGAGTACGAGGAAGTGGTCGACATCCTGCTGGAAAGCGGCGCGCCCGCCGACCAGGTCTCGGTAGCCCAGCGCCAGTCGCTGCTGGCCGAACGTATCCTCGGCTCGGTGAACAAGGTACTGGCCGGTGACGAAGACTCCGTACAGGCCGCCGACATGTTCGGCCGCGACGCCAGCCTCTTCGGCCGCGTACTGAACGCGATGCTGGAAGGCAACGCGGCGATGGAAATCTCCAAGGTGACCGACAACGAAGCCCTGGAGCGTCTGCAAGAGATCTCCGAGCTGTTCGAATTCGTTTCCGGTTCCGTGGACGAGATTCTCGAAACCTCGCCCGAACTGTTCCAGGTCCGTGAATCCGCCAACACCATCTTCACCGGTTCGCAGACCCTGCTGGACAAGGCCTCCACTCTGGCCGGCGGCTTCGAGAAGCAGGCCGAAGGCCGTAGCTTCAACACCCTCGCCGGTTACCTGCTGGGCGCCCTGGCCCTGGGTTCGATCATCCTGATCGGCCTGGTCATGGTTCAGACCACCCGCAGCCGACTGGCCGAGACCGCCGAGAAGAACGAACGTAACCAGGCGGCGATTCTGCGACTGCTCGACGAAATCGCCGACCTTGCGGACGGTGACCTGACAGTGGCCGCGACCGTAACCGAGGACTTCACCGGTGCGATCGCGGACTCCATCAACTACTCGATCGACCAGCTCCGCGACCTCGTAGAGACCATCAACCTGACAGCCGTGCAGGTAGCGGCGGCGGCCCAGGAAACCCAGGCCACTGCAATGCACCTCGCCGAAGCGTCCGAGCACCAGGCGCAGGAAATCGCCGGCGCCTCGGCGGCCATCAACGAGATGGCGGTGTCGATTGACCAGGTATCGGCGAACGCCTCGGAATCCTCCGCGGTAGCGGAACGTTCCGTAGCCATCGCCAACAAGGGCAACGAAGTGGTGCACAACACCATCACCGGCATGGATAACATCCGTGAGCAGATCCAGGACACCTCGAAGCGGATCAAACGCCTCGGTGAATCGTCCCAGGAGATCGGTGACATCGTTAGCCTGATTAACGACATTGCCGACCAGACCAACATCCTCGCACTGAACGCCGCGATCCAGGCGTCCATGGCCGGTGACGCGGGCCGCGGCTTCGCCGTGGTAGCGGACGAGGTCCAGCGACTCGCGGAACGTTCCTCCGCCGCGACCAAGCAGATCGAGGCCCTGGTAAAAACCATTCAGACCGACACCAACGAAGCGGTTATCTCCATGGAACAGACCACCTCCGAGGTGGTACGTGGTGCGCGTCTGGCACAGGACGCCGGTGTGGCACTGGAAGAGATCGAGAAGGTATCCAAGACCCTCGCGGCCCTTATCCAGAACATCTCCAACGCCGCTCGTCAGCAAGCGTCCTCGGCGGGCCACATCTCCAACACCATGAACGTGATCCAGGAGATCACCTCGCAGACCTCCGCAGGTACCACTGCTACCGCCAAGAGCATTGGTAACCTGGCCAAGATGGCCAGCGAGATGCGCAAATCGGTATCCGGCTTCAACCTGCCGGACGCTCCGGAACAGGCCTGACCAAGGGAGATGCCGCGGCTTGACGCCGCGGCGCAGCGGCCATGAGCGAGAGGCACGACAGCATGCAGCCAAGCGGCGTGTGGGCCTTGAAACCCCTGGCCGACATGACGCCCGCGCAGTTCCACGACTGGCAGTCGCTGCTCGAGGAACGCACGGGTGTGGTGATCAACGAACAGCGTCGCGCCTTCCTGCAGACCAATCTCACTGCACGGATGCGCGAACTGGGCGTTGACGACTACAGCATCTACTACCGCCAGGTCACAGACGGCCCGCGTGGTGCTGTGGAATGGTCCACGCTGCTGGACCGCCTCACCGTTCAGGAAACCCGGTTCTTTCGCCATCGCCCCTCCTTCGACCTGCTCGACGCCTACTTGCGTGAGCGGGTCGCTGCGGGCCTGGACAGCCCCTTGGCGCTCTGGAGCGTCGGCTGTTCCAGCGGCGAGGAGCCTTATTCGCTGGCGATCGCCGCCGCCGAGGCGCTGCAGGACAGCGACCGGCCGGAATTCTTCGGTGTGACCGGTACCGACATCAGCCTCAGCGCCCTGAACAAGGCGCGGGAAGGGGTGTACGGGGCACGCCGCCTGGAACAGCTGGATGCTGACCAGGGCGAACGTTATTTCCAGGTCATGGACGATGGCCGCTTCAAAGTTGTTGAGAGCCTGGCCGCGCGCGTTTGCTGCGCCCGGCTCAATGTGCTGGAACTGGCGAAGGCGCCAATGTCCGGCATGGACGTAATCTTCTGTCAGAACCTGTTGATCTATTTTCGCCGCTGGCGTCGCCGTGAAATCCTCAACCGCCTGGCCGAGCGCCTGGCGCCGGGAGGCCTGATGGTGGTGGGCGTGGGCGAAGTAGTGGGTTGGCACCATCCGGACCTGGTTCCGGTGGCCAACGATCAGGTTCTGGCATTCACCCGGAAGGGATAGCAGACGGCTATGAGTGATCGGCACGATTATGTCGCCCTTGAGTGGGTCAAGGGCGAGATCGCGGAAACCCTGAAGCAGGCGCGACAGGCTCTGGAGGCGTTCGTCGAGAACACCCAGGACCCGACGCGCATGCGTTTCTGCCTGACCTACGTGCACCAGGTCCACGGCACCCTGCAGATGGTCGAATTCTACGGCGCGGCTTTGCTCGCCGAAGAAATGGAACAGCTTGCCCAGGCGCTGATGGAAGGTCGCGTGACCAACCAGGGCGAAGCCCTGGAAGTGCTGATGCAGGCCATCCTGCAGCTGCCGGTCTACCTCGATCGCATCCAGAGTGCGCGCCGCGACCTGCCCATGGTGGTGCTGCCGCTGCTCAACGACCTGCGCGCGGCGCGGGGCGAGAAACTGCTGTCGGAAACCAGCCTGTTCTCCCCGGACCTCTCCAGCCGCCTGCCTGCGCTGTCCATGGACGCCCTGGCGCAGATGCGCACCGCCGAACTGCCGGTGCTGCTGCGCAAGCTGCGGCAGATGCTGCAACTGGCCCTGGTGGGGATCATCCGCAACCAGGACCTGGCCACCAACCTCGGCTACATGGCGCGCGTCTTCGCCCGCCTCGAATCCCTGTGCAAGGAAGCGCCCCTCGGCACGCTCTGGCCGATCGCCTCCGGCATGGTCGAAGGCCTGGCCAACGGCAGCGTGGTCAACGGCACTTCCGTGCGCACCCTGCTGCGACAGATCGACAAGGAACTCAAGCGCCTGCTCGACCAGGGCGCCGACGGCATCAACCAGCCGGCTCCCGAGGAGCTGGTCAAGAACCTGCTGTTCTACATCGCCAAGGCCCCTGCCCAGTCGCCGCGTATCCGCGCGCTGAAGGAACAGTACCGCCTCGACGAAGCACTGCCCGACACCGAAGTGGTGGACGAGGAGCGTGCCCGCCTCGCCGGCCCCGACCGCGACGCCATGCGCTCGGTGGTCACTGCCCTCTGCGAGGAGCTGGTACGGGTCAAGGACAGCCTGGACATCTTCGTACGCAGCGATCGCCGTGGCGTCGCCGAGCTGGATTCCCTGCTGGCACCCCTCAAGCAGATCGCCGACACCCTCGCCGTGCTGGGCTTCGGCCAGCCGCGTCGGGTCATCCTCGACCAGATCGACGTGGTCCACAGCCTGTCCCTCGGCCAGCGCGAACCCAATGACGCCGTGCTGATGGACGTCGCCGGTGCGCTGCTCTATGTCGAAGCCACCCTCAATGGCATGGTCGGCCCGGCCGATGACCGCCGCGCCGAAGAAAGCCACCTGCCCACCACCGACGTGGCGCAGATCCACCAGCTGGTGATCAAGGAAGCGCGCAATGGCCTGGAGCAGGCCAAGGACGCGATCATCGAGTTCATCGCCTCGCAGTGGAACCACGAGCACCTGGCTCGCGTCCCCGAGCTGCTGACCCAGGTCCGTGGTGGCCTGGCGATGATCCCGCTGAGCCGTGCCGCGACCCTGCTGGAAGCCTGCAACCGTTATATCCAGGAGCAGCTCCTGGCGCGCAAGGCCGTGCCCAACTGGCAGAGCCTGGACACCCTCGCCGACGCCATCACCAGCGTCGAGTACTACCTCGAGCGTCTCTCCGAAGACCACGCGACCCAGGGCGACCTGATTCTCGACGTGGCCGAGGAAAGCCTGGAAGCGCTGGGCTATCCGCTGAAGGAAAAGCCCTCGATCCTCGACCGCATCGAGCCGGAAGAAGAACCGCTGCCCCTGGCCGACCCGCTACAGGAAATCGAAGTGCTGGCCGCCGAGGAATCGGAGCTGGTCGAGCCGCTGGACCTGGAGCCCCTGGGCGAGGGTGACGACCTGCTGGTCGCCGCCGAATTCGCCGAGCCGGTCGCCGCCGAGAGCACCGAGGAAACACCGCCGGCCGCCCTCGACGCACTGCCGGAACTCGAACCGCTGCCCGAGTTCGAGCCCCTCGCCGAGCTGGAGCCGGCCATCGACGCCGAGCCCGAGCGGGTTGCCGAACCCGTCGCCAACCTCGACGAACTGCCGAATCTCGACCCGCTGCCCGAACTGGACGCGCTGACCGAGCCCGCCGCCCTCGGCGAGCTGGACGCCCTGCCGGCCCTGGACGAACTGAGCCTCGAAGCGTCCGCTGCCGACAGCGCCGAGCTGCTGGTCTCCGACGACAACTGGAACCTCGGCGAACTGCCGGCCGAAGCGCCCGAAGTCATCGACTTCAGCCTCGACGTGCCGCTGGACCTGCACGCCGCCCAGGAACCCCTGGAGAGCCTGGAGCCTCTGCAGAGCTTCGATCTGGACGACTTGGAGCCGCTGGCGGACGCCACGCCGCTGGAAAGCCTCGAACCGCTCGAAGGCGAAGTCCTCAGCCTGGAACCGCTACCCGAGTCCACGATGAGCTGGGACGACATGGAGCTCACCGGCCTCGACCTCCCCGAGGTCGAGCTGCCCGCTGCCCCCGTCGAGCCGCAGGCACCTGTTGTCGAAGAGCACAAACCGCTGTCCATGGCCGATGTCATGGCCGCGCCCACCCAGGCCATCAACCCGCCTGCCGGCGACGTGCCGCCCAGCCTGCTGCCGCCGCCTGCCGACGAAGAACCGGTGGATGACGAACTGCTGGAAGTCTTCATCGAAGAGGCCGGCGAAGTCCTGGAAACCATCGGTGACTTCCTGCCCCAGTGGCTGGCCGACACCGAGAACAAAGAGGCCCTGACCGAAATCCGCCGCGCCTTCCACACCCTCAAGGGCAGTGGTCGCATGGTGCGCGCGCTGGTCATCGGCGAACTCTCCTGGTCCATCGAGAACCTGCTCAACCGTGTGCTGGATCGCAGCATCCAGCCCGATGAAGATGTCCGTGGCGTGATCCAGGACGTGGTCGCCCTGCTGCCGCAGCTGGTCGACGAATTCGCCGCCAAGGCCCAGCGCCAGCGCGACGATGTCGACCACCTGGCCGCCGAGGCGCATGCCCTGGCGAAGGGACAGCGACTCCCAAAACCTGAAGCCCCGGACTCAGCACAGGCAGTCGAGCCCGAGGGCGAGCCGGAAGCACCGTCCGTGGCGGAAACCCCAAGCGTTGCCGAAAGCGACGAGGAGCCGCTCGACCCGCAGTTGCTGGAAATCTTCCGCAACGAGGCCGAGACGCACCTGGACAGCCTGGTGGGCTTCCTCGCCGACTGCGCCCAGTCCCTGCCGCAGCCGGTCACCGACAGCCTCCAGCGTGCCCTGCACACCCTCAAGGGCAGTGCGCACATGGCGGGCATCCTGCCGATTGCCGAGATCGCCACGCCCCTGGAAAAGCTGGCCAAGGAATACAAGACCAACCTGGTGCAGATGGACCTGGCCGAGGCCGAGCTGCTGCGCGACGCCGAACACCTGTTCCGCGCCGGGCTGGAACAGCTGGAAACCACGCCGCTGGCGGGCATCCCCGGCACCGCCGAGTTCCTCGAGCGTGTGCAGCAGCTGCATCAGGATCGCCTCGGCGCCGCCGAAGCCGCGCGCCTGGGTGAGCGGGGCGAGGCGGTACGCGACCCGCAGCTGATCTCCATCTTCCTCGCTGAAGGCATGGACATCCTGCTGGATGCCGAAGACCTGCTGCGCCGCTGGCGCGAGCACCCGTCCGAGCGCCAGGAACTGGGTGCCCTGCTGGAAGAACTGAACACCCTCGGCCGTGGTGCCGAGATGGCCGAGCTGCCGCAGATCGAAGAGCTCTGCGAAGCCCTGCTCGACACTTACGGTTCCGTGGAAGAAGGCAGCCTCGCCGTCAGCGAGCGCTTCTTCGCCGAAGCCGAGCGTGCCCACGAAGCGCTGATCGGCATGATGGACCAGGTGGCTGCGGCCCTTCAGGTCACGCCCCAGCCCGAGCGCGTGCAGGCCCTGCGCGAGCTGCTGCAGGAAGCGGTCGACCCCGCTGCCCTGGCGCTGCTCGATCCCAAGCTGACCACCGGGCTGACCATCGAGGAGCTCGATGAGACGGACCTGGAAGGCCTGATCGACTGGAACGCCACCGACGCCGAGCTGCCGCCCCTGGCGGAGCTGATGGAAGAGCCTGCGCAGTTCGACGAGGTGACCCTGCCCGAGCTGACCGCTGCCGGCCTGGAGGAGGACCTGTCCTCGCCGACCGTCGAGCCGGAGCCGGTGGTCGAGGCCCCTGTGGCCCACACGCCCAGCGTCTATGAATCCCTCGACGAGGAAATGGTCGCCATCTTCCTCGAAGAGGCGGTGGATATCCTGGAAAGCGCCGGGCAATCCCTCGACCGTTGGCTGGGTGAGCCCGACAACCATGGCTCGCTGCTGTCGCTGCAGCGTGACCTGCACACCCTCAAGGGTGGTGCGCGCATGGCCGAGATCGCCCCCATCGGTGATCTCGCCCATGAGCTCGAATCCCTTTACGAAGGCCTGGTGGATCGCCGCTTCAGCTACTCGCCGGCCCTCGGTGGCCTGCTGCAGCAGAGCCACGACAGCCTTGCCGTGCTGCTCGACCAGCTGCAGGCACGCCTGCCGCTGAACGACCCGCAGGCGCTGATCCATGCCATCCGCACCTTTCGCCAGAACGGTGGGCTGAGCCTTTCCGCAGCAGCGGTGGCGCTACCGCTTGACGACATCGAAGACCTCGCCGAGGTCGAAGCGATCGAGCTGGCCGACGACGCCCCCAGCGCCGAGCTTGGTGAGAGCATCGTCATCGACGAAGAACAGCCGCCTCTGGCGCTGATCGACGAAGCCGACCCGCTGGACACCCAGGTGGCCATCGAAACCATCGACGCGGTGGTAGAGGAGCTGCCGGCGGAAGCCGTGGCCGAGCTGCTGCCTGATGCCCCTGCGGACGTCGACCCCGAACTGCACGTGCTGCACGCCGAACCGGTGAGCGACGACGAGCCCGAGCTCGACCAGTGGCTGGTTGACGAGGCCCAGGAAAGCGCGCCGGCTGTCGCCGAAGCCGAAGCCGAAGCCGAAGCCGAAGCCGAGCTTGAAGCTGAGCCCGTGATCGAACAGCACGCCGAGCCGGAAGCGCTGGACCTGTCTGAGGTCGAAGCGCCTGCTGCCATCGAGCCCGAGCCCGAGCCCGAGCCCGAGCCCGAGTTCGTGCCGGCACCGGTGATCGACGCGCCCCGCGCCGCCGAGCCCGTCTCCAGCGCTTTCGATGACCGTGATCCGGAACTGGTGGAAATCTTCCTCGAGGAAGGTTTCGACATCATCGACAGCGCCGGCGCCTCGCTGCAGCGCTGGATGGACGACGTCAACAACATCCTCGAAGTCGAAGCCTTGCAACGTGACCTGCACACCCTCAAGGGTGGTGCGCGCATGGCCGAGATCCGTGAGATCGGCGACCTCGCCCACGAGCTTGAATTCCTTTATGAAGGCCTCTGCGGCGGGCGCCTGCGCGCCAGCCCGGGCTTGTTCGCCCTGCTCCAAGCCTGCCATGACCGCCTCGCCGAGATGCTTGAAGCGGTGCGCGACAAGCGTGGCGTGCCCAGCGGCGACGCCCTGATCGATGCCATCAAGCGCTTCCGGGCCAACCCGGACGAGCAGCTGAGCATGCCCTCCAGCGTGCACCTGCAGCCCGCCGCCGACCTGGTCGAGGACGATGCCAGCGAGAGCGACGACATCCTCGACATCTTCCTCGAAGAGGCCGACGACCTGCTCGAAGCCATGGAGCGCACCATCGGTCGTTGGGAAGAACAGCGCGAGGACGGTGCCCAGATCGACGAACTGCTGCGCCTGCTGCACACCCTCAAGGGTGGTGCGCGCCTGGCCGGGCAGAAACGCCTGGGCGACCTCAGCCATGACCTCGAGCAGCACCTGACCGAAGCGCAACAACAAGGCGCGCCCTGGCCGGACAGCCTGTTCCTCGACGTGCAATCCGGTTTCGAGGGCCTGCAGGCCGAGCTCGACCAGCTGCGCGAGCGCCTGAACGCGGTGCTCGCCGAAGAAACCCAGGAACCGGAAGCCCACGAACCGGCCCCGGCAGCCCCTGCCCCCGTGCCCACCCTGGCCGCGCCCATGGTCGCTGCCAGCGCCGTGCCGCAGGTGGTGGCCGAGAACAAGGTCCTGCCCTTCGTCCGCAAGGCCCAGGAAGCCGCACTGGACGCCGCCTCCCGCCGTGCACCCCAGGAGCTGGTCAAGGTACCGGCGGACCTGCTCGAAGGCCTGGTCAACCTGGCCGGTGAAACCTCGATCTTCCGTGGCCGCGTCGAGCAGCAGGTGAGCGACTTCAGCTTCACCCTGAGCGAGATGGAAGCCACCATCGAACGGGTCCGCGACCAGCTGCGCCGCCTCGACACCGAAACCCAGGCGCAGATCCTCAGCCGCTACCAGGCCGAGGCCGAGCGTGCCGGCTACGAGGACTTCGACCCGCTGGAAATGGACCGCCACTCGCAACTGCAGCAGCTGTCCCGTGCGCTGTTCGAGTCCGCGTCCGACTTGCTGGACCTCAAGGAAACCCTGGCGGCGCGTAACCGCGACGCCGAAACCCTGCTGCTGCAACAGGCACGGGTCAACACCGAGCTGCAGGAAGGCCTGATGCGTACGCGCATGGTGCCCTTCGACCGCCTGGTGCCGCGCCTGCGCCGGATCGTCCGCCAGGTGGCGAGCGAGCTGGGCAAGCAGGTGGAATTCGTCGTCGGCAACGCCGAAGGCGAGATGGACCGTACCGTCCTCGAACGCATCGTCGCGCCGCTGGAGCACATGCTGCGCAACGCCGTGGACCATGGCATCGAATCCGTCGACGCACGCCGCGCCGCCGGCAAGTCGGAAACCGGCACCATCCGCCTGACCCTGGGCCGCGAGGGGGGCGATATCGTCCTCGCCCTGGCCGACGACGGCGGTGGCATCCGTCTCGACGCCGTGCGCCGCAAGGCCATCGAGCGCGGGATGATGGACAGCGAATCCGACCTCTCCGACTACGAGGTGCTGCAGTTCATCCTCGAAGCCGGCTTCTCCACTGCCGAGAAGGTCACGCAGATCTCCGGCCGTGGCGTGGGCATGGACGTGGTGCACTCCGAGGTGAAACAGCTCGGCGGCTCCATGAGCATCGACTCGACGCCGGGCGAGGGCACCCGCTTCCTCATCCGCCTGCCGTTCACCGTATCGGTGAACCGTGCGCTGATGGTGCTCTCCGGCGAAGACCTCTACGCCATCCCGCTGAACACCATCGAAGGTATCGTGCGGGTCTCCCCGTACGAGCTGGAGGCCTACTACCAGCCGGACGCTCCGCGCTTCGAGTACGCCGGCCAGGCCTACGAACTGAAGTACCTGGGCGACCTGCTGAACAACGGCCAGCAACCCAAGCTGGTGGGCCAGAGCCTGCCGCTGCCGGTGATCCTGGTGCGCTCCACCGAGCACGCCGTGGCGGTCCAGGTGGACTCCCTGGCGGGCTCCCGCGAGATCGTGGTGAAGAGCCTCGGCCCGCAGTTCTCCGGGGTGCACGGCATCTCCGGCGCCACCATCCTCGGTGACGGCCGCGTGGTGGTGATTCTCGACCTGCTGGCGACCATCCGCGCCATGCACGCGCATCTGGTGCAGATGCTGCCGCGCTCCGCGACCCAGGCCGCGCTGCCGGCGGAACTCGACCACGACCGTCCGCCGCTGGTGATGGTGGTGGACGACTCGGTCACCGTGCGCAAGGTCACCAGCCGCCTGCTGGAACGCAACGGCATGAACGTGCTCACCGCCAAGGACGGTGTGGACGCGATCTCGCAACTGCAGGAACACCGCCCGGACATCATGCTGCTGGACATCGAGATGCCGCGCATGGACGGTTTCGAAGTGGCAACCCTGGTGCGCCACGATGAGCGACTGAAAGACCTGCCGATCATCATGATCACCTCGCGTACCGGTGAGAAACACCGTGAGCGGGCCATGACCATCGGCGTCAACGACTACCTGGGCAAGCCGTACCAGGAGTCCCTGCTGCTTGAAACCATCCAGCGACTGGTCAAGGGAAATGACTGAGAAAACCTCTGCGCGTATCGCCGTCATCGCCGACACCTCGCTGCAGCGCCATGTGCTGCAGCAGGCGCTGGCGGGCAACGGCTACCAGGTGGTGCTCAACAGCGATCCGGCACGGCTGGATGAAGAAACCCTGAGCGCCTGCGAAGTGGACCTGTGGTTGGTGGACCTGGCGCAGTCGGACGACTCGCCCCTGGTCGACAACCTGATGGAACGCGCCAGCGCACCGGTGCTGTTCGGCGAGGGCCATGCCCCCGAGCGGCATTCGGAGAATTACCCGCGTTGGGAGCGCCGCCTGTTCGGCAAGCTCAAGCGCCTGGTGGGCGACCCGGCCGTGGCCGTCGGCCCCAGCCTCGAAGCCCTGCTCAGCGATGCGCAGCGCCCGGCGCGCCTGGACCTGCCCCGCGCCCTGGCCGACACGCCGCTGGTAGCCGGTGAGCCGGCACGCCAGGTGTGGCTGCTGGCGGCGTCCCTGGGTGGCCCGGCTGCGGTCAAGGCCTTCCTCGACGCCTTGCCCGGCGGCCTGCCCGTCGGCTTCATCTACGCCCAGCACATCGACCCGACCTTCGAAACGGCGCTGCCCCAGGCCGTCGGCCGTCACAGCCAGTGGCCGGTCAACCTGGCCCGCCCTGGTGATGCGGTGCGTGCCGGTGAAGTGGTGGTGGTGCCCATCAGCCACGAACTCAGCTTCGCCGAAGACGGCGCCATGCTGGTGGGCGAACGCCCGTGGCCGGAACCCTACAGCCCGTCCATCGACCAGGTGATGCTCAACCTCGCCCAGCACTATGGTGCCCAGTGCGGGGTCATCGCCTTCAGCGGCATGGGCAGCGACGGCAGTGCAGCCGCCGCCTATGTACGCCGCCAGGGCGCGCCGATCTGGACCCAGCGTGGCGACAGCTGCGCCTGCGCCAGCATGCCCGACAGCCTGCGCGAGGGTGGCTACAGCACCTTCAGCGCCGATCCCCGCGAGCTGGCCCAGGCGCTGGTGAACCACCTGGCGGAGCAGTGCGCCTGAGGCCCGAGTGCCCAGGGCGGCAACGCCGGGAATGAAGAATCGTTGAAGGAAGAACCATGAGCCAAGCCGTCGCCAACCAGAACAGCGCCAACAGCCTCACCGGCCTGCTGGTGCCGCTGTCCGACCGCACCCTGCTGGTGCCCAACGTGGCGGTGGCCGAGCTGATCCCCTATCGCGCGCCGCAGGTATCGGCGGGCATGCCGGCCTGGTTCCTCGGCCAGGTGGCCTGGCGTGACCTGCGCCTGCCGTTGCTGTCTTTCGAAGCCGCCTCCGACGGCCAGCCCCAGACCGGCGCTGGCGCCCGCGTGGTGGTGCTCAACGCGCTGGGCGGTCGTGGTCACGTCAAGTTTATCGCCCTGCTGGTGCAGGGCATCCCGCGCTCGCTCAAGGTCGACTCAGACCTCCCCCGCGCCGCCGTCCCACTGGCTCCCCTGGAGCTGGACGCCGTACAGTTGGGCAACGACATCGCGCGCATCCCCGACCTCATCGCACTCGAGCAGATGCTCGAGGATGCGGGGATCATCTAGCTGGAAGCTGGAAGCTGGAAGCTGGAAGCTGGAAGCTGGAAGCGGTGGCCGGTGCCTTGGCTTTTGCTTCCAGCTTCAAGCTAAAAACACTTCCAGCTAGAAGTCCCCCCATAACTGCTGCGCCACGCTGAGCGCCACCACCGGCGCTGTCTCCGTCCTCAACACCCTGGGTCCCAGGCGTGCCGAATGGAAGCCGGCGGTTTGCGCCTGGGCGACTTCGGCGTCGCTGAGGCCGCCTTCAGGGCCGATGAGGAAGGCCAGGGTGCCGGGCTTGGCGTGGCTGGCCAGGGGTTCGGCCACCGGGTGCAGCACCAGCTTGAGGTCGGCCTGAGTTTCCTTCAGCCAGTCGGTGAGGCTGATGGGGGCGTGGATCACCGGCAGCACCGAGCGGCCGCATTGCTCGCAGGCGCTGATCGCCACCTGGCGCCAGTGGGCCAGGCGCTTGTCGGCGCGCTCGTCCTTCAGCCGCACTTCGCAGCGCTCGCTGACGATGGGGGTGATCTCGGCGGCACCCAGTTCGGTGGCTTTCTGGATCGCCCAGTCCATGCGCTCGCCCCGAGACAGCCCCTGGCCCAGGTGCACCCGCAGCGGCGACTCGGCCTGGCCGGCGAAAGCTTCGCGCAGCTCGACGCGCACGTTCTTCTTGCCCACCTCCACCAGCTCGCCGAGGTACTCCTGGCCGGAGCCGTCGAACAGCTGCACGGCATCGCCCACGGCCAGGCGCAGCACGCGACCGATGTAATGGGCCTGGGTTTCCGGCAGCTCGTGCTGGCCGATGGAAAGGAGGGCGTCGATGAAGAAGCGGGAAAGGCGCATGGGAGCTGGAAGCCTGAAGCTGAAAGCCTGAAGTCTACCCGTGCGGCGCTTCCAGCTTCCAGCTTCCGGCTGCTCCTCTAGCCCGGATCCCTGTGATTGGGATGCAGGTCGCTGGCGACGCTGACGCTCACCGAGTCGCGGGTGGCGATGTCGATGCCTTCGCTGGCCACTTCGGCGAGGAAGTCGATCTGCTCCGGGGTGATCACGTAGGGCGGCAGGAAGTACACCACGTTGCCCAGCGGGCGCAGCAGCGCGCCGCGTTCCAGGGCGTGCTGGAAGACCTTGAGGCCACGGCGCTCCTGCCAGGGGTAGGGCGCGCGGCTGGCCTTGTCCTGAACCATCTCGATGGCCAGCACCATGCCGGTCTGGCGCACTTCGGCGACATGGGGGTGATCCACCAGGTGGGCGGTGGATTGCGCCATGCGCACCGACAGCGCGCGGTTGGCCTCGATCACCTTGTCCTGCTCGAAGATGTCCAGGGTCGCCAGGGCGGCAGCGCAAGCCAGCGGGTTGCCGGTGTAGGTGTGCGAGTGGAGGAAGGCGCGCAGGGTCTGGTAGTCGTCGTAGAAGCCCTGGTAGACAGCTTCGCTGGTGAGTACCGCGGCCATCGGCAGGTAGCCGCCGGTGAGGGCCTTGGACAGGCAGAGGAAGTCCGGTGCGATGCCGGCCTGTTCGCAGGCGAACATCGTGCCGGTGCGGCCGAAGCCGACGGCGATCTCGTCGTGGATCAGGTGCACGCCGTAGCGGTCGCAGGCCTCGCGCAGCAGCTTGAGGTACACCGGGTGGTACATGCGCATGCCGCCGGCACCCTGGATCAGCGGCTCGACGATGACGGCGGCGACTTCCTTGTGGTGCTCGGCAAGGGTGCGCTCCATGTGGGCGAACATGGTGCGCGAGTGTTCCTCCCAGCACATGCCTTCGGGGCGCAGGTAGCAGTCGGGGCTGGGCACCTTGAGGGTGTCCATCAGCAGGGACTTGTAGGTTTCGGTGAACAGCGCCACGTCGCCCACCGACATCGCCGCGATGGTTTCGCCGTGGTAACTGTTGGTCAGGGTGACGAAGCGGGTCTTGCCCTCGCGGCCCTGGTTGCGCCAGAAGTGGTAGCTCATCTTCAGCGCCACCTCGATGCCCGAGGAGCCGTTGTCGGCGTAGAACACGCGGTCCAGCCCCGCGGGGGTGAGCTTCACCAGGCGCTCGGAGAGTTCGATCACCGGCTGGTGGCTGAAGCCCGCGAGGATCACGTGCTCGAGCTGGTCGACCTGGTCCTTGATGCGCTGGTTGATGCGCGGGTTGGCGTGGCCGAAGACGTTGACCCACCAGGAGCTGACGGCATCCAGGTAGCGCTTGCCTTCGAAATCCTCCAGCCAGACGCCTTCGCCACGGCGGATGGGCACCACCGGCAGGCGTTCGTGGTCTTTCATCTGGGTGCAGGGATGCCAGAGCACGTCGAGATCGCGCTTCATCCAGTCGGCGTTGAGGCCCATGGGGTGGTCTCCGGAAAGGGTCGGGGAAGACTATGCAATAGGGGTGAGATGGACAAGCGCGCCGCGCCGGCACAATGGCCGGCGCCGACGGGCATCTCTGGTGGCTGCCGGGTGCCTGGCGTATCCTGCGCGCCATTCAAGAAATACGACCGTTCCTCGGGGGAATCCAATGTCTGCTGCCTGGCTGCGCACCTGTGCGTTTGTTGTGTTGGGAGTGCTCAGTGCCGTTGCGCAGGGCAAGGAAAAGCAACCGGCCGCCATCGTGGTCGGCGGCGGCATGGCCGGCCTCACGGCGGCCTATGAGCTGCAGCAACAAGGCTGGCAGGTGACCCTGCTGGAGGCCAAGCCGAGCATCGGCGGGCGCTCCGGCCTGGCCAGCACCGAGTGGATCGGCTCCGACAAGCTGCAGCCGACCCTGAATGCCTACCTCAAGGGGTTCAAGCTGGCGACCGTGGCCGCGCCCGAGTACGTGCGCACCCCGGGCTACCTGATCGCCGGGCGCTACTTCAACGAGGCGGACCTGCTCAAGGAAGCGCCCAGCACCGTCGAAGGCCTGAAGCGCTTCGACAAGAGCCTGGATGATCTCGCCGCCTCCATCGAGGATCCGCTGCAGCCGCTGGTCAACCACACCCTGCAGACCCTGGATTCCATCAGCGTGGCGCGCTGGCTCGACAAGCTGGCGCTGCCGCCCACCTCCCGCGCCCTGGTGGACCAGCGCATCCGTTCGCGCTACGACGAGCCCTCGCGCCTGTCGCTGCTCTACCTCGCCCAGCAGGGCCGGGTCTATCGCGGCCTGCCGGAAGGCGACCTGCGTGCCGCCCGCCTGCCAGGTGGCAGCGCGGCGCTGGCCCAGGCCTTCGCCAAGAAGATCAAGACCATCAAGACCAACGCGCGGGTCTCCGCCATCGTCCAGGACAAGGACAGCGTCACCGTGAAAGTGGGCGGCGCCGGCTACAGCGCCGACTACGTGGTGCTCGCCGTGCCGCTGCCGGCGCTGGACAAGATCAGCCTCACCCCGTCGCTGTCTGCCCTGCAGCTGCGCTCGCTGAAGGACATCAACTACGGTTGGCGCGACCAGATGCTGCTCAAGTTCAAGAAGCCCGTGTGGGGCAAGTCGCGCCTCTCCGGCGAGGTCTACAGCGACCAGGGCCTGGGCATGATGTGGGTCGAGCCCGCGCTCAAGGGCGGTGCCAACCTGCTGGTGAATATCTCCGGCGACAACGCGCGCCTGCTTCAGGCCTTCGGTGACCGGCAGATGGTCGACCAGGTGCTGATCCGCTTCGACAAGCTGTTCCCCGGCGCCCGCGAGCAGTTCACCGGCTACGAGCTGCGCCGCTACGGCAAGGACTCCCTGGTGGGCGGCGCCTACCTGGCCTATGGCCCAGGCGAAATCAGCCTCTACTGGCGCATGTGGGAGAAGCCCCTGGGCCGGGTGATCTTCGCCGGCGAGCACACCGACGCACTCTACCCGGGCACCCTGGAAGGTGCCCTGCGCAGTGGCCAGCGCGCAGCCAGCCAGGCCCGTGACCTGTTCGCCGGCAAGAGCCTGGAACCGGTCGAGCAGGTTGCTGCCGCCGCCCCGGCTCCGGCCAAGGCCGATGCCAAGGAAGAAAAGAAGGGCTTCTTCTCCCGCCTGTTCAACTGATGGCGCCACGGGCGCAATGCCCGTGACCTCCAGTCGCCTCCGGGGTGCCGTTCGTGCACCTCGGACAGAACTTAAAGCCCCTTCCCACGCCTAATTCCCGCTCGGGCCAGTTCGTCCTACCTATCGTATTGCCCGATATTTCAAAGCGACATTTTCTACTTTTCTTCGATATTTTTGCCGCTAGGCTTGGCCCATCCGTTTTTCAAGGAATCCTCCTGATGCAGTGGCGCAATACTCCCAACCGCTTCGGCCTCGTCAGCATCGTCCTGCACTGGGGTGTTGCCCTGGTCGTCTTCGGCCTGTTCGGGCTGGGGCTGTGGATGGTCGGCCTCGACTACTACAGCGGCTGGTACAAGACCGCCCCTGACATCCACAAGGGCATCGGCATCCTGCTGTTCCTAGTGATGCTCGCCCGCGTGCTCTGGCGATTCGTCAGCCCGCCGCCGCCGGCCCTGCCCAACCACGGCCAGCTCACCCGCCTGGGCTCCAAGCTGGGTCACCTGGCGCTCTACCTGGGCCTGTTCGCCATCATGGTGTCCGGTTACCTGATTTCCACCGCCGACGGTCGCGGCATCGCCGTGTTTGGCCTGTTCGAAGTGCCGGCGACCCTGACCAGCATTCCCGACCAGGAAGACGTTGCCGGCGTCATTCACGAATACCTCGCCTGGGGCCTGGTGATCTTCGCGGGCGTCCATGCGCTCGCTGCGCTCAAACACCACTTCATCGATCGCGACGCCACCCTGTCCCGCATGTTCGGGCGCGCCGCCAAATAAGCTGCACCCTCACAAGGAGAAATACCGATGCTGAAGAAATCCCTCGCCGCGCTGACCCTCGGTGCCGCCCTGTTCGCCGGCCAGGCCATGGCCGCCGACTACGCCATCGACAAAGAAGGCCAGCACGCCTTCGTCAACTTCAAGATCAGCCACCTGGGCTACAGCTGGCTGTACGGCACCTTCAAGGACTTCGACGGCTCCTTCAGCTTCGACGCCAAGGCGCCGGAAGCGAGCAAGATCAAGGTCACCCTGCAGACCGCCAGTGTCGACACCAACCACGCCGAGCGCGACAAGCACATCAAGAGCGGCGACTTCCTCAACGTGAGCAAGAACCCCACCGCGACCTTCGAGTCCACCGGCGTCAAATCCACCGGTACCGGTACCGCCGACGTGACCGGCAACCTGACCCTGAACGGCGTGACCAAGCCGGTCGTGGTCAAGGCCAAGTTCATCGGTGAAGGCGACGACCCGTGGGGCGGCTACCGTGCCGGCTTCGAAGGCACCACCACCCTGAAGCTGAAGGACTTCGACATCCAGAAGGACCTCGGCCCGGCTTCCCAGGAAGTCGAGCTGATCATCTCCTTCGAGGGTGTGCGCAAGTAAGAGTGCGCGGATGACGAAGAACGCCGGCTGATGCCGGCGTTTTTCATTTCCGGCCCAAGGCCCCGCCGCGTCGGACCCGCCCAGGCCCCGGAAGTCGGGGCGGCAGGGGCACAAATGAAAACGCCGGCCCTGGGGCCGGCGTTTCCAATGGCGTTGCAGATCAGCGGTTGCGGGTCAGCAGCGCCGGCTTCTCGCCACGGGGGCGGCTGTTGGACAACTGGTCCAACTGCTCCGCGGTGGGGAAGCGATCACCCTTGGATTCCTTGTGGATGATCTTCGGCTGCGGCTTGCGCGGCTCCTGCACGGCGGGTTCTTCACGGGAGCGGGAGCTGCGCTGCTCGTCGCGACGACCCTGGCCGCCACCGTTACCACGGCCTTGGCCCTGGCCATTGCGGCGCTGGCCGTTGCCGGCGCCCTGGCCGGAACCACCGCCACCGCTGCGGGCCTTGCCCTGGCCGGCGCCCTGGCCACGCGCACCGGCGCCCTGGCCCTGGCTTCTGCCCTGGTTCTGGCCTTGACCTTGGCCCTGACCGCCACGGCGGTTGCGGCTCTGGGTCTTGTCCGGGTAGGGGCTGACGTAATCGGCGCGGTTGCCGAAGTTGTCCACGTCGTCGTCGAGGAACTCTTCCGGGTCGCGATCACGCGCGGGCTGCGGCGGACGCTGCGGGCGAGCCTGCTGCTGGTTGTTATTGGCGGAGGCGGTGGCTTGGGCGTTCTCGCCGTCCTTGCCTTTGCCCTTGCCGCGACGGTTGCGGCTCTTGCGCGGCTTGCCTTCGCCATCGGCGGCGGCCGGGGTGGCCGCTTCGCGCTTCGGACGGTCGGCGCGGGGCTGGCGGGCCGGCTGCGGCGGGCGTACTTCGGGGCGCTCGGCCTCGACGGCGGAGGCGTCGAAGCCCTGCATGTCGCCATCGGGAATGCGCTGCTTGGTCAGGCGCTCGATGGCCTTGAGCAGCTTCTCTTCGTCCGGGGCGACCAGGGAGATGGCTTCGCCGCTACGACCGGCACGACCGGTACGGCCGATGCGGTGCACGTAGTCTTCCTCGACGTTGGGCAGCTCGTAGTTGACCACGTGGGGCAACTGGTCGATGTCCAGGCCGCGGGCGGCGATGTCGGTGGCGACCAGGATGCGCACGCTGTTGGCCTTGAAGTCGGCCAGGGCCTTGGTGCGCGCGTTCTGGCTCTTGTTGCCGTGGATCGCGGCGGCCGGCAGGCCATGCTTGTCGAGGTATTCGGCAAGGCGGTTGGCGCCGTGCTTGGTGCGGGTGAACACCAGGACCTGTTCCCAGGCGCCGACGGTGACCAGGTGGGCCAGCAGCGCGCGCTTGTGGTTGGCCGGGAGGCGGAACACCCGCTGCTCGATGCGCTCGACCGTGGTGTTCGGCGGCGTCACTTCGATGCGTTCGGGGTTGTGCAGCAGCTTGCCGGCGAGGTCGGTGATGTCTTTGGAGAAGGTTGCCGAGAACAGCAGGTTCTGGCGTTTCGCCGGGAGGCGGGCGAGGACCTTCTTCACATCGTGGATGAAGCCCATGTCGAGCATGCGGTCGGCTTCGTCGAGTACCAGGATCTCCACGTGGGAGAGGTCGATGCTGCCCTGGCCTATCAGGTCCAGCAGGCGACCGGGGCAGGCGACCAGGACGTCGACGCCCTTGGACATGGCCTGGACCTGCGGGTTCATGCCGACACCGCCGAAGATGCAGGCGCTGGCCAGCGGCAGGTCACGGGCATAGACCTTGAAGCTGTCGTGGACCTGGGCGGCGAGCTCGCGGGTCGGGGTCAGGACCAGGACGCGGGCTTGGCGTGGGCCATGGCGATGCGACTTGTCCGGGTGACCATTGGGGAACAGGCGCTCGAGAACCGGGAGGGCGAAGCCGCCGGTCTTGCCAGTGCCAGTCTGTGCCGCAACCATCAGATCGCGACCTTGCAACACGGCGGGAATGGCCCGCTGTTGCACCGGAGTGGGCTGGTTATAGCCGGCTGCTTCCACAGCGCCGACTAAAGCCTCGGAGAGACCGAGGGAGGCAAAGGACATGGGAAATCCTGTCTAGTTAGGGCTTGGCCCGGGGGAGTGTCTGCCTGGCTAGAAAATCGCAGCGGGGAGGCGCGATTCCCGTCCGGTCCTGCTGGCTTGGGGGGCCAACATCCGGGCGTATGCCTGGCGGGAGCCGGGAGTATAACAGAGCATTTCCGGCGTGCAGCCTATCGACTGCTCAACGGTGTGCTGCGATCCAGGCCGTCGGCCCAGGCCTGTTCGCGTACCGGGTAGCGCGCCTGCAGCGTGGCGTAGGCCGGCTCCCGCTTGAAGCGGCGCAGTTCCTCGGCGAAGCGCTGGGCCAACTCGCCCAGTTCGGGGGTGCGGCGGAAGGCCAGGTAGAGCGGGTCTTCGCCCACCGGACGGGGGTGGTGGGCGACCTGTTCGGCGAGCCCCAGGTGCTGCGCCAGCCACAGCCCGGCGCGGCGGTCGTTGACCACCAGGTCGACGCGGTCGCGCACCAGCTTGCCGAGGTTGGCTTCGTGACTCGGCGCCGGCTCGCGGGTGAACAGCTCGGAGGTGCGGAAGTCGCTGTCGCTGTACCAGTAGCCCGGTGAGGTGCCGACCTTCAGGCCCTGAAGGTCGGTCAGGCGGTTGAAGGGATAGGCGCGGGCGCGGTCATAGAAGAGCACGAACTCGGCGCTGGACAGCGGCTCGTCGGCGAAATGCAGGCGGGGACGGCGCTCTTCGGTGATGAAGATATCCAGCACGGCGTCGGCCTGGCCGTTCTCCATCTCGATCAGGCAGCGCTTCCAGGGCATGAAGTCCCAGTGCACCTCCACGCCCAGGCGCTTGAACACCTCGACGCTGGCGTCATAGTCCAGGCCGCGTGCCTGGCCGTTCTCCACGAAGACATAGGGCGCCCAGGGATCGGTGACGATGCGCAGCGGCCCCGCGTTGGCGAAGGCGCCGAGGCAGGTGAACAGCAACAGGACGAAGAGGCGACGGGATGCTGGCATAGGGCCAGAATACGCGGCGCTTTCCGGGCTGGGAAGTGACCCGGCGCGCCGCTCGGCCGGTCAGGGATTGAGCAGGAACACCACGTAGCCACGAAACCAGGGGCTGTCTTCCAGGTAGTCCGGGGCCTGCCATTCGCCGCCCTGGACCAGCCCGATGCGGTAGGGCAGTTGCAGCTTCGCGACGCGGGGCAGGTAGCGGGCGTTGCCGGGGATGCTGTGACGCCCCTGGTAGGTCTGCACCACCACCTCGTCGAGCACCTTGCCCAGGCGGTTGAGCACCGCCGGGTCGCCGTTGCTGCCCCAGTCGAGCAGCCCGGTGATGCCGAGGCGGTACTGGCGGGGCAGGCGCTGGCGCAGCTGCTCGAGGAAATCGGCGTAGCCGTCCAGGTGCAGGGTGCGGGCGTCGAAGTCGATCTGCACGCCGACCACCGGGTTGCCCGCGCGGCGCCAGCGCTCGAGCTGGGCGAGAAGGGTGGCGTAGACGGGCTCGGTCCAGCGCAGGGTATGGGCGCGGTACACCACCCAGACCTCGCCGTGCGACAGGCGCGGCACCGCCATGCCCTGGGCGATGAAGCGCGCCTGCGGGTCACCGGGCTGGCGCGGTCCGTCGATCTGGCCCTGGAGGATGTACAGGGTGCGCGCCTCCGCCAGCACCGCCTGGGAACGCACGCCGCTCCAGACCCAGAAGGCGTCGTAGTCGGCGGCATCCACCCGCTCCCCGGCGAGGCCGGGAAGGCTCGCCAGGGCCAGCAGCAGGGCCAGTGCCCTGGCGATCACGCGTCGCTTACCAGTAGTACTTGAGCTTCTGCGCCCAGGGGTTGCCCGGGTAGTTCTTCTTCAGGTCCTGGAACCACTGCTTGCGCTGGGACTTGGCGATGTCCTGGCCGTCGCAGGTGTTGTAGCCGGCGGGGGCGAAGCAGTTCACCGCGCGGAATAGCGCATAGGCCATTTCGTCGGCGCTGGCGTGGGGGTCGTCGATGGTCCGCTGGTAGCCGGCCAGGCGCGACCAGGGCGAGCCGGGGAAGTCGGTGGTCGAGCCGCCCAGCTCGTCCTTCGGCGGCTGGTCGTTGAGGCTGAAACCATCCAGGCCGTTGGTGCGGATGAAATCGCCCAGGCAGTTGAGTGCCAGGCCATCGCCGTCGTTCTCCTGCAGCCGCCCGGCGACCTTGGCCAGCGATGGGCAGGCGTACTCGCCGGCGCCGGACTGGCCGGCCCAGGCGAAGCGGCCGACGGCCCAGGTGGCGCCTTCCTCTACCTTGGGCGCCGGGTTGGGCAGCAGGGCGAGGTCTTGCTGGAAGTGGGCGTAGTCGCCGAACACCAGCTCCTTGTAGAGCAGGGTGAACAGGGCGGTGTCACGCTCGGCGGCGGGCGCGGTGCCATCCTTGGCCTGCTGGCGCAGCAGGTCGGCGGAGGCGAGGTTGCGCAGGACGATCTCGCGGATCGGCGCGGTGCGGATGGGCGAGTCGGCGGCGAAGATCTCGGCCACCTTGCCAGTGCGCGAGAGGTTCAGTGCCAGGGCCAGTTCGAGCTGGCCGCGCTGCAGCGCGGACGGCTGGCGGGACAGCAGCTGCAGCCAGAGCTCGCGCGCCGCGTCGGGTTTGCCGGTGGCTTCCAGTGCCAGGCCACGCAGGGTTTCCTGGCTGAACACCAGCAGGCCCATGGGTGCCTGGGTGTCGCCGGCGGGCAGGGCCGCCAGGGCCTTGGCGGCATCGCCACCGCGATAGAAGTGCCAGGCCGCGACGAGGTAGTCGTGCAGGCCGGGTTGGCTGGCGAAGCGCTGCTTCTGCGCCTGCAGCTGCTCCAGGCTGATGCTCGGGCTGAGCTCGCTGCCGGGCTTGCGCAGGCGGATCAGGTCCATCACCGCGAGCAGGGTCGGATCCTGCACGTCCTCGGGCTTGAGCGCCGGCAGCAGCTTGACGTCGAGCTCCTCGATCAGCGCGCGGCCGCTCATGTTGCGCTGGGCGCTGTCCTCGTCCTGGGCGAACTGCCAGGCGTACTCGGCGGCGAACTTGCGCGGGTCGTCCAGCAGCCAGTAGACCTTGCGCAGCAGGCCGCGCGCGGAGGCGTGGTAGAGCCCTTCGGGGTAGGCCTGCAGGTAGGCCTTGAGGCCGGACTCGGCGCTGGCCATGGCGTTGCGGTCGATCTTGGCCAGGTCGGGGATGCCGTACTCGTCGAAGGCGTCCTGCTGGGCCTGGTTCAGCGCCACGCGCGCCTGCATGTACAGGGCGGTTTCCTTGAGCCAGGGCTGCTCGCTGCTGGCGAGGCCGGTGAACTGCTGACGGGCGCCGGCGAAGTCGCCCCGGTAGAACGCGTCGGCACCGGCCAGGTAGCTGGCGAAGGCCTGGGCGACGGGGGAGGTGAGCAGGGTCGCGGCGGGCAGCACGTCTTCGGGTTGCGGGTCGCCCTCGCCGCAGACGGTGAGCAGGTTGACGCGGCTGTCGGCCAGCGCCTTGCGCTCGCCGGCCGAAAGCGCCTCGGTGCCGGCCAGTTGGTCGACGAAGGCATGGGCGCTGTCGAAGTCGTTGCTGCGGCAGCGATTGCCTTCGCCTTCGGCGAAGTAGTGCTCGGCCAGGTCGGTCTCGCCCAGCTCCACGCCCAGCTGTTCGAGCGCCAGGGAGAGGTTCTCCCTGCGCAGGTCCTTCTGCTCGGCCTCGGCATCCCCGGCTTCGCCTTCCGCGCTTTCACCGCCGTTCTCGCTGGCGGCCGCCTCGGCATTGGTCGGGTCGAGCATCTCCAGGGTGAAGGGCACCTGGGCGTAGCCGTCCTCGTAGCCGCTGGTGGACTTCAGTGTCTCCGGCAGGCGCAGGCGGCCGGCGTCGGCCAGCAGCAATTGCAGGTTGGCGCGGCTGTCGTTGCCGGGGCTGAGGAAGGGCAGGTTGCTGCACCCCATCAGCTGGTCGCCGGCGATGGCCCAGGTCGGGCTGCAGACGAAGTCGAAGCTGGCGAAGGCGCTGGGGCTGGCGCAGCCGATCAGGAGGGCGAGCGGGGCGAGGCGGAGGGTGGTCTTCATGGTGTCTTCCTTGAGTGAAGGGGCCGGCGCATCCTGCCGCCGGCCCTTCGCCTCAACGTGGCAGTTTGAGGTTGTTCCAGATGGCCAGGCTGGGTTCGGCCTGGTTCAGGGTGTAGAAGTGCAGCCCTGGTGCGCCACCCTGGAGCAGGCGCTCGCACATCTCGCTGACCACCTGTTCGCCGAAGGCCTGGATGCTCTCCAGGTCGTCGCCGTAGGCTTCCAGCTGCTTGCGGACCCAGCGCGGGATCTCGGCGCCGCAGGCATCGGAGAAGCGGGCCAGCTTGCTGTAGTTGGTGATCGGCATGATGCCCGGGACGATCGGCAGGTCCACGCCCAGCTTGCGTACGCGGTCGACGAAGTAGAAGTAGCAGTCGGCGCTGAAGAAGTACTGGGTGATGGCGCTGTCGGCACCGGCTTTAGCCTTGCGGGCGAAGTTGGCCAGGTCGTCTTCGAAGTTGCGTGCCTGGGGGTGCACTTCCGGGTAGGCGGCGACTTCGATGTGGAAATGGTCGCCCGTTTCGGCGCGGATGAACTCGACCAGTTCGTTGGCGTGGCGCAGCTCGCCGCTGGCCATGCCCATGCCCGAGGGCAGGTCGCCACGCAGCGCGACGATGCGCTTGATGCCGGCGGCCTTGTACTGCCCGAGCAGGCTGCGCAGGTCGGCCTTGCTGTCGCCGACGCAGGAGAGGTGCGGCGCGGTCGGCACCTTCACGTCGCCATCGAGCTGCAGCACGGTGTTGAGGGTACGGTCGCGGGTCGAGCCACCGGCACCGTAGGTGCAGGAGAAGAAGTCCGGCTTGTAGGAGGCCAGCTGACGCGCAGTGTTCAGCAGTTTTTCATGCCCGGCTTCGGTCTTGGTGGGGAAGAACTCGAAGCTGTAGCGGCGTTCTTGAGACATGGAAAATTCCAAGCTTGAAGCCGTAAGCCTGAAGCCGGAAGTGGAGCATGTGCGCTTCCAGCTTCCGGCTTCCGGCTTCTGGCTTGATTGGTTAGTAGCGATAGCTGTCCGGCTTGAACGGGCCTTCGACGGTGACGCCGATGTAGTCGGCCTGCTGCTTGGTCAGCTGGGTGACGACGCCACCGAAGCCCTTGACCATTTCCAGGGCCACTTCCTCGTCCAGTTTCTTCGGCAGTACTTCGACGGTCAGGCGCTCGGCTTTCTTCTCGGCGGAGAGGTCGGCGTACTTCTGCTCGAACAGGAAGATCTGTGCCAGTACCTGGTTGGCGAAGGAGCCGTCCATGATGCGGCTCGGGTGGCCGGTGGCGTTGCCCAGGTTCACCAGGCGGCCTTCGGCCAGCAGGATCAGGTAGTCGTCGTTGGCCGGGTCGAAGGAACCGGCGCCGGTGCGGTGGATCTTGTGCACCTGCGGCTTGACCTCTTCCCATGCCCAGTTCTTGCGCATGAAGGCGGTGTCGATCTCGTTGTCGAAGTGGCCGATGTTGCAGACCACGGCGCGCTTCTTTAGGGCCTTGAGCATGCCGGCGTCGCAGACGTTGACGTTGCCGGTGGTGGTGACGATCAGGTCGATCTTGCCCAGCAGGGCGGCGTCGACGCTGGCTTCGGTGCCGTCATTGAGGCCGTTCTTGTAGGGGGAGACCAGCTCGAAGCCGTCCATGCAGGCCTGCATGGCGCAGATCGGGTCGACTTCGGACACCTTGACGATCATGCCTTCCTGGCGCAGGGACTGGGCGGAGCCCTTGCCCACGTCGCCGTAGCCGATCACCAGGGCCTGCTTGCCCGACAGCAGGTGGTCGGTGCCGCGCTTGATGGCATCGTTCAGGCTGTGGCGGCAGCCGTACTTGTTGTCGTTCTTGCTCTTGGTCACGGCGTCGTTGACGTTGATCGCCGGGACTTTCAGGGTGCCGGCTTTGAGCATGTCGAGCAGGCGGTGCACACCGGTGGTGGTCTCTTCGGTGACGCCGTGGATGCGCTCGAGCATCTGCGGGTACTTCTTGTGCAGGATCTCGGTCAGGTCACCGCCGTCGTCCAGCACCATGTTGGCGTCCCAGGGCTGGCCGTCCTTGAGGATGGTCTGCTCGATGCACCACTCGTACTCCTGCTCGGTCTCGCCCTTCCAGGCGAACACCGGGATGCCGGCGGCGGCGATGGCGGCAGCGGCCTGGTCCTGGGTGGAGAAGATGTTGCAGGACGACCAGCGCACTTCGGCGCCCAGGGCGGTCAGCGTCTCGATCAGCACGCCGGTCTGGATGGTCATGTGGATGCAGCCGAGGATCTTCGCGCCCTTGAGCGGTTGGCTGGCCGCGTACTTGCGACGCAGGCCCATCAGGGCGGGCATTTCGGACTCGGCGATGATCAGCTCGCGACGGCCCCAGGCGGCCAGGGAAATGTCGGCGACCTTGTAGTCGTTGAAATCGGCAGGCGTGATGACAGCGCTCATGCGTACTCTCCATTCGTTGTGTGCGAATGGGCGCCGTTGATGCGTTTGGATAACGCCCCATCCGAGCCTGACAGACCCCTTGGAGAACAGGCCTGCTGCAGCGCCCCTCGGACAGGTGGCGGGCGCGGCCGATGGCCGCGTGAAGCCGGGGGATTATAGCTGCGCGAGGCGATCTGCCCAAGGTTTTCCGTCGTCCGGCGAACGAACTATCAGGGCGATCGATTTCGTTGCCGGGACAGCGCGTCGGGCCTCTGCCATGATCCCCGGCGTCATCGACGCAAGGAGAAGGACGCATGAATTTCCATACGCGCAAATGGGTCAAGCCCGAGGACCTCAACCCCAACGGCACCCTCTTCGGCGGCAGCCTGCTGAAGTGGATCGACGAGGAGGCGGCGATCTACGCCATCATCCAGCTCGGCAGCCAGCGCGTGGTGACCAAGATGATGTCGGAGATCAACTTCCTCAGCTCGGCGCGCCAGAGCGACATCATCGAACTGGGCATCACCGCCACCGAGTTCGGCCGCACCTCCATGACCATGCGATGCGAGGTGCGCAACAAGATCACCCGCAAGAGCATCCTCACCATCGACCGCATGGTCTTCGTCAACCTGGGCGAGGACGGCAAGCCCGCCCCCCACGGCAAGACGGAAATCACCTACATCCGCGACCAGTTCAAGGATTGACGGCTACCAGCGGCCGGAGGCACCGCCACCGCCGCTGGAACCACCGCCACCACTGAAGCCGCCGCCGGAGCTGCCGGACGAGCTGCCCGAGCTGCTGTCCGACGAGCTGCCGGAGGAGCCCGAGCCGCTGCCGAACTGCCAGGTCGACAGCGGCGCGATGATGAAGATGAACGCGAACAGGCCGATGAAGCCCGCCGTGAGGGTGAAGAACAGCAGCAGGTCGGTGGGCGTGAGGGTGACCAGGCAATATGCCAGGGTCGCCACCGTCACTAGGCCGACGCAGGCGAAGTAGCGCTGCCCGCTGTGCTGCCGCGCCCAGGGCCTGGGAATGCGTTTGACCAGGGCCGGTGCGATGAAGAACTGGGCGAAGAACAGAATCAGGCTGAACAGGTTGATGCTGTCCGCCTGGCGGTTGCCGCCAACCGGTTCCGGCAGCGCCTCGCCGCGCACCAGGCCCGATAGGGCATCGGTGCCAGCCTGGATGCCGCCAAAGAAATCGCCTTCGCGGAAGGCCGGGGTGATGCGCTCGCGGATGATGCGCGAGGCCAGCACGTCGGACACCGCGCCCTCCAGCCCGTAACCCACCTCGATGCGCAGCGCGCGGTCGTCCTTGGCCACCAGCAGCAGGATGCCGTCGTCCACGCCCTTGCGCCCCAGCTTCCACTGCTCGAACACGCGGATGGCATAGGCCTCGATGCTTTCCTCGCCGGTGCTGGGGATGATCAGCACCGCGAGCTGGGCACCTTTCTCCTTCTCCAGGGCCGCGAGCTGGTGTTCGAGGGCGGCACTCTGGCCGGCGTCCAGGGTGGCGGTGAGGTCGGTGACCCGCTGCTTGAGGGCGGGCACCGCTGGTGCGGCGCTGACGCAGGCGCTGGCCAGCAACAGCAGCAGGGCGATCAGGTGGGCGCGCATGGTCAGCCTTCCCGGTGCGGAGCGGTGTTGAAGTCCACCTTGGGTGCCACCGACACCTCGGCCTCGTTGGCGACGCTGAAGTTGGCCTTGGGTTGGTAACCGAAGGCCATGGCGGTGAGATTGCCGGGGAACTGGCGGACCAGCACGTTATAGGCCTGCACGGCCTTGACGTAGCGCGAGCGCGCCACGGTGATGCGGTTCTCGGTGCCTTCGAGTTGCGCCAGCAGGTCCTGGAACAGGCTGTCCGCCTTCAGCTGCGGGTAGTTCTCGCTGACCGCCAGCAGGCGCGACAGCGCGGAACTGAGCTGGCCCTGGGCGTTCTGGAAGTTCTTCACCGCCTGCTCGTCCGTGAGCTGGCCGGCATCGAGCCGAACGCTACCGACCTGGGCCCGGGCCTCGGCCACCTGGGCGAGCACGGCCTGTTCGTGGGCGGCGTAGCCCTTCACCGTGCTGACCAGGTTGGGGATCAGGTCGGCGCGGCGCTGGTACTGGTTGACCACCTCGGACCAGTCGGCCTTGACCTGTTCGTCGGCACTTTGCATGGCGTTGTAGCCGCAGCCGCTGAGCAGCAGGGCGGTGAGCAGGAGGATGGCAAGGCGGGGCATGGGCTTTTCTCGTCCTTGAAAAAGGGGTGATTAGAACAGGCGACCTCGTCGACGGACAGTCGTGGCCATTGGCCGATGTGCCGATCGGCACGTTTTCATCGGCCATGGACGACGAACGGTACCTGGCGCAGCCTCGGGGCTTTCCCTGTCCCCTTGGAGCCTTCAATGACCCTAGCCTACTGGTGCGTGCTGGTCGCGCTGTTTCTGCCCTACCTGTCCACTGCCGCGGCGAAGTTCACCGGAGGGGATTTCGGCCCCCGGCAGAACCATGACCCGCGCACCTTCCTCGCGGGCCTGGAGGGCTGGCGCAAGCGCGCCAACAACGCCCAGCTGAATGCCTTCGAAGTCACCCCGGCATTCGGCATCGCCGTGGTCATCGGCCACCTCGCCGGCGGCGCCGAGCAAGGCACCCTGGACACCCTGGCCATGGCCTTCGTCGCCAGTCGCATCGCTTATTTTGTCTGCTACCTGGCCGACTGGGCGGCACTGCGCTCGCTGGTCTGGTTCGCCGGCATGGGGCTGATCGCCAGCTTCTTCTTCGTCTCCGCCTGAGGCGGGTGCCGGGGTCAGCGCTGCAGTTCCGCCTCGGCGGCGCTGAGTTCCCGGCGCGCTTCGGCCAGCTTGGCCTCGCGCTTGGCGATCTTCCCGGCATCGCCCTTGGCCTGGGCTTCGCGCAGGTCGGCTTCGCGCTCCTGCACCTCGGCGCGGCGCTTGGCGATGTCGTCCTCGCGCTGCTGGCGCAGGCCGGCGTCCGTGCAGTGGGCCTTCACTTCGTCCAGGGCTTTCTGCAGGCCGGCGACCTGTGCATCGTTGCCGTGGGCGCGGGCCTGTTCGATGCGTGATTCGATGGCCTGGCGCTTGGCCGCGCAGCCGGTGAGTGGGCTTTCTGCGGCAGCGGCGGTGCCTGCCAGCGCGAGGCCGGCAGCGAGTAGCAGCAGGGTGGGCAGGTGCATGGGATCGCCTCGCTCGGGTGGTTTCGGTTGGCTGTCATTGTGGCTGCGGATGGGCGCTCGCGCCCGGCTTATCGGCCTTGCAATGATCTGCGACAAACTGTCGCCACCCTTGGTATTTGCCAGGCATCTACCGATACTGTGCGCCCCGCCCGCCGTAGTACCCCGTGATCCACCATGAAAAGAACGACTGTCCTGATCCTGCTATCCGCCTGCCTGACGCTCGCCGCTTGCGGCGGTGTCGACCCCAATTCGCCCCTGGGCAAGCGCCAGGCGATCTTCAAGCAGATGCTGCACACCAGCGAGGACCTCGGCGGCATGCTGCGTGGCCGCGTCGAGTTCAACGAGCAGAAGTTCGCCGAGAACGCGGTGAAGCTCGACCAGCTGTCCCATGAGCCCTGGCAGCACTTCCCCAAGGTGCGTGACGAAGGCGACAGCGACGCCCGTGACGACGTCTGGCAGCGCCAGGAGCGCTTCCAGAGCCTGGCCCGCGAACTGGAGGCCGCTACCGGCCAGCTGGCTGCCGCCACGACGAAGCGCCCCCTGGCCCCGGACGCCATGGCACCGTTGGTGCAGAAGGCCGAGGACGCCTGCGAGGCGTGCCACAAGGAATTCCGCGCCTACTGAGGCGGAGCGAAGCCCTCGACGCCCGCCGCTGCCAGGCGCTCGCGCAGGGCCTGCACCTCCGGGTGGCGGAAGAAGGCCTCCAGCTGCTGTGCGCGGGCCGGTCCCAGGCCCGGGGTGGCTTGCCACTCGGCCTGGGTGCGGCGCGCCAATCGCTCCCAGCCACCCTCCAGGCGTGCATCGCCGCTGGGGGGCAGGCCCAACGCCTTGAGCCAGCGCTGGAAACCCTGGCGTTTCGCCGTGGCGCTCGCCTGGCTGAAGCGCGAGGCGTTGCGCTGGGCAAACCCGGGGATGCCCTGCAACTCCTCTTCCTCCAGTTCCAGCCAATCCAGCAGGCCTTCCAGCTTGCCGGCTGTCAGCAGACGCTCCCAGGTTCCCGGGCCGACGCCGCGCATGGCCAGGCCGCCGCGGCCGGACAGCCATTCCAGCCGGGCGAGGAATTGCGCCTGGCAACCCGGTGTCGGCCGCCAGCAGCTGAGTGCGTGCAGGGCCGTCTGGTCCGGCACCTCCAGCGCCACGCGTTCGCTGGCGCGCAGCACCACCGACTCCAGGCGTGGAATGGTCAGCCCGGCCAGGGCGATGGCGACCTGGTCGCCGGGGCGGATATCCAGTTCACGCCAATGCTCCAGTGAACCCAGGCTGACGCGCTGGATGCGCCGATCATCCAGGGTCACCGCTGACAGCAGCAGGCGTGGGGTAACGCGGCCGGTGCGGCCGACGAGGAACTCCACCCGCCGCACCTCGGCCAGGGCCTGGGCGAAGGGGTATTTCCAGGCGATGGCCCAGTGCGGAGGTCGCGCCTGCCAGGTGTGTGCGGCAGGCGCCACGCCCTGGCGGATCACCACGCCGTCGCTGGCGAAGGGCAGGGCGCTGCGGTACCAGCGTTCGCGCCATTGGGCCACCTGCTCGGCGTCCCGTACCGGCAGGGTGTGGCGCTGGGTATCGGTGAAGCCCAAGCGCGCCAGGCCGTCCAGGCGCTGCAGCATGCCCTCCGGCCCACCGGGCCAGTCCCAGATGAACAGGCCGATGCCCCGGGCCTCCTCCGCGCCCAGGTTGTGCCTGGCCATGAGCCCCGCAACCGTGCCGCGTGCGCCTCGGCTGCCGGCCTGGGCCTGGATGTGCCCGGGGAGCTGCCAGTAGAGCTCGCCTTGCAACAACAGGTCGCTGGAGGTGGCGAGGCGCTCGGGAATGGCGGGGATGCGCCGGGCGTTGGCGGTCCAGTCCTCGCCGCGCTCGCCGTCGCCCCGGCTGATGGCCTGCTGCAGGCGCCCGGCCCGGTAGACCAGGGTGACCGCCACGCCGTCCACCTTGGGCTGCACCCACAGGTCGTTGCGGGTGCGCATCCAGTCCTGCAGGGCTTTGGCATCTGCAAGCTTGTCGAGGCCGGTCTGGGCCACGGGGTGTAGGTGCTTGCCGTCGACGGAGCTCAGGGGCTGCGTGTCTTCCACGACGGCAGCGGGGAAGCACTGGCGCAGTTCGGCGAAGCGCGCACGCACCTGGTCGTAGATTTCGTCGGGGATGGGTGACAGGCGGTCGCGGTGGTAGCTGTGTTCCCAGCCGGTCAATTGTTTGTGCAGGGCAAGCAGTTCGCGCTCGGCGCGGGCATCGCTCCAGACTGGGCAATCAGCGAGGGCGAAGACGGGCAGGCAAAGGATCAGGGTGAGCAGGCGGGTGGGCAGGGGAGTGGGCATGTGGGCCTCCGTGCGGGTGGGACGGGCTCCATGCCCGAAAGGAGGTAGCAGAACATCCTTGGCGGCTTCGCTTTGGGCAAGTGCCTGGGCGGCAGGCGGGGGTGTGTTGAGCCACGGAAGGCGGCAGGGCGCCTGGATGGGAACAAAACTGGCGGGACTGGAGCCGGCTACCGTGATGGGCGGCGGCATAGGGCGGGGCGCTAAAGCGGCGGATCCGAGCGGTGGGCGTTGCGTCGGGGAAGGTGGGCGTGGGGCGCTGGCTGACAGGAAGGGCCGACTCGCGCCGGCCCCCGCGACTCAGCCTTTCTGGGCTTCGTCGAGTTTCTCGCAGCCTTCGGACAGTTGCTTCTCGGCCTTGTCGGCCACCGAGCCGAGCAGGCTGGAACCCAGGCCGCTTTGTTCTTTCTTGGCCTCATCCAGCTTGGCCTGTGCTTCCGCGCTCTTTTCCTCGCAGCCCTTGCTGAGCTTGTCGCCCAGGGGGTTGCCCAGGTCGACGGCCTGCGCCTGGGCGGCGAACAGGGCTGCGAACAGGGCGGCGGGAAGAATGGACGTGATGCGCATGGGTATCTCCTTGGGCTCCAGCGCCAATGCTTGCTCGCCCCGGGCGCTTGAGTCATCCGTGAGGGAGGGGCGAGAGGGCGCGGATTCTAGCAACAGAGCAGCGAAATGAAAGCTGCATTGCTTCACGGCTCTGGGTGCAGATGGGGTCGAAGGTGAGTGAAACCCTGGATTGAAGTCCGGGCTACGCAGACAGGGCGCGCGCTGGTAGGATCGCCGCTCTTTCTCACAGGGAGTGGCAAATGGCTACGGTAGGCTTTTTCATCGCGTTGGCGGGTTGGATCTGGTCAGTGGCGCGCGGCATCCAGGTTTCCATGCTGTGCGCAGTCTTCAACTTCATCTTCCCGCCGATCTCGCAGGTCATCTTCGCGGCCAACGAGCCGGTGCAGCGTTCTCCGCTGCTGGTCCTGGCAGCCGGCCTGGGTCTCATGTACCTCGGGGGCGGCCTGAAGATTTCCTGATTTTCGCCAGTGCCGGTACAGCAAAGAAAAAGCCCCGCAAATGCGGGGCTTTTTCATGTCGCGAAGCCTTACAGGCCGGCGGCGGCACGCAGGGCGTCGACCTTGTCGGTCTTCTCCCAGGTGAAGGTGCTGAAGCTGTCGTTGCCGACGGTCTTCTGCTCCGGGGTGCGGCCGAAGTGGCCGTAGGCCGCGGTTTCGCGGTACATCGGATGCAGCAGGTCGAGCATCTTGGTGATGGCGTAGGGACGCAGGTCGAACACTTCGCGCACCAGCTGGATGATCTTCTCTTCGGCGATCTTGTGGGTGCCGAAGGTGTTGATCGAGATGGAGGTGGGCAGTGCCACGCCGATGGCGTAGGAGACCTGGATCTCGCAGCGCTCGGCCAGGCCGGCGGCGACGATGTTCTTGGCCACGTAGCGACCGGCGTAGGCAGCGGAACGGTCGACCTTGGACGGGTCCTTGCCGGAGAAGGCGCCGCCACCGTGACGGGCCATGCCGCCGTAGGAGTCGACGATGATCTTGCGACCGGTCAGGCCGCAGTCGCCCACCGGGCCGCCGATCACGAAGTTGCCGGTCGGGTTGATGTGGAACTGGGTGTCCTTGTGCAGCAGCTCGGCGGGCAGGGCGTGCTTGATGATCAGCTCCATTACCGCTTCGCGCAGGTCGGCCAGCGAGACTTCCGGGTTGTGCTGGGTGGACAGCACCACGGCGTCGATGCCGACCACTTTGCCGTTCTCGTACTGGCAGGTGACCTGGGACTTGGCGTCCGGACGCAGCCACGGCAGCAGGCCGGACTTGCGGGCTTCGGCCTGGCGCTCGACCAGGGCGTGGGAGAAGCGGATCGGGGCCGGCATCAGCACGTCGGTTTCGTTGCTGGCGTAGCCGAACATCAGGCCCTGGTCACCGGCGCCCTGGTCTTCCGGCTTGGCGCGGTCGACGCCCTGGTTGATGTCCGGGGACTGCTTGCCAATGATGTTCATCACACCGCAGGTGGCGCCGTCGAAGCCGACGTCGGAGCTGGTGTAGCCGATGTCGCAGATGACGTCGCGGACGATCTGCTCGAGGTCGACCCAGGCGCTGGTGGTGACTTCACCGGCGACGATGGCAACACCGGTCTTGACCAGGGTTTCCACAGCCACGCGGGCGTGCTTGTCCTGCTCGATGATGGCGTCGAGGACGGCATCGGAAATCTGGTCGGCAATCTTGTCCGGATGGCCTTCAGAGACGGATTCGGAGGTAAAGAGGGAGTATTCGCTCATCTAACGGTTCCTTTAATACCGGTGGGTGAGGTCGCTTCTCGAAGCCGGCTTGGCGAAGTGCCGCACCTGAATCTGAAAGCCGTTTCTTAAACCAATGTAGAGGCTCTCGCCGGGCGTCAGCCCCGCGGCGCCGGCCCACTGGGCCAGGTCGTCCTGTTCGAAGCCGAGCCAGAGATCGCCGCAGGCCTCCCTGGCCCAGCTCTGGTTGTGGCTGCACAACTCGGTGATCAGCAGGCTGCCCCCCGGAAGGAGGTGGTGAGCCAGCTGCTTCAGGGCCTCGGCCGGGGCGGCGAAATGGTGCAGGACCATGTTCAGCACCACGCAGTCGGCGGCCTCGTGTTCGTCATCCAGGGCGTCGGCGAGCTTGAGCTCGACGTTGCCCAATCCTTCGGTGGCGCAACGGCTGCGCGCCAGTTCCAGCATCGCCGGGCTGTTGTCCAGCGCGGTGACGCGGGCAAAGCGTCGGGCCAGGTCGGGGAGGAAGCCCCCGTCGCCCGGACCCACTTCCAGGGCACAGGCGCTGGCCGGCAGGTTCAGTGCATCCAGCAGGGCCAGCACGCTGTCGCGGTACTGCGGCAGGCCGGCGATCAGGTCCTGCTGGGCCTGGAACTTCTCCGCCGAGCGGGCGAAGAACTCGCGGCTCACCGCCTCGCGCTGGGCATGCACCTCGGCGATCCGCGCCAGTACGTCCAGTGGCAGCTGCAGGCTGTCCACCTCGTCCAGCAGCGCCCCGTGCAGGGTGCCGCCGAAGCGCTCGCCCCGGGCGATGGCGCGGCGGTAGAAGATTGCGTTGCCTTCGCGGCGCGTGGCCACCAGCCCTGCCTGGGACAGCACCTTGAGGTGATGGCTCATGCCGGACTGACCGGTGGCGAAGATCTGCGCCAGCTCCAGCACCCCGAACGAGTCGTTGGCCAGGGCGCGCAGCACGTTCAGGCGCAGGGGGTCGCCCCCGGCCTTGCACAGTGCAGCCAGCTCATCGCAGTCGTCGTGGCGGATCTGGGGTACGCGCAGGTTCATAGGGAGCGCAGTCTAGTCCCCGCTCCAATCGCTCGCAACGGCAATATCAAAAAGTTTTGATATTGCCGATAGGTGGTTATTTTTTGTCCAGGATCGCCGCCAGGAACGCCGCTGGTGCGGGGCTCAGGGTGCGGGTCGGGTGCCACAGCAGGTGCAGTTCGCGCTCGATGCGCAGGTCTTCCACCTCAAGGGCGACCAGGCGGCCGGCGGCGAGGTCGTCGTCGATCACCCGCTGGGACAGCCAGGCGATGCCCTGGCCGTCGCGCACCAGGCGCTTCAGCGCTTCGGTGCTGGCGATGGCCATGCGCGCCCGCACCTCCAGGCCCTGGTGGGCATAGGCCTGCTCGATGCTGGCGCGGGTGCCCGAGCCCTCCTCGCGCAGGTACAACGCCTGGCTGGCCAGCTCCGTCGCAGCCAGGCGCCCCTGGCCCGCCAGGGCATGGGTGGGGCTGCAGACCGGGAGCAGGCGATCGCGTTCCAGCAGCCGGAAAGCATGGGTGGTGCGATCGAAGTCGCCCTCGACGAAGCCCAGGGCGATGCGCTCGTCGGCCAGCGCCTGGGTGATCTCGCGGGTGTTGCTGACCTGCAGATCCACGCGGATTTCCGGGTGCCGGGCATGGAAGCGGGCGATCAGGTCGGGCAACAGATAGCTGCCCAGGGTGGCGCTGGCGCCCAGGCGCAGTTCGCCGTCGTCGAGGCCGGCGAAGCTGCGCAGGTCCGCCTCGGCGGCCTGTTCCAGGGCGAAGATGCGTTGCGCATAGTGGTGCAGGCGCAGGCCGCCTTCGGTCAGGGTCACGCCGCGGGGCTGGCGGTCGAAGAGGGTGATCCCGAGGCGGGCTTCCAGTTCACGCACTTCACGGGTGACCGCCGGCTGGCTGATGTGCAGGCGCTCGGCACCGCCGCTGATGCTGCCGCTCTCGGCCACGGCGAGGAAAACCTTGAGGTGATGGAGATTCATAAATAAAAGGCATGCCGTGTATATCAAGTATGTATTTTTCGTATAGCACATGGCGGATCTACTGTGCAGTCATCGTCTGCAACGGGACTACCCGACCGGAGCCACCATGCCTCGCCCAATGACCCGCCTCACCGACCCTCGCGCCTTGGTGCGCCATTTCATCCCCGGCTGGTTCGCCGTGACCATGGGCACCGGTGTGCTGGCCCTGGTGCTGGGCACGCTGCCCTGGCAGGTGCCGCTGCTGCACCGCCTCGGCGAGGCGCTGTGGCTGTTCAATGGCCTGCTGTTCGCCACCTGTGCCGGGCTGTTCCTGGCGCGCCTGCTGCTGCACCCGGATACCATCGAGCCGATGCTGGCGCACCCGGTGCAATCGATGTTCCTCGGCGCCATCCCCATGGGCCTGGCCACCCTGGTCAACGGCCTGGTGCTCTATGGTGGCCCGCACTGGGGCGCCACCGCCTATGCCGTGGCCCATGGCCTCTGGTGGCTGGACGTGGCCCTGGCCCTGGGCGCGGCGCTGCTGGTGCCCTACCTGATGTTCACCCGCCAGGAGCATGCGCTGGAGAAGCTCACCGCCGTCTGGCTGCTGCCCATCGTCGCGCCCGAAGTGGCCGCCGCCAGCGCTGGCGTCATCGCCCCGCACCTGGATGCCGCCGACGCGCGCCTGCTGCTGGTGATGGGCTACCTGCTGTGGGGCCTGTCGATGGCCCTGGCCTTCTCGCTGATCACCCTGGTGCTGCTGCGCCTGGCCCTGCACAAGCTGCCGGATACCGATTTCGCCGCCACCAGCTGGCTGCCTTTGGGCCCCCTGGCCACCGGCTGCCTGGGGCTGCTGGCGCTAGGGCATGCAGCGCCGGACGCACTCGCCGGTTCGCCCCTGCAGGGCCTGGCTGTGCTGCTGCCGGGCATCGGCCTGGTGGGCGGGCTGGCGCTCTGGGGCGCGGGGTTCTGGTGGTGGGTGACGGCCTGCCTGTTCACCCGCCGCTACATCCGCCAGCGCATGGCCTTCAACCTGGGCTGGTGGGGCTTTACCTTCCCGCTGGGGGTGTTCGCCCTGGCCACCTTCGAGTTGCAGCGGCAGACCGGCTTGGTGTTCTTTGGCGCCGTCGGCGCCCTGCTGGCGCTGCAGCTGGCCGCCGTCTGGCTGCTGGTGATGCGTCGCACCCTGGCCGGTGCCTGGCATGGCGAGCTGTTCCGCGCGCCCTGCCTGTGCCCGCTGACGGGCCCGGCGCGGGGCTGAAAGGACAAGGAGGCGCATCTTCGACCATCTGTCATTGCCCGATGCCTGCCCGCTGGGCGAAAATAGCCGCCTTTTTTCGTTCAGCGTCTTTTCAGACCCGCAGGAGATCAGCGATGCCCAGCCGTCGTGAGCGTGCCAATGCCATTCGTGCCCTCAGCATGGATGCGGTGCAGAAAGCCAACAGCGGCCACCCCGGCGCCCCCATGGGCATGGCCGATATCGCCGAAGTGCTGTGGCGGGATTACCTGCAGCACAACCCGAACAACCCGCAGTGGGCCGACCGCGACCGTTTCGTGCTGTCCAACGGCCACGGCTCGATGCTGATCTACTCGCTGCTGCACCTCAGCGGCTATGACGTCACCGTCGACGACCTGAAGAACTTCCGCCAGTTGCACAGCCGTACCCCGGGCCACCCGGAATACGGCTACACCGCCGGCGTCGAGACCACCACCGGCCCGCTGGGCCAGGGCATCGCCAACGCCGTGGGCTTCGCCCTCGCCGAGAAGGTGCTGGGTGCGCAGTTCAACCGCGAAGGCCACGAGATCGTCAACCACTTCACCTACGCCTTCCTCGGCGACGGCTGCATGATGGAAGGCATCTCCCACGAGGTCTGCTCCCTGGCCGGCACCCTGGGCCTGGGCAAGCTGATCGCCTTCTACGACGACAACGGCATCTCCATCGATGGCGAAGTCCATGGCTGGTTCACCGACGACACCCCGAAGCGCTTCGAAGCCTACGGCTGGCAGGTGATCCGCAATGTCGACGGCCATGACGCCGACGAGATCCGCACCGCCATCGAGACCGCTCGCAAGAGCGCGCAGCCGACCCTGATCTGCTGCAAGACCATCATCGGCTTCGGCTCGCCCAACAAGCAGGGCAAGGAAGAGTGCCACGGCGCTGCCCTGGGCAACGACGAGATCGCCCTGACCCGCGCCAACCTGGGCTGGAACCACGCGCCCTTCGAAATCCCGGCCGACATCTACGCCGAGTGGAGCGCCAAGGAAGCCGGCGCCGCCCGTGAAGCCGCCTGGAACGAGCGCTTCGCCGCCTACGCCGCCGCCCACCCCGAGCTGGCCGCTGAATTCCAGCGCCGCGTGAAGGGCGAGCTGCCCGCCGACTTCGCCACCCAGGCTGCCGCCTACATCGCCGATGTCGCCGCCAAGGGCGAGACCATCGCCAGCCGCAAGGCCAGCCAGAACGCCCTGAACGCCTTCGGCCCGCTGCTGCCCGAGTTCCTCGGCGGCTCCGCCGACCTGGCCGGCTCCAACCTGACCCTGTGGAAAGGCTGCAAGGGCGTTTCCGCCGAAGACGCCGCCGGCAACTACATGTTCTACGGCGTGCGCGAGTTCGGCATGAGCGCCATCATGAACGGCGTCGCCCTGCACGGCGGTTTCATCCCCTACGGCGCGACCTTCCTGATCTTCATGGAATACGCCCGCAACGCCGTGCGCATGTCCGCCCTGATGAAGCAGCGCGTGCTCTACGTCTTCACCCACGACTCCATCGGCCTGGGCGAAGACGGCCCGACCCACCAGCCGATCGAGCAGCTGACCAGCCTGCGCAGCACCCCGAACCTGGACACCTGGCGCCCCGCCGACGCGGTGGAATCCGCCGTGGCCTGGAAGGCGGCCATCGAGCGCAAGGACGGCCCGAGCGCGCTGATCTTTTCCCGCCAGAACCTGCCTCACCAGGCACGCGATGCGGCCCAGCTGGCCAACGTCGCCCGTGGCGGCTACGTGCTCAAGGACTGCGACGGCGAGCCGGAGCTGATCCTCATCGCCACCGGTTCGGAAGTCGGCCTGGCCGTGCAGGCCTTCGACCAACTGACCGCCGCTGGCCGCAAGGTCCGCGTCGTCTCCATGCCGTCCACCAGCCTGTTCGACCAGCAGGACGCCGCCTACAAGCAGTCCGTGCTGCCGCTGGAAGTCGGTGCGCGCATCGCCATCGAAGCCGCCCACGCCGACTACTGGTACAAGTACGTGGGCCTGGAAGGCCGCGTGATCGGCATGACCAGCTTCGGCGAATCCGCCCCGGCCCCGGCCCTGTTCGAGCACTTCGGCTTCACCGTCGAGAACGTCGTCGCCACTGCTGAAGAACTGTTGGAGGACTGAGCCGGAAGCCGAGAGCCGGAAGCTGGAAGCTGGAGTGCCCCGTGTGCTCTTCTTCCGGCTTCAAGCTTCCGGCTTCAAGCTCTTCGCGATCAGATGCCCAGCACTCCCTTCCGCGTTGCCCTGAACGGCTACGGTCGTATCGGTCGTTGCGTCCTGCGTGCCCTGCATGAGCGCGGCGGGCGTGATGGCTTCGAGATCGTCGCCCTCAATGACCTGGCCGATCAGGCCAGCATCGAGTACCTGACGCGCTTCGACTCCACCCACGGCCGCTTCCCAGGTGACGTGAAGGTCGATGGCGACTGCCTGCACATCAACGGCGACTGCGTGAAGGTGCTGCGCAACCCATCGCCCGAGGGGATCGACTGGGCGGCGCTGGGCGTCGACCTGGTGCTCGAGTGCTCCGGCCAGTACACCAACCGTGCCCAGGCCGAGCGCTTCCTGCGGGCCGGCGCGCCCCGGGTGCTGTTCTCCCAGCCCATGGCCAGCGAGGCGGATATCGACGCCACCATCGTCTATGGCGTCAACCAGGACAGCCTGGTCGGCACCGAGACCCTGGTCTCCAACGCCTCCTGCACCACCAACTGCGGTGTGCCCCTGCTGAAACTTCTCGATGAGTCGGTGGGTCTGGAGTACGTCTCCATCACCACCATTCACTCCGCGATGAACGACCAGCCCGTAATCGACGCCTATCACCACGAAGACCTGCGCCGCACGCGTTCGGCCTTCCAGTCGGTGATTCCGGTCTCCACCGGCCTGGCCCGGGGTATCGAGCGCCTGTTGCCGGAACTGACCGGGCGCATCCAGGCCAAGGCCATCCGCGTGCCGACGGTGAACGTGTCCTGCCTCGACATCACCCTGCAGACCGCGCGGGACACCAGTGCCGCCGAGATCAACCGCGTGCTGCGCGAGGCTGCCGAAAGCGGCCCGCTCAAGGGCTTGCTGGCCTACACCGAGCTGCCCCACGCCAGCTGTGATTTCAACCACGACCCCCATTCCGCCATCGTCGACGGCAGCCAGACCCGCGTGTCCGGCCCGCGCCTGGTCAACCTGCTGGCCTGGTTCGACAACGAATGGGGCTTCGCCAACCGCATGCTCGACACCGCAGGCCACTATCTGCGGGTTTCCGCTGCTTCCACAACATCCAGCCCCGTGAAGGACTGACCCCCATGACCGTGTTGAAAATGACCGACCTCGACCTCCAGGGTAAGCGCGTACTGATTCGCGAAGACCTCAACGTCCCGGTGAAGGACGGTGTCGTGAAGAGCGATGCGCGCATCCTCGCCTCCCTGCCGACCATCAAGCTGGCACTGGAGAAGGGCGCGGCGGTAATGGTCTGCTCGCACCTGGGTCGTCCCACCGAAGGTGAATTCTCCGCAGAGAACAGCCTCGCGCCGGTGGCCGAGTACCTGGCCAAGGCCCTGGGCCGTGACGTGCCCCTGGTGGCCGACTACCTGGACGGCGTCGATGTCGCCCCCGGCCAGGTGGTGCTGTTCGAGAACGTGCGCTTCAACAAGGGCGAGAAGAAGAACGCCGACGAGCTGGCGCAGAAGTACGCCGCCCTGTGCGACGTCTTCGTGATGGACGCCTTCGGCACCGCCCACCGCGCCGAGGGCTCGACCCACGGCGTGGCCAAGTTCGCCAAGGTCGCCGCTGCCGGCCCGCTGCTGGCCGCCGAACTGGAAGCCCTGGGCCTGGCCCTGGGCAACCCGGCCCGCCCGATGGCGGCCATCGTCGCCGGCTCCAAGGTTTCCACCAAGCTCGACGTGCTCAACTCGCTGAGCCAGATCTGCGACCAGCTGATCGTCGGTGGCGGCATCGCCAACACCTTCCTCGCCGCTGCCGGCTACAAGGTGGGCAAGTCCCTGCACGAAGCCGACCTGCTGGAAACCGCCCGCGCCATCGCCGCCAAGGTCAGCGTGCCGCTGCCGGTTGACGTGGTGGTGGCCAAGGAATTCGCCGAAACCGCCGAAGCCACCGTCAAGGCCATCGCCGACGTCGCCGACGACGACATGATCCTCGACATCGGCCCGCAGACCGCCGCCCAGTTCGCCGAGCTGCTGAAGTCGTCGAAGACCATCCTCTGGAACGGCCCGGTGGGCGTGTTCGAATTCGACCAGTTCGGCAACGGCACCCAGGTACTGGCCCAGGCCATCGCCGAGAGCCCGGCCTTCTCCATCGCTGGCGGTGGCGACACCCTGGCCGCCATCGACAAGTACGGCGTGGGCGAGCGCATCTCCTATATTTCCACTGGCGGTGGTGCGTTCCTCGAGTTCGTCGAGGGCAAGGTGCTGCCGGCCGTTGAAGTGCTGGAGCAACGCGCCAAGGCCTGAACCAGGGCCTGAAATAGCGGCTAAACCATGGCGGTGGCTCGTGGTCCCTTGAACAGGACCCGAGAAAAGGAGTTGCCGCCATGCGTACCAACCTGATCCTGCTGTCGTTGTTCGCGATGCTCGCCGGCTGTGCGGGCGGTGCTTCCGCGCCGTCCACCTGCGAGGTGATGAGCCCGCCCCAGGTCATCCTGCCGCAATCCCAGGACGACCAGCGTGTGGAGGCCCAGAGCAGCGGTGACCCCACCGTCAACGGCAGCCAGGAGCAGCACTGTCCATGACCCATTGCGGGTTAACGGCCTTCTGGCCAAGGGAGTGAAAGGATGAAAGGCATGTTCGCCCTCGCGGCGCTGTTGGCGCTGGGCGGCTGTGCGGGCGCCCAGGCGCCGGCCGACGAGTGGACCCGCTGGGTCTGCGACAGCCAGGCCGAGGTGCTGTGGCGCTTCGCCGATGCCAACCAGGAGCAGGTGGACCTGCGCCTGGGCGGTGGCGATATCGTCTACCGCCTGACCCGAGAACCTTCGGGGTCCGGCGTGCTCTATAGCGACAGCCGCCTGGCCTTCCACACCAAGGGTGACGAAGGGCTGGTCTACTGGGTCGCCACCGATGACCTGATCGGCCGCGGCTGCAAGGCGCCCTGAATCGGCGCCGATGATTTCACCGGGCCGGCTTCAGCGCCGGCCGGTTTTTACGGGAGGACGTTCGCCGTCCTTCATGGAACTTGAACATGGCCTGCCCCTGCGGCAGGCTTCGCATTTCGAATGCCCACCCACTCGGGAGACTGAAACACCATGGCACTCATCAGCATGCGCCAGATGCTGGACCACGCCGCCGAATTCGGCTACGGCGTCCCGGCCTTCAACGTCAACAACCTGGAACAGATGCGCGCCATCATGGAAGCGGCCGACAAGACCGATTCCCCGGTGATCGTCCAGGCCTCCGCCGGTGCCCGCAAATACGCCGGCGCGCCCTTCCTGCGCCACCTGATCCTCGCAGCCATCGAAGAATTCCCGCACATCCCGGTGTGCATGCACCAGGACCACGGCACCAGCCCGGACGTGTGCCAGCGCTCCATCCAACTGGGCTTTTCCTCGGTGATGATGGACGGCTCCCTGCGTGAAGACGGCAAGACCCCGGCCGACTACGACTACAACGTCCGCGTGACTCAGCAGACCGTAGCCTTCGCCCACGCCTGCGGCGTGTCCGTGGAAGGCGAACTGGGTTGCCTGGGCAGCCTGGAAACCGGCATGGCCGGCGAAGAAGACGGCGTCGGCGCCGAGGGCGTGCTGGATCACAGCCAGCTGCTGACCGATCCGGAAGAGGCTGCGGACTTCGTCAAGAAGACCCAGGTCGATGCCCTGGCCATCGCCATCGGCACCAGCCACGGCGCCTACAAGTTCACCAAGCCGCCGACCGGCGACGTGCTCTCCATCGAGCGCATCAAGGAAATCCACAAGCGCATCCCCAACACCCACCTGGTGATGCACGGCTCCTCTTCGGTGCCGCAAGAGTGGCTGAAGGTGATCAACGAGTTCGGCGGCGACATCAAGGAAACCTACGGCGTGCCGGTCGAGGAAATCGTCGAAGGCATCAAGCACGGCGTGCGCAAGGTCAACATCGACACCGACCTGCGCCTGGCTTCCACCGGTGCTATCCGCCGCATGATGGCCGAGCAGCCGAGCGAGTTCGACCCGCGCAAGTTCTTCGCCAAGACCATCGTCGCCATGCGTGACATCTGCATCGCCCGCTACGAAGCCTTCGGCACCGCCGGTAACGCCTCGAAGATCAAGCCGATCTCCCTGGAAGGCATGTACCAGCGCTACGCCAAGGGTGAGCTGACCGCCAAGGTCAACTGAGTCTTCCCTTCGCTGTAAACGGAAAGCCCCGCATTCGCGGGGCTTTCTGCTTTTCGGGGCCTGGAACCCACATGCTGTTTCCTTACTGGGCGGTGGTCGCCAGGGCCCGGTGTTCGAGCTTCAGGTTGTAGAAGGTGGCGCTGCCGGCTTCGCTGGCGTCGCCGACGTTGTCCTGGGCATAGACCCCGGCCTTGAAGTACAGCGGCTTGGGCGCCCAGCTGGAAGCCAGTTGCTGGGTGAACAGGGTGCTGTTGACCAGGATGCTCAACTGCCCGGTGGGCGACATGTTGATGACGTAGGTGAAGCGCTGGTTGAGCTTCACGCCGCTGAGCAGGGTGACCACCGCACCGGCTTCGTCAGTGGGGGTGTTGCGCACCTTGGCGACGATGTTGCCGGTGCCGGTCTTGGTCTTGAACTGGTACTCCAGCTTGAGCAGCGGGCTGGTGCTGCCGAAGGCGTGGATCTGGCCGATGACGATCTTGCCCGTGGACGGGACCTGGCCGACCGCCAGGTTGGCGCTCATGTAGTTGTCGGCGGCGCCATAGGTCCAGTTGCGCAGCTTGCCGTCGGCGTAGGTCTCGCGCAGCTCGCTGCGTGGGTAGACGGCGTTGGCGGTGGCGCTGCCGTTCACCGGGGTCCAGAAGAACAGGGTGCCGTTGGCCGCCTTGAAGTAGTTGTCCTGATAGCCACCCATCAGGGCGGGGGTTTCGATGGTCACCGAAGGGCTACCGACGGGGATGGTGAGGTTCCAGGTTCCGAGATCGATCATTTTGACTGAGTTCTCTAAGAGAACTTTCAGTCGGGTGCTATCTCATCCACGAGACGTAATCACTTACTGCGGCATCCGGCCAACTGCACACGAACTAAAAGTGAAAGCTAGGGAGTGGCAGGGGGCTGCCGTGTCGTCCGAAGGCATTTACGCCGTCTCGCGGAACGCTTTATAGGGTTGTGCAAGCCCCTTGTTAATCACCGATCGTCGCCGTCGGGCCTGTCAAAAAGCCGTCTGGAACGGGCTTTGCCATCAAGGTGCAATCGCAAAAACTAACCGGATGGTTCATGTCCGGAATGCCGCCCTCAGGTGGAATGCGGCTTGCGCCGAATCATTGGCGTCATTTTTCCGTAAGCGCAGCGGTAGCCCCGTTTCGCTGGGGGCGGGCAGGTGCTTCGAGGGCATCCGATGAACGGTCGAGAGGCCGCTGCCGCTTCGCTGACAGGCTGCGTCGCTTAGTGTCACCGGCGGTAGAATGTCGGCTCTCTTTCTGCCGCTTCGATCTGCCATGAACCCGCTTCGCTACATCCAGTCCTACCCCGCCCATCTGCAGGACCAGGTGCGCCTGATGGTCGAGCAGCGCCGCCTGGGCGACTACCTCGCCAAGCGCTACCCGGAGCGGCATGAGGTGCAGAGCGACAAGGCGCTCTACGGCTACACCAATGCCCTGCGCCAGGAGCACCTGCGCAACGCGCCGGCCATCGACAAGGTGATCTATGACAACAAGCTGGATGTCGTGCAGAAGGCCCTCGGGCTGCACACCGCGATCTCCCGCGTGCAAGGCGGCAAGCTCAAGGCGAAGAAGGAGATCCGCGTGGCCTCGTTGTTCAAGGAGGCGGCGCCCGAGTTCCTGCGGATGATCGTGGTGCACGAGCTGGCGCACCTGCGCGAGCGCGACCACAACAAGGCCTTCTACCAGCTGTGTGAGCACATGCTGCCGGGTTACCACCAGTTGGAGTTCGATCTGCGGCTCTACCTGATCTGGCGCGAGCTGGGCGAGGGGAATTGAGAGAGTAAGGAGGGAGGGGGTCATGCCCAACCCCAGCTGTGGAGGGCTGCAGGATAAGCGCAGTCCTGAGGCGGGCATGACGGGACCGACTATAGCCCCGGCTCCAGGGTGCATCTGTAGGCGGTGTCCCAAAGGCCCTGGCGAATGCTCCGGTCGGCCCTCCGCAGCCCCGCTTTGCCGGCTCACCTGGCGCAGAAAAAGCCTGCTAGGCTCAAGCCCCATTCCTGTCGTCGAGTATTCGCGGGCATGAGCCGCTACCTACGGATGCTGTGTCCAGTGCTGCTGTGCCTGGTGGTCGTGCCGTTCGCGTCGGCCCGCGAATGGCTGGCCGTGGGAGCCGAGTTCCCGCGCCTGTTCGGGCAGACCCAGGACGGCCGTTTCATCGGCCTCGGCCCTGATGTCCTGCGCGAGGTGGCGCAGCGCATGGGCGACTCGGTGCGCTTCGAGGTCTACCCCTGGGCGCGGGCGCAGAAGATGGTGGCGCAGGGGCGCGCGGACATCCTGATCGGCCCCTACCGCACGCCGGAGCGCGAGCAGCGTTTCCTCTTCAGCCAGCACGCCTTCTATCGCGATCGCATCGTGTTCTATGCCCGTGATGGCGTGGATGTCGATTGGAAGGGGGACTACGCCACGCTGGCCGGCCGGCGTGTCGGCATCATCCGTGGCTGGACCTACGGCCCCCACTTCGACGAAGGCCGCGAGGCGATGGACCTGCACAGCATCGAGAGCGTCGACAACGCCCTGCGCATGCTGGTGCTGGGGCGCATCGACCTGCTGGCCAGCAACGAGCGCAACACCCGACCGCGCATCGAAGCCCTGGAGCGCGGCACCGTGCACCAGTTGCTCCCGATCATCGACATCCAGGATGGCTACTTCGCCTTCCCCAGGACCGAGGACCACGCGGCCTTGCGTGCCGACTTCGACCGCGCCTTCGCCAGCCTGATCAGCGACGGCCGGCTGGATGAGATGGCGACCCGGCACGGCGTCACCATCCCCTGAGGCGGTTCAGGGGTGGGTGCGGATGAACTGCTCGTCGATATCGCGTTTCAGGCGTTGCACCAGGTGCAGCGCCTCGGCCTTGCCGCAGGTGGCGGAGAAGGGGATGCCGGCGGTCTCGAGGATGGTCTTGCGGGTGCGTTGGTCGTAGATCAGCACGTGCAGGCTGCGGTCGCTGTCCATGTGGCCGGAAAAGCCAAGGGGAAGTAGCTGCGTGCGCATGAAGTTCAGGGTCTTGGACAGTCGTTCGGTTTCCACGGAAGGGCCTCTGCGCATCGGAATGGGGAGCGGGATGGTGTTCGCCACTAGAGTGGAGCCTGGCGGCCCGGGTTCGGTTCCCGCGCGCGCATGTCGCTCGTCGGCAGAGCGTCGCGGCACTGTTTGCCGACCTTGGCGATGGCTACACTGGCACAAGGCCATATGGGGACTGTCGTGAGTACTGAAGAGTCGGGTTATTCGATCTATAGGCGTCTGGTTTCACAGTTGATGAGCGGTGAAGAACAGCTCCCCAGCCTCCCCATGATCACCCTGGAAATTCGCCGCGTGCTGGCCAATCCGGATGCCAGCACCGCTACCCTGGCGCGGGTCATCAACAAGGACCCCGCCCTCAGCGCCACCCTGGTCAAGCACGCGGCGAGCACGCGCCTGCGCACCGCGCCGCCGCCCAAGACCCTGGACGATGTGATCCGCACCCTTGGCATGTTGGAGGTGGACCGCATCACCATGGTCCACAGCATCAAGAGCCTGTTCACCCTGCACAGCGCCGCGCACAAGAAGCTCTTCGTCGACACCTGGGGCCGCCTGGCCCGGCGCGGCAGCATCAGCGCCGTGCTGGCGCGGCTGATCGGCCACGCCTCGTCCGACCATGTGCTGCTGGCCAGCGTGCTCAGCGACATCGGCGCCCTAGCCATCCTCTCGGCGTTCAAGGATGCCCAGCAGATCCCATCCCCCGAGCTCTACACCCGCCTGTGCCGGGAATACGGCAAATCCCTCGGGGTGATCGTGCTGAAGAAGTGGTCGGTGGATGAAAGCTACATCTCCGTGGTGCGCAACCTGGGCGCCTGGGACGAGTCCTCCGGCCCGGGCGTTGAACTGGCCGACCTGATCAACCTTGGCCTGTTCCACGCCCTGCGTGATGCCGGCCCTACCGCTCTGCTGCCACCGCTGGTGGATCTTGTCGCCTATCGTAAGTTGCAGGCCCCCCTGAATGCCCTGGACCCCAGCGGCAATGGCCTGGCCCTCGTGGCCAGCCAGCGCGCCGAGATCCAGCGGGTGGAGTCGCTGCTTCAGTAGTCGCACCGTTCTGGTGCAATGCCTTCCCGTCGCAGGGCCGCTGCGGGGTTCCGCTGGCCGGAGTGCCTCGCCATGCGTCGCGCAGCGCCCCGGGGTGCTGCCGGCGACAAAGGGGTAACCCCCAGGTTCGGCTTTTGCATGGGGCTTGTTTTCGGCCCCCTTGGCCGATCCGGGTCCAATGAGGTGTCGTCATGACAGCATTACTCACGCCGGGCGTGCGTCTGCTCGAAGGGTTCAGCTTCGCGCGGAAATTCCAGCTGCTCTTCCTTTTGTTCATCCTGCCCCTGGGCTATGCCCTGTGGGTGATCACCACCTCCTACCTGGACCGCCTCGGCCTGGTGGACGGCGAGCTCAGTGGCATGCGGGTGATCGCCACGCTGGCCGATGCCCAGCACGAGGTGGGCACCCAGCGTCTGCTGCTGGCCCGCTGGAAGGGCACCGAGGATGCCGCCAAGTCCCTGCTCGAGCAGCGCAGCGGCCGCCTGCAGGAAGCCCTGGCCAAGGTCGATGCACAGCTGAAGACGGAGCAGCTCGGCGAGCAGAGCCGCAAGCTGTTCGAGGAAGCCCGTTCGCGCAGCGAGCGCATCAGCTTCCAGGCCCTGGCGCCGCTGGCGCTGCCGGATGCACTGGAGCGTTTCCAGGACGTACTGCAGAGCCTGCAATCCTTGCGTGAGCAGGTGGCCACCGAGACCGGGCTGATCCTCGACCCGGGCATGGACACCTACCTGATGATGGAGCAGCTCACCTACGTGCAGCCGCGCGCCCAGGAGCTGCTCGGCAGTTTCGCCGCCAACGCCCATGGCGCGGTGGTGTCGCAGCACTTCACCCTGCAGAGCCGGGTCGCCGTGCGTGACCTGCGCCGCTCCCTCGATGACACGTCGCGTCAACTGCGCAAGGCCCAGGACGCCATCGCCCAGGCATCCGACGTCAACGCCGCGCTGGATGCCCCGTTCCGCCAGGCCGACCAGGCCATGAACGATTTCCTCGCCCGGGTCGACAAGGGCATGTTCGAGGCCAACCCCTTCACCCTCGGCACCGCCGAGTTCATCCAGCAGGTGGAGCGCCTCGACGGCCAGCTGGTGGCCCTGCAACAGGCGCTGACCGAGCGCTTCCAGGCGCGCCTCGGCGACTTCCGCACCCAGGCGCTGCGCAGCATGGTCCAGGTGATCGGCGGCTTCAGCCTGCTTACCCTGCTGGCCCTGTACATGCTGCTGTGCCTCAATGCGGCCATTCGCCGGGGCACCGCCGCCATCACCGAAGCGGCCGAAGGCCTGCGTGCCGGTGACCTGCGCGTGGCCGCCACCGTGCATGGCAGCGACGACCTGGCGCAGATCGCCGAAGCCCTCAACGCCGCGCTGGCGCAGCTGCGCAGTTCGCTGGAGGGCGTGAACCTCGAGAGCGGCCAACTGGGTGGCACCGTGCAGCAACTCAATGCCCAGGCCCAGGACACCCTTACCTCGGTGGAACAGCAGCAGGGCCAGGTCAGCCAGATCGCCGCCGCCGCGCACCAGTTGGCGGCCACCGCCCAGAGCGTGGCCGAAAGCTGCGAGGGCGCCGCCCAGGATGCCCAGCAGACCCGCGAGATCGCCATGCAGAGCAACCAGCGCAGCGCCCGCACCGGGGCCAGCATGCGTGAGCTGAGCACGCGCCTGGGGGACACCGTCTCCTCGTTGCAGCAACTGCGCGACCAGGCCCAGCAGATCAACCGCGTGGTGGATGTGATCAAGGGCATCGCCGAGCAGACCAACCTGCTGGCGCTCAACGCCGCCATCGAAGCCGCCCGTGCCGGTGAACAGGGCCGTGGTTTTGCCGTGGTCGCCGACGAGGTGCGCAGCCTGTCCCAGCGCACCCAGGACTCGACCAAGGAAATCGGCGACACCGTCGCCAGCCTGCAAGGCGTGGTCGGCCAGGCCGTGGCGCTGATGGAGGCCGCGTTCAAGCAGGCCGAGGGTGATGTGGGCAGTGTGCTGAGCATGGGCGACGACCTCTCCGGCATCGCCGATGCGGTACAGCGGGTCAGTGATCGCCTGGCGCAGATCGCCACCGCCGCCGAAGAACAGGCCGCCACGGCGGACGAGGTCAGCGGCAATATCCAGCAGGTGGACCAGGCTGCCAGCCTGTTGCTGCATGGTGCCCAGTCGGTGCAGGCCGCCGCCGAGCAACTGCATCGCGGCAGCCAGGCGCTGAACCAGAACACCGCGCGCTTCCGCCTGTCCTGATCGCCGGACAACCGGCCGCCTGCGGGCGGCCGGCCTTACTTACAGCTTCCAGAACGGCTTCAGCGCCTCTTCCAGGGCCTGTTCGCGGGTCAGCCCGATATCGCGCAGCGCCTGCTCGTCCAGGTCCAGCAGCGCCTTGCGGGTGTGCAGGCGGCGCCAGAAGCGATGCCAGCGGCCGTCTTCGGCGAAGCTGGCATTGGCGCGGACGCACAGGTGCTCCAGCTCCAGTTCTTTCCCGTGGAGGCTCAGCCGCGTATCGCTCAGGCCGTTCATGTCGTTCTCCTCATGCTGGGGTGCGGGTGAATGGAGAACATGATGAATGGGCGACGAAAAGCATTACAGATTCACGGTGTGGGTATTTTTTTCATACAGATTGCGCGTCTGCGCGTCTGAATCCACAATTTACCCGTCATCTGTACCGGTCTGTGCGCAACCCGCTCTGCGCAAGGGGAACTGTCATGAAGCTCTACACCCAGCTCGCCGAAACCCTCGCCGAGCGTATCGAGCAGGGCTACTACCGCCCGGGCGACCGCCTGCCCTCGGTGCGCGCCCTGAGCCAGGAGCACGGTGTCAGCCTCAGCACCGTGCAGCAGGCCTATCGCCTGCTGGAGGATGGCGGCCTCGCCGTGCCACGGCCGAAGTCCGGCTACTTCGTACCGCCCCGCCGCGAGGCCCCGGCGCTGCCGGCCATGACCCGCGCAGCGCAGCGCCCGGTGGACGTGTCGCAATGGAGCGACGTGCTGGAACTGGTCAAGCGCGGCGCCCGCGACGGCCTGGTGCAACTGGGCCGAGGCATGCCCGATGTCTCCAGCCCCACCTTGCGGCCGCTGATGCGCAGCCTGGCCCAGGTCGCCCGGCGCCCGGACCTGGGTGGCCTCTACTACGACGCCATCCAGGGTTCGCTGCCGTTGCGCGAACAGATTTCGCGGCTGCTGGTGGATGCGGGCTGCCAGATTCCCGCCAGCGACCTGATCATCACCACCGGCTGCCACGAGGCGCTGTCCGCCTCCATCCGCGCCATCTGCCAGCCGGGCGACATAGTCGCGGTGGATTCGCCCAGCTTCCACGGCGCCATGCAGGCGCTGAAAGGCTTCGGCATGAAGGCCCTGGAACTGCCCACCGACCCGATCAACGGCATCAGCCTGGAAGCCCTGGAAATGGCCCTGGAGCAGTGGCCGATCAAGCTCATCCAGCTCACCCCCAACTGCAACAACCCCCTCGGCTACATCATGCCGGAGGCCCGCAAGCGTGCCCTGCTGACCCTGGCCCAGCGCTACGACGTGGCGATCATCGAAGACGACGTCTACGGCGACCTCGCCTACCGCTACCCGCGCCCGCGCACCATCAAGTCCTTCGACGAGGACGGCCGCGTGCTGCTGTGCAGCTCCTTCTCCAAGACCGTGGCGCCGGGCATCCGCATCGGCTGGATCGCCCCCGGCCGCTACTTCGACCGCCTGCTGCACATGAAGTACATCTCCACCGGTGCCACCGCCACCCAGCCGCAGATGGCCCTGGCCGAGTTCCTCGCCAGCGGCGCCTTCGAGCCCCACGTGCGGCGCATGCGCAGCCAGTACCAGCATGGCCGCGACCAGATGATCGACTGGGTGATGAAGTACTTCCCCGACGGCACCCGCGTCAGCCGGCCTCAGGGCGGCTTCATGCTCTGGGTGGAGCTGGACGAGGGCTTCGATACCCTGCGCCTGAACCGCGCCCTGCTCGACAAGGGCGTACAGATCGCCTCCGGCAGCCTGTTCTCCGCCTCCGGCAAGTACCGCAGCTGCCTGCGCATGAACTACTCGCGCAAACCCGACGCCGAGCAGGAAGCCGCTGTGCGCAAGGTGGGCGAGACGGTGAAGGCGTTGATGGCGGAGATGGCCGAGATGCAGGCAGAGGCCTGACTCTATAGCTGCAATGCAGGGGCCATGTAGGGGCGACTTCAGTCGCCCAGCAGCCCATCGGGCTGCCACCGCCTTCAAACCCACACCGCATCCCAATGCGAATACAGGCGAACGTTCCCGACCAACCCGGCTCGCAGCGGGTTGGCCACTATGTAGCGCGCTACCTGCTGCAGATCTTCCTCCTTGCGCAATACCCGGTCATGGAAGCCCCGCTGCCAGATCCTCCGGCCCGTTCCGAGCCGCTCGCCCAACCGCTTCGACGAACGCCCCTTCAGCAACTTGATGACCTGGGAGAGTGATAGGGGGCCTTGCAGGCGGAGCAGCCAGTGCAGGTGGTCGGGCATCAGCACCCAGGGCAATGATTCCAGCAGTCTCTGTTCATGGAGGCGACGCATCTCGCCGATCACCAGGCGTGCACAGACCAGATCGGCGAAGAACGGCTTTCGTCCTTCAGTGGTGGCAGTGATGTGGTAGAGGCGGCCGGGGGCCGAGAAGCGGCCGATACGCAGATTGTCTCGAGACATGTCCCTGTCCTCGTTGATGGGACAGGGGACTGTATCGGTGGTGTCGTAGGGGCTGGGGCGCTTCGTGGGGTGGGAGGGCGCTGTATTTGCTGGGAGATGTGGGACCACTGCGTGGTCCCTGGGCGAATGAATTCGCCCCTACAGGCGTACCGGCCCCGAGCGGATTAGATCACTCCACCTTCTTCCCGCTCGCCAGGTGCGCCGCCAGGGTGCGCAGGGCGCCGAGCTGGCGGCAGATCAGGCCGAGTTCGGTCTGCACCAGGCGGGCGCGTTCGTCCATGTCCTCGGGCAGTTGCTCCAGTTCCTTGGCCAGGGTTTCTTCCGGGTCGCTGTGGATGGTCACCGGCTTGCGCGCGGCGAGGTCGGTGGCGATTTCTTCCAGGGCGGTGGCGATGCGTTCGGCGGCGTCGCCCAGCAGGTTGCCTTCCAGGGCCATGGGCTCGCTGGAACGGTGGGCGCCGAGGGCGGAGAGGTAGCTGAGCAGGGTGTGCGAGAGCACCAGGAAGCGGAAGCCGATGTCCGCTTCCTTACGGAAGTGCCCCGGCTCCATGAGCATGTTGGCCAGGGTCGTGGACAGCGCCGCGTCGGCGTTGTGGGCGTTACGCCGGGCCAGGCGGTAGGCCAGGTCGTCGCGCTTGCCGCCGCTGTACTGCTGCACCAGTTGGCGCAGGTAGCGGGCGTTGCAGGCCAGGGTGTTGGCGACCACACGGTGCAGGCCGCGGCCCTGCCAGTCGGGGAGGATGAAGATCACCGCCAGGGCGGCGATCAGGCTGCCCAGTAGGGTGTCCACCAGGCGCGGCACGAACAGGCCGTAGCTGTCGCCGATCTGGTTGAAGCAGAACAGCACCATCAGGGTGATCGCTGCCGTCGCCAGGGTGTATCGGGTGGCGCGGTTGGCGAAAAAGATCACCCCGGCCACCACGGCGAACAGCGATTGCACCAGGGCGCTGGGGAACAGGTCGAACAGCGCCCAGCCCAGGGCCAGGCCGATGACGGTGCCGATGATCCGCTGCACCAGCTTGCGCCGGGTGGCGCCGAAGTTGGGCTGGCAGACGAATACGGTGGTGAGCAGGATCCAGTAGCCCTGGCTGGGGTGGATCAGGTGCAGCACGCCGTAGCCGGTGGACAGGGCGATGGCCATGCGCAGGGCGTGGCGGAACACCAGGGAGGTGGGGGTGAAGTTCTGTTTGAGGCGCTCCCAGACGTCCTTCAGGCCCTTGGGCGATCGGTCCAGCAGGCTGCTGTCCTGGGCTTCGGCGAGGGCGTCGGGGTTGCTGGCGTCGGTCAGCAGGCGGTCGAGGGTGGAGAGGTTGCCGGCCAGGGCGTTGAGCGAGCGCAACAGGCCGCGCCAGGCCGGGTTGCTCTGGATGCGCAGGTGCTCCAGGGAGCGGTGCAGGTCGTCCAGGGCCTGGGTGCCGTCGTTGTAGTCGAAGGGCTGGCGCATCTGGATGGCCTGGCCCAGGGCCTGGCAGGCACCGCCCTGCTGGCGCAGCAGGCGCTGGCAGCGGAACAGCACGTCGCTGTGGAAGAAGGCCTCGGCCAGCTGGTTGTAGGGATAGTGCGAGGAGCTGGCGCGTTCGTGGATGTCCTGGGCGAGGAAGTACAGCTTCAGGTAGCGGCTCACCTTGGGGCCGGGGCGGCCATTGCCGACCCGGTGCAGGATGATCTCCTTGGCCGCGTTCAGCGCCGCCACCACCTTGCCGTTCTGCTGCGCCAGTTCCAGGCGCTTGGCTTCCACGTCCAGCTCGCGCAGCGGTTCGAAGAGGTTGGCCTTGAGCTTGAGGTAGCGCCCCAGCTCGCGGTATAGCCGGGCCAGGCTCTGCTGCACCGGCTGGTGGGTGAACAGCGCCTGCCAGATCACCGAGAGCAACCCGTACCAGGCCGCGCCGCCCACCAGCAGCGCCGGCTCGCGCCACAGGTCATGGCCGATGCCGTCACGCTGGTCGACGCCGATCATGCTGTAGATCGACAGGATCAGCGTCGCCGAGGCGATGGTGGCGTAGCGCTCGCCCAGGGCGCCGAGCATGGTCAGGCCGAAGGCCGCCAGCGCCAGGGCGGAGACGAACAGCCAGGGGTAGGGGAACAGCAGTTCCACCGAGAAGGAGGCGACGCTGAAGCAGCCCAGGGTCACCAGCAGGGCGTTGAGGCGGCCCTGCCAGCTGTCATCGGTTTCGGCCAGGGCGCTGGCGATGATGCCGAGGAACAGCGGGATCAGCAGGTCCATGCGGTCCTGCTGCCAGCAGAGCGCCATGCTCCCGGTGAGGGCGACGAACACCCGCAGGCTGTAGCTGAACTTGTCCTGGGCCCAGAGGCGGCGCAGGGAATGACGGAGCGAGGTCGATGACATGGCGGCCTTGTGGGCGTGCGTTCCAGGGGCACGGCCCGCGCGGGTGTGCGGGGGCCGATCGGCAAGAGGTTACCGCTTGGATGCCGCCCGGGCGAGGCGGGTTACACCCGCTGGCGGGAATGCGCAGGTGCTGCCGCCCTCAGGCATGCCCCGGGCTCAGACGAACTGCGCGGCGGCGTGCGCCGAGGCCCAGGCCCACTGGAAGTTGAAACCGCCGAGGTGGCCGGTGATGTCCAGCACCTCGCCGATGAAATACAGCCCCGGGGACTTCTGCGATTCCATGGTCTTGGACGACACCTCGTGGGTGCTGACCCCGCCCAGGGTGACCTCGGCGGTGCGGTAGCCCTCGGTGCCCGATGGCGTGAGCTGCCAGTCGGTGAGGGCTTCGGCGATGGCCTGCAGCTCGGCCAGGCTGTACTGCTTCATCGGCCGCGAGGCGAACCAGCGCTCCGCCAGCAGGGTGGCGAACTTGCGGGTGAAGAGTTCGCCCAGCAGGGTCTTCAGCTCGGCATTGGGGCGTTCGCCCTGCTGCTGCACCAGCCAGGCGGGCACGTCGAGATGGGGCAGCAGGTTGATCGAGATCGCCTCGCCGGGGTTCCAGTAGGAGGAGATCTGCAGAATGGCGGGGCCACTGAGGCCGCGGTGGGTGAACAGGATGTTCTCGCGGAAGCTGGCGCCGTTGCAGCTCACCAGGGCGTCCACCGAGGTGCCGGAGAGTTCGGTGCACATCGCCTTGAGCTGGTCGGTGATGGTGAAGGGCACCAGGCCGGCGCGGGTCGGCAGTACCTCGTGGCCGAACTGGCGGGCCACCTGGTAGCCGAAGCCGGTGGCGCCCAGGGTGGGAATCGACAGGCCGCCGGTGGCGATCACCAGGGATTGGCAGCGCACCGGGCCGATGGCGGTCTGCAGCGCGTAGCCGGCCTCGTCGCGGGCGATGGCGCTGACGGCGGTGTCCAGGCGCAGGTCGACGCCGTGCTCGTCGCACTCGGCCAGGAGCATGGCGAGGATGTCGCTGGCCTTGTGGTCGCAGAACAGCTGGCCGAGCTTCTTCTCGTGGTAGGCGACACCGTGCTTGTTCACCAACTCGAGGAAGTCCCACTGGGTGTAGCGGGCCAGGGCCGACTTGCAGAAGTGGGCGTTGGCGGAGAGGAAGTTGGCCGGCTCGGTGTAGAGGTTGGTGAAGTTGCAGCGGCCGCCGCCGGACATGAGGATCTTCTTGCCGGCCTTGTTCGCGTGATCGAGCAGCAGCACCTTGCGACCGCGCGCGGCGGCCTTGGAGGCGCACAACAAACCGGCGGCGCCGGCCCCGATAATCACCACATCAGTCACGAACAAGAAACCACCCTCAGAAGTCGAATCGGCCAAGGCGCGCGCCGGTGGCGAAGTCTACCCTATGGAGGTGCCGCGACCAGCGCTCTCCGCTGGCTGGCAAGGGAAATGCGTGCAGTCCGGTGATTCCGACCGTCCCAGCCCCAGTGGAAGCCATGGATGAAAAAGACCTGCAGTTGTTTGCTGTTGCTCGTTCTGCTTTGCACGGGGGCTGCACGCGCCGAGCACCTGCGGCTGGTGGCCAACACCTGGCCGCCGTTCACCGACGCCAACCTGCCCCAGGGTGGCCTGGCGGTGGACCTGGTGGTGACCGCGCTGCAGCGCGCCGGGCACACCTCCGAGTATGTGGAGGTGCCCTGGGCGCGGGCACTGCGCGGGCTGGAGGTGGGCGACTACGACGTGGTGGTCAACGCCTGGTACGACCAGGCTCGCGCTGTCTACGGCCTGTATTCGAAGCCCTACCTGGTCAACCGCGTGCGCTTCCTCCGTCATCGCGGCGCGAAGGTGAATTTCGAGACCCTGGCCGACCTGCGCCCCTACAGCATCGCCGTGGTGCGGGGCTATGCCTACTCTGCCGAGTTCGACCATGACCCGACCCTGGACCGGGTGCCGGTGATGGGCTTCGAGATGGGCGCGCGCATGCTCGCCGCCGGGCGCGTGCAACTGACCCTGGAGGACGAACTGGTGGCGCGCTATCACCTCAATCGCGAACTCAAGGAGTTGAAGGGGCAACTGGAGTTCCTGCCACGGCCGCTGAGCGAGAACGACCTGGCGATCCTGGTACGCCGCAGCCACCCACGGCACCGCCAACTGGTGGCGGATTTCGACCGGGCGATGCAGGCGATGCGCGACGACGGGACCTACCAGCGCATCTTCGAGCGCCACGGCTTCTAGCGGTTGGCGATGGTCCGCCCGCGGCCTTCGTGCTTGGCCTGGTAGAGGCGCTGGTCGGCTTCGTGGAGCAGGCTTTCCAGGTCTTCCGGCGGCCCCTGGTAGATGCCGGCGCTGAATGACAGCGGCGGTGCATCGGCGGCGTACTTGAGGCGGGCGCAGTTGCGTCGCAGCTGGTCGAGGGTGGCCTTGAGGGTGGTCGCGTCGCTCTTGCTGACCACGGCGAACTCTTCACCGCCGAGGCGGCCCAGCAGGGCGTCGGGCAGGGCGTGGGCCAGCACCCGGGAGAACATCACCAGGGCGGTGTCGCCGCTGGCGTGGCCGAACTTGTCGTTGATCAGCTTGAAGAAGTCGAGGTCGAGCATCGCCACGCTCAGCTCCTGGCCGGCGCGCTGGGCCTGCTGGAACAGCTGCAGGCCCTGTTCGTAGAAGGCGCGGCGGTTGTAGAGGTTGGTCAGCGAGTCGAACAGCGCCGCCTGCTTCAGTGCGCGCATCAGGTCGCGGCGCTCCAGGGTCGACATCACCCGGCAATTGAGCTCCTCGGTGCAGAAGGGCTTGCGCAGGAAGTCGTCGGCGCCGTGCTTGATGAACATGGCGCTGAGCGAGCCTTTCTGGTCTGCCGAGAGGCCGAGGATGATCAGCTCGGTGCGGTGCAGCTTCTGTCGCAGCATCTTCACCAGGTCGAAGCCGCTGATGCCGGGCATACCGTGGTCCACCAGCAGCAGGTCGATGTCCGGCTGCTCCTGAAGAATGTGCAGGGCCTCGTCGCCGTCGCGGGCCTCGATGATCTGGTAGAGGTGCGGGGTCAGCACCCGGCGTACGAAGTTGCGGGTGGCCTCGGAGTCCTCGGCGACGAGGATCTTCACCCCGCAGTTGCGCACCAGGCGGTGCAGCAGGCGGAAGACGTATTCGTAGGAGTGCTGGCTTTCCTTGAGCACGTAGTCGACCACGCCCTTGAGCAGGAGCTCGTCGCGGCGCTGCTCCTTGTAGGAGCCGGAGAGGACGACGCAGGGCAGTTCGTAGCGCAGCACCAGGTCGACGATCTCGCCGTCGGGCGCGTCAGGCAGGTTGAGGTCGACGATGGCGGCGAAGAACAAGGCGGCGGAGGTTTCCAGCAGCACCTCGGCCTCGGCGCAGGAGGCGCAGAACACGGGCTGCAGGTCCGGCTCCTGGCGGAACAGGTGTTCGAGGATCTTCAGGACCAGCGGGCTGTCTTCGACGACCAGAATATTGCGCACGACCTACTCCATTGCTGCGTGGCGGGGGTCTCCCGCCAACGCTGTCATACAGGGCGAACCTTTCCGGGGCGTTACTAGAGGGCGCGCACCTTGAACGAGCGGCCCTTGATCTTGCCGTCACTCAGGCGTTTCAAGGCCTGTTTGACGATGTTCCTGTCCACGGCCACGAAAGCCTGGAAATCGAAGATGGCTATCTTGCCAACCTGTGCACCCGGAATGCCAGCTTCACCTGTCAGCGCGCCGAGGATGTCGCCAGGGCGCACCTTCTCTTTGCGTCCACCGTTGATACACAGCGTAGCCATTGGCGGCAGCAGCGGGTCACGGTTCTTCAATACCAGTTCGTCCAGGCGCTGCCAGTTCAGCGGGGCCTTCTGCAGGTCCTCGATGGCCTGGGCGCGGCTGGCCTCGGCGGGCGCCACCAGGCTCAGGGCCAGGCCCTTCTCGCCGGCCCGGCCACTGCGGCCGACGCGGTGCACGTGGATTTCCGGGTCGCGGGACAGCTCGACGTTGATCACCGCTTCCAGGCCGGCGATGTCCAGGCCGCGTGCGGCGACGTCGGTGGCCACCAGCACGCTGCAGCTGCGGTTGGCGAACATGGTCAGCACCTGGTCGCGGTCGCGCTGTTCGAGCTCGCCGTGCAGGGTCTGTGCCGAGATGCGGTTGGCCTGCAGGTGTTCCACCAGTTCCTGGCACTGCTGGCGGGTGTGGCAGAAGGCGACGCTGGACTGCGGGCGATGGTGCAGCAGCAGGTGGACCACGGCGTCCATGCGCTGGTTGGGGTCGATCTCGTAGAAGCGCTGCTCGATCTGGCTGTCGTCGTGCAGGGCCTCGACCTTCACCTGCTGCGGGTTGCGCAGGAAGCGCCCGGCCAGTTCGGCGATGCCCTTGGGGTAGGTGGCGGAGAACAGCAGGGTCTGCCGCTTGGCCGGGGTCTGCTCGATGATGTCGGCGATGCTGTCGTAGAAGCCCATGTCGAGCATGCGGTCGGCTTCGTCCAGCACCAGGGTGTTGAGGCCGTCGAGTTTCAGGGTGCCCTTGCGCAGGTGTTCCTGGATGCGCCCCGGGGTGCCGACGATGATGTGCGCGCCGTGCTCCAGGGAGCCGATCTGCGGGCCGAAGGGCACGCCGCCGCAGAGGGTCAGCACCTTGATGTTGTCGGCAGCACGGGCCAGGCGGCGGATTTCCTTGGCCACCTGGTCGGCCAGCTCGCGGGTCGGGCACAGCACCAGGGCCTGGCAGCCGAAGAAGCGCGGGTTGAGCGGGTCGAGCAGGCCGATGCCGAAGGCGGCGGTCTTGCCGCTGCCGGTCTTGGCCTGGGCGATCAGGTCCTGGCCCTTGAGGATCACCGGCAGGCCCAGGGCCTGGATGGGCGTCATCTCGTGGTAGCCGAGGGCGTCGAGGTTGGCCAGCATGGCGGCGGACAGGGGCAGGGCGGAAAAGGCGTTGGTGGTCACGGGCGGGGCCTGGCAATCGGATAGGCGCGCAGTTTAGCAGGATGGCGCCGGGCCACCTTGCCGTCCCGGTGTCGCAGTGCCGTATCAGTGGTCGATATCGCCGGGTACCCGACGCACGGCGCGACCGCTGTCCGGCGGCAGCTGGAAGAAGATCGCCGCCGCCAGCAGGGTGAGGGTGCCGACGCACAGGTAGGTGGCCTGGAAGGCCGCCAGCACCGAGGGCGCATCGGGCTTGCCGAAGCCGCCCAGCAGCGCCGCAGCCACCGCCACGCCGAGGCTCATGGACAGCTGCATGACCACCGAGAGCAGGCTGTTGCCGCTGCTGGCCTGGTGGTCGTCGAGGTCGAGCAGGGTGACGGTGTTCATGGCGGTGAACTGCATGGAGTTCACCGCGCCCAGGGCGGCCAGGTGCAGGAGCAGCAGCGGGTAGGGCGTGTCGGCGTCGATCAGCGCCAGGCTGGCGATCATGCCGCCGAGCAGCAGGGTGTTGCCCAGCAACAGGCGGCGGTAGCCGAGGCGGTCGAGCAGTGGCTTGGCCAGGGGCTTGGCGATCATCGCCGAGAGCGCCAGAGGGATCATGGTCATCCCCGCCTGGGCCGGCGGAAAGCCCAGCGCCACCTGCAGCAACAGGGGCGTGAGGAAGGGCAGGGCGCCGCTGCCCAGGCGCGAGAAGAGGTTGCCGAGGATGCCGGCGGCGAAGGTGCGGGTGCGGAACAGCGAGGGGGCGAACAGCGGCTGTTCCACCTGCACCGCGTGCAGCCAATAGGCGGCCAGGCAGGCGAGGCCGCCGAGCAGCAGGAGCATCACCCGCACATGGGGCAGGTGCAGTTCGCCCAGGCCCTCCAGGGCGATGGTGATCAGCACCATGGCGGTGCCGAACAGCAGGAAACCGTAGACGTCCAGGCGCACCGGGCCGCTGGAGCGCAGGTCGGGCATGAAGCGCCAGGCGGCCCAGCCGCCGATCAGGCCGACGGGCAGGTTGATGAGGAAGATCCAGTGCCAGGTGGCGTATTCCACCAGCCAGCCGCCGAGGGTGGGGCCGATCAGCGGGCCGAACAGGCCGGGCAGGGTGATGAAGCTCATGATCCGCACCAGCTCGGTACGTGGGTAGGCGCGCAGCACCACCAGGCGCCCCACCGGCATCATCAGCGCACCGCCCAGGCCTTGCACCACGCGGGCGGCGACCAGCTGCGGCAAGGTGGCGGAGAGGGCGCAGAACAACGAGCCCAGGCTGAACAGGACGATGGCGCCGAAGAATATCCGGCGGGTGCCGAAGCGGTCGGCGATCCAGCCCGAAGCGGGAATCAACAGGGCCACCGTGAGCATGTAGGCGATGATCACCGACTGCATGCGCAGCGGGTCTTCGGCCAGGTCGCGGGCCATGGCCGGCAGGGCGGTGTTGAGGATGGTGCCGTCCAGGGCCTGCATGAAGAAGGCGACGGCCACCAGCCAGGGCAGCAGGCGGGCGGTGCGGGCGTCGAGGCTGGGCAGATCGGCCATGGGATTCCTTGGGCGTGTGACCTTGCGGACTTTAGGCGCCGCCGGCCGGGCTGTCATCCCGCCGCGAGCGGCGACGGCTGCTAGGCTTGGTTCACTCCCCCCTCGCGTTTGCTGCGGAATGGCCCCTATGCGGATCTGCTGTGCGCTGCTGCTTTCCCTGTTGGTCCTGGCGCCCTGCCATGGGGCGCAGTGGTTCCCGGTACCGGTGATCGCCGACGGGCAGGCCCGCGACTACGTGCCCCTCGACCATGCCAGCCGGCCCTGGCGCATCTGCACCCTGCTGCCCCATGGCATCGACCGCTATTGGTGGGGCGTCGCCTGGGGGCTGGACGAGGAAGCCCGGCGCCAGGGCGTGCAGCTGGGCATCTACGAAGCGGGCGGCTACCAGTTCCCGGCGATGCAGCGCGCCCAGCTGGCCCGCTGCATCCAGCTCGGTGCCGACGCCTTCGTCATCGGCGCCATCGAGGCCCGTGGCCTGTGCCACGAGATCGAGCAGTTGAAAAGAAACGGCACGCCGGTGATCGACCTGGTGAACGGCATCGACTGCGATGGCGTGACCGCGCACGCGCGGGTGGATTTCGCCGATATGGCGCGGGAGGCCCTGGGCTACATCGGTGAGAGGGCGGGGGGCGGGCCGATCAACCTCGGCTGGCTGCCGGGCCCCAGGGACGCGGGCTGGGTGCTGGACGCCGAGCGCGGCTTGCGCACGGCCATGGACGGCACGTCGGTGCGCCTGGCCGATGGCGGCTACGGGCCGGTGGACCGCTCGACCCAGGCGGCGCTGGTGCGCGGGCTGCTGGGGCGTGAGTCACGCCTGGACTACCTGCTGGCCAATGCCGAAGCGGCCGCCTTCGCCGCGCAACTGGTCAAGGGGTCGCCGTCGCGCTTCCAGACCCAGGTGGTCTCGCTGTATGCCACCGAGCGGGTGGTGGAGGACATTCGCCAGGGGCTGGTGCTGGCGGCACCGACGGATTCGCCGGTGATCCAGGCGCGCATCGCCATCGACCTGGCGGTGCGGGCGCTGGAGGGCAAGGGTGAGGCGCGCTGGGTCAGCCCGCGCATCCAGATGCTGGACCGGCAAAGCCTGGAGCATTTCGATATCAGCCGGCTGATGCCGCCGGGTGGGCACTGGATGATCCGTCAGGAGCTGCCGGAGTAGGGCGGGGCTCCCGGGCCGGAGCCCGGTCTGTGGGAATGAAGGGGCGGTACTGGCCGCCCCTGGGGTTCAGCCGGCCTTGCGCTGCGGCTGGGTGCGTACCGGGGCGTCGCCGGCGACGTAGTAGCTGGCGGTGCTGCGGGGCAGCGGCTGGCGGCCACGGATCCGGTCGGCGATCTTCTCGGCGATCATGATGGTGGTGGCGTTGAGGTTGCCGGTGATGATCTCCGGCATGATCGACGCATCCACCACGCGCAGCCCTTGCATGCCGTGCACGCGGCCCTGGCCGTCGACCACCGCCATCTCGTCGCTGCCCATCTTGCAGGAGCAGGAAGGGTGGAACGCGGTTTCGGCGTGGTTGCGGATGAAGTCGTCCAACTCGGCGTCGGTCTGCACCTGGGCACCGGGGCTCAGTTCGCGGCCGCGGTACTTGTCCAGGGCCGGCTGCGCCATGATCTCGCGGGTGATGCGGATGCCGTCGCGGAACTCCTGCCAGTCCTGCTCGGACGCCATGTAGTTGAACAGGATGCTCGGGTGCTCGCGCGGGTCGCGGGACTTGAGGCGGATGCGGCCGCGGCTGGGCGAGCGCATGGAGCCCATGTGCGCCTGGAAGCCGTGCTCCTGCACGCCCTTGCTGCCGTTGTAGTTAATCGCCACCGGCAGGAAGTGGTACTGGATGTTGGGCCAGGCGAATTCGGGGCGGGTGCGGATGAAGCCGCCGGCCTCGAACTGGTTGCTGGCGCCCAGGCCCTTGCCGCGGAACAGCCAGTTGGCGCCGATGGCGGGCTGGTTCCACCACTTGGTGGCCGGGTAGATGGAGACCGGCTCCTTGCAGGCGTACTGCAGGTAAAGCTCGAGGTGGTCCTGCAGGTTCTCGCCGACGCCGGGCAGGTCGTGTACCAGGGGGATGTCGAACTCGCGCAGCAGGGCGCTCGGGCCGACGCCGGAGCGCTGGAGGATCTGCGGCGAGGCGATGGCGCCGGCGCACAGCAGTACTTCGCGGCGGGCGTTGATGGTGATTGGCTCGTTGCCGTCGCCGTGCAGGTAGGCGACGCCACTGGCGCGCTTGCCGGTGAAGAGGATGCGGTCAGTGGTGGCGTGGGTGACGATGGTCAGGTTGGGCCGGCCACGGGCCTGGTCCAGGTAACCGCGACCGGTGGCGGCGCGGCGGCCTTCCGGGGTCACGGTGCGGTCCATCGGGCCGAAGCCTTCCTGCTGGTAGCCGTTGAGGTCGTCGGTGGCCGGGTAGCCGGCCTGCACGCCGGCCTCGACCATGGCGTGGAACAGCGGGTTGTTGCCGGCCTTGGGCGTGGTGACGCTCACCGGGCCGTCGCCGCCGTGATAGTCGTTGGGGCCGATGTCGCGGGTCTCGGCCTTGCGGAAGTAGGGCAGGCAGTCGAGGTAGGTCCAGTCTTCCAGGCCGGGCGCCTTGGCCCAGTTGTCGAAGTCCAGGGCGTTGCCGCGGATGTAGCACATGCCGTTGATCAGCGAGGAGCCGCCCAGGCCCTTGCCGCGCCCGCATTCCATGCGGCGGTTGTTCATGTGCGGCTCGGGGTCGGTCTCGTAGGCCCAGTTGTAGCGGCGGCCCTGCAGCGGATAGGCGAGGGCGGCGGGCATCTGGGTGCGGAAGTCCAGGCGGTAGTCGGGGCCGCCTGCTTCCAGCAGCAGGACGCTGGTGTTGGCGTCCTCGGTGAGGCGGGTGGCCAGTACGTTACCGGCGGAGCCGGCACCGATGATGATGTAGTCGAATTCTTGAGACATGAGGCTCTCTCTTTAAATGGCTGGGGGGCTGGAAGCCAGGGCTCAGGGCTCCTGGCTTCCCGCTTCGGGCTGCCGTTTAGAAGACGGAGAAGTAGTCGCCGAGCTCGACCTGCACCGACTTGATGCGGGTGTAGTGGGCGAGGGTGGTGAGGCCGTTCTCGCGGCCGACGCCGGACTGCTTGTAGCCGCCGACGGGCATCTCGGCGGGCGACTCGCCCCAGGTGTTGATCCAGCAGATGCCGGCTTCCAGCTTGTGGATAACCCGGTGGGCGCGGGCCAGGTCGCGGGTGACGATGCCGGCGGCCAGGCCATAGTCGGTGTCGTTGGCGCGGCGGATGGCTTCTTCTTCGGTGTCGTAGACGAGGATGCTCATCACCGGGCCGAAGATTTCCTCGCGGACGATGGTCATCTCGTCCGTGCAGTCGGTGAACACGGTCGGGGCCACGTAGGCACCCTTGGCGTACTCGCCGTCGGTGACGCGCTCGCCGCCGATCAGCAGGCGCGCGCCTTCCTTGCGGCCGGACTCGATGTAGCCGAGCACGCTTTCCATGTGCGGGAAGCTGGTGAGCGGGCCGAAGTTGGTGTTCTCGTCCTGCGGGCTGCCCAGGCGGATGCGCTTGACGCGCTCGACCACCTTGGCCTCGAAGCGGGCCTGCAGCACGCGCGGGATGAACACGCGGGTGCCGTTGGTGCAGACCTGGCCGGAGCTGAAGAAGTTGGCCATGACGGCGATGTCGGCGGCGCGGTCGAGGTCGGCGTCCTCGAAGATGATCAGCGGCGACTTGCCGCCCAGTTCCATGGTCACTTCCTTGAGGGAGGAGCTGGAGGCGCTGGCCATCACCTTCTTGCCGGTGGCGGTGCCGCCGGTGAAGGAAATCTTCTCGATCTGCGGGTGCTCGGTCAGCCACTGGCCAACTTCGCGACCGCTGCCGGTGAGAACGTTGAACACGCCGTCCGGCACGCCGGCTTCGGTGTAGATCTCGGCCAGCTTGAGGGCGGTCAGCGGGGTCACTTCGCTGGGCTTGAAGATCATCGCGTTGCCGGCGGCCAGGGCCGGGGCGGATTTCCACATGGCGATCTGGATCGGGTAGTTCCAGGCGCCGATGCCGGCGACCACGCCCAGGGGTTCGCGGCGGGTGTAGACGAAGCTGGTTTCGCGCAGGGGGATCTGCTCGCCCTCGATGGCGGGCACCAGGCCGGCGTAATACTCGATCACGTCGGCACCGGTGACGATATCCACGGCGCGGGTCTCGGCCAGGGGCTTGCCGGTGTCCAGGGTCTCCAGGGCGGCCAGCTCGTCGTTGCGCTCGCGGAGAATCTCCACGGCGCGGCGCAGGATGCGCGAGCGCTGCATGGCGGTCATCGCCGCCCACACCTTCTGCCCTTCGATGGCGCTGGCGACGGCGCGCTCGACGTCTTCCTTGCCGGCGCGCTGGACGTTGGCGAGGACCTCACCGTTGGCCGGGTTGATGCTCTCGAAGGTGGCGCCGCTGGTGGAGTCGACGTAGCGACCGCCGATGTAGAGCTTCTGGTCTTCGAATCGGGCCATGGGGTTCGTCCTCTCAGGTCTCGTTTGCGCAAGGCGGGCCGCGCTCGGGGCGGGCCCTTTGTCGGAATCCCGGGCACGGCGAAGGTGCCCGGAAGCGTGAAAACGAGCCTACTTTATTTTTATTGAACGTTCAAACAACAAAGAATAAGCTGCGCTCCATGAACGGGGCTGCGGCAGTTCGCCGCACCTCTTCAGGCCGCATTGCAGAGGCTTCGCCGGGTTACATGAGCGGGTCGGCAGGGCGGCGCGGGTCTGTCGTTGCGCCGTCAGGCGCGTGCTTTCACTGCCCTGGAGCTCTTCTCCACATGAGTACCGCTTCCCTTGCGCTGCATCCCGAGTCGCGTGCGCGGCTCAACCCCGTGGTGTTCTTCGGTTCCACCGCGTTGATCCTGATCCTCACCGTCGCCCTGATCCTCTTCCCCGAGGGGGCCGGGCTCTGGCTGAACAAGGCGCAGAGCTGGCTCTCGCGCAGCTTTGGCTGGTACTACATGCTGGCCATCGGGGCCTACCTGTTCTTCGTGCTCTACGTGGCCTTCTCCCGCTATGGCAACCTGCGCCTGGGGGCGGACGGTGACCGGCCGGACTTCAGCTACGGCGCCTGGGCGGGGATGCTGTTCTCCTCGGGCATCGGCATCTCGCTGCTGTATTTCGCCGCCTCCGAGCCCATCGACCACCTATACAACCCGCCGGAAGGCGAGGCAGGCACCGAGCATGCGGCGCGCCAGGCATTGCAGCTGACCTTCCTCCACTGGGGCGTGCACGGCTGGGCCATCTACGCGCTGGTGGGCCTTGCCGTGGGCTACTTCGCCTACCGCCACAAGCAGCCGCTGGCGCTGCGCTCGGCGCTCTACCCGCTGTTCGGCGAGCGCCTGATGAAGGGCTCGGTGGGCAACGCGGTGGATTGCTTCGGCATCTTCGTCACCCTGCTGGGCCTGGTGACCAACCTCGGCATCGGCTCGCTGCAGGTGTCCTCCGGCCTGGAGTACCTGTTCGGCTATCCCCACAGCCAGGGCGCGCTGCTGACGGTGATCCTGGTGATGAGCGCGGTGGCGACCCTGGCCGCGGTGTCGGGGATCGAGAAGGGCATCCGCCGCCTGTCGAACCTCAACATCATCCTGTTCAGCGGCCTGCTGCTGTTCGTGCTGCTGGCCGGTGACACCCTGCACCTGCTCAACGGCCTGGTGCAGAACCTCGGCGACTACCTCAACGGTCTGGTGCTGAAGACATTCGACCTCTACGTCTACACCGGCCAGTCCGGCAAGAGCGAGGCGTGGATGGGCCTGTGGACCCTGTTCTACTGGGCCTGGTGGATTTCCTGGGCGCCCTTCGTCGGCATGTTCATCGCCCGCATCTCCCGCGGCCGCACGGTGCGCGAGCTGGTCTGCGGCGTGCTGCTGATCCCCCTGGGCTTCACCCTGGCCTGGCTGTCGATCTTCGGCAACAGCGCCCTGGACCTGGTGATGGACCAGAACGCGGCCGAGCTGGGCAAGGCGGCGCTGGAGCAGCCGGCGATGTCCATCTACCTGCTGCTGGAGCACTACCCCTGGGCCAAGGCGGTGATCGGCCTGTCGATCTGCGTGGGCTTCGTGCTGTTCCTGACCCCGGCGGATTCCGGCTCGGTGATGCTCGCCAACCTGTCGCGCAAGGGCGGCGAGCTGGACGAGGACGCGCCCAACTGGCTGCGCATCTTCTGGTCGGTGCTGATCACCCTGGTGACCATCGGCCTGCTGTTCGCCGGCAACTTCACCGCCATGCAGACGGTGGTGGTGCTGGCCGGCCTGCCGTTCTCGGTGGTGCTGCTGCTCTACATGTTCGCCCTGCTCAAGGCCATGCGCACCGACTTGGAGGCGCAGGAGATGAACCGGCACTCACCGGTGATCGCGCCCGGCCCCGTCTGACCGGCCCGCAATGAGCAACGCCCCAGGGGAAACCCCGGGGCGTTTTCGTTTGTGGCGGATGGCTCCGTCCGTAGGGCGGGTGAAACCCGCGAAAGCCCTGTGCCGCCGATGTCGGGTTGCACCCGACCTACATGCCCCACCATGGCCAACGTAGGGGCGATTTCAATGGCTCTGTCTGCGTTAAGTATTGCTAGAGGATTTGAGTCCAGCTGATTGCCGAGCTTTGCTGGTGCTTCTGGTTTCGCCCACCCGGGCGAGTCCCTTTTAACAGTCGCCTTAAAAGGAACCAAAAGCGCTCGCCCCTGCATACGGGTCTGGCTTCGCCAGACTCCCCTCGCTCCATCATCGTTCCAGGGGCACGCCGCGAAGGGCCATCCCTGGCCCATCGCGGCTCTCGCGACATCCATGTCGCTCAACCCCTTCCACGACGATTTGCTCGGCCTCCTGAAAGGGGCATTTGGCGGCTGCTCCAACTTTCTTCGTCCAACGCATCACCACGTGGTGCGCACGGACTTTCGTAGGATGGTGTAGAGCGAAGCGAAACCCATGCGGTGGAGGTGGCACGAACCTTGTGGCGCCCGGAAAGTGCCGTGCTTGAGCGCCTGCACTAAAACCAAAAAGCTAACGCCGACAGCGCCATTTCAATCGCCAAGCGGCGCGCAGCGCCGCCATTACGCGCGTCAGCCGGTCGCCTTGGCCAGCTGCAGGTCGAGGTAGTCGTAGGCGATCTGCAGCGCCTGCCGGGCGTTGAAGGTGGTGCCGGTGAGGGCGCTGCGCAGCCACAGGCCGTCGATCAGCGCGGCCAGGCCACGGGCGGCGGCGCGGGCGGGTTCCTGGGGCAGCACGCGGCGGAATTCGCAGCACAGGTTGGAGTAGAGGCGGTGGTCGTTGACCCGTTGCAGGCGGCGCAGGGCGGGCTGGTGCATGCTGGTGGCCCAGAACGCCAGCCAGGTCTTCATGGCCGGGCCGTTGACCTGGCTGTCGTCGAAGTTGCCGTCGATGATGGCGCGCAGGTGCGCCCGCGCGGAGTCGTCGCCCAGGGCCGCGCGACGTTCGCGCACGGCCGTGCTCAGGGCCTGCATCAGGTGGCGCATGGTGGCTTCGAGCAGGCCGTTCTTGTCCTTGAAATAGTGGCTGATGATGCCGTTGGAGACACCGGCGAGGCGGGCGATGTAGGCGATGCTGGCATCGCCCATGCCGACCTGGTCGACGGCTTCGAGGGTCGCGTTGATCAGTTGCGAACGGCGGATCGGCTGCATTCCGACCTTGGGCATCAGGCACTCCAGACGACGAATTCGGACGAAGGAAAGCGCGCAGTCTAGGGCGTATCAAATTGATCGATCAATCAAGAAGGTCGCTTCAAGGATGACCCGTCGGTCAAAGGCATGCGCCGTGAAGCGTTGGAAAAGGCGGGAGGCATAACGAAAAACGGCGATGCGCACCGGGGGCACGCATCGCCGTCGAGAGGTTGCCAGCGCTTACTTAAGCCATTCGGCCACGCGCTCGGGGTTCTTGGCGATCCAGGCCTTGGCGGCCTCTTCGGGCTTGGCGCCCTCGCGGATGGCCAGCATCACGGCGCCCACTTCCTCGCCGTTCCAGGAGAATTTCTTGAGGAAAGCGGTGGCTTCCGGCGCCTTGGCTTCCAGGCCCGGGTTGACCACGGTGTCGACGTGCTCGTCGTCGCCGAAGACCTTCTTCGGGTCCTCGAGGAAGCGCAGTTTCCACTTGGCGAACATCCAGTGCGGAATCCAGCCGGTGACGACGATGGGCTTCTGCGCCTTCTCGGCGCGGGTCAGGGCGGTGGCCATGGCCGGGCCGGAGCTGGGCATCAGCTTGATGTCGAGGTTGTACTGCTTGATGGCGTCTTCGGTGCGGCGCATCACGCCGGCGCCGGCGTCGATGCCGGTGATCTTGCCGTCGAAGTCCTTGCTGTATTTGTTCAGGTCTTCGATGGATTTGGCTTGCACGTAGTCGGGCACGATCAGGCCGATCTTGGCGCCCTTGTAGTTGGAGCCGAGGACCACGACCTTGTCTTTCAGCTTCTCGAAGTATTCGCCGTGGGTGGCGGGCAGCCAGGCGGAGAGGGTGCCATCCAGGTCGCCGCGGGCGATGCCCTGCCACATGATGGCGGGCTCGACCGGCTTGAGCTCGACGCCGTAGCCGAGTTTCTCCTTGAGGATCTCGCCGGCGACGTGGGTGGCGGCGACGCTATCGTCCCAGCCGTTGACGTAACCGATCTTCAGGGTGGGTTTGTCAGCGGCGTGGGCGCCGAGGCCGATGGCCAGGGCGGCGATGCCGATGGATTGCAGACACAGGGACTTCAGCTTTCGCATACGTAATGCTCCATCAGGTGGGATTGGCAGCTAGCTACGTTGGATGCCACGGGCCCGTTCTCGGGCGGGCTGTGTGGCGCTGCACGCCACGGCCCGGTGGGGCCGTGGCGGCAGGAGACGGGAAGCGGAAAATCAGAGGCCGACGTGTTTCTTGACGGCGGCGGCGCCGTCCTGGCCATCGAGGGTGGTGACGCCGGCCAGCCATTTGTCGAGGATCGCCGGGTTGGCCTTGATCCAGTCCTTGGCGACCACGACCGGGTCTTCCTTCTTCAGGACGCGGTCCATCAGCTGGCTTTCGATCTCGACGCTGAACTGCAGGTTGTTCAGCAGCTTGCCGACGTTGCCGCAGCGCGCTTCGTAATCCGGCGGTACCACGGTGTAGACCTTGGCGGCGCCAAAGTCGGGGCCGAACACGTCATCGCCACCGGAGAGGTAGGTGAGGTCGAACTGGGTGTTCATCGGGTGCGGGGCCCAGCCGAGGAAGACCACCGGCTCCTTCTTCTTCACCGCGCGTTGCACCTGGACCAGCATGCCGGCCTCGCTGGACTCGACCATGCGGAAGCCGCCGAGACCGAACTGGTCGCCCTTGATCATCTTGTCGATCAGCAGGTTGCCGTCGTTGCCCGGCTCGATGCCGTAGATCTTGCCGCCCAGCTGGTCCTTGAACTTGGCGATGTCCTGGAAGCTCTTCAGGCCCGCTTCGGCGGCGTAGGTGGGCACGGCCAGGGTGTACTTGGCGCCTTCCAGGTTGGCGGTCGGCAGCACCTTCACGCCGTTGCCCTTGGTGAAGGGCTCGATCACGGCGTCCATGGAGGGCGCCCAGTAGCCGAGGAACACGTCGATCTGCTTGTTCTTCACGCCGGTGAAGGCGATCGGTACAGAGGCCATGATCTTGCGCGGGGTATAGCCCAGGCCCTCGGTGAGGACCATCGCGACGCCGGTGGTGGCGGAGATGTCGGCCCAGCCGATCTCGGCGAAACGCACCTGTTTGCAGCTCTCCGGGTCCTGTGCCCACGCGCCTTGCACCAGCGCGCAGGCCAGCAAGCCGGCACCCGCGATCTTCTTCATGTTCATCATCTGCAACTCCCTGCTACTGGAAAGTGATGGCTTCTGTTTTCTAGGTATACGTTATTGCCGTTGCAGCTTGGCCCGCGCGCTCAGCCAGCCGAACAGACGGCCGCGGGAAGCGGTTTGCGGGGTGCCGAAGCTTTCGGTGATGCGGTCGAGGATGATCGCCAGCAGCACCACGGCCATGCCGCTTTCGAAGCCCAGGCCGATGTCCAGGCGCTGGATACTGGCGAGCACGTCGTTGCCCAGGCCGCCAGCGCCCACCATCGAGGCGATGATCACCATCGACAGCGCCATCATGATGGTCTGGTTGACCCCGGCCATGATCGACGGCATCGCGTTCGGCAGCTGCACCTTGTATAGCAGCTGCCAGCTGGTGCAGCCGAAGGATTGCCCGGCCTCGACGATTTCCTTGTTCACCTGGCGGATGCCGAGGCTGGTGAGGCGCACCGCCGGCGGCATGGCGAAGATCACCGTGGCGATGATCCCGGGCACGCGGCCGAGGCCGAAGAGCATGGCGGCGGGGATCAGGTAGACGAACGCCGGCATGGTCTGCATGAAGTCGAGGATGGGACGGATGATGTAGGCGACCCGTTCGCTCTTCGCCGCCCAGATGCCCAGGGGCACGCCCAGCAACAGGCTGATCAGGGTGGAGGAGAAGGTCAGCCCGAGGGTGACCACCGTCTGTTCCCAGAAGCCGGTGAGCACGATGAGCACGAAGGCGGCGGCGGTGAACAGGGCGAACTTGACGCCGATGCGCCACAGCCCGAGGCCGACGAAGACGGCGATCACCAGCCAGGCCGGCGGCCACATGAGGAAGCGTTCGATCAGCTCGGAGAAGCCGCTGACCACCGCGCCGATGTTCTCGAAGGCTCCGCTGTAGTTATCCAGCAGGTGCTGGACGACGTCGTTGACCCAGCTGCCCAGATCCAGTTTCTCGCTCATGGTCATTCTCCCTGCAGACGGCTAAGCAGGCGGCCCTTGCTGATGGCGCCGCAGTAATGGCCGTCCTGATCGACGACAGGGATGGGGCCTTCGTTGTCCACCAGGCGTTCGATCACCTGTTCCAGCGGAAGGTCCTCGGGTACCGGCACGATGTGCTTGAGCAGTTCAGGCTCCAGGCACTTGTTCTGGCCTTCTTCCACCAGCAGGGCGATCTTCTCCAGGCTGATAGAGCCGCGGAACTTGTTGTCCTCGTCGACGATGAAGGCGTAGTGCTTGTCCAGCGCCTGCAGCTCCTGGCACACCTGCTGGGCGTTGGGCGCCTTGCCGTTATGCACGTAGAGCGGGACGCTATCGGACTTGAGCTGGCCAGCGGTGAGGTAGCGGCTGGTGTCGACGGTGTCGAAGAAGTTGCGCACGTAGTCGTTGGCGGGCTTCTCGATCAGCTCCTGCGGGGTGCCGACCTGGACCAGCTTGCCGCCTTCCATGATGCCGATGCGGGTGCCGATGCGCATGGCCTCCTCGATATCGTGGGAGACGAAGATGATGGTGCGGCGGTGGGTCTTCTGCAGCGCCAGGAGGACGTCCTGCATCTCGCGGCGCTTGAGCGGGTCGAGGGCCGAAAAGGCCTCGTCCATGATGATCATCGAGGGGTCGACCGCCAGGGCGCGGGCCAGGCCGACGCGCTGCTGCATGCCGCCGGACAGCTCGTGGGGGTACTTCTGCGCGAAGGGTGCCAGGCCCACCTGCTCCAGCACTTCCATGGCGCGCTGCTCGCGTTCCTTCTTGCCCTTGCCGGCCACTTCGAGGCCGAAGGCGGCGTTGTCCAGCACGGTGCGCGAAGGCATCAGGGCGAAGGACTGGAAGACCATGCTCATGTCGCGGCGACGCAGGTCGATCAGTTGCGCCTTGGGCAGCTTGGCGACGTTCTGGCCGTCGATGAACACGTCACCGGCGGTGGGCTCGATCAGCCGGTTGATCAGGCGGATGAGCGTGGACTTGCCCGAACCGGAGAGGCCCATGAGCACGAATATCTCGCCTTCCTCGACGCTGAACGACACGTCGCTGACGCCGATCACCGCGCCACGTTCGGCGAGGATCCTTTCCTTGCTCCAGCCTTGCTTGAGCAAGTCGATGGCTTCTTGTGGCTGTTGGCCGAAAACCTTGTAGAGGTTCTGGACAACGATTTTTCCAGACTGCATGGGATGGTTCCCCTTCAGTAGACATCCAGATCAGCTACACGGGACCGGACGGGCGCCACGGGGACGCGCCGACAGGCGATGCCGACTGTTATTGCCTGTGTGGGTTTACTGGTTCCAGGGCTTGGCAGGAGAATCGCGCGACCGGCGGAGCGGGCTAGGCACTGCACGGATTCGAGGATTCGCCATGACACCTGAGGTGTATGGACGAGCGTTCGATTCCTTGAGTTCCTAACCATCATTCCGCTGTTTTGCAAACCGCTTTCCAAACCCTCTGGCAGTGCTACGAAACCCTGTCCTTGGGTCGATCAACACCTCGTCCTGAGGTGTGCGTACATCCGAAATTTCTTGTAGGGCGGGCGCCTTAGACATTGGCTCCGCCGTTTTCTGTTCTTCGGTCCAGGGCTGAGGGCCCAGGTCTGTCAGTTCAGGCTTGAAAGGACAGCGACGAAATCGGCTGAGTCAACGATATAGCCTCGGTAGCCGGGCAATTGTCGGTTTACGACCCTGACGTGTTGGGCGACGACACAAGGCCGGTTGCCGAAAAAAACCATAACAGAAATTTTTCACCTGTTGGGGGTGCTGAAACCCGCGCAGGGCGCGGGTTTCAGGGGTTGACACGGCCTCAGGCAAGAGCTGCCGGGGGCTACAGCGGATTCGAGAAAAAGCGAAATTCATGGCGCTGCGGCGAGCCCGAGGGCGGCATTCGCCATTTTCCCGTCGCGGGTGGTGACGCCCACCAGCCACTTCTCCAATTGCTCCGGATGCGCCTTCAGCCAGGCCTTGGCTTCGCGCCGGCGGTTGGTGCTCTGGTTGAGGATGGCCCCCATCAGGTGGTTCTCCATATCCAGGCTGAACTCCAGGTTGCCCAGCAGGCGTCCGAGGTTGGGGCATTCCTTGGCCAGACCGGCGCGGGTGTTGGTGTAGACAGTGGCGCCGCCGAAGTCGGGGCCGAAGTAATCGTCGCCGCCAGCCAGGTAATGCATCTGGAACTGGTTGTTCATCGGGTGCGGCTCCCAGCCGAGGAACACCACCCATTGCTTGAGGTGTTCGGCGCGCTTCACCTGGGCCAGCATGCCACTCTCGCTGGACTCCACCAGCTTGAAGTCGGCGAGGCCGAACGCCTTGTCGTCGATCATCTTCTGGATCAACTTGTTCCCATCGTTGCCAGGCTCGATGCCGTAGAGCTTGCCGCCCAGTTCCTTCTTGAACTTTGCCAGGTCGGCGAAGCTTTTCAGGCCGCCGTCATAGGCGGCCTGGTTGACCGCCAGGGTGTACTTGGCGCCCTTGAGGTTGGCACCGAGGGTGTCCACGCTGCCGTTCTCGCGGTAGGGCGCGATGTCGTTTTCCATGCTCGGCATCCAGTTGCCGAGGAACACGTCGATCTTCTTTTCCGACAGCGCCTTGTAGGTGTCGGGCACCGAGAGCCGCTTGACCTGGGTGCTGTAGCCGAGCTCGGCGAGCACGTAGCGGGTGACGGCGGTGGTGACGGTGATATCGGTCCAGCCGACATCGGCGAAACGGACGGTCTTGCAGGATTCCGGTTCAACGGCGGCCTGTGCCAGCAGCGGGGTGCAGAGCGCTACGGCCAGGAACCGGGGGATCAATGGGTTCATGGGGACTTCCACAGCAGAGTCGAGGGGATGGCGATCGCCTGTCCGCGCGGCGAACGGACTGCTGCTGGCCGGTGCGGGTGCGCCCGGATCATGTGACGAAGTCGTGCGGGCTTCTACGAAGCAGGTCGCAAGCAGGAAGGTGCTGTCGCTTTTTCATCCACGACGCCGCGGCGTATTTGGACACGAGCGGGTCGGTGTGGGACGCCGGCTCGCGGCGGAAATGCAGATGATGTCGGCGACGCCCCATCACCCGTCGCGGAGACCATCGTGGCTATCAGCGTGTTCGACCTGTTCAAGATCGGTATCGGTCCTTCCAGTTCCCATACCGTCGGCCCCATGCGCGCTGCGGTGCTCTTCGTCGGCGCCCTGCGTGAGCGCCAGTTGCTGGAGCGGGTGACGCGCCTGGAGGTGAACCTCTACGGCTCGCTTTCCGCCACCGGCATCGGCCATGGCACCGACCGCGCCGTGATCATGGGCCTGATGGGCGAGTGGCCGGACCGCATCGACCCCAAGCAGATCGCCCCGCGCATCGCCGAGCTGCTTGCCAGCGGCACCTTGCCGCTGGATGGCCGCCTGCCGGTGCCCTTCGACTGGCAGCGTGACATGCGCCTGCTCGACGAGAACCTGCCCTACCACCCCAACGCCATGACCCTGGTGGCCGTCGGCGAGGACGGCGAGCTGCACCGCGACACCTACTATTCCGTCGGCGGCGGCTTCGTCGTCGATGCCGAGCAGGCCGCCGCAGGCCAGCTCGACCAGGACCACACCCGGCTGCCCTATGACTTCTCCAGCGCCGAGGAGCTGCTGCAGCTGTGCAAGCGCCATGGCTTGCGGGTTTCCGAACTGATGCTGGCCAACGAGAAGGCCTGGCGCAGCGAGGTGGATATCCGCGCCGGGCTGCTGCGCCTGTGGGACGCCATGCGCGAATGCGTGGACAACGGCCTGAGCCAGGAAGGCATCCTGCCCGGCGGCCTCAATGTGCGTCGCCGCGCCGCCAGGCTGCACCGCAGCCTGCAGGAACTGGGCAAACCCAACGTCATCGGCTCGACCATGAGCGCCATGGAGTGGGTCAACCTCTTCGCCCTGGCGGTGAACGAGGAGAATGCCGCCGGCGGGCGCATGGTCACCGCGCCCACCAATGGCGCGGCGGGCATCATCCCGGCGGTGCTGCACTACTACATGAAGTTCAACCCCGAGGCCTCCGACGGCGACGTGGTGGACTACCTGCTGGGCGCCGCCGCCGTGGGCATCCTGTGCAAGAAGAACGCGTCCATCTCCGGCGCCGAGGTGGGCTGCCAGGGCGAGGTCGGTTCGGCCTGCGCCATGGCCGCCGCCGGCCTGGCCGAAGTGCTCGGTGCTACCCCGGAACAGCTGGAGAACGCCGCCGAGATCGGCCTGGAGCACAATCTCGGGCTCACCTGCGACCCGGTGGGCGGGCTGGTGCAGGTGCCCTGCATCGAGCGCAATGCCATCGCAGCGGTGAAGGCCATCAACGCGGCACAGATGGCCTTGCGCGGCGACGGCGAGCACTTCATCTCCCTCGACCAGGTGATCCGCACCATGCGCGATACCGGCGCGGACATGCACGACAAGTACAAGGAAACCTCGCGCGGCGGCCTGGCCGTCAGCGCCATCGAATGCTGACCCGCTTTCGCTCCCCGGCGCGTCGCCTTGCCAGCTTTTGGTGCGACGCCCCGGGGCGCTGCCAGCGCCCCGCGTGACCATTCGGTCACCTGCGCTGCCGTCCGTCTGTTACGCCCGGTATTCCTGGATGTAGCGGGGTGACAACGGCACCACCAGCGGGTGCTACCTAATGCCCCAGACCCCAGGATTCACGCGGCCTGGCGGTCGTTAACAGAATATTTCTGTCGCTCTCGCCTAGCCCCGCTGGCATGGGGTTTGGATGCGCTTATGCATTTTTATTGAACGGCTGAACAATTTAGGCATGACCTTTGCCTCGTATCAGGGGCAACCGTCTGGGTCAGTCGCCGTACCAGAACCATAAGAAGAGAACCTCGCAACGAAGGTTCACAGCGTGTTTAGCGTGAGGGTTTTCAGATGTCACAGTCCAACCAGGGCTCCCAGCCCCAGAACCGCGCACCCCAATCCATCGGCTTCCTGCTGCTGGACAACTTCACCCTGATCTCCCTGGCCTCGGCAGTGGAACCGCTGCGCATGGCCAACCAGCTGTCCGGCAAGGAGCTCTACCGCTGGTTCACCCTGACCCAGACGGGCCTGCCGGTAAGCGCCAGCGATGGCTTGCAGATCACTCCCGATGCGGGCCTGGAGAACGCCCCGGCACTGGATGCGGTGATCGTCTGCGGCGGCGTCGATATCCAGCACAGCGTTACCCGTGAACACCTGCAGTGGCTGCAATCCCAGGCGCGCCAGGGCCGCCAACTCGGCGCCGTGTGCACCGGCAGCTGGGCGCTGGCCAAGGCCGGCCTGCTCGATGGCTACGACTGCAGCGTGCACTGGGAATGCCTGGCGGCGATGCAGGAGGCCTTCCCCCGCGCCGCCATTACCACCCGCCTGTTCTCCATCGACCGCAACCGCAACACCTCCTCCGGCGGCACCGCGCCGATGGACATGATGTTGCACCTGATCGCCCGCGAGCACGGCCGCGAACTGGCGGCGGCGATCTCCGAGATGTTCATCTACGAGCGCATCCGCAACGAGCAGGACCACCAGCGCGTGCCGCTCAAGCACATGCTCGGCACCAACCAGCCGAAGCTGCAGGAAATCGTCGCGCTGATGGAGGCCAACCTCGAGGAGCCCATCGATCTGGACGAACTGGCCTGCTACGTCGACGTGTCCCGCCGCCAGCTGGAGCGCCTGTTCCAGAAGTACCTGCACTGCTCGCCGTCGCGCTACTACCTGAAGCTGCGCCTGATCCGCGCGCGCCAGCTGCTCAAGCAGACGGCGATGTCGATCATCGAAGTGGCCTCGGTGTGTGGCTTCGTCTCCACGCCGCACTTCTCCAAGTGCTACCGCGAGTACTTCGGCATCCCGCCGCGTGACGAGCGCGCCAACCAGAACGCCAACGTGGTGGCGCTGGTGCCCATGCCGGAAGACCTGATGCGGCCTTCGTCCTCCACCGCCATGGCGGCTCTCACCCGCGCCCAGGGCGAGTCCACCTTCGCCAGCGTGCGCTTGTAAGCCTTGCACCGGGGCCGCCTGGCGGCCCCGGTCATTTCAATCCTACCGACGTGCCTCGGCTCTTCGCGGTTGAAACCGCTCCCACAAGGTGACGCCAATGCTTGGTGGCGGGCTCCAGTCTTGTGGGAGCGAATTCATTCGCGATGCTTTTCGAGCAGCCCGGCCAGCGCCAGGGTCATGTCTGTGCCCGAGAGTGATGGGTTTCGCTTCGCTCTACGCCATCCTACGGGGCTGTGTGCATGGGTTCCGGGCATGAAAAAGGGCGCCATCGGCGCCCTTTTTCGTGGCGGGTGGATCAGCGCGGTACCAGCGCCGGCAGCAGGGTACGGGAGATGGCCTCGCGCACGTTGGGCAGCAGGGTGGCGCGGCCTCCCAGCAGTTCCTCCACCAGGCGCCGCAGGGCCACGGCGCGTTCGGGGCTGAGGCCGCTTACGGCGTGTTCGCAGGCCTGTTCGGCGCTCACCCCCGAGGGAATGGCCAGCCCCAGCGCCACCAGGCGCTCGCGGAAATCTTCCTGGTCGATCAGATCGGCATGCATCATGGCCTGTCTCCTCCGGTCATCGGGCTGCGCGTCAGCGCAGCACTCCTTCTTCCATCAACAGCTTGAAGATAGCCTCGGCACCCTCGTCTGGCGACAGGTCCTTGAGCACCTTGCCGCCCCCGCCTGAAGCCTTGGCCGTGGCCGCCTTCATGCGCTCGGCGCCGGTCTTGGCCTTGATCACCTTGAGGCGCTTGGGCCTGGGCCGTGCCGGCTGCAAGCGTGCCTCGGCCAGCAGCGCGTCTTCAACCACCTCGACGTCGCAGGCCTTGAGCGTGCCGCGTCGCGCCGGGCCGAAGGCACTCTGGCGTCCCACCGGGGCGGCGTTGTCGACGCTGGCGAGAAACGGCAGGCGCACCCGCAGGCGGCGCCGCTGGCCACGGGGCAGGGCTTGCAGCACCTGGGCCACGCCGTTCTCCACCTTCTCCACTTCGGCCAGGCCCACCACCAGCGGCCAGCCGAGCCGCTCGGCCAGCAGGAAGGGCAGCATGCCCGAGCCTTCGCCGGTTTCCGCCTGGCTGCCGGTGAGCACCAGTTGCGCACCGGCCTCGGCGAGGTAATCGGCCAGGGCGGGTAGCGCGTCGGCCTGGGCGGGTTGTTCGAGCACGGCGATCTGCGCCAGGCCCATGCCCAGGTAGGCGCGCAGGGCCTCCTCGCGCGGGTTGCCGGCGTGCAGCACCTGCAGGCGTTCGCCACCCAGGCGCAGGCCGAGTTCCACGGCCCGCGCGTCCTGTTCCGCACGCCGTGGGCGGCCGGAGGTGGGGTGAGCGCCGACCGAGACCAGGGCGACGATGTTCAGTGCGTCATGCGGCATCGCGTGCGCCTCCCTGACGGTGTGCGGTGATCCGTTCGATCAGTGCGGCGAGGATGGCGCCGGAGTCGCCGATCACCGAGAGATCGGCGCGTTTGATCATGTCGCAGCCCGGGTCCATGTTCACCGCGATCACCTTGTCGCAGGCGCCTATGCCCTGCAGGTGCTGGATGGCGCCGGAGATGCCCACCGCCAGGTAGACCCGCGCGGTGACCCAGGTGCCGGTGGCGCCGACCTGGCGGTTGCGCGGCATGTGGCCGTCGTCCACCGCGACGCGGGAGGCGCCCTCGGTGGCGCCCAGTACCTTGGCCGCTTCGTGGAACTGCGCCCAGTCCTTCACGCCGTTGCCGCCGGACAGGATGAATTCGGCCTCGGCCATGGGGATCTGCGCCGGGTCCACGGCCACCGCGCCGAGGTCCTCGATGCGCGGCAGGCTGCGGGCGATGCTGGCCTGCAGCTCGATGGGGCTGGCTTCGTGACGGGTCTCGCTGACCGGCTCGGCGCACTCGGCGGCGGCCAGGATCAGCCGCGGCGTGGCGCGCACCAAGTCCTCGCGACCGGCACCGGCGCGACCGCTGCAGTGCTCGCCATCCACCTGCCAGACGCGGGTGGCGGGGCGCTCGCCGAGCTTGGCGGCCAGGCGCCGACCCAGTTCGCCACCGCCGCTGCGGCTATCAGGCAGCAGCCAGTGGCGCGGGGCTAGCTGGCTTTCCACCGCGCTCAGGGCCAGTACCCGCGCTTCCGGCGCGTAGCCGTCGAAGGCCTCGCCCTGGATGCGCAGGATGCGGTCGATGCCGGCGCTGTCGAAGGCGGTTTCCTTGTCGTCGCCGAACAGCACCGCGACCACCGCGCCGTCCGGGCCTGCGAGCTTGCTGGCCAGGCCGAGCAGGTCCTTGTCGTGGCTGCCGAGTCGGCCGCCGACCATGTCCGGCACCACGGCGATGTAGAACGCCGGTTGCGCCACCACATGCAGCGGCAGTTGCACCGCCTCGCTGGCACCGCTGCGCTTGCTGTTGGTGCCCTGCTGGGCGCCGCTGCGGTCGATGCGCTTGATGCCGGCGGGGCCGATGAAGCCGGCGGCGATGGCGTGGGGGTTCTTGCGGATGACGCCGTTGGGCCCCATCCAGCGGGTCTGGCCCTGCTGCTGCATTGCGGCATGCAGGGGGTGCAGGCGATTGCGGGCGATACGCTCGGCACGCGGGTCGCGGCGGATGATGTCGCTCATCGTTGTATCTCCGTGCGGGAGGGGCGCAGGTGGGCAAGGCGTTGCATCAATGCACCTCCGCCACGGCTTCGCGTTTCGCCGCTGCCGGCTTCTTCGCTTCTGCCGGGGCCTCGACCAGCACCTCGGCCACCAGCTCGGCGATGTCCTTGATCTCCGGGCGCGGCGCGACCACGCCTTCGAGCATCGCGGTGCATTGCGGGCAACCCACGGCCACCACCTCGGCGCCGGTCTCCTTGATGTCGACCATGCGCATGTCGGGGATGCGTTGCTTGCCGGGGATGTCGGTGATCGGTGCGCCACCGCCGCCGCCACAGCAACGGGAGCGGAAGCCGGAGCGGGCCATTTCCTTCACCTCGATGCCGATGGCCTTGAGCACGGCGCGTGGGGCTTCGTACTCGCCGTTGTAGCGGCCCAGGTAGCAGGGGTCGTGGTAGGTCACGGCACCGGCCTTGCTCTGGCCGAGGTTCAGCGCGCCGCCCTGTACCAGTTCGTCGATGAAGGTGCTGTGGTGCAGCACCTGGTAGTGACCGCCGAGGGCGCCGTATTCGTTCTTCAGCACGTGGAAGCTGTGGGGGTCGCAGCTGACGATGCGCGTGAAGCGGTACTGCGAAAGCGTGGCGATGTTGCGCCGGGCCAGCTGCTGGAAGGTGGCTTCGTCGCCCAGGCGCCGGGCCACGTCGCCGCTGTCGCGCTCTTCCAGGCCGAGCACCGCGAAGTCGACGGCGGCGGCCTTGAGGATCTTCACGAAGGCCCGCAGGGTGCGCTGGTTGCGCATGTCGAAGGCGCCGTCGCCGACCCAGAACAGCACGTCGGCCTGTTTCTTCTCGCTCATCAGCGGCAGGTTCAGGTCCGCCGCCCAGTTGAGCCGCCCGCCGGGGGCGAAGCCGCCGGGGTTGTCGGTGGCGATGAGGTTTTCCAGCACCTCGGCGCCCTTGTTCGGAGTGGCGCCCTTTTCCAGGGTGAGGTGGCGGCGCATGTCGACGATGGCGTCGACGTGCTCGATCATCATCGGGCACTCCTCGACGCAGGCGCGGCAGGTGGTGCAGGACCAGAGCGTCTCGGCGTCCACCAGGGCCTTGCCCTGCAGGGCGACGATGGGCTGGTGCGGGGCGCCGCTGTGTTCGCCCAGGGGCTTGCCTGGGTAGGGGCTGCCGGCGAAGTTGGCGTCATTGCCGCCGGCCAGGCCGATGACCATGTCCTGGATCAGCTTCTTCGGGTTCAGCGGCTGGCCGGCGGCGAAGGCCGGGCACATGGCCTCGCACTTGCCGCACTGCACGCAGGCGTCGAAGCCGAGCAGCTGGTTCCAGGTGAAGTCGGTGGGCTTCTCCACGCCCAGGGGCGCGCTCGGGTCGGCCAGGTCCAGGGCTTTGAGGCCGGTGGAACGGCCGCCGCCGAAGCGTTCGGCGCGGCGGTGCCAAGCCAGGTGCAGGGCACCGGCGAAGGCGTGCTTCATCGGCCCGCCCCAGGTCATGCCGAAGAACAGCTCGGACACGCCCCAGGCCACGCCGACGGCGAGGATGGCCGCGAGGAACCAGCCGCCGAAGCCGGCCGGGAGGATGCCGGCCACCGGCAGGGTGGCGATGAAGAAGCTCGCGGCGAACATCAGCAGGCTCTTCGGCAGGCGCATCCAGGGGCCTTTCGACAGCCGCGAGGGCGGGTCGAGGCGGCGCTTGGCGACGAACAGCGCGCCCACGAACATCAGCGCCGTGGCACCCAGCAGGGCGAAGCCGAGGATGCGGCTGTGCAGCCCGAAACCATGCACGAGGATCGCCAGCAGCGCCGCCAGGACGAAGCCGCCGGCCGTGGCCACGTGGGTCTTGGACATGTACGTGTCGCGCTCGACCACGTGGTGCAGGTCCACCAGGTAGCGGCGCGGCATGGCCAGCAGGCCACCCAGCCAGTCGACCTTCGCCGGCCGGCCCCGGCGCCACATGAGGAAGCGCTTGGCGGCGCCGAGTACGGCCAGTGCCAGGGCGACGAAGAGCAGGATGGGGAGAATAGTGTTCAGCATTGCAGCTCACCCGGTTGGGGAGCTGGAAGCCGGAAGCTGGAAGCTGGAAGCGGTGTGTGCCGCTCTTGGCTTCAAGCTTCAGGCCTCCAGCTTCAAGCTTCTTAGAAGTCCTTGCACAACCGCAGGGCGTCGTAGATCGCCGCGTGCACGTTGCGCGGTGCGCCGCAGTCGCCGATGCGGAACAGCAGGTAGCCGTCGCCGGTTTCGGCCAGGCAGGGCTGCGGGCGGATCTCGAACAGTGCGTCGACGTCGATCTGGCCCTTGTTGCGCGAGCCCTGCTTGAGCGCGTAGTACAGGCTCTCGTCGGGGCGCACGCCGTTTTCGATGACGACCTGGTCGACTACGCGTTCCTCGCGGGCGCCGGTGTATTCGTTCTCCAGCAGCGCCACCAGCTTGTCGCCCTCGCGGTAGACCTTCTCCAGCACCAGGTCGCCGGTCATGATCACTTCCTTGGGGTACATGCTGCGGTAGTAGGTGGGGAAGGTGGTGCCGCCCATGGCGACGCCGGGCTTGGTGTCGTCGGTGACGATCTCGACCTGGGAGCCCTTCTCGGACAGGTAGTCCGCCGCCGACATGCCGCCGAACTCGCAGATGGTGTCGTAGACCAGCACGTTGCGGCCGGGCGCGACCTTGCCGTCGAGGATGTCCCAGGCGCTGACCACCAGGCCTTCCGCTGCGCCCCAGTGTTCGTTCTGCTCGATGAAGGGATGGCCGCCGTTGGCCAGGACGACGATGTCCGGGCGCAGATCGAGGATGGTATCCACATCGGCACCGGTGCCCAGGCGCAGGTCGACGCCGAGGCGGGCGATCTCCAGCTGGTACCAGCGGGTGATGCCGGCGATCTGGTCGCGCTGCGGTGCCTTGGCGGCGATGCTGATCTGCCCGCCGAGCTGGTCCTTCTTCTCGAACAGGGTCACGTCGTGGCCGCGTTCGGCGGCGACGCGTGCCGCTTCCATGCCGGCCGGGCCGCCCCCGACGATGACCACCTTGCGCTTCTTGCCGGTGGTCTTCTCGATGATGTGCGGCAGGCCCATGTACTCACGGGTGGTGGCGGCGTTCTGGATGCACAGCACGTCCAGGCCCTGGTACTGGCGGTCGATGCAGTAGTTGGCGCCGACGCACTGCTTGATCTGGTCCACCTGGCCCATCTTGATCTTGGCGATCAGGTGCGGGTCGGCGATGTGGGCGCGGGTCATGCCGACCATGTCGACGTAGCCGCCTTCGAGGATGCGCGTGGCCTGGTTCGGGTCTTTGATGTTCTGCGCGTGCAGCACCGGGACGTTGACCACTTCCTTGATGCCGGCCGCCAGGTGCAGGAAGGGCTCCGGCGGGAAGCTCATGTTGGGGATGACGTTGGCCAGGGTGTTGTGGGTGTCGGCGCCGGAGCCGACCACGCCGATGAAGTCGAGCATGCCGGTGTCGCAGTAGTACTTGGCGATCTGCTTCATGTCCTCGTGGGACAGGCCGTCCGGGTGGAATTCGTCACCGGAGATGCGCAGGCCCACGCAGAAGTCGGGGCCGACTTCCTCGCGCACCGCCTTGAGCACTTCCAGGCCGAATTTCATGCGGCCTTCGAAGGTGCCACCCCATTCGTCGGTACGCTTGTTGACGCGCGGGCTCCAGAACTGGTCGATCATGTGCTGGTGCACGGCGGAGAGCTCGACGCCGTCCAGGCCGCCGGCCTTGGCGCGGCGCGCAGCCTGGGCGAAGTCGCCGATGACGCGCCAGATCTCTTCGATCTCGATGGTCTTGCAGGTGGCGCGGTGCACGGGCTCACGAATACCGGAAGGCGACATCAGGGTCGGCCAGTTGAAGCCGTCCCAGCGCGAACGCCGGCCCATGTGGGTTATCTGGATCATGATCTTGGCGCCGTGCTTGTGCATGGCGTCGGCGAGGTTCTGGAAGTGCGGGATGATGCGGTCGGTGGAGAGGTTCACCGAACTCCACCACTGCTGCGGGCTGTCGCTGGAGACCACCGACGAGCCGCCGCAGATGGCCAGGCCGATGCCGCCCTTGGCCTTCTCCTCGTAGTACTTCACGTAGCGCTCGGTGGTCATGCCGCCATCGGTGGCGATGACCTCGGCGTGGGCGGTACTGAGCACGCGGTTGCGGATGGTCAGTTTGCCGATCTGGATCGGCTGGAACATTGCTTCGAACGCCATGATGCCGTGCCTCGCCTCAGAGGGGTTTGACGGTGAACAGGCCATCGTCGTGGCCTGCTTCCGAGCCGCTGTAGACCTGCTCGGCGACGGTGCGGATGCTGCTGCCGCGCGCGGCCAGGATCTGGTCCATGGCCCCGGCGAACCAGCCGGTGAACATGTAGTCGACCTTGCGCCCGACCTTGCCGTAGACGTAGACGAAGGCGGAGTGCTCGAGCTTGACGCTGGCGGTGCCCTTGTCGAGGTCGATGTCCTGGATCTTGAACAGGCCCCAGCCGCGCTGGGACAGGCGCTTCATGTAGTGCTCGAACACCGCGACGCCTTCCAGGCCGTGGCATTCGGCTTCTTTCTCGCACCAGTGCCAGGCGGACTTGTAGCCGGCCTTGTAGAGGATCTCGGCATAGGCGTCGGCGCCCAGCACCTCTTCGATGCCGATGTGGTTGTTGACGAAGAAATGCCGCGGCACATAGAGCATGGGCAGCGCGTCGCTGGTCCAGACGCCGGTTTCGCTGTCGACTTCGATGGGCAGTTCGGGGACGTGTTTGGCCATGTGGATAACTCCGAATTCAGGTCAGGTATCGGGCGGATGGTGCTTCAGTCATCCGCCGCAGAGATGAGCCACCGCGCGGTGGGCTGGTGGATGAAAAGAGCGTCATCCACCCTACGTTCGTGTTCGGTTCGGGCCGGCGTCATTCGCCCCAGACGTCCTTGAGGACATTCACCCAGTTCTCGCCCATGATCTTGCGCACCACGCGTTCGCTGTGGCCGCGTTTGAGCAGGGTTTCGGTGAGGTTGGGGAATTCGCCCACGGTGCGGATGCCCAGCGGGTTGATGATCTTGCCGAAGTTGGTCAGGCGCCGGGCGTAGCCCTTGTCGTGGGTCAGGTACTCGAAGAAGTCCTGGCCGTGGCCCTGGGTGAAGTCGGTGCCGATGCCGATGGCGTCCTCGCCGACGATGTTCATCGTGTATTCGATGGCCTCGGCATAGTCGTCGATGGTGGAGTCGATGCCCTTGGCGAGGAAGGGCGCGAACATGGTCACGCCGACGAAGCCGCCGTGGTCGGCGATGAACTTCAGCTCTTCATCGGACTTGTTGCGCGGATGTTCCTTGAGGCCCGACGGCAGGCAGTGGGAGTAGCAGACGGGCTTCTTCGATTCGAGGATGACTTCCTCGGAGGTCTTGGAGCCGACGTGGGAGAGGTCGCACATGACGCCGACGCGGTTCATCTCGGCGACGATCTCGCGACCGAAGCCGGAGAGCCCGCCATCGCGCTCGTAGCAGCCGGTACCCACCAGGTTCTGGGTGTTGTAGCACAGCTGCACGATGCCGACGCCGAGCTGCTTGAACACCTCGACGTAGCCGATCTGGTCTTCGAAGGCGTGGGCGTTCTGGAAGCCGAAGAGGATGCCGGTCTTGCCCTGTTCCTTGGCCTTGCGGATGTCCGCCGTGGTGCGCACGGGCATCACCAGGTCGCTGTTCTCGCGGATCAGCTTCTGGCTGGCGGCGATGTTGTTCACCGTGGCCTGGAAGCCTTCCCAGACGGAGACGGTGCAGTTGGCCGCAGTCAGGCCGCCCTTGCGCATGTCCTCGAAGAGTTCGCGGTTCCATTTTGCGATGATCAGGCCATCGATGACGATGCTGTCGGCGTGCAATTCGGCTGGGCTCATCAGGCTGTCCCCTTTTGATTCTTGGCGCGCCGAATCTTCTGCCGGCGCTTTGAACCGAGCATATCGCCGGGGCTTTCGGCGCTATCGCGCAAAAACGACCGGGGTATTGCCGAAAGCGTCAATGCGGGGTCGTGGATGGGCAAGACGGTTGGCCGCGGGGTTGGCCGACGCGCACGGGGGCGATGGGGAGTGCGGGGTGAACGGCACCGATCTGCGTTCAGATGCGCTGATCCGTCGTTGATCGTGTCGGGCGTTGCGTGTGCGTGCCGGGTGGCGTCGCTTCGCTGGCCGGGTGTTCGTGGCGGTCTTGGCTGGGACAGGCGGCGAAGCGGTTGCGGTAGCAGCGGGAGAAATAGGAAGAGGATTCGAAGCCGCAGGCGAGGCCGATCTCCAGCACGCCCATGTCGGTCTGGCGCAGCAGCTGGCGGGCCTTCTCCAGGCGCAGGGCCAGGTAGAAGCCGGACGGCGTGTCATCCAGGTGCAGGCGGAACAGGCGCTCCAGCTGGCGCGGGGTGACACCCACCAGGGCGGCCAGCTCGGCGGAGCCCAGGGGCTGCTCGCTGTGGCGCTCCATCTCGCCGATCACCTGCACCAGCTTGCGGTTGTGCACGCCGTAGCGACGCGTGATCTGCATGCGCTGGTGATCCTGGCGGGTGCGGATGCGACCGAGGACGAACTGCTCGGAGACCTCCACCGCCAGTTCGTCGCCGTGGTCGCGGCCGATCAGGGTGAGCATCAGGTCGAGGGTGGCGGTGCCGCCGGCGCTGGTAATGCGGCGGCCATCGATTTCGAACAGCTCCTGGGTCGGCAACAGGCCGGGGTAGCGCTCCTGGAAGGCGTCGATGGCCTCCCAGTGCAGGGTCAGGCGCTGGCGGGCGAAGAGGCCGGCCTCGGCGAGCACGAAGCTGCCGGTGTCGATGCCGCCGAGGGTGGCGCCATCGAGGTCGGCGCGCTTGAGCCAGTGGGCCAGGCGCGGGGTGAAGCTGGCCAGGGGTTCGAAGCCGGCCACCACGAACAGGCTGTCGCTGGCGCCGGGACGCTCCAGCCCCGCGTCGACGTTGAGGGACATGCCGTTGCTGCCTTGCACCGCGCCGCCGTCCACGCTCAGCAGGCGCCAGCGGTAGAGTTCGCCACGGAAGCGGTTGGCCACGCGCAGGGGCTCGATGGCGGACATCAGGCCCATCATGGAAAAACCGGGCAGCAGGAGGAACCACAGGGTCTGGGGCATGGAAGGCATCCTCTCGGGGCATCACCACACTAGAAGGCAGGATGGCGCGCAAGGCAATGCAGGAGGTCGTTCCCGTTCAACATTCGGTCGTTTTAGTTCGATTTGGCCGGTTTGGCGTTGCGTAATCTGGCTGCCACGGGTGCAACAGGGCCCGCGAACGGCGGGGCGCCAAGAGCCCCGGCACAACAACAGACGGGCCGCGTGGCCCGATAACCGTATGGCTGTAGGGGAGCATTCGATGAAAGGTCTCAACGCACTCGCGGGTTGCTGTCTTCTCACCCTGTTCAGTTCCACCCTGCTGGCGGCGGACGACGCCAGTTGCCAGAAGATCCGCATCGGCGCGGTCGGCTGGACCGACGTGGTCGCCACCACCGCCGTGGCCTCCGAGCTGCTGGCCGGCCTCGGCTACGAAACCACCCAGACCCAGGCGTCGCAGCAGATCATCTTCGCCGGCATCCAGAAGAAGCAGGTGGATGTGTTCCTCGGCTACTGGAAGCCGATCATGGACGACAACATCCAGCCCTTCCTCGACAGCGCCTCGGTGAAGGTGGCGCCCAAGCCGTCCCTGGAGGATGCCGTGGCCGTGCTCGCGGTGCCCACCTACACGGCGGAAGAGGGGCTGAAGACCTTCGCCGACATCGCCCGCTACAAGGACCAGCTGGACGGCAAGATCTACGGCATCGAATCCGGTTCCGGGGCCAACATGGCGATCAAGAAGATGATCGACGAGAACCAGTTCGGCCTCGGCGGCTTCAAGCTGGTGGAGTCCAGCGAGGCGGCCATGCTCACCGCCGTGTCGCGGGCGGTGAAGAACCACAAGCCGGTGGTGTTCTTCGGCTGGAAGCCGCACCCGATGAACATCCAGATGCCGATCACCTACCTCACCGGCAGCCATGACGTGTTCGGCCCCAACGACGGCGCCGCCACCGTCTCCACCGTCACCGCGCCGGACTTCGCCCAGCGCTGCCCCAACGCCGACCGCCTGCTCACCAACCTGCGCTTCACCAGCGAGCAGGAGAGCCGCCTGATGCAGCCGATCATGGAGCGCGAGGCGCCGGCCAAGGTCGCCCGCGAATGGATCAAGGCCAACCCCGACGTGGTCAAGGCCTGGCTCGCCGGGGTGACCACCTTCGACGGCAAGAACGGCGCCGAGACGGCCATCGCCTCGCTCAAGTAGCTCCTGCAGCTTCGCTGCCGTTACCAACGCTTCGCTTCCTCCCGTGCGCGGGTCGCCGCGCACGGCACCCGATCGCCTCCAAGAAAGGATGTTGCAACCGTGAACCATGAAGTCATCGTCACCTGTGCGGTAACCGGCGCCGGCGATACCGTCGGCAAGCACCCGGCCATCCCGGTCACGCCGAAGGAGATCGCCGCCGCCGCCATCGAAGCGGCCAAGGCCGGCGCCACGGTCGCACACTGCCACGTGCGCGACCCGCGCACCGGCAAGCCCAGCCGCGACGTGGCGCTCTACCGCGAGCTGGTGGAGCGCATCCGCGAAAGCGACACCGACGTGATCATCAACCTCACCGCCGGCATGGGCGGCGACCTGGAGATCGGCAAGGGCGAGCAGCCCCTGGAGTTCGGCGCCGGCACCGACCTGGTGGGCCCGCTGGAGCGGCTCAAGCATGTGGAAGAGCTGCTGCCGGAGATCTGCACCCTGGACTGCGGCACGCTCAACTTCGGCGATGGCGATTTCATCTACGTCTCCACCCCCGCGCAACTGCGCGCCGGCGCCAAGCGCATCACCGAGCTGGGGGTGAAGGCCGAGCTGGAAATCTTCGACACCGGGCACCTGTGGTTCGCCAAGCAGATGCTCAAGGAGGGGCTGCTGGACGACCCGCTGTTCCAGATCTGCCTGGGCATCCCCTGGGGCGCTCCGGCGGACACCACCACCATGAAGGCCATGGCCGACAACCTGCCGGCGGGCGCCACCTGGGCCGGCTTCGGCATCGGCCGTTCGCAGATGCCCATGGTCGCCCAGGCCATGCTGCTGGGCGGCAACGTGCGCGTCGGCCTGGAGGACAACATCTGGCTCGACCGTGGCGTGCACGCCAGCAACGGCCAACTGGTGGAGCGGGCGGTGGAGATCATCGAGCGCCTCGGTGGCCGCGCCCTGAGCCCGGCCGAGGGCCGCGAGAAGATGAACCTCAAGCGCCGCGGCTGACGTTTCTCCCCTAACCCGGGCATCAGCTCGGGTCCCCCATATCGAACACAGGACCAGGAGCCACCATGGCCTTCATCACCCACATCAAGACCTTCGCCGCCCTCGGCAGCGGCGTCATCGGCAGCGGCTGGGTCGCCCGCGCCCTGGCCCACGGCCTCGACGTCGTTGCCTGGGACCCGGCGCCCGGTGCCGAAGCCGCCCTGCGCACCCGCATCGCCAACGCCTGGCCGGCGCTGCAGAAGCAGGGCCTGGCGCCGGGCGCCTCCCAGGAGCGCCTGCGCTTCGTCGAGACGGTCGAGGAGTGCGTGCGCGATGCCGACTTCATCCAGGAAAGCGCGCCCGAGCGGCTCGACCTGAAGCTCGACCTGCATGCCCGCATCAGCGCGGCGGCGCGCCCGGAGGCGATCATCGGCTCCAGCACCTCGGGCCTGCTGCCCAGCGAGTTCTACGCCGACGCCGTGCACCCGGAGCGTTGCGTGGTGGGCCACCCGTTCAACCCGGTCTACCTGCTGCCGCTGGTGGAAGTGGTGGGCGGCGAGAAGACCGCGCCGGAGGCCGTGCAGGCGGCGATACAGATCTACACCGCGCTGGGCATGCGACCCCTGCATGTGCGCAAGGAAGTGCCCGGCTTCATCGCCGACCGCCTGCTGGAAGCGCTGTGGCGCGAAGCGTTGCACCTGGTCAACGACGGCGTTGCCAGCACCGGCGAGATCGACGATGCGATCCGCTTCGGCGCAGGGCTGCGCTGGTCCTTCATGGGCACCTTCCTCACTTACACCCTGGCGGGTGGCAATGCCGGCATGCGCCACTTCATGGCGCAGTTCGGCCCGGCACTGCAACTGCCCTGGACCTACCTGCCTGCCCCGGAGCTGACCGAAGCGCTGATCGACAGCGTGGTGGAAGGCACCAGCGAGCAGCAGGGCTCGCGCAGCATCGCCGAGCTGGAGCGCTATCGTGATGACTGCCTGCTGGCGGTGCTCGACGCGGTGAAGGCGACCAAGGAGAAGCACGGCTTCGCCTTCGCCGACTGACGCCCCACGGACTTCCCGCTACTTCGAACCGGCCCTCTCCCAGGGAGGGCCATCGCCAGGAATCGCCATGAGCCAAGCCCTCACCACCTACCGCACCGCCATTCCCGCCGAATGGGTGGACTACAACGACCACCTGCGCGACGCGTTCTACCTGCTGATCTTCAGCTACGCCACCGATGCGCTGATGGAGCACATCGGCCTGGACGAGGTGGGGCGTGCGAGCAGCGGTCACACCCTCTACACGCTGGAGTGCCACCTCAACTTTCTCGCCGAGGTGAAGCTCGGCGCCGGTGTGGAGGTGCGCACCCAGGTGCTCGCCCACGACGCCAAGCGCCTGCACATCTACCACGGGCTGTACCCCGAGGGTGGTGATGCGTTGCTGGCGGCCAGTGAGCAGATGCTGATGAACGTGGACAGTGCGAGTGCGCGCTCGACGCCGTTCGCCAGCACGGTCGCCGAGAGGGTCGGCGGGCTGGCGGCGGCGCATCGGCAGTTGCCGCCACCCGTGCATGTGGCACGGGTGATCGGCCTGCCGCCCGCGCGAGCGGCGGGTTGAGCGGTCAGGGAGTGGGCAGGGCGTAGCGGCGGGCGAAGTCGATCAGGTCGACCAGGTTGCGGGTCTTGAGTTTGTCCATCAGGCGCGACTTGTAGGTGCTCACCGTCTTGTGGCTGATGAACAGCTGCTCGGCGATTTCCTTGTTGTTCTTGCCATTGGCCAGGTTCTGCAGCACCGCCAGTTCACGGTCGGAGAGGCTGTCCAGCAACTGGGTGTCTTCGCCGGCCTGGGACGGCACCGGCAGGTGCACGGTGCTGGGGAACAGGCTGTAGCCGGAGAGCACCGACTTGGTCGCGGCGATCAGGCTGACCGCCTGCTCCTGCTTGGACAGGTAGCCCGTGGCGCCGGCCTGCAGGCAGCGGTTGGCGTAGAGCGCGGCGGGCAGCGAAGTCAGTACCAGCAGCTTGAGGTTGACGTCCATGGCGGCGAGGCGGGTCAGCACTTCCATGCCGTCGAGCTTGGGGATGGCGATGTCGAGGATGACCAGGTCCGGCTTGAGCGAGCGGGCCAGGCTCAGCCCTTCCACACCGTTCTCGGTCTCGCCGACCATGTCGTAGCCCTCGCGCTCCAGCAGCACGCGGGTGGCGAAGCGGATCATCGGTTGGTTGTCGATAAGCAGAATCTTACTCATCTATTCAGTACTCCTTAGCGAGTTTCCCAATGGTCTACGGCGCGCACGCAAAGCCGTTCGATTAAAGGGCAAGTTTTCGTGGTGAGTGTTTGCGCAATTGCCGGTGGGCGCAGCGCAAACAAGTTACCCAAGGCGGATCAATAACCGCTGTAGGTCGATCCGACGCTATGGGATATTTCTTCGGAAGTTATGTTGAAGTCTTTCAGACAATTCCTAATATTCCTGACGTGATCCCAGTGGGTCACGCCAGCGGCCACGGGTCTTTTGGCCGTGGCGCCTGGGGAGTTGGCTGAATACGTGAGGCGGGAAGTATATTCGCGGTGAAGGCCGGGTCTGGGTGTTTGGGAAGTTTCCTACAGCCTATGTAGGCAGTTTTAAATGCACTCAGACGATTAACGACCTGCCGCTCTTCAACTAATGTTCCTTTCATCCAACGCCTAGAAACAGGTCGGCCCGGTGTTCCGTCATATTTCACTCCGCGTACTTGTGCAGTACTTCTGCCTGAGCCTCTGGCTGTTGCCGCTCGCCCTGTCGGCACGGGCCGCTTCCCAGGAAACCATCCCCCTGCGCCTGGCCAGCCAGCTGCGGGTGGACCAGCAGGAACTCACCCTTGGCGAAAGCGATTGGCACTGGCTGCGGCAGAAGCGCGAGCTGGTGCTGGGGGTGGCGGGTGACATCGAGGCGCCCTTGGCGATGTTGCAGCGCGATGGCAGTTTCGAGGGCATGACGGCGGATGTGGTGGCGCTGGTCGGCCAGATGCTCGGCATGCGCGTTGTCCTGCGCAGGCTGCCCGACCAGGCCGCCGTGGCCCGGGCGCTGGAGGAGGGCGAGATCGACATGGCCAGCGCATCCAGTCACGGCCTGCATGGGGCTGCCGTGGCACGCAGCCAGCCGTTCGCCATCGAGCACGCCGCGCTGTTCCGCCGTCAGGAGGATGGCCGCGAATTCCCGGCCGACATGGCCGGGCTGACCATCGCCACCACCACCGAATACCTCACCGACCCCGCGTTGCGCCAGGGCTTCCCCGGCGCGCACCTGGTGGCGGCGGGCTCGGTGGATGAGGCACTGGCCGCCGTGGCCTTCGGCAAGGCCGATCTGTACCTGGGTGACGTGCTGACCACCTACTACCGGATCAACCGGGGTTTCTATGGTCTGGTGCGCTTCGAGCGCTTCGCCGAGCTCCAGGCCGATGGCGTGGCCTTCATCGTTCGCCCTGGGGACCCGCAATTGCTTCGCGGCTTGGATGCGGCCCTGCGCGCTCTGGGCCGCTCGCGCCTGGAGGGCATCGCCAAGCGCTGGGTAGGCAGCGGCGTGATGCCGGCGCTGGAGCCGTTGCCGCTGACGGCGGAGGAGCGGCGCTGGGTGGAGCGCCATCCGCGCGTGCGCCTGGTGATCGACGACGACATGGCGCCGATGGCGTTTTTCGATGCCCAGGGCCAGTTCCGCGGCATCGCCGCCGACCTGCTGGAGATGGTGTCCCTGCGCACCGGCCTGCAGTTCGAGGCGGTCAGTCGCCGGGGCAGCCTTGCCGACCAGATGGAGAGCTTGCGCCAGGGGCGTTTCGATCTGGCCATCCTCACCCAGGGACGCGAACGTGAAAGCGCGCTGCGCTTCACCCGGCCGGTGGTCACCAATCCCTTCGTACTGGTGACGAGAAGGGCGCAAGACGGCCTTGCCGAGCCGCTCGACGGCCTCGATGGCAAGCGCCTGGCCATCGCCGCTGGGCATGTGGCGACCGAGGAGGCCCGGGGCATCTACCCAGGCGCGGAGCTGCTGGCGGCGGCCTCGTCGCTGGATGCCATGAACCTGGTCTACAGCGGCGACGCCGATGCGGCGCTGGTGTCGTTGCCCACTGCTCGCTACTACGTGGTGCGGCTGTTCCGCAATCGGCTGGCGGTGTCGTCCCTGGTGCCCATCGACCCGGCCACCGCGAACTTTGCGATGCGCCGCGGCGATGTCGAGTTGCAGTCGATCCTCGACAAGGCGCTCGGCAGCCTGGCGCCGGATGAGCTGAATGCCGCCGCCAATCGTTGGCGCGGCAGCCCGGCCATGAGCGCGCAGACCTGGCGCGACTACAACCAACTGATCCTGCAGATCGTCATCGGTGCCCTGGTGCTGTTGGGGCTTGTGCTCGCCTGGGGACTGCGCCTGCGTCGTGAGGTGCGCAAGCGGCGGGCAGCGGAGCGGCAGCTCAACGACGAGTTGCGCTTCATCGAAACCCTGATCGACAGCATGCCGCCCCCTGTCTATGTGCGTGACACGGCTGGCCGGATGCTGTCCTGCAACCGCAGCTACCTGCAGACCCTTGGCCTGGAGCGGGAGCAGGTGCTGGGCTGCACGGTGGCGGAGCTGCCACTGACCTTCGAGGCCGCGCCGCTCTTCCACGAGAGCTACCTCCAGGCTATGGAGGGCGGGGGTCTGATCCAGGGCACGCACGAACTGGAGCTGGGTGGTCGGCGGCTGTGGATCGAGCATTGGATCCAGCCCTTCCAGGACTCCACCGGCGCGATAAAGGGTGTGATTGGCGGCTGGCTGGACATTACCGAGCACCATCACCTGGTCCGCGAGCTGGAGGCTGCGAAGCGCCAGGCCGACGACGCCAGCCGCGCCAAGACGGCATTCCTCGCCACCATGAGCCACGAGATCCGCACGCCGATGAACGCGGTGATCGGCATCCTCGAGCTGGCCCTTAAACGCGCCGAGAGCGGGCCCATCGACCCGGCCGGCATCCAGGTCGCCTACGGCTCCGCCAGGAGCCTGCTGACGCTGATCGGCGACATCCTCGATATCGCGCGCATCGAGTCGGGGCGGCTCAGCCTTGCGCCCGGGCGCGCCAACCTGCGCGAACTGGTCGAGTCGGTGGCTCGGGTTTTCGATGGCCTGGCGCGCCAGAAGCGCCTGGAGCTGGCGCTGGAGATCGACGGCAGCATCCAGGGTGATGTGCTGGTGGATGGGCAGCGTTTCAAGCAGATCCTGTCCAACCTCGTGAGCAACGCCATCAAGTTCACCACTCATGGGCGGGTCAGCGTTCGCGTTGACGGAGATACCTCGGAGGCGGGGATGCTCAGGGTCAGCCTGAGCATCGAGGACAGCGGCATCGGCATCTCGCCAGCGGACCAGGCGCGCCTGTTCCGGCCCTTCTCCCGCATCGAGCGGGCAGGCCAGCCGGTGGACGGTACCGGGCTGGGCCTGGTCATCTGCCGCTCGCTCTGCGAAATGATGGGCGGGCGTCTGAGCCTCGACAGCGTCCCGGGGCGCGGTACTCGGGTGGATGTGAGCTTGCGCCTGCACCGCCTGGACCCCGTACCGCCCATGGAGGCGGCGCCGGTCGCTTCAGTGGTGGCCTCACGGCGGTTGCGCGTACTGGTGGTGGACGATCACCCGGTGAACCGGCAGATCCTGCAGCAGCAATTGGTCTTCCTCGGCCATGAGGTGGAGGAAGCGGGCGATGGCGAAGAAGCCTTGCAGCGCTGGCGCGAAGGGCACTTCGATACCGTGGCCACCGACTGCCACATGCCGCGCATGAGCGGTGCCGAGCTGGCGGCTGCCATACGCCTGGAGGAACGCGAGCGGGGCCTGGCGGCGGTGTGCATCATCGGGCTGACCGCCGACGCCCAGCCCGAGGAGATCGAGCGGGGCCTGGCCGCCGGCATGGATGAATGCCTGATCAAACCCATCGGCCTGGATGCCCTGCAGCGGGCGCTTGGGGTCCATGCCCGGGAGCGCCAGCAGGGCGCGGAACCATTGGATGAGGGGGCGTTGTTCGACTTGGCCCCCCTGCAGCCACTCACCGGGGGCGATGAAGCGCTGGTGAGAAACCTGGTGGGTGAGTTGCTGGCGACCAACCGCAAGGATCTCGTGGCCCTGGCCCCGTTGCTGGAGGCGGGCGATGCCGAGGGGCTTGCCGAGCTGGCTCACCGGCTGATCGGCGCGGCGCGGGTCGTCAAGGCGGCGGGGGTGATAGCGGCCTGCCGGCAATTGATGGCGGCCACTGCCGATGCGCCGCCCGATGGGGCTCGGCTGCGGCAGGCGGGCGATGCGCTTGCGCGGGCGCTGACAGAGCTGGAGAGCGGACTGCGCGAGCACCTGCAGGAGGCTTGAGCTGCGCTGCAGCGCGGTTCATCGTTGCGCGATATGGCGCTTCAAGGCGGCGCCGTCCATGGGGCGGGCGAAGAGAAACCCTTGCGCCAGGGAGCAGCCCAGCTCCAGCAGGCGCGTCTTCTGCTCCTTGCTTTCTACCCCTTCCACCACCAGGGAAATGTCCATCGTGCTAGCCAGGGCTACAGCGCTTCTGACCACCGCGGCGCAACGTGGGTGGCTCTGCAGCTTGCGCACGAATGAAGAGTCGAGCTTGATCTGGCTGAAGGGCAGTTCGCACAAGCGGTCGAGCGAGGAGTAGCCAGCGCCGAAGTCATCCATGGCCAGGCCGCAGCCCATCAGGCGCAACCTGACGAGGTTTTCAAGGCTGGCAGCGGGTGCCCGCAGCAGGCCCGTTTCGGTCACTTCAAAGTTCAACCCATCGGCGGGCAGGCGACTTTCCTGCAGGCGGCGGGCGATACGTTCGACCATTTTCTGGTCGCTCAACTGGCTGGGCTGGATGTTGAACGCCAACTCGATGCGCTGCCCCACGATGGCCAGGTCACGCTGTAGTGTCAGGCCCTGCTCGAAGAGCTGCCAGAACAGGCGGTCGATGAGGCCATTGCTTTCGACCTGGGCCAGGAAGTGCGCCGGGCTGAGGACGCCGTATTGCGGGTGGCGCCAGCGGGCGAGCAGCTCCGCACCTTGCAGTGCACCACTGCGCATATCGAACTTTGGCTGGAACCAGGCTTCGAACTCGCCGCGCTCGAAGCCGTCGAGCAAGTCGCTCAGGGAGGGGATCTCAACCACCTCCGGTTTACCGGGTGGCAGTTCTACGGCGGGATCGAAGGCGCGCAGCAACTGGTTGGCGCGACCGATATCGAAGGGCTTGCCAAGGTCGCCGAGGAACTCCAGACCCAGACAGCGGATCATCGAGATGGTGGCCTGGCGCAGCACCGGCTCCACCGCGCTGCTCAGTACTACAGCGCGTGCCAGGCCCCGTTGGCTGGCGTGGCGCAGGAAGGCCAGGCCGTCCATGCCGGCCATGCGCAGGTCGCAAAGCACGATATCGACGCCACCGCGTTCCTGAAGCATGGCCAGTGCTTCGGTGCCGTCCCCGGCGCCGCAGATGTCCTTCAGGCCGAGCTTTTTCAAGGCGGCCATGGCCAACAGACGCTGGAAGGGTTCGTCTTCCAGAACCAGAATGCTTATGTTCTTCATCGGTTTTACTCGGCAGAATCGCGTGGCCGATTACGTTACTTAGGGGGGCGGTCGCCGAGCTAGGCGAACCTTCCCCTTGGCTTGTAGGAAAGTTCATCAACGCCAGCGCGTAGCCCCACCTGCCGTGCCTTGGCGTTGTGCCCGTGTCCCTCGGAAGATATCGACATGAGAAGTGCCCTGATAGTCGACGATCATCCCGTCATCCGCCTCGCCGTGCGCATGCTGCTGGAACGCAATGGCATCCAGGTGCTTGCGGAGACGGACAACGGTGTCGATGCGCTGCAACTGATTCGCCAGCACGAGCCCGACATCGTCATCCTCGATATCGGCATTCCGCGCCTGGACGGGCTCAAGGTGATCGCCCGCATCCGCGCCCTGGAGCTCGACAGCCATGTGCTGGTGCTCACGTCGCAACCCGCCGAGAGCTTCTGCCAGCGCTGCATGCAGGCGGGCGCCAAGGGATTCGTCAGCAAGGAAGAGGACCTGCAGAACCTCGTCATCGCGATCAACTCGATCAGCGCGGGGTTTTCCTTCTACCCAGCCGATGCGTTGCAGGCGGGCCAGACCGCCCTGACCAGCGAGGCCGAGCTGGTCGCACGTCTGTCCAACCAAGAGCTGATGGTGCTGCAGTACCTGGCGTCGGGTCTCTCCAACAAGCAGATCGGCGACCTGATGCTGCTCAGCAACAAGACCGTCAGTACCTACAAGAGTCGCATCCAGCAGAAGCTCAACCTCGGCTCGTTGCTGGAGCTGATCGAATTCGCCCGGCGTAACGACCTGGCCAACAGCACCGCTTCCTAGCCGGGGTCCTTCCCTGGTGAAGGGCTTCCCCTGCGTACTCCCGCGCTCTGACTTTGCGCGTCCGCTGATTCGACCCCTGCCTCATTTTTGCAGTTGACGGCTTTTTCCTGGCTTTTTAAGGACTTTTCCTACGGTTTTCCCTGGTGCTCGAAGCCGGATGGCGGGTGTGTCGCTCGATATCATCCTCCCCCGGGAAAAGGCACGCCGCCACTGCGGCCTTCGTTCCCGCCTTCCCCGCCACGAATCAGGACCAATCGCCACCCGCCCGGCCCGCCCCGGGCGGCGGCCATTCAGGAAAAACCGATGCATCCCACTGCAAGGATCACCCGATTGATCGCCGCACTCTTCATCGCCATCTTCCTGCCGAGCGTGCAGGCCGGCATGGTGGTGAACGGCACCCGTTTCATCTATCCCGCCAAGCAGCAGGAAATCAGCGTACGGGTGAGCAACGACGGTACGGAGCCTTCCCTGGTGCAGGCCTGGATCGATCGCGGCGACCCGTCGAGCAAGCCGGACCAGGCCGATGCGCCTTTTCTGCTCACGCCGCCGATCTTCCGCCTCGATCCGGGCAAGGGGCAGAGCCTGCGCCTGGCGTTCACGGGCGAGGCACTGCCCACTGACCGCGAGACGGTGTTCTGGCTCAACCTCCTGGATGTCCCGCCACAACCCACGGCGGACAGCGGCAACTCCATGCAGTTCGCCATCCGCACCCGCCTGAAACTCTTCTATCGGCCGTCCGGCTTGCCGGGTAGCGCGTCCGGAGCGGCCCAGCAGATCAGCTGGCGGCTGGTGCAGAACGGCGCGGAAAGCGTGCTGCGAGCGAGCAACCCCAGCGCCTTCCATGTGTCGTTCAGCGACGTCTCGCTGAATGTCGGCGGGCGGGCGCACGAGGCCGGCGATGGGATGGTGCCGCCGCTCGGAAGCCGCGACTTCCCCCTGCCGGGTGCGGTGCAGCGGGGATCGGCCGCCACGGTGGTGACGAAGTGGATCAACGACTACGGCTCATCCATTGGGCACGAGGCGAGGCTGGAGCCGTGAGCCGGCGGCTCGTGCGCGCAAGGCGCTGATGCCGCTCGATCGTTCGCGCGCCATTCATCGATGCGCCAGGTACGACTATGAAAGCTCTTTCAGACAGGTATCCGGGATCGGCTACGCGCGGCACCCGCAGGGTGCGTCTCGCGCGCAGTAGTGGACGGCTCAAGGTCACGGCCGTGGTCCTTGCCGCCTCCCTGGCGCTCAGCGACTGGAGCCAGGTGGACGCGGACGAAGGCGTTTCCCCGGCCCGTTATGCCGTCTTCAACCCGGCGTTCTTCGGTAGCGGTGCGGAAGAGGCCGTCGACCTGTCACGCTTCGCCAACGCAAACGTCCTGCCTCCCGGCACCTATCTCCTGGATATCTACGTCAACCAGGCCTGGAAGGGGCGGCACGAGTTGCGGGTGCTCAGCGAGGGCGAGGGCGCTGCGGTCATCCAGCGCTACTGCTTCAAGCCCGAGCACGTCGGCACCTTCGGCATCGAGCTGGCGAACCTGCCGGACCCCCAGGCCGCACGGCAGTCGATTATGGACAACGAGGCTTGTGTCGAACTGGATCGCCTGGTGCCGCAGGCGCAGGTCGAGGTTGATCTGTCCGAGCTGCGCGCCCAGCTGAGCATCCCGCAGGCGTACCTGGGGCGACAGGCACGCGGGCACGTGGACCCCCGTGACTGGGATGCCGGCGTCACGGCCGGATTCATCGGCTACAACGCCAGCGGCTACCGCAGCCACAGCGGTGGCGTCGGTTCGAACCAGCTGTCCCTGGGGCTCAACAACGGTCTCAACATCGGTGAGTGGCGCCTGCGCTCCAACGGCTATTACAACCGCTCCAGCCAGGATGGCGGCCCTACCCGCAGCCACTACAGCAACGCCAGCACCTATGCCCAGCGCGACCTCACCGGCCTGCGCTCGCAACTCACGGTCGGTGACTACTACACGCCCGGCGAGCTGTTCGAGAGCGTGCCTTTCAGAGGTGTGCAGATCAGTTCCGACGACCGCATGCTCCCCGACTCCCAGCGCGGTTTCGCCCCCGTGATCCGGGGCGTTGCGGAAACCAACGCCAAGGTCACCGTGCGCCAGGGGCAATCGGTGCTTTACGAGGCGACGGTGGCCCCCGGGCCCTTCAGCATCGACGACCTCTACGACTCGGGTTACTCCGGTGACATCGAGGTGACGGTGACCGAGGCCGACGGCCGCCAGCGTTCCTTCGTCGTGCCCTATGCCTCGGTGGCGCAGTTGCTGCGCCCCGGTGTATCCCGTTTCAGCGTGACTGCCGGCGAGTACCGGGACCGCAGCCTGGACGCATCGCCGAAGTTCGTCATGGGTACCTACCAGCGCGGAGTGACCAACGCCTTCACCGGCTACCTGGGCAGCATCGTGGCCGAGAAGTACATGGCCGCCCAGGGTGGTGTCGCGATCAGTACCGGGCTGGGGGCCGTCGCGTTCGATGTCACCCGCTCGCATGTCGCCGAGCGTCCCGTCGCCGACTCCGCCCCCAGGAGCGGCCAGAGCTACCGGGTCACCTACAGCAAGCTGCTGGACAGCACCCAGACCAACTTCACCCTGGCTGCCTACCGCTTCTCCAGCGAGGGATATCTCGAGTTCGGCGACTACGCGCAGTCCGTCGGCAACCCCGACAGCCGCCTCTACCGCCAGCGCAGCCGATTGCAGGCCAACATCAGTCAGCCCCTGGGGTCGAACATCAGTCAGCCCCTGGGGTCGAACTTCGGCAGCCTTTACCTGAGCGGTTCGGCACAGAACTACTGGAACGCCGGACAGCGTAGCGACATGACCTTCCAGGCCGGCTACTCCAACGGCTTCAGCTGGGGAACCATGAGCACCTCGGCCGGCAGGACGCGCATGGGCTCGGGATACGAGAACCAGTACCTGCTGTCCTTCAGCGTGCCCCTGAGGCGCGATGTGCGCTCGCCCTTCCTCAGTAGCTCGGTCAGCCAGTCCGGGAAGCGCAGCAACACCCAGGCCAGCCTCAGCGGCGTCGCGGGCGAGCGCTCGCAGATGAACTACAGCCTCTACGGCTCGCGCAGCAGCGACCAGGGCGACCGGTCGAGCAACGCCGGCGGCAGCGTCCACTACTTCGCACCGGCGGCGTCGCTCAACGCCAGCTACAGCGAAGGCACCGGTTACCGCCAGCAGAGCGTCGGCATTGGTGGCAGCCTGGTGGCCCACCCGGGTGGGATCAACTTCACCCAGAGCCAGAGCGAAACCTTTGCCGTCGTCGAGGCCAAGGGGGCGGAAGGGGCCTATGTCAGCAACGACATGAACGCCCGTGTCGGCAGCAACGGTTACGCGGTGGTCGGCGGCCTCGCCCCCTATCGCCACAACCAGGTGGCGATCGACCCGATCGGTACCCTGCGCAACGTCGAGTTGCAGATCACCGAGCAGGCGGTGGCCCCGCGCCATGGTGCCGTGGTGATGCTCAGCTACCCGACCATCACCGGCGTGCCGGTGTTGCTGCGCATCCTTCGCGAGGACGGCCAGATCGCGCCGCTGGGCTCCGACGTCATCGATGCCCAGGGCGTTTCCCTGGCCATGGTGGGGCAGGGGGGGCGGGCATTCCTGCGCGGGCTGCCTCGTGAGGGTGTGCTGATCGTCCGTTGGGGCGAAGGGCCGGAGAAGGCCTGTCGAGTCGACTACCAACTGCCGGAACAGGATCCGGACGACCCCAGCTACCAGCAGGTCGAGGTGCGCTGCGTCGCGCTCGGCGGGCGGACGGAGATCGCGTTTGCCGAATGATTCCGCCGGCCGTGCGGCTCGCCATGCATGTACGCGGGCGCTCGGACCGGTGCTGATGCGTCCGTGGTCGGCACGCGATCCAGGGTTCCGAGTCGGCGGACTCGCCGCTCGATCGCAGGCTCGCCAGCCTTCATCGCGCCTCCTGGACCATCCACCGCACGGTCTTGACCGATGTGCAAGCAGGCTTACTCCAGCAGGTCGATGGCCGCGGACTCCGGCTGTCGCGCCAGCAACTTGCTGATCGATCAAGCGAATCCTTCCCGCCTTGCCGCCATGCACGACCCCGTGCGATGGCGGCTCGCAGTGCCGCGTACCGGATCGGCGTTCGCGGTGTGCTCGGCATACGACCTCAGTTGTAGATCACCGTGATGATCCCGGCGTCGCCCGTGCGGGAGGCGATGCTGGTCATGCTCACCGAGCTGGTTTCACCCAGGCCTGCGCAATGGCCGCGCCCGCTGGGCTCTGATCGGCCGATGGGGCTGAGGCCGCTGCGGCGTCCTACATGTTCGAGCCAGGTGCTTGTAGGGGTATCGCAAAGGTCCTTGCAGATGCTTCCCACGAAAGTGATCTGTCCTAGGGCCGGTGACGCGTTTTCCGCGTGGGCCAGGCCGGCGACGCAGATGAGGGCGAGGAGGGGAATATTCAGTAGTCGTTTCATCTCAGCACTCCTTACAGGCTGAACTGAGTAAAAATCAGATGGCTCCTACGATCCACACTTTGGCGATCCGGATTTTTTGTAGGCCCTAACTGTAGGAACCTGATGGTTTCGCATTATCCCGGTCCTTTGGCGCCAGGCTGTGAACCCGGTCCGGTCCGGTTCGGTGGTAAGTCGGACTAATCCGACCTACAAACTTCCTCGTGACACGTGGGATACTCCTCCATCCGCCTCGCAGAAATTTCCGTCGGGCTTCCGGTCTTTCTGCGCATCCACGCCTCGTTTACCGCCTGCTTTTCGCGGGTGTCTTCACCCGAAGTACGGACCGGATTCGCCTGCCGCGGCGAATAGACCGGGAATCTTCCCCGGAAAGCCCTGTTCCAACGTTCTGCGTGAGGCAGATATCGCCAAGGACGCCTAACGTTAGATACAGGCGCGTTCTCGTGTGGGGGCCGGCCATGTCTGGCGCCCTTCTTGCCTTGGTTACGAGGGTTTTCGTGACCGTTCCGGTCTTTCAACGCAGTGGCAGGGGGTGAGCAGATGGGCAGGGCAATCAAAGAACGGGCGACCGTCATCTGCCGCCTGGAAGACAAGATCCTCTTCGTGCGCAAACCCAAGTCGAAGTGGACGTTGCCAGGCGGCCGGATCGAGGCGGATGAAGCGCCTGGGCAGGCGGCGTTCCGCGAACTGGTGGAGGAGACCGGGCTCGCGGTCGAGACCCTCGACTACATTGCGCCCCTGGAGCTGTACACGACCCTTCACTACGTTTTCGAAGCGCCGATGCCGGAATCCCAGCAGCCCACGCCGCTGAACGAGATCGCCGACTGCCGCTGGTTCTCAGTCGAAGACCTGGGCAAGCGCAGCATCAACAAGGCCATCCGACGCCTGCTCAAGACCTGCCAGCGCCCAGGCGCATAGGCTCACGCCATTCGGGAAGGCCCCTCGAACCCTGCTCCGTGTCGGTTTCCCGGGCTGAGGCCTGGGCCGTCGGGGTCTGTTGGCCTGGCGTCGGGCGCGCGAGGCCTGTGCAAAAAAAAGCCCCCACCAGGGCCGACGTCCTGGCGGGGGCGAGGGGTGTCCCTTGCGGGACCTCAGTGTGTTGCCTCTCAGCGCCGGCCTTTGCGGCAGGCCAGCGCTGCGTAGAGGGTGAGCAGCAGGATGAACCCGAGGCTCAGGCTCATGGCCCTATTCGCCGACCTGGCGCAGGCGGGTAGCCGGGACGTCGCCCAGGTTGTTGAGCATCCGCTCGCTGTACCAGTCGAGGAAGTTGATCACGCCGAACTCGTAGGTCTTGGAGTAGGGGCCCGGCTGGTAGGCGGTGGAGTTGATGCCGCGCTGGTTTTCCTCGGCGAGGCGGCGGTCCTGGTCGTTGGTCGCGTCCCAGACTTCGCGCAGGCGCGCCACGTCGTAGTCCACGCCTTCCACCGCGTCCTTGTGCACCAGCCACTTGGTGGTGACCACGGTTTCCTGGGCGCTGATGGGCCACACGGTGAAGACGATCATGTGATCGCCCATGCAGTGGTTCCAGGAATGCGGCAGGTGGAGGATGCGCATGGAGCCCAGGTCCGGGTTCTGGATGCGGCCCATGAGTTTCTTGCTGCCCTGCTTGCCGTCCATGGTCATGGACACGGTGCCCTGCAGCAGCGGCATGCGCACGATGCGGTTGCGCAGGCCGAAGCTGGCGTGGGCATAGGGGATTTTCTCGGCATCCCAGGCAGTGGTACAGGCCGCCACCTGGTCCTTGAACGCCTGGCTGGCGCGGGGGTCGGTGACGTCGTCCCACTCCAGCAGGGTGTTGAGCAGTTCGGGGTGCGAGCCGTTGCAGTGGTAGCACTCGCGGTTGTTCTCGAGCACCAGCTTCCAGTTGGCCTTCTCCCGCAGCGTGGTCTGCACCGCGACCTTGGTGTTCTCCATGTCGTAAGGCTCCATGTAATGGGCCAGGGTGGAGAGGAAGTCGTCGATGGCCGGCGGGTTCTCGGCCAGGGAGATGAAGATGTAGCCGCCGGCGGTCTTCACCTTCACCGGCTTGAGGCTGTAGTCCCTGAGGTCGAAGTCGGCACCCATCTCGGTGCCGGCGAACAGCAGGCGCCCGTCCAGTTCGTAGGTCCACTGGTGGTAGGGGCAGACCAGCTTGGCGACCTTGCCCTTTTCGCTGACGCACAGGCGCGAGCCACGGTGGCGGCAGACGTTGTGGAAGGCATGCACCTGCCCCTCGGCGCCGCGCAGCACGATGATCGGGTTGTCGCCGATCTGCAGGGTCAGGTAGTTGCCCTTGGCGGGGATCTCGCAGGTCATCCCGGCGATCAGCCACTCCTTGTGGAAGATCTCCTGCATGTCGATCTGGAACAGGCGCTCGTCGTTGTAGAAGGGTTGCGGCAGCGAGAAGCTGTGGTCGCGCTCGCGCAGCATCTCTGCGGTCGCCTTGCGCGCCGGTTCCAGCGGGTCGCCCAGACTCAGGGTGGAAGTGATATCCATCGTTGACTCCTCAATGGCGGGGCGCCCTGGGCGGCCGCCGCGAAATATGGCTTTCGGTCATGACGCAAGGCGGCTTCACCTCCCCTTCCGACGCTGCCGATAGCGCGCTGATAGAGGGGGGAATGTCGCTCGATTGCTTGTGTTCGGCTGGGGCTGAGTGTGGCGTCGGGGCCTGACCCGACCTTATCCATGGGCGACACGGCCACATCCGTTTCCGACTCCGCAGCCCTTGGTGCTGCTGGCAGGTCGCGATGAGCATGTGAATGTCGCAGCTAGGTAAGTGGGCGTTTTTTCGCTTACGCAGAATCCGCTTCATATGGGGCCGACGTCCGGCCGCGCGGAGATGCGTATGAGCAGCAACAGCTTCCTGAATCCGGTGACGACACAGACCTGGGCCAACGGCCGTCATCTGGTGCGCTGCGTAAAGGTCGTCCAGGAGACCTGGGACGTGCGCACCTTCTGCTTCATGGCCGACCAGCCCATGGTGTTCTTCTTCAAGCCGGGGCAGTTCGTGACCCTGGAGCTGGAGATCGACGGCCTGCCGATCATGCGCTCCTACACCATCTCCAGCTCGCCCTCGGTGCCCTACAGCTTCTCCATCACCATCAAGCGTGTGCCGGGCGGCAAGGTCTCCAACTGGCTGCACGACAACCTCAAGGAAGGCGACGTCATCCCGGTGCACGGCCCAGTGGGCCTGTTCAACGCCATCGACTTCCCCGCCGACAAGGTGCTCTACCTGTCCGGCGGCGTCGGCATCACCCCGGTGATGTCCATGGCACGCTGGTTCTTCGACACCAGTGCCAACGTCGACATGGTCTTCGTCCACAGCGCGCGCACGCCGAAGGACATCATCTACCACCGCGAGCTGCGCCACATGGCCTCGCGCATCAACAACTTCAAGCTGCACCTGGTCTGCGAGAAATACGACATCGGCGAAACCTGGTCCGGCTACCGCGGCTACCTCAGCCAGCCGATGCTGCAGCTGATCGCCCCCGACTTCATGGAGCGCGAGATCTTCTGCTGCGGCCCCACGCCCTACATGAGCGCGATCAAGCGACTGCTGGAAGCCAACGGCTTCGACATGCGGCGCTACCACGAAGAGGCCTTCGGCCCCACGCCGCCGGAAATCCGCGAGGAAGTGAAGGAGCTGGCGGCCGAAGCCGCGGACGCGCCGCCCGTACCCGCAGCCGATCTGCACCAGGTGGACTTCACCAGCACCGGCAAGAGCATTCGCGTGGCGCCCGGTGAAACCGTGCACGCGGCGGCGGCCAAGCTCGGGCTGCATATTCCCAAGGCCTGCGGCATGGGCATCTGCGGCACCTGCAAGGTGATGAAGACCGCCGGTGAGGTGGAGATGGAGCACAACGGCGGCATCACCGACGAAGACGTCGCCGAGGGCTACATCCTATCCTGCTGCAGCGTGCCCAAGGGCGACGTGGCCATCGACTACTGAGCAGAAAACGTACGATCCTCGCCAGGCCCCGCCCTGCGGGGCTCCTGGCGCTCGGTGAACAGCTTGTCCACAGGCTGGTACAGTGAATCTGTGGGTTGTTCAGCTGGATGAAGGCCCCGCCCGGCAAGGGCTGCAGCGACTCTTCGAGGTGCACGGCGTGCTGGTTACGGATTGATCTAACGCCTGTATCCACCGCAGTCCGTAGCCTGCAAGGAGTTATGCACAGGCTGGTCACAGCTCCTTGCACAGCAGCTGTGCACAAGGTTGCTCCCAACCCCCTGAAATCGTTCGATAAATAGGCTGAAGTACGCATGCCTTGCGGGCTGGCGCCTGTAGCGAACGCCGCACAGCTTGTCCACAGAGGCATCCACCTCAGCAGGGGAAAACCTGTTCTGCTCACTGCCTGCTGGGCACCGCTCGCAGAAACCCGGCTCCAGGCAACATGGGGCTTTCAGGGCTGATTAGAAAACGAGCGATGGTCTGCAGGTCACGTGGTTATTGGCCTGCAGCATTCTATCCACAGCTTGCGTACAGAGTGCCGCACAGAAACTGTGTGCCGAATTTACGTAACTGATTGAATTTGCTCACGAAGTGAGCGATTGCCCAGGGGCGCCGTACCGCCAGGGCCGTGGCGGTCGCTCTACAGCTTGTCCACAGGGTGATGCACCGGAATCGAGGATAAGCGCGCAGCGGGGGATATCTCCCCCGTGCTGTGCCTGGAGGTTCGCGCCGCCGGGGGAGGGGCGTCGGCCCGGAGATTCCGGGCCGGAGAGGATCAGGTATTGGCCATGGCCGCGCGGATATCGGCAGCGAGCTCGCGCACGCGCTCCTTCTCGGTGTCCCAGGAGCACATGAAGCGCGCGCCACCAGCACCGATGAAGGTGTAGAAGCGCCAGTTGCGGGCACGCAGGTAGTCCAGCGCCGGTTCCGACATCTGCAGGAACACGCCGTTGGCTTCCACCGGGAACATCAGGCTGACGCCCGGCACGTCCGCCACCAGCTCGGCCAGCAACTGGGCGCAGCTGTTGGCGTGGTTGGCGTAATGCAGCCAGGCGTCGTCCTGCAGCAGGCCTACCCAGGGGGCGGAGAGGAAGCGCATCTTCGAGGCCAGCTGGCCGGCCTGCTTGCAGCGGTAGTCGAAATCCTCGGCCAGTTCATGGTTGAAGAAGAGGATGGCCTCGCCCACCGCCATGCCGTTCTTGGTGCCGCCGAAGCACAGCACATCGACGCCGGCCTTCCAGGTCAGGTCCGCCGGGGAGCAGCCGAGGAAGGCGCAGGCATTGGAGAAGCGCGCGCCGTCCATGTGCAGGCGCAGGCCCAGTTCCTTGCACACGTCGCTGATGGCGCGAATCTCTTCCGGGCGGTAGAGAGTTCCTACTTCGGTGGCCTGGGTGAGGGTGACCACGCGCGGCTTGGGGTAGTGGATGTCCTGGCGCTTGAGGGCGATCTCGCGGACCGCCTCCGGGGTCATCTTGCCCTGCTCGGTGCGGGCCAGCAGCAGCTTGGACCCGTTGGAGAAGAACTCCGGCGCGCCGCACTCGTCGGTCTCGACGTGGGCGGTCTCGGAACAGATCACGCTGTGGTAGCTCTGGCACATCGAGGCCAGGGCCAGGGAGTTGGCGGCGGTGCCGTTGAAGGCGAAGAACACTTCGCAGTCGGTCTCGAACAGGCGGCGGAAATGGTCGGCGGCGCGGGCCGTCCACTGGTCGTCGCCGTAGGCGCGGTCGTGGCCGTGGTTGGCCTCGGCCATGGCGGCCCAGACTTCGGGGCAGATGCCCGAGTAGTTGTCGCTGGCGAATTGCTGGGTCTGGTCGGTCATCTCGGGTCCTTGGTCCGGTCGCCGCATGCCCCGGGCGGGGAGGGCGTATGGGAGCTAACTTTACGCCAGGATGGACGACGGAATATGGCTTCAGGCGACATCCTTTTTAGACCAGGCGCTGTTCCCGCTGCGGCCGTGCCCGCGCTGGGAGGAACTCACCGGGGCCTTTGCCGCTCACAACATAACCGTGCCTGCACGGGGACGGACCTTGCCATCAATGAGGAGTGACACCGATGCGCTATCCCTACCTGCTTGCTCTCGCCGCGCCGCTGTTGGTCAGCCTGTCGGCCAATGCCGCCGAATGGGCACCGGGCGAACGCGACCACTTCGTCAAGGAGTGCGCGGCGGGAGCCCAGGCCCAGGTCAGCCCGGACAAGCTGCAGAAGTACTGCGGTTGTGCGGCCGACAAGGTCAGTGCCGAGTTCAGCCAGGCCGAGCTGAACGAGCTGAAAGCCCAGAAGACGCCCCTGCCGAAAGCCACCCACGAGCGGCTGCTGAGCGTCACCAACCAGTGCCTCACCCAGCTGAACTGACCCGCCGGGCCCTCGGGGCCTGATCAGAAAAGAGCCAGGCGGCGCCATCCGGCGCCGTCCCTGGCTTCGCGCGTTCGCCGCACAGCTTATTCACAGGGTGGTCCACGGTCTTTGTGGGCGGTTTCACCCTGGGCGTAGCCCGGGCTTCAGCCCGGGAACGAGGTGGCGATCAGTTGAACACCGGGCGGAAGAAGCTGCGCTCGTAGCTGAGGATGCAACGGGTTTCCTCGGCGTAGCCGAAGGCCGCGATGCATTCGGCGTCGGCCATGGAGCGGATGCGGTAGTCCTCGTAGAGCGCCAGGCTGGGGAAGCTGAACATCGCCAGGGCGACATTGTTGGCGCCTTCGGAAGGCAGGAAGTAGCCGTGGTGGGTGCCGCCGAACTTCTCCACCAGGGGAATCCAGAGTTTTCCGTAGTGCTCGAATTCGGCCAGCTTGTACGGGTCGATGATGTAGCGCAGGTAGCAGGTGATCATGGAATCGCTCGTCCAGGCGCATGCGAAATGCTGCGGGGGCGTCGAAATTATCCACTGCCAGCGGGCCTGTCCAGGCATGTCGCTGTGGGCAATTCCGCCTCTGTCGGGCGGGTCGGTTCGCGTACAGCCGGCCAGGAGCCCCGCCCTTGCTGGCCTGGGTGTATCCACTCACAGCTTGTCCACAGATCGTTGCACAGCTTCTGTGCGTAACGATTTCGCTAACTGACTGATATCGCTCAAAAAACCGTCACTTACCTGCAGGGCCCGACGCACCTGGCCGCTAGCCGGGGGTGTACAGCTTATCCACAGCTTGGTCCACGGAAACTGTGGGTGATCGGCGTCCGTCGCACGGATGTTCGATTGCGACCCTTTGCATGTCGCAAACGCATTCTCCCGTGGCGTCCGTAGGCATCTGGCAAGGCAGGCCGAGTCATACCATCGCTGCAAACGGGGAAACCCCCGTACCCAACGACAGGCGCCAACCGATGGCGCGGCAGGAGATCAGCGATGTTCAGCAAGCACGACCAGATCCAGGGCTACGACGACGAACTCTTCAGTGCGATGCAGGAAGAAGAACAGCGCCAGGAAGACCACATCGAGCTGATCGCCTCCGAGAACTACACCAGCCAGCGGGTGATGGAAGCCCAGGGCAGCGGCCTGACCAACAAGTACGCCGAGGGCTACCCGGGCAAGCGCTACTACGGTGGCTGCGAATACGTCGACAAGGTCGAGCAACTGGCCATCGACCGCGCCAAGGAACTGTTCGGCGCCGACTACGCCAACGTCCAGCCGCACTCCGGTTCCTCCGCCAACTCCGCCGTCTACCTGGCCCTGCTCAATGCCGGCGACACCATCCTCGGCATGAGCCTGGCCCACGGCGGCCACCTGACCCACGGTGCCAAGGTGTCGTCCTCGGGCAAGCTGTACAACGCCGTGCAGTACGGCCTCGACACCCGCACCGGGCTGATCGACTACGACGAAGTCGAGCGCCTGGCCGTGGAGCACAAGCCGAAGATGATCGTCGCCGGCTTCTCCGCCTATTCGAAGACCCTCGACTTCCCGCGCTTCCGCGCCATCGCCGACAAGGTCGGTGCGCTGCTGTTCGTCGACATGGCCCACGTCGCCGGCCTGGTCGCTGCCGGTCTGTATCCCAGCCCGCTGCCCTATGCCGACGTGGTCACCACCACCACCCACAAGACCCTGCGCGGCCCGCGCGGGGGCCTGATCCTCGCCCGCAAGAACGAGGAGATCGAGAAGAAGCTCAACTCCGCCGTGTTCCCCGGCGCCCAGGGCGGCCCGCTGATGCACGTGATCGCCGGCAAGGCGGTGTGCTTCAAGGAAGCGCTGGAGCCTGGCTTCAAGACCTACCAGGCCCAGGTGATCAAGAACGCCCAGGCCATGGCCCAGGTGTTCATCGAGCGCGGCTTCGACGTGGTTTCCGGCGGCACCGACAACCACCTGTTCCTGCTGTCTCTGATCAAGCAGGGCCTGACCGGCAAGGACGCTGACGCCGCCCTGGGCCGCGCCGGCATCACCGTGAACAAGAACGCCGTGCCCAACGACCCGCAATCGCCCTTCGTCACCTCGGGCGTGCGCATCGGCACCCCGGCCATCACCACCCGTGGCTTCAAGGAGCCGCAGAGCATCGAGCTGGCCGGCTGGATCTGCGACATCCTCGACCACCTCGGTGATGCCGATGTCGAGGCCCAGGTGGCCAAACAGGTCGCGGCTCTCTGCGCCGACTTCCCCGTGTACCGCTGATCCAGGAGCACGCGCATGCAACGTTATTCCGGCTTCGGCCTGTTCAAGCACTCCCTCAGCCACCACGAGAACTGGCAGCGCATGTGGCGCAACCCCACGCCCAAGCCGGTCTACGACGTGATCGTGGTCGGCGGTGGCGGCCACGGGCTGGCCACGGCCTACTACCTGGCCAAGGAATTCGGCGTGAAGAACGTCGCCGTGGTGGAGAAGGGCTGGCTGGGTGGCGGCAACACCGCGCGCAACACCACCATCGTCCGCTCCAACTACCTGTGGGACGAGTCGGCGCACCTCTACGAGCATGCGATGAAGCTCTGGGAAAACCTCTCCCAGGACCTCAACTACAACGTCATGTACTCCGCCCGTGGCGTCTATAACCTGTGCCACACCCTGCAGGACCTGCGCGACTCCGAGCGCCGTGTGAGCGCCAACCGCCTCAACGGCATCGACGGCGAACTGCTTGACGCCAAGCAGGTGGCCGAGGAGATTCCCTACCTCGACTGCAGCAAGAACACCCGCTACCCGATCATGGGCTCCACCGTGCAGCGTCGCGGCGGCGTGGCCCGCCATGACGCCGTGGCCTGGGGTTATGCCCGCGCCGCCGACGCCCTGGGCGTCGACCTGCTGCAGAACACCGAGGTGATCGGCTTCCGCAAACAGGATGGCGTGGTGATCGGTGTCGAGACCAACCGCGGCTTCATCGGCGCCAAGCGCGTCGGCGTGGTCACCGCCGGCAACTCCGGGCACATGGCCAAGCTCGCCGGCTTCCGCCTGCCGCTGGAATCCCACCCGCTGCAGGCGCTGGTGTCCGAACCGATCAAGCCGGTCATCCACAGCGTGATCATGTCCAACGCCGTGCACGGCTACATCAGCCAGTCCGACAAGGGCGACCTGGTGATCGGTGCCGGCATCGACGGCTACAACGGCTACGGCCAGCGCGGCTCCTACCCGACCATCGAACACACCCTGCAGGCCATCGTCGAGATGTTCCCGGTGCTCTCCCGCGTGCGCATGAACCGCCAATGGGGCGGCATCGTCGACACCACCCCCGACGCCTGCCCGATCATCGCCAAGACGCCGGTGCAGAACCTGTTCTTCAACTGCGGCTGGGGCACCGGCGGCTTCAAGGCCACCCCCGGTTCCGGCCACGTATTCGCGGCGAGCCTGGCCAAGGGCGAGATGCACCCGCTGGCCAAGCCCTTCTCCATCGAACGTTTCCACAACGGCGCACTGATCGACGAGCACGGCGCCGCTGCCGTGGCTCACTAAGGAGACCCGCCATGCTGCACATCTTCTGCCCCCACTGTGGCGAGCTGCGCTCCGAAGAGGAATTCCACGCCAAGGGCCAGGCGCACATCCCGCGCCCGCTGGACCCCAACGCCTGCACCGACGAGGAGTGGGGCGACTACATCTTCTTCCGCGACAACCCGCGCGGCATCCACCACGAGCTGTGGGTGCACGCGGCCGGCTGCCGCAAGTACTTCAACGTCACCCGCCACACCGTGACCTACGAAATCCTCGAGACCTACAAGGTCGGTGAACGCCCCGCCGTCACCGAAGCCGGGCCCCAGGAGAAGAAAGCCGTGGACCAAGGAGTAACGGCATGAGCCAGCCCAACCGTCTTTCCAAGGGTGGCCGCATCGACCGCGCCCAGCCCCTGACCTTCACCTTCAACGGGCAGAGCTACCAGGGCTACGCCGGCGACAGCCTGGCCGCCGCGCTGCTGGCCAACGGCGTCGACATCGTCGGCCGCAGCTTCAAGTATTCCCGCCCCCGCGGCATCGTCGCCGCCGGTGCCGAAGAGCCCAACGCCATCCTGCAGATCGGCTCCAGCCCCGCCACCCAGGTGCCCAACGTGCGCGCCACCCAGCAGGCGCTCTACGCCGGGCTGGTGGCCGGCAGCACCAACGGCTGGCCGAGCGTCAACACCGACCTGATGGGCATCCTCGGCAAGGTCGGCGGGCAGATGATGCCGCCCGGGTTCTACTACAAGACCTTCATGTACCCGCAGAACCTCTGGCTGACCTACGAGAAGTACATCCGCAAAGCCGCCGGCCTCGGCCGTGCGCCGACCGAGAACGACCCGGACATCTACGACCACATGAACCAGCACTGCGACGTGCTGGTGGTGGGCGCCGGCCCCGCCGGCCTCGCCGCCGCCCTGGCCGCCGGCCGCAGTGGCGCGCGGGTGATCCTCGCCGATGAACAGGAAGAATTCGGCGGCAGCCTGCTGGATACCCGCGAGACCCTGGACGGCAAGCCCGCCGCCGAGTGGGTGGCCCAGGTCATCGCCGAGCTGGAAAAACTGCCGGACGTGACCCTGCTGCCCCGCGCCACGGTCAACGGCTACCACGACCACAACTTCCTCACCATCCACCAGCGCCTCACCGACCACCTCGGCGAGACCGCGCCCATGGGCCAGGCCCGCCATCGCGTGCACCGCGTCCGTGCCAAGCGCGTGGTGCTGGCCGCCGGCGCCCACGAGCGCCCGCTGGTGTACGCCAACAACGACGTGCCGGGCAACATGCTCGCCGGCGCCGTCTCCACCTATGTGCGCCGCTACGGCGTGGCGCCCGGCAAGGAGCTGGTGCTGTCCACCAACAACGACTACGCCTACCGCCTGGTACTGGACTGGCTCGACGCCGGACAGAAGGTGGTGGCCGTGGCCGACGCCCGCAGCAACCCGCGTGGCGCCTGGGTCGAGGAGGCCCGTGCTCGTGGCGTGCGCATCCTCACCGGCAGCGCCGTGGTCGAGGCCCGTGGCGGCAAGCGCGTCAGCGGTGCGCGCATCTGCGCCATCGACACCCGTGCGCACAAGGTCACCAGCCCCGGTGAAGTGGTGGACTGCGACCTGATCGCCACCTCCGGCGGCTACAGCCCGGTGGTGCACCTGGCTTCGCACCTGGGCGGCAAGCCCACCTGGCGTGAAGACATCCTGGCCTTCGTCCCGGGCGAGGGCGGCTTCCAGAAACGTATCTGCGCCGGCGCCGTCAATGGCGTGTTCGCCCTCGGCGACACCCTGGCCGACGGCTTCGAGGCCGGTGCCAAGGCTGCCGCCGAGGCGGGCTTCAAGGAAGTCACCGGCAGCCTGCCGAAGGCCGAGAAGCGCCACGAGGAAGCCACCCTGGCGCTGTTCCAGGTGCCCCACGACAAATCCACCGCCCGTGCGCCGAAGCAGTTCGTCGACCTGCAGAACGACGTCACCTCCGCCGGCATCGAACTGGCCACCCGCGAGGGCTTCGAGTCGGTCGAGCACGTCAAGCGCTACACCGCGCTGGGCTTCGGCACCGACCAGGGCAAGCTGGGCAACATCAACGGCCTGGCCATCGCCGCCCGTTCGCTGGGCATCAGCATCCCGGAAATGGGCACCACCATGTTCCGCCCGAACTACACCCCCGTGGCCTTCGGCGCCGTCGCCGGCCGCCACTGCGGGCACCTGTTCGAGCCCAAGCGCTACACCGCCATGCAGCGCTGGCACCTGGCCAATGGCGCCGAGTTCGAGGACGTCGGCCAGTGGAAGCGCCCCTGGTACTTCCCGAAGAACGGCGAGGACCTGCACGCCGCCGTGGCCCGTGAGTGCAAGGCCGTGCGTGACAGCGTGGGCATCCTCGATGCTTCCACCCTGGGCAAAATCGACATCCAGGGCCCGGATGCCCGCGAGTTCCTCAACCGCGTCTACACCAACGCCTGGACCAAGCTGGACGTGGGCAAGGCCCGCTACGGCCTGATGTGCAAGGAAGACGGCATGGTGATGGACGACGGCGTGACCGCCTGCCTCGCCGACAACCACTTCCTGATGACCACCACCACTGGCGGTGCCGCGCGCATCTTCGAGTGGCTGGAGATCTACCACCAGACCGAATGGCCGGAGCTCAAGGTGTACTTCACCTCGGTCACCGACCACTGGGCCACCATGACCCTGTCCGGCCCCAACAGCCGCAAGCTGCTGGCCGAGGTCACCGACATCGACCTGGACAAGGACGCCTTCCCCTTCATGAGCTGGAAGGAAGGCCTGGTCGGCGGTGTGCCGGCGCGGGTGTTCCGCATCTCCTTCACCGGCGAGCTGTCCTACGAGATCAACGTCCAGGCCGACTACGCCGCCGGCGTCTGGGAAAAGCTCATCGCCGCCGGCAAGCCATACAACCTGACCCCCTACGGCACCGAGACCATGCACGTGCTGCGGGCCGAGAAGGGTTTCATCATCGTCGGCCAGGACACCGACGGCTCGGTCACCCCGGACGACCTCGACATGGGCTGGGCCGTGGGCCGCAACAAGCCCTTCTCCTGGATCGGCTGGCGCGGCATGAACCGCGAGGACTGCGTGCGCGAAGACCGCAAGCAACTGGTGGGCCTCAAGCCCCTGGACCCGAACAAGGTGCTGCCGGAAGGCTCGCAGCTGGTGTTCGACCCGAAACAGTCGATCCCCATGACCATGGTCGGCCACGTCACCTCCAGCTACATGAGCGCGGCCATGGGCTATTCCTTCGCTCTCGCCGTGGTGCGGGGCGGCCTCAAGCGCATGGGCGAGAAGGTCTTCGCCCCGCTGGCGGACGGCAGCGTGATCGAGGCGGAGATCGTCAGCTCGGTGTTCTACGACCCGAAAGGGGAACGCCAGAATGTGTGAGCAACGGGCCAAGAGCATGGAATTCGACGGTGCCGGCGTGCACCAGGCAGGTGAGAAATGAGCGCAGTGAACGTGTACAAGCAGCGTCCGGATGAACTGGCCGGCGAATCGCCGCTGTTCCACGCCGGGCTCGACGAGCTGGCCGGCAAGGGCGCCCTGGGCAAGTCCGGCGCCGCCGGCGTGACCCTGCGCGAGAAGCAGTTGCTGGGCCACCTGGTGCTGCGTGGCGATGCCCGCGACCCGGCCTTCGCCGGCGGCGTGCACAAGGCCCTGGGCCTGGAGCTGCCGGTGGCGCTGACCCTGGTGGCCAGCGGCGAGACTTCGCTGCAGTGGCTGTCGCCGGACGAGTGGCTGCTGATCCTGCCCCGTGGCGAGGAGTTCGCCGCCGAGCAGCGCCTGCGCGCCGCCCTGGAAGGGCTGCACCACGCGGTGATCAACGTCAGCGGCGGGCAGACCCTGCTGGAGCTGAGCGGGCCCAAGGTGCGCGAGATGCTGATGAAGTCCACGCCCTATGACCTGCACCCGAGCAACTTCCCGGTGGGCAAGGCGGTGGGCACCACCTTCGCCAAGTCGCAACTGGTGATCCGCCACACCGGCGAGGACACCTGGGAACTGCTGATCCGCCGCAGCTTCTCCGACTACTTCTGGCTCTGGCTGCAGGACGCCAGCGCCGAGTACGGGCTGGCGATCAAGGCTTGAGAGGTAGGGTGGACGACGCTCTTTTCGTCCACCGCAGGACAGCCAGGGTGGGTGAAGCGTCATCCACCTTGCGCCTGCATCCGTAGGTTGGTGCCGAGCGCAGCGAGGCCCAACGTGGCCCGTACCAACCTGCCGCCGTACCCGAGGAGATCGACATGAGCCGCACCCCCGATACCTGGATCCTCACCGCCCATTGCCCCAGCGTGCTGGGCACCGTGGACGCGGTGACGCGCTTCCTCTACGAGCAGCGCTGCTACGTCACCGAGCACCACTCCTTCGACGACCGGCTCTCCGCGCGCTTCTTCATCCGCATCGAATTCCGCCAGCCCGACGGCTTCGAGGAGCAGGCCTTCCGTGCCGCCCTGGCCGAGCGCGTGGCGCCCTTCGACATGCAGATCGAGCTGACCCCGCCCAGCTACCGTGCCAAGGTGGTGCTGATGGTCAGCAAGGCCGATCACTGCCTCAACGACCTGCTCTACCGCCAGCGCATCGGCCAGCTGGCCATGGACGTGGTCGCGGTGGTCTCCAACCACCCGGACCTGGAACCCCTGGCCCGCTGGCACGGGATTCCCTACCACCACCTCCCCCTCGACCCCAACGACAAGCCCGCCCAGGAGCGGCGCGTGCTGCAGGTGATTGAGGAGACCGGCGCCGAATTGGTGGTCCTCGCCCGCTACATGCAGGTGCTGTCCCCCGAACTGTGCCGACGCCTGGACGGCTGGGCGATCAACATCCACCACTCGCTGCTGCCCGGCTTCAAGGGCGCCAAGCCCTACCACCAGGCGTACCAGAAGGGCGTCAAGCTGGTGGGGGCCACCGCCCACTACATCAACAACGACCTCGACGAGGGGCCGATCATCGCCCAGGGCGTGGAGCCGGTGGACCACGCCCACTACCCCGAGGACCTGATCGCCAAGGGCCGCGACATCGAGTGCCTGACCCTGGCCAAGGCCGTGGGCCTGCACATCGAGCGCCGGGTGTTCCTCAACGCCAACCGCACAGTGGTGCTCTGACCTGAACAGACGTAGCCCGGGCTCCAGCCCGGGAGCGTGCCAGACCCCGGACTGAAGTCCGGCTACAGCTTTCGGCAGCCGCCCTGCCAGCTCCACCCGGCGGCTCCGGCAACAGACACAAGCTCCAGTACAAGGCCGCGTGGCCCAGGCCGCGCCTTTGTATCCACAACAACAAAGGAGATTCATGCATGTCTGGTAATCGTGGTGTCGTCTATCTCGGCGCAGGCAAGGTCGAGGTGCAGAAGATCGACTATCCCAAGATGCAGGACCCGCGCGGTCGCAAGATCGAGCACGGGGTCATCCTGCGCGTGGTATCCACCAACATCTGCGGCTCGGACCAGCACATGGTGCGCGGCCGTACCACCGCCCAGGTCGGCCTTGTGCTCGGCCACGAGATCACCGGCGAGGTGATCGAGAAGGGCAGCGACGTCGAGAACCTGAAGATCGGCGACCTGGTTTCCGTGCCCTTCAACGTCGCCTGCGGTCGCTGCCGCTCCTGCAAGGAACAGCACACCGGCGTCTGCCTCACCGTCAACCCGGCCCGTGCCGGCGGCGCTTACGGCTATGTCGACATGGGTGACTGGACCGGTGGCCAGGCCGAGTACGTGCTGGTGCCCTACGCCGACTTCAACCTGCTGAAACTGCCGGACCGCGACAAGGCCATGGAGAAGATCCGCGACCTGACCTGCCTCTCCGACATCCTGCCCACCGGCTACCACGGCGCGGTCACCGCTGGCGTCGGCCCGGGCTCCACCGTCTACATCGCCGGTGCCGGTCCCGTCGGCCTCGCCGCTGCCGCCTCCGCGCGCTTGCTGGGCGCCGCGGTGGTGATAGTCGGCGACGTCAACCCGGTGCGCCTGGCCCATGCCAAGGCCCAGGGCTTCGAGATCGCCGACCTGTCCAAGGACACCCCGCTGCACGAGCAGATCGCCGCCCTGCTGGGCGAGCCGGAAGTGGACTGCGCCGTCGACGCCGTGGGCTTCGAAGCGCGCGGCCACGGCCATGCCGGTGCCCAGCACGAAGCGCCGGCCACGGTGCTCAACTCGCTGATGGGCGTGGTGCGGGTCGCCGGCAAGATCGGCATCCCCGGCCTCTACGTCACCGAAGACCCGGGCGCGGTGGACGCGGCCGCCAAGATCGGCAGCCTGAGCATCCGTTTCGGCCTCGGCTGGGCCAAGTCCCACAGCTTCCACACTGGCCAGACCCCGGTGATGAAATACAACCGCCAGCTCATGCAGGCCATCATGTGGGACCGCATCAACATCGCCGAAGTGGTCGGTGTGCAGGTGATCGGCCTGGATGAAGCGCCCCGTGGCTACGGCGAGTTCGACGCCGGCGTGCCGAAGAAATTCGTCATTGACCCGCACAAGCTGTTCAGCGCCGCCTGACCCACCCGCAAACCCCCGGTACCGCGTCTGCTACGTTGCGGTACCTGTTTCGAGGAGCCCTTGGGCTCCTCTTTTTTATGGGGGAAGGCGGGGAACCCGGCCTCGCACCTGAAGGCCGGACGTAGGATGGGTAGAGCGAAGCGAAACCCATCACCTCGGAGCGATGGGTTTCGCGGGGCTCTACCCATCCTACGGACTGCTCCGTAGCCCGGGCACCCTAGCTAACGCACCAGGTGCAGGAACTGCAGGTGCCGTTCGTACTGGTCGAGCATGTCGTTGATGATCTGCTCGCGGCTGTAGCCCACCAGGTCGTAGTCCTGGCTGCCTTCGGCCAGGTGCACCTCGGCGCGGTAGTAGCGGCGGTTGCGCAGGTTGCGCGCGTCCAGCCCGGCGACGGCGAAGGAGGGCGTGAAGTAGCCGCGCATCACCACCCGGTAGAGGAAGGGCGTTTCCTCGCCGTGGCCGACCTCCAGGCTGAGGCTGGCGTTGGCCGGGTCCAGCTCGGTCTCCACTCGCAGCGACTTCTCGCGGAACTGCTCCGCCACCGCCTCCATGGCCGGGCGCACCTCCTGCTCCATGAAGCGGTACACCTCGTCCCGCGAGGGGAAGTGCACGGCCTGGCTGAGGCGCTGGCGCCAGCCGCCCTTGCGTGGCCGCTGGTCCAGTGGCGCCAGGGAATGCAGGCGCGCGCGCTGGCGCTGGGACTCCAGGTAGAAGGCCTTGTGCAGGCCCCACATCATCAGCAGCAGGATCAGCGAGAAGGGCAGGGAGGTGAGCACCACCGCCGACTTCAGCGCGTCGATGCTGCCGGCGAACAGCAGCCCGCTGGTGATCAGCGCGGTCATCGCGCCCCAGAACACCCGCAGCCACTTGGGCCCGTCCTCGCCTTCCTCGCCGCCGCGTGCGGAGAGGGTCGAGAGCACCACGGTGCCGGAGTCGGCAGAGGTGACGAAGAACACGAAGCTGACGAACACCGTCACGGCGATCACCGTGCGGCTCCAGGGGTAGGTTTCCAGCAGGCGGTAGATGACCATCGACGGGTCTTCGATGGCGCCGACCGCCAGTTCGGTCATGCCGTGGTTGAGCACCAGCTCCAGGGCGCTGTTGCCGAAGATCGACATCCACGCCAGGGTGAAGCCGAGGGGGATGAACAGCACGCCGAAAACGAATTCGCGGATGGTGCGCCCGCGCGAGATGCGCGCGATGAACAGGCCGACGAAGGGCGCCCAGGCGATCCACCAGGCCCAGTAGAACACCGTCCAGTCGCCCAGCCAGCCGGAGGGGCTGTTCCACGCGTAGAGGTCGAAACTCTTGGCCGGCACGGCGCTGAGGTAGTCGCCGACGTTCTGCACCAGCATGTTCAGCAGGTGCTGGGTGGGCCCGGCGAAGAGCACGAACAGCAACAGCGAACAGGCCAGCAGCATGTTGACGTCGGACATCACCCGCACGCCCTTTTCCACGCCGCTCACCGCCACCAGCACCGCCGCGCCCATCATCAGGGCGATCAGCAGCACCTGCACCCACTGGTTGTGGGGGATGCCGAACAGGTAGTCGAGGCCGGCGTTCAGGTGCAGCACGCCGAAGCCCATGTCCGCGCCCAGGCCGAACACCGTGGCGATGATGCCGAAGGCGTCCACCGTGTAGCCGATGGGGCCGTTGATGCGCTTGCCGATCAGCGGGTAGAGCGCCGAGCGCAGGGCCAGCGGCAGGTTGTGGCGGTAGGCGAAATAGGCCAGGGCCATGGCCACCAGGGCGAACACGCCCCAGCCGTGCAGGCCCCAGTGGAGGAACAGCAGCTGCATCGCCTGGCGCGCCGCCTCGGGCCCGCCGGCTTCGCCCTGGGGCGGCTGCAGCAGGTGGGTCAGCGGCTCGGAGACGCAGAAGAAGAACAGGGTGATGCTGATGCCGGCGGCGAACAGCATGCCGGCCCAGGACAGGTAGCTGAATTCCGGCTCGTCGTGGTCGGCGCCGAGCTTGATCTTGCCGTAGCCGGACAGCGCGGTGACCACCACGAACACCAGGTACAGGGTCATGGCCAGCAGGTAGTACCAGCCCACGCTGTTGGCGGCCCAGGCCTGGGCCTGCAGCAACCAGGCGCCGGCCTGCTCGGTGAAGATCGCAACCACCAGGCCGAAGATCAGGACGAAGCCCGCCGATCCCAGCAGGACGGGCGTGTTCATGCGCAGCGGCAGGCTACCGGGGGGATTGGGCACGCTCATGATCGGGCGGCCTCTTGGCGGAAGGGGGAGGGGGTCGACAAGAAATACTCCTTTGACGCAGGTTCAGGCACGCGCCTGATGAGAAACGGAAGAGGGCGTCGAGGTTCCTTTTAAATTGATCGAGCGTTCAATATAAACACGGCAAGCGTCTTTTCGGCCAATTCCCACACCCTGCCGCGCAGGGCTTCGCCGCCCCCCTGAGCCAGAGCTCAAGGGGGCTGCGCCGTTTCGTCGGAAAATGCTGAGGGAGGGCGCGGGTGGCGGGCTCAGCCCTGCAGTTCACCGCGCAGCTGTTCGATGCGCGCGTCCTTCTCGGCCCAGAGGCGGGTCACCCAGTCCTGGATGTGCTGGCGGAATTGCGGGTCGTTCTCATAGTCGCCCTGCCACAGCGAGGGGTCGATGTCGCGGGTCTGGATGTCGACGATCACCTTGGGCACCTGGCCGGACACCAGCGCCCAGAAGCCGGGCACCTGCTTGCCGGGGTAGATCAGGGTGACGTCGAGCATGGCGTCGAGCTGTTCGCCCAGGGCGGCGAGCACGAAGGCCACGCCGCCGGCCTTGGGCTTGAGCAGGTGGCGGTAGGGCGAGCCCTGCTGCGCCTGCTTGGCCGGGGTGAAGCGCGTGCCTTCGAGGTAGTTCACCACCGTCACCGGCAAGCGCTTGAACTTCTCGCAGGCGGCCTTGGTGATCTCCAGGTCCTTGCCCTTCATCTCCGGGTGCTTGTCGAGGAAGGCCTTGGAGTAGCGCTTCATGAAGGGGTAATCCAGCGCCCAGAAGGCCAGGCCGATGAAGGGCACCCAGATCAGCTCCTTCTTGAGGAAGAACTTGAAGTAGGGCGTCTTGCGGTTGAAGGCCTGCACCAGGGCGGGGATGTCCACCCAGGACTGGTGATTGGACACCACCAGGTAGGAGGTATCGCTGCGCAGGCCGTCGCCGCCGCGGATGTCCCAGACGGTGGGGGTGAGCAGGGCGAAGATGCGCTTGTCGTTCTCGGCCCAGGCTTCGGCGATCCACATCACCGTGCGGGAGCAGGCGTCCTTGAGGGCCTGCCCGGGCAGGATCAGTTTCAGCAGCGCGATCAGCAGCATGGGGCCGATCAGCACCAGGGTGTTGATCAGGATGAGCAGGATGGTGGTGATACCGGTCAGCAGCGCCCGCATAGGTCCTTGGCTCCTTGGCCTGTGGGTGGCGTTGCCATGATACGCAGTGGGCTTCGCTTGCCAAGACGTGACGGGGTGCGAAAGTCCATCGCGGGTAGCTGTCCTGGCAGCTGGCCATCAGGCATGATGGAGCTGCATTCGCGTATGTCCATCGAGTAGTTATCGTGCTCAAGAAGATCGCCGTGTCCGACCTGCGCCTGGGCATGTACGTCCAGGAATTATGCGGTTCATGGATGGACCACCCCTTCTGGAAGAGCAGCTTCCTGCTGAAATCCGAAAAGGACCTCGCCCGCATCCTCGACAGTGCCGTCACCGAGGTGTGGATAGACGTGTCCAAAGGCCTGGACATCGATTCGGGCTCCGCCAATGGCGGCAGCACCGCCGAGCAGGTGCAGCAGGAAGCCGAAGCGCGCCTGCTGGAGGCCGCCAAGGCGCCGCCGGTGGTGGTCAGCCCGGCGAGCATGGAGGAAGAACTGTCCCGCGCGGTGCAGCTCTGTGCCCGCTCCCGCGAGGCGGTGATGGAGATGTTCAGCGACGCCCGCCTCGGCCACGCCATCGAGCTGGGCCACGCCGCCGAGCTGGTGGAATCCATCACCAACTCGGTACTGCGCCACCCCAATGCGTTGATCAGCCTGGCGCGGCTCAAGCGTTCCGACGAATACACCTACATGCACTCGGTGGCCGTCTGCGCGCTGATGATCGCCCTGGCGCGCCAACTGCAGCTCAGCGAAGCCCTGGTGCGCGAGGCGGGCCTGGCCGGCCTGCTCCACGACATCGGCAAGATGGCCGTGCCGCTGGAGTTGCTGAACAAGCCCGGCGCCCTCACCGACGCCGAGTTCGCCACGGTGCGCCACCATCCGGAGGCCGGCGCGCGCATGCTTATCGACAGCCGTCAGGTCAGCGCATTGGTGCTGGACGTGTGCCTGCACCACCACGAGAAATTCGACGGCAGCGGCTACCCGCACCGCCTCGGCGGCGAGCAGATCAGCCTGCTGGCGCGTATGGGCGCGGTGTGCGACGTGTACGACGCCATCACCTCCGACCGCCCCTACAAGAAGGGCTGGGCGCCGGCCGAGGCCCTGCACAAGATGGCCGAGTGGACCAAGGGGCACTTCGATCCCCAGGTGTTCCAGGCCTTCGTCAAGACCGTGGGCATCTACCCCACTGGCTCCCTGGTGCGCCTGGAAAGCGGCCGCCTCGGCGTGGTGATCGACCAGAACGCCCGCTCGTTGCTGCTGCCGCGGGTCAAGGTGTTCTTCTCGGCCCGCTCGAAGGTGCCGATTCCCCAAGAGGTGATCGACCTCGCCGCCCTCGACGGCCGCGATCGCATCATCGGCCGCGAGTCCCCCGAGGACTGGGGCTTCCGCAACCTCGACGCTCTCTGGGGCGGCGAACGCCTGCCACCCGCCAAGGCGAAGTGACGCGAACGAATGGGCGGCCATCCAGTCCTACTCCCTGCACCCTGATCCCGAGGAGAACCCGTTGAAACGCTTCCTAGCCCTGCTGACCCTGGTCGCCCTGCCGGCCTTCGCCGCCGAGGACCCCGAGCTCTACGGCCGCTACGAGTACATCCGCCTGCCGGAGATCGGCCAGACCCTCAAGGCCAAGATGGACACCGGCGCCCTGACTGCCTCGCTGTCGGCCAAGGACATCGAGCGCTTCAAGCGTGACGGTGACGACTGGGTACGCTTCCGCCTGGCCACCAAGGATGCCGACGACACCGTCTACGAGCACCGCCTGGCGCGCATCAGCAAGATCAAGACGCGCTCCGAGGAAGCCGGCGACGACGAGGACGACGAGCGTGAAAAGGCCGATCCGACCCATCGCCCGGTGATCGAGATGGAAATGTGCCTGGGCGACACCAAGCGCACCGTCGAGGTCAATCTCACCGACCGCAGCAGCTTCAACTACCCGCTGCTGATCGGCGCCAAGGCCCTGCGCGAGTTCCGCGCCGCCATCTACCCCGGGCGCAAGTTCACCGCCGGCAAGCCCCAGTGCTGAGCCACGGCTGAGCCGAGGGCCTCGGCGGGATTGACGCCGCTCGAGGCCTGCGGCACCGTGCCGGCTATTTCCCCGCCTGCACGGACGCCATGCCCACTATCCTGATTGTCGAAGACGAAGCGGCCATCGCCGACACCCTGGTCTATGCCCTGCAGGCTGACGGTTTCGAGGTCACCTGGCTGAGCCTGGCCAGCGAGGCGCTGGAACTGCTGGCCCGTGACCCGTTCGACCTGGTCATCCTCGATGTCGGCCTGCCCGATATCAGCGGCTTCGAAGCCTGCAAGCGGTTGCGGCGCTTCTCCGAGGTGCCGGTGATCTTCCTTACCGCCCGGGATGCCGAGATCGACCGCGTGGTGGGCCTGGAAATCGGTGCCGACGACTACGTGGTCAAGCCCTTCAGCCCCCGCGAGGTGGCTGCTCGGGTGCGCGCCATCCTCAAGCGCACCGCGCCCCGGGAGGCCGCGCGGGCCAGCGTGCCCGCCCCGGCGGCCGAAGGCGCCTTCGTGGTGGATGCGGAGCGTGTGCGCATTCATTACCTGGGCCAGTTGCTCAGCCTCACCCGCCACGAATTCCGCCTGCTGCAGACGCTGCTGGCCCAGCCCGAGCGGGTGTTCAGCCGCGAGCAGTTGCTGGATTCGGTGGGCGTCGCCAGCGATGCCGGCTACGAGCGCAGCATCGACAGCCACATCAAGAGCCTGCGCGCCAAGCTGCGCCAGGTGAACGCCGAGGCCGAGCCGATCCAGACCCATCGCGGCCTCGGCTACAGCTACGACCCCAACGCCTGACCGGAGCCCCGCCATGCCGCTCGGCGTCCGCATCTTCCTGGTGTACTTCCTCTTCGTCGGCCTGGCTGGCTACTTCGTGCTGAGCACGGTGATGGACGAGATCCGCCCCGGCGTGCGCCAGTCCACCGAAGAGACCCTGGTGGACACCGCCAACCTGCTGGCCGAGATCCTCCGCGATCCGGTGCGCGACGGCACCCTGGGCCAGAGCAATCTGCCCGAGCTGCTCAAGGCCTATGGCAAGCGCCAGCCCGGCGCCGAGATCTGGGGCGTGCGCAAGACCGAGGTGAACCACCGCATCTACGTCACCGACGGCACCGGCAAGGTGCTGCTGGACTCCAGCGGCCTGGCCGTGGGCCAGGACTACTCCGGCTGGAACGACGTGCTGCTGACCCTGCGCGGCCAGTACGGCGCCCGCTCCACCCGTGAAGACCCCAGCGACCCGGACTCCTCGGTGATGTACGTGGCGGCGCCGATCCGCGACAACGGTCGGATCATCGGTGTGGTCTCGGTGGCCAAGCCCAACCGCTCGCTGCAGCCCTACATCTACCGCTCGCAGATGCGCTTGGCCTGGCTCGGTGCCGGGCTCATCGGGCTCGGCCTGCTGATCGGCGGGCTGCTGTCCTGGTGGCTCAGCGGCTCCCTGCGGCTCCTCACCCGCTATGCCCAGGCCGTGAGCGAAGGCCAGCGCGCCGAGTTGCCCACCCTGCGCGGTGGCGAGCTGGCGCAACTGGCCCGAGCCGTGGAGCGCATGCGCACCGAGCTGGAAGGCAAGGCCTACGTCGAGCGCTACGTGCACACCCTGACCCATGAGCTGAAGAGCCCGCTGGCGGCGATCCGGGGTGCGGCCGAGCTGCTGGAGGGCGAGATGCCCCCGGCGCAGCGCCAGCGCTTCGTGGCCAATATCAGCGGCGAGAGCGCGCGCCTGCAGCACCTGATCGAGCGGCTGCTGTACCTGGCTCAGGTCGAGCAGCGCCAGGGCTTGGAGGAGCGCGTGCCGGTGCCGCTGGCGCCCCTGGTGGAAGACCTGTTGCAGGCCCAGGCGGCACGCATCGAGGCCGCCGGACTCCGCATCGAGAATGCGGTGAACATCGGTCTTGAGGCATCGGGCGAACGCTTCCTGCTGCGCCAGGCGCTGGCCAACCTGCTGGACAACGCCCTGGACTTCACCCCTGCGGGCGGCCTGATCCGCATCGCAGCGAGCCGCGACGGCCATGAGCTGGACCTGCGGCTGTACAACCAGGGCGAGGCTATTCCCGACTACGCCCTGCCGCGCCTCACCGAGCGCTTCTATTCCCTGCCGCGCCCCGGCAGCGGCCGCAAGAGCACCGGCCTGGGGCTCAACTTCGTCCAGGAAGTGGCGCAGCTGCACGGCGGCAGCCTGCAGGTCTGCAACTTCGACGGCGGTGTGGAAGTGCGCCTGCGCCTGCCGGTGGCTTGATTTCGCGCAGGCACCATCCTGGTGCATCCGCCTGCCTGGCTCTCCAGGCGCTCGGGTGGCCGGACTCCGCGTGATCCACCTCAGTGCGGAGCAATCACTCCGCTGTGGCCGGTGCGCTCTTGGCGTACTTCGCGGTCACACCCTTCCAGAACGCCGGGAAGCCTTCGCTGAAGCGGGCGAACGCGGCCTTCTCGGCGCGGCTCTTCGACTCGGTCACCGCGTCCTCGGTGGACCAGGTGCTGGAGCGCTGTTCTTCCTGGGCGGTGGCCTCGGTGGAGCCGTAGATGTAGCCGCTGCGCACATCCACCAGGATGCCGGCGACGGTGGCGGTGACATGCGCCTGGTGGTTGGGCAGGAAGCCCAGCGAAACGGCGGTCAGCGGACCCAGCGGGGTGCTGTCGACATAGAAGGTGGTGTCCACGGTGTAGACCAGCAGCAGGTCCGAACGCATGCGCGCGGCGGGTAGGCGCAGGTCCTTCAGGCTCTTCATGTCGCTGGGAACCAGCAGGCGGCTCAGGGGGGCGGTCTGGCTAATCAGCGGCTGTTCGGCGATGCGCGCCAGATCGGCGTCGGACTCGATGTCGCGGGTTTGCACCACCTCGAACCCGTCCCGATAGGTACTCGTGACACGGACGATGCTCAACTGCGCCGGGAAGGGGCTGGCAGGTTTCTTGCTGAACAGCTCTTCGATATCGGCGTCGTCGATGCCGGCCAGGGGAACGCCATGGCTGGGCGTGACATAGCTCTTGCTGGAGCAACCGCCGAGCATGAGCAGCGAGAGGGCGGTGAGGGCAAAGAGGGTCTTGCGGGGGAGCATGGGAACGTCCTTTTCCAAAGGGCCGGAAGGCCCGACTGGCGGCGATTCTGCCGCTTCTTGCGAGTGCCCACAATTGACTATTCTCAAACCGTCGCCGTGCATGGAACGCGGTGCACATAACAACGAGAAACCGGGAGCAGCCAATGAAGAGCGTCGCCGAAATACTGCGGGGCAAGCCCCACACGACCATCTACCGGGTCGACCCCACCACCACCGTGCTGGAGGCGGCCGAACTGATGGCCGAGAAGGGCATCGGCGCGGTGCTGGTAATGGAGCGTGACGAGTTGGTGGGCATCGTCACCGAGCGCGACTACGTGCGTCGCGTGGCCGCCAAGGACCGCTCCTCCTACGGCACCGAGGTGCAGGAGATCATGACCTCCAACCTCTTCGTGGTCGGCCCGAAGGACAGCAACCAGTTCTGCATGCAACTGATGACCGAGAAGAACCTGCGCCACCTGCCCGTGCTGGATGACGGCAAGGTGATCGGGCTGCTGTCCATCCGCGACCTGGTACGCGACATCACCGCCGAGCAGGAAAGCCTGATCCACCACCTCGAGGACTACATCCGCGGGTCGTGCTGATCGTTGGATCTGGACGCCGGACCCTTGTGGGAGCGAATGTGGCCTGTAGGGTGGATGACGCTTCACCCATCCACCGGGCGGTGTTCCGTCTCGCGCATTACGCATTATCGGGCATCGCGTAGGGTGGGCCGGGCGGCGCTCCGCGAGTGAAGCGAAACCCATGGGGCAGCGCCCGACTCCGCTGATGGGTTTCGCTTCGCTCTACCCATCCTACGATCCCGCATGAGCGATCCCCACTCTCCACCCAATTCCCACACAAACTCCACACTTTCCCCATAGCCCCTCCTTGGGTGCGCTCCAGACTTTCCCCATCGAGAACACATGAGGAGAGTCCGAGATGACCCGTACCCTGGGTTTCAAGCTGGGCGCCATCGCCCTGTTGATCCTGCTGTTGATGATCCCGCTGCTGATGATCGACGGCCTGATCGACGAGCGTCAGCAGGCCCGTGACGGCGTGCTGGCGAACATCGCCCAGAGCTCCAGCTACAGCCAGCAGGTGACGGGGCCGATCCTGGTGGTGCCCTATCGCCGCGTGATCCGCGAGTGGAAGACCAACGAGAAGACCGGCCAGCGCTACCTCGACGAGAGCGAGGAGCACAGCCGCCTGTTCTTCCTGCCGGAGCGCCTGCGCCTGGTCGGCGACGTGGATACCGAGCTGCGTGCCCGGGGCATCTACCAGGCGCGGTTGTACAAGAGCGATAGCCGCGTCAGCGGGCAGTTCGTGCTGCCGGCCAACTACGGCATCGAGGACGGCCTGGCCGACTACCGCTTCGAGGCGCCGTTCCTGGCGGTGGGCATCAGCGACATCCGTGGCATCAGCAACGCGCTGAAGCTGGAGCTCAACGGCCGCAGCTTCGACTTCCAGCCCGGCAGCGGCGATCCGGTACTGGCCGGTGGCGTGCATGTGCCGCTGCCGAGCCTGCTGACGGCGGAGGTGCAGAACCTCGACTTCGCCTTCGACCTCAAGCTGCAGGGCACCGAGTCGCTGAGCATCACCCCGGTGGGGCGCGACAGCCAGGTGGAGCTGAAGTCCGGTTGGCCGCACCCGAGCTTCGTCGGCGAGTTCCTGCCCGCCGAGCGCGAGGTGCGTGACGACGGCTTCAGCGCCCGCTGGCAGACCAGCTTCTTCGCCACCGACATGGAAGCGGCCCTGGCCAACTGCGCCTACGCCGAGCGTTGCGAGGACTTCAACGGCAAGGTGTTCGGCGTCAGCTTCGTCGACCCCGTGGACCAGTACCTGAAGACCGATCGCGCCATCAAGTACGCCCTGCTGTTCATCTGCCTGACCTTCGCCGGCTTCTTCCTCATGGAAGTGCTCAAGCGCCTGGCGGTGCACCCGGTGCAGTACGCCCTGGTGGGCCTGGCCCTGGCGTTCTTCTACCTGCTGCTGCTGTCGCTGTCCGAGCACCTGGAGTTCGCCCTGGCCTATTCGCTTTCCGCAGCGGCCTGCGTGCTGCTGGTGGGCTTCTACGTCAGCCACGTGCTGCACAGCTGGGCGCGTGGCGCAGGCTTCACCGCCGGGCTGGCGGCGCTCTACGGGATGCTCTACGGCCTGCTCAGCGCCGAGGACTACGCGCTGCTGATGGGCTCGCTGCTGGTGTTCGGCCTGCTGGCCTGCGTGATGGTGTTGACCCGCAAGCTCGACTGGTACGGCGTCGGTGCCGTCAAACCCGCCCAGGTCCAGGGCTGACATTCATGGGCGCGGCCATCGCCGCGCCCCTTCGGGAGGAAGAAACGATGCGTGCAATGGTGCAATTCACAGCCTGCTTCGCCCTTGGCCTGGTGGTCTCGGTACTGATCCTCGGCGGCCTGATGTTCGCCGGCAATTTCGGCTTCATCGACCTCTGGCTGATCACCGGCAAGCCGGTGGCCAACCTGGCGCTGATGGTGCTGCCCGAGTCCTTCTGGCATGCGCTGACCGGCGTCATCGACCCGCGCAACAACCCCTCGGTGAACTCCTTCCTGCAGCTGTGCGTGGCGCTCTCCCAGGGCGCCCTGTTGCTGGCGGCCGGGTTCTTCCGCCTGTGGTACCGGCACCGTGACGAAGAGGAGGACACCCGTGATGCGCGGTGAACTGCATGAAGAGCGTGCCGCCAGCCGACGCCTGGCGGCCCGGATCGCCGAACTGTTTCCCGGCTACCGGGCGGAAAGGCAGGGCGTGGTGATCGGTTTCGAGCCCTGGCCGGGCCGCCAGGAGCCCACCGGGCAAGCGCGGCGCCAGGCCCGCTGAAGGACGCATGCCAGGGACGGCGCGGCCTGGAGCGGTGCGAGGGGGCAGGACGAGGAGAGAGGACGAGGGAATGTCAGCGTCTTGTAAATATTTCGATGCAAATGACTATAAAGATCAAATGAAAATAAATATCATCCGCAACCGATTCTTTTACTCTCCACCAGGATGCGGACCTGCCCCATGTCGACCCCTGCCAAACTGCCTGCCCTTTCACCCCTGGCCCTGAGCCTGGCCTCCCTGCTGCTGTCGCCGCTGGCCATGGCCGCCACCGAGCTGCCCGCCATCGAAGTCGACGGCAAGCGCAGCCAGGATTCGAGGGTGAAAGAGGTCTCCACCGCCACGCGCACCGCCACCCCGGTGCGCTACGTGCCCCAGGCGATCGACACGGTGCGCACCGAGGATGTGCTCAGCTACGGCACCCGCAACATCGCCCAGGCCCTCGCCGGCCTGCCCAACGTCAGCGACGCCAGTGACACCCGCTTCGACGGCCTGCGCATCCGCGGCTTCGACGCCAGCAACGACTTCTACCTCGACGGCATCCGCGACGACAGCCAGTACACCCGCGACCTGCACAACATCGAGCGCATCGAGGTGCTCAAGGGCCCGGCGGCGGTGCTCTACGGCCGTGGCAGCCAGGGTGGCCTGGTCAACCGCATCAGCAAGCAGCCCCAGGCCGGGCTGGCCTCCACCCTGGAAGCGCAGCTGGGCAGCCAGGACTTCCGCAGCCTCTATGCCGACCTCAGCACCGACCCCAGCGAGAACATCTCCCTGCGCCTGAACATGGGCGAGCAGGACGCCAACAGCTTCCGCAAGGGCGTCGACTCCAGCCGCCAGCTGTTCGCGCCGTCCATGAGCTGGCAGCTCAGCCCCGACCTCAACTGGCTGGTGCAATACGAGTACAGCCGCCACCGCCGCACCCCGGATCGCGGCATCCCCGGCCTCAATGGCCACCCGGCGGACGTCAGCCGCGACACCGTCTACAGCGACCTGCAGCGCGACTACATCGACGACAAGGCGCAGTCCCTGCGCTCGCGCCTGACCTACGACATCAACGCCGACTGGCAACTGCGCCAGACCCTCGGCGTGTTCAAGCTCGACAGCGATTTCGACAACACCTACGTCACCAGCGTCAACGCCGCCGCCCGCACCGTGGGCCGCGCCCGCTGGCAGCAGGACCTGACCACCCGCAACATCTTCAACAACGTGGAGTTGGAAGGCGTGTTCCACACAGCCGGCCTGGAGCACCGCCTGCTCACCGGCCTGGAGCTGGGCAACCAGCACCGCGACCCGAAGCTCTACACCAACGCCACCGGTGCCGCCAACGCCGCGCCCTCGCTGGACATCTTCAACCCCGACACCACCCGCCAGCAGACCGGGCGCATGGTCGCCAGCAGCGATGCCCAGCACCGCATCGACAGCCGCGCCCTGTACATCCAGGACCAGGTGACCCTGAACGAGCAGTGGCAGGTGCTGTTCGGCCTGCGCTACGACCACTTCGACGTGGACAGCCAGAACCGCCTCACCCGCCGCAGCGAGCAGCAGGTGGACGACAGCTTCAGCCCGCGCGTCGGCGTGGTCTGGACGCCGCTGCGCGACCATTCCTTCTACGCCTCCTACAGCAAGACCTACTCGCCGGTGGGCGGCGGCCTGATCGGCGTCACCGCCGGCGCGACCACCAACACCAACGACACCGGCCCGGAACACACCCGCCAGTACGAGGTGGGTGTGAAGAGCGACTGGCTGGAGGACAACCTCAGCACCACCCTGGCCGTCTACGAGATCGAGCTGTACAACCGCCGCACCTCCGATCCGCTGAACCCGGGCAACTTCCTGCTCTCCGGCCTGCAGCGCTCCCGCGGCGTCGAGCTGACCGCCAGCGGCCGCCTCTACAGCCACTGGTACCTGCGCGGCGGCATCGGCCTGCAGGACGCGGAGATCGTCAAGGACAACAACGGCCTTGAAGGCAAGCGCATCGGCGACGTGGCCGAGCGCAACGGCAGCCTGTTCCTCAGCTGGAAGCCGGAACAGGGCCTGTACAGTGAAACCGGCCTGACCCTGGTGGGCGACCGCTACGCCGACAACGCCAACACCGTGGCGCTGCCGGGCTACGGCCGCTGGGACGCCCTGCTCGGCTACCGCCTGGAGCAGTGGGACCTGAAGGCTGCGCTGACCAACATCGCCGACAAGACCTACTACGCCACCGCCACCAGCGCCGTGCAGATCATGCCCGGCGACCCCCGCACCCTGATGACCAGCGCGAGCTACAGGTTCTGATCGCGAGATCGAGGCCGTGCCCGGCCCGTCGGGTGGGTAGCCCGTAGGATGGGTAGAGCGAAGCGAAACCCATCAATTCCCGGCACGGAGATGCCTTGGGTGCCGGGCCTTCAGCATGGGTTTCGCGGTGCTCTACCCATCCTACGATTCAGCGGCAGAGGTGGGGTTGGGTCTTGCGCCGTTGGGCCTCGCTGCGCTCGGCGCCAACCTACGGCGGATTTCCCCGAGCCACGGAGGTGAGGTGGAACCTTGTGGGAGCGGTTTCAACCGCGAAGCCGGTGCCGTGGTCAGCGCCGATCGCGAATGAATTCCACCGGATGGGCCGCTCAATCCCTGATCATCACCAGCCGGTCGAGGCCCGATTCCGCGCCCCAGACTTCGCCGATGCGGCCGGAGAGCTGCAGCACGCGGGCGTTGGCCTGGTCGCTGGGGAAGGCGGTGAAGCGCTGGCTGAAGGGGTTGAAGCGGAGGATGGCGTTGCTGCTGAAATCGCTGATCCAGATGCGGTCCTGCTCGTCGACGAACATGGCATGGGCGTCGGCCTTGCCGCCGGGCAGGGCCCAGCTGTTCCAGGCGTTGGCCAGCGGGTCGTAGCGGCTGAGCTTGCCGCTGCCGCTTTCACTGACCCAGAGGGTGCCCTTGGAATCGCTCCAGATGCGTTGCGGCCCCTGCTGCGCCTCGGGTGAGGCGATCACCTCGGCATGGCCGGAGCCGGCGTCGATGCGGGCGATGTGCTTGCCGTCGAGGCTGGCGTACCAGATCTCGCCATTGGGCGTGGTGGTGATGCCGTAGGGCCCGGCGCCGCCCGGGGCGGGCCAGACCTTGATCTCGCCGTTCTTCGGGTCGAGCCGGCCGTAGTAGCCGTTCTGCCCGGTGAACCAGAGCAGCCCGGCCCTATCGAAGGTGGCGCTATTGAGGCCGGCGTCGGCGGCGCTGCCCGGCAAGGGGTAGTGCTTGGCTCTGAGGCGGTCCGGGTCCACCTTCACCAGGGCATTGAGGCCGGCATCGGTGACCCAGGCCGCGCCATCCTGGCCGACCACCACGCCACGGGGGCTGGAGCCGGCGCCGAGGGCGATCTGCTGGCTCTGTCCGGTCATGGGGTCGAGCAGCCCGAGCAGGCCGAGCTTCTGCGCGGTGTACCAGACGCGGCCGTCGGTGGCGGGGGCCACGTCGCGCGGGCCGCTGCCCGGTGGCAGGGGGAAGTACTTCACCTCGGCGGCGAGCACGGTCGTGCTGAGCAGGGCGGCGAACAAGACCGCAGCGGCGGTGCGGAGCATGGCGACCTCCAGGTCTGGGATACAGACGTATGGACGCCGCCGCGCTCCAAGGGTTCGCCGGAATTTGCCGGCGCCCGTTCAGCGTCGCAGCAGGAAGGGGCGGATGCCGAGGAAGGCGGGGATGCCCAGGCCGACCCAGGCCAGGGCGTCCCAGATGCCGTCGCCGAGCAGGGCGCCCACCAGGCCAATGGCGGTGAGCGCCGCCAGCAGCGCGGGCACGGCGAAGATGCGCTTCAGGTTCATGCCGTCGCCTCCCCACGCTGCCGCGCCGGCGCGCGTCGGCGCACCCACCAGAGGTAGAGCCCACTGCCGAGGACGATGATGGTCAGCACGTCCAAGGTCGCCCACAGCAGCTGCATGGGCAGGCCGCCGTAGTCGCCGAAGTGCAGCGGCTGGGACATGGCTAGGGTGTCCATGTACCAGGGCCGCTCGCCGATGGCGGTGACTTCTAGGGTGCGCGCGTCGATCAGCACCGGCGTCCACAGGTGCGAGGTGAGGTGGCTGCTGCCCTTCATGAACACCGAGTAGTGGTGCTCGCTGGAGAAGCGCGTGCCGGGGAAGGCGATGAAGTCCGGCGCCATGCCCGGCGTCGCCTGGGCGGCGATCTCCAGCAGGCGCGTGGCCGGGGCGCGCTCGGTGAGCGGCGGGGCGTCGCGGTAGGGCTCGACCATGGCGGCCAGGCTCTCGTTGCGCCAGGCGGCGATCACCAGGTCGGCGCAGGCGCTGATCACCCCAGTGACACCGACCACCAGGGCCCAGGTCAGGGTGACGATGCCGATGAGGTTGTGCAGGTCCAGCCAGCGGGTGCGGGTGGAGCGGTCGCGGCGCACGGTGCCGAACTCCAGGCGGCGCATGAAGGGCGCATAGAGCACCGCGCCGGAGACGATCGCGACCACGAACAGCAGGCCCATGAAGGCCAGCAACAGCTTGCCCGGCAGCCCGGCGAACATGTCCACGTGCAGGCGCAGCATGGTCATCATGAAGCCGCCGTTGGCCGAGGGCATGGCCACTGGCTCGCCGCTGCGGGCGTCGAGCATGAAGGTGTGCGAGGAGTTGGGTTCGGTGCCGGCGGTGGCGGCGGTGATGGCCACCACGCCATTGGGCTCGTCGTCTTCCCAGCCCAGGTACTGCACCACCTCGCCCCGGCGATGGGCCTCGGCGGCCTGCACCAGTTGCTGCAGGTCGAGGCGCGGCGAGTCCGCCGGCATCTCGCGCAGCACCGGGGCGTCGCCCAGCAGGTGGTCGATCTCGTGGTGGAAGATCAGCGGCAGGCCGGTCAGTGCCAGGAGCAGCAGGAAGGCCGTGCAGATCAGGCTGGTCCAGGTGTGGACGAAGGACCAGCGGCGGATGGTGGTTGATTTCATGAGCCTGTCCAAAAGCCGAAGGCCGCCCAGCGGGCGGCCTAGGTGGAGCGTGGTGTACGACTTAGTGGCTTACCACTTGTAGGTGGCGCTGGCGACGACGCTGCGCTCGTCACCGTAGTAGCAGTAGTAGGCGTCGCAGGTGGAGAGGTAGTCCTTGTCCAGCAGGTTGGTGGCGTTGAGCGCTAACGACGCACCGTTCAGGCTGCTGTCCAGGCGGCCGAGGTCGTAGTGCACGGCGGCATCGAACACGGTGTAGGACTTGGCGAAGCCGAGCTCGGAGTTGGCCTGGTCACCGAAGGTGTTGCCGGTGTAGCGGGCGCCGGCGGCGATGCCGAAGCCGTCGAGCACGCCGTTGTGCCAGGTGTAGTCGGCCCACAGCGAGGCCTGGCGGTTGGGCATCAGTTGCAGGCGCTTGCCCTTGTACTCGCCGTCCTGCACTTCGGACTTCGCCTGGGTGTAGGAAGCGATCAGCTTCAGGCTGTCGGTGACGTTGCCCACGGCTTCCAGCTCCAGGCCCTTGACCTTCACTTCGCCGTCCTGGCTGGTGACCGGCGTGCCGTTGATGCGATTGGTGACCGACACGTTCTGCTGGGTCAGGTCATAGACGGCGGCGGTCAGCAGGATGTCGCTGCCCGGCGGCTGGTACTTGATGCCCAGCTCCCACTGCTTGCCTTCGGTCGGCTTGAAGGAGTCGGTCGGCGATGCCGTGGCGTTGCTGGTGGGCTGGAAGGACTCGGCGTACGACAGGTAGGGGGTGAAGCCGGAATCGAACACGTAGCTGAGGGCGGCGTTACCGCTGAAGGCCTTGTCACGTTCGGTGTTGGTGGCATCGCTCTGGTTGAGGAAGGTGGTGCCGGTGTGCACCCAGTCCTCACGGCCGCCGAGGGTCAGGCGCCACTGGTCGAGGGCCATCTGGTCCTGGACGTAGAGGCCGGTCTGGTTGGTTTTCTGGTTGTAGTCGTAGTACGCCAGCGAACGCGGCGGGCGGACGATCGGCTGGCCGGAGACCGGGTTGTTGACGTTGATGTCCGGCGGGGCGTAGCCGTTGAAGGCGGTACCGAAGACCGACATGTAGTCGGTTTCGATGCGCTGGTGATCGAGGCCGAGCAGCAGGGTGTGATCGATGCCGCCGGTGGCGAAGTCGGCCTGGAAGTTGTTGTCCACGGCGAACTGGCTGATGTCTTCATCGGTGTTGGTGCTGTTGCGACCGACATTACCGTTGGCGTCGACCACGTAGCCGAAACCGGCGAGGGACGGGATGTAGCTGTTGACGGTGACGGTCTGGAACGACAGCTCGGACTTGGTGTAGCGCAGGTTCTGGCGGAACTGCCAGACATCGTTGAAGCGATGCTCGAAGGCGTAGCCCAGGGCGTAGTAGGTGCGGTCGTAGAAGTCGTAGTCCGGATCGCCCAGGTTCTTGTGGTGGGAGATCTTGCCGAACGGCATGTCGATCTTGGTGCCCTGGATCGGTCGGAACTGGCTGGTGGTGCCGGTATCGTCGCGGGTGAACTGCGACAGCAGGGTCAGCGTGGTGTCGGGGTCGATATTCCAGGTCAGGCTGGGGGCGAGGTTGTAGCGCTTGTTGTCGACGTGGTCGATCTGCGTGCCGCTGTCGCGTACCACGCCGCTCAGGCCGTAGAGGAACTGGCCCTGCTCGTCGATCTTGCCGGTGCTGGCGAAGTTGATCTGGCGATGGTTGTCGCTGCCGTACTGCACTTCGATCTCGTGGCTGGTCTCGGCGCTCGGGCGACGGCTGACCATGTCCAGCAGGCCGCCGGGCGGGGTCTGGCCGTACACGGAAGAAGCCGGGCCGCGCAGCAGGGCCAGGCGGTCCAGGTTCCAGGTTTCCGGTTTCGGGTTGGCGTACACGCCGCGCGGCAGCGGCAGGCCATCGAGGAAGTGGGTCGGTTCGAAGCCGCGCACGCGCATCCAGTCGTAGCGGGTGTCGCTGCCGAAGCTGGCGGAGACGATGCCGGGCATGTATTTCACCGCGTCATCGAGGCTGTGGACGCTGCGCTCCTGCATCTGCTCGCGGGTGGCGACGGAGATCGAACGCGGGGCCTCGGCCAGCGCGGTATCCGTTTTGGTGCCGGCGGCGGTGCGTTTGGCCAGGTAGCCGGTGGTGGGGCCCCAGGCGCTTTCGCCGACACCGGCGGCGTCGATATTGGTGGCCGGCAGGGCCAGGCCGTTATCGGCCACGGGCTCAAGGCTGAAGGTGCCCGAGGGGCTTTTCACCAGTTGCAGGCCGCTGCCGTTAAGGGCGGCGTTGAGTGCGGCGACCGGCGAGTATTCGCCTTGCACCGGCTGGGCGGTTTTACCGGCGGTCAGCGATGGGTCGATGCTCAGGACGATGCCGGCTTCGCTGGCGATGCGGCTCAGGGTGCTGGCCATGGGCGCGGCGGGCAGTTTGTACTGCTGGGTTTCAGCGACGGCATGGGCGGACAGGCTGCTCAGGACGATGGCGACGGCGAGCAGGCTGGGACGGAAGGCAAACGTCATTGCGAACGACTCCTGATAGGAAATAAGTCTCAATGACCTGTTGCCGGATCAGGATAGAAAAGTGATAGGGGCCCTGCGAAATATTTTTTGAAAGTCCGCCGGATGGCGGTTTTCCGGGCCGGAGCCCGGGTTGAAGCGCTATTTCTCGGCGGGCACCACGCGGGTCCACCAGCCGGTGTGGCGTTCGATGCGCACGGGCAGGCTGGGCGGCAGGGCGTCCAGGGCGAGGTCGCTGTTGCGCAGGGGGAAGCTGCCGCTGATGCGCAGGTCGGCGATTTCCGGGGCGACGCCCAGGTAGCCGCTGCGGTATTCGCCCAACTGCTCCAGCAGGTCGGCGAGGCGGGCGTTTTCCACCACCAGCATGCCGTGTACCCAGGCGTCGGCGCCCACGGCGGCGGGCTGGCTGGCCTCCAGTTGGGTGCGGCGCATCAGCACCTGCTGGCCTTCCTTGATGATGCGTTCGTCGTCGGCCTGGGCCGGGTGGGCGGCGACCGCCGATTGCAGGACGACCAGGCGCGTGCCGTCCTTCTCGGCGCGTACCAGGAAGCGGGTGCCGAGGGCGCGCAGGTCACCGTTCTCGGTGCCGACCACGAAGGGGCGCGGGTCGCCGTGGGCGGTTTCGACGAGGATCTCGCCGCTGCGCAGGTGGATGCGGCGCTGGGCCGGGTCGAACTCGATGTCCAGGGCACTGCGGCTGTTGAGGCGCACGTGGGTGCTGTCGGGCAGCAGCAGGTCGCGTTGTTCGCCGCTGGCGGTGACTTCGTCGGCCAGCCAGTCGCTCAGTGGGCGCTGCTGGTTGGCCAGGCCCAGGGCCAGGGCGCCGACCAGCACCAGGCCGAGCAGGCCGCCGCTGCGGCGCATGCTGCGCGGCGAGCGCAGCAGGGCACGGCGGGCCGGGGCGCTGCCGGCGGCGATGAATTGCTGGTCGAGCCCGGCCAGTTGCGCCCAGGCACGGGCGTGCTCGGCATTGGCGGCGTGCCAGTGGAGAAATTCCGCCTGCTCGCCGGCACTGGCGTCGCCCGACCCCAGGCACAGCTGCCAGTGGATGGCTTCGTCGAGAACCTGTGAGGAAACCGGGGCGCGATTCACGTCGGCTCACCGTAGAGCGCGATGTAGCACTGGCGCAGGCCCTGGGCGAGGTACTGGCGCACGCGCGGCACGGAGACGCCCAGGCGCTCGGCGATTTCGGCGTGGCCCAGGCCGTCGACACGGTTGTAGAGGAAAGCGGCGCGCGCCTTGCTGGAGAGCGTGCCCAGCAGGCGGTCGATCTCGCGCAGGGCTTCGAGGATCAGCGCCTGCTCTTCCAGGTCCGGGTGCACGGCTTCGGGCACCAGGGCGAGTTCGTCGAGGTAGGCGCGCTCCAGGGCGCTGCGGCGGAAATGGTCCACCAGAAGGCCACGGGCAATGGTGGTGAGCAGGGCGCGGGGTTCGCGCACCTGGTGCAGGTCGGGCTTGCCGAGGATGCGCACGAAGGCGTCCTGGCTGAGGTCTTCCGCCCGATGGGGGCAGCTGAGGCTGCGCCGCAGCCAGCCGAGCAGCCAGTCACGATGGTCGCGATAGAGCGCGCCCGCCAGAGCATGGTTCGTGGTTTCCCCAAGCGACACTGCAACCTCCGCCGCTCGAAGCTGGCTGGTAGGAAATAGAGCGAGAATGATTCGCAATTATGCCCATGCTGGCCACGGGCCGCAATCGCAGGCCGTCGGTTGGCGATGACCGTTCGCGGAGGGATCAGAGGCCGGGTTGCTGCTGGCGGCGTTGCCAGCGGGTCAGGGCGGCGGCGAGGGCGGCGGGGCTGCCGAGGCCTTGTTGGCGGGCGCGGCTGAAGAGGATCAGGGCCATTTCGGCGGTGGCCAGGGCGTCGGCGCTGGCGTGGTGGCGCTGCTGCACCTGCAGGCCGAAATACTCGGCCCATTGGTCCAGCCCGCCGTTGCGGATGCCGGCGTCGGGGCACAGCAGCGGGGCCAGTTCGGCGACGTCGAGGAAGGGGTGCTGCAGGCGGTGGCCGAGGTCACGCCGGAGGGCGCGGGCGAGCATGCGCTGGTCGAAGGGGGCGTGGAAGGCCAGCAGCGGGCTGTCGCCGAGGTATTCCATGAAGGCCAGCAGGGCTTCGGCGGGCTCCACACCTTCGGCCGACTCGCTGGGGGCGATGCCGTGGATCAGCACGCTGGGGCTGATACGGCCGGTTTCGCGGTGCAGGGTGGCTTCGAACTGGTGGCCCAGGTCGATGGCGCCGTTCTCGATGCTCACCGCACCAATGGACAGCACCAGGTCGCGGCTCATGTTCAGGCCGCTGGTTTCCAGGTCGAGCACCACGAAGCGCTGTTCGCCCAGGGGGCCGTCGCCCAGCCCGAGCGGGGCGGGCAGCTGTTCCCGCCGGCGCTGCTGGGCATCGCTCAACGGCGGGCGGTGGCGTCGGGTGAGCCAGGCGAGGGCGTTCATAGCTGGTAGCGCAGCGCGAGGCTGGCCTGCAGGCGCTGGGCCTGGCGGAAGGATTCGCGGAGGATGCGCCGGTCCAGGTGGTTGAGGCTGTCCGGGTCGAGGCGGTTGGAGAAGGGCAGCCCCTGGCGGGCCTGTTGCTGGTGCTGCTGCATGCGGGTCTGCTGGATGAAGTGGTAGGCCTCCTCGAAGGCGGCGCCGTCCTGGGCGTCGATCACTTCGTGGGCGACCAGCTGGCGCAGGCGTTCGAGGGTGTTGCAGCTGTCGATGCCGTGGGCTAGGGCGAGCAGGCGCGCGCCGTCGACGAAGGGGGTGAGGCCCTGGACCTTGAGGTCGAGGGTGTCTTTCTCGGCACCCTTGCGGGCCACCACGAAATCACGGAAGCGGCCCACGGGCGGGCGTTGGCGCAGGGCGTTGTCGGCCATCAGGCGCTGGAACAGTTGGTTGTCGGCTACTTGCACGAGCACTTCGCGGCGCAGTTGCTCGCAGCTCTCGCGGTCGCCCCAGACGGTGCGCAGGTCGAAGTAGATGCTCGAGCCCAGCAGGCTTTCCGGCGTGGCCTCGCGGATGAAGCCGGCGAAGCGGCGGCTCCACTCCTGGCGCGACAGGCACAGCTCGGGATTGCTGGCCATGATGCGCCCCCGGCACAGCTCGAAGCCGCATTTGGCCAGGTCCTGGTTGATGCGTTCGGCCAGGGGCAGCAGGCGCCCACGGATGGCGGCGGCTTCGGCGGCGTCGCGGGCCTCGAAGAGGATGCCGTTGTCCTGGTCGGTGTGCAGGGTCTGCTCGCGACGGCCTTCGCTGCCGAAGCACAGCCAGGTGAAGGGCAGGTCGGGGTCGCCGAGGGCTTCGATGGCCAGCTCGATGACCCGGCACACGGTGTGGTCGTTGAGCAGGGTGATGATGTGGGTGATCTGGGTGGAGCTGGCGCCGTGGGCGAGCATGCTGTCCACCAGGCGCTGGATGTCGCTGCGCAGGGCGGCGAGGGTTTCCACCCGACCGGCGTGGCGGATGGTGCGCGCCAGGTGCACCAGGTCGACCCGTTGCAGGGAGAACAGGTCGCGCTCGGAGACCACGCCGCGCAGACGGCCGTCGTCCACCACGCAGACGTGGGCGATGTGGCGCTCGGTCATGGCGATGGCGGCGTCGAAGGCGCTGGCATCCGGGGGCAGGTGGAAAGGCTGCTGGGTCATCAGCTCGGCGATGCTCTGGCCGAGGTCGGCGCAGGCGTCGGCGATCACCCGGCGCAGGTCGCGCAGGGTGAAGATGCCCTGGGGCCGCTGCTGCTCGTCGACGATGACGATGCTGCCCACCTGGTTCTCGTGCATCAGCCGCACCGCGTCGCGCAGGGGCATCTGCGGCGGGCAGGCGATGGGCTGGCGCACGGCGAGGTCGATCAGGCGGGTGTCGAGGGAGTACTGGGCGCCGAGGGTTTCCACCGCGCGCAGCTGCACCTGCTGGTTGACCTGGTCGAGCAGGCTGCTGACGCCGCGCAGGGCGAAGTCGCGGAAGGGGCCGGAGAGGGCGAACAGGCGCACGAACGACGGCTTGGCCAGGAGCAGGCAGAAGGTGTCTTCACCGGCCAGGTGCTCGGTGCGGGTAGCGCGTTCGCCGAGCAGGGCGGCGAGGGGGAAGCACTCGCCGCCGGCGATCTCGAAGGTGGTTTCGGTGCCGCGCTTGGCGGAGTGTGGGCGCTCGCCGACGACCCGGCCCTGCTTGACGATGTAGAAGTGCTCCACCGGCCCGTCGCTGGGCTTGATGATGGATTCCCCGCGCCCGTAGAAACGCAACAGGCAGTTCTCCACCAGGTAGGCCAGGTGGGCGCTTTCCATCTGGTTGAAGGGCGGAAACTTCTGCAGGAATTCCATGGTGCCATGGACGTTCTGCATCACCGCCAGCTTGCCCGCCTGGGCGAAGGCGTCCGTCGTGCTCATGCTGTGGGTTCCACGGCTCTCTTGTTGTGGGGTGCATGGTCGGTGGCTGCAGCGGTGCTGCACATTGGACGTAAGTATAGAGAGGCCGCCGCTGCCTCCCGGCCGCTCGGTCGCCAGGGGCGGGGCTGTCTGGACCGGGGTTTTGCGTGCGTGCCGTCGCGTTGGTCGTTTTTCGTACCGTTCGGCGGGGGTGCAGGAACTCTTATGTTCATCCGCTATCACACAGGCGTAATCCCGCGCATTCCGGTTTTGTGTGGAGCAGCGCGCCTGCAACGGCCGCTACGAGGTGAAGTCCATGAACTACGGTGACTTGCTGAGCCAGGAGGAGATGAAGGCCCTCGATGAGCTCGTGCGCGTGCCCAACGCCCAGCCCAGCGTCCTGGTGGTGGACGGCGACGAGGCGGCGCGTTACGCCCTGGCCGAGCGGTTGCTGGCCCAGGGCATCGTCTGCACCACCGCCGGCAGCGCCGAGCAGGCACTGGCGCTGCTGCTGGCGCGGCCCTCCATCGACCTGCTGGTGACCGAGCTGCACCTTACCTGCGGCGGCGGCCTGGAGCTGGTCCGCGAGGTTCGTCAATCGGCACGTGCCGACCTGCCGGTGATCATCACCAGCGGTGACGCCGATGTGCAGGACGCCATCGAGGCCATGCGCCTGAAGGTGCTCGATTTCCTGCTCAAGCCCGTGGATATCAGCCGCCTGGTTACACTGGTGCGCAACGAGCTGGGGGCTCCGCCGGCGAAGAGCCCGCCGGTGAGGGCGAGGCAAGGCAAGGCCGAAATCCTCGCGCTGAAAAGCGCCTGAAGCCGCCGCGAGGCGGCTTTTCATTTCCTCCCTCCGTTCATCAAGGTGCTGGTTGGCCTGGCATTCGCCGGCCTGATGCAGGCCTGCGCCTGCTTGTGGGTGATCGCTTTCTGAGCAAAATAGTTAGACCGGTCTATATAAAAAAGGCCGGCCATTTTCTTCAGGAGGACGTGTCATGAGTGAGAATCCGCGTTTGCTGGAAAGACTCGAGGCGGTGATCCGCGCCACCCCCTTCGCTGCGCTGATGGGCGCGCGCGTCAATGCGCTGGGCGATGGCGTCGTCGAGTTGGAAGTCGACGTGAAGCCGGAGGTGATGCACCAGCACCATGGCTTCGTGCATGGCGCAGTGGTCGGCTTCATGGCCGACAGCGCCTGCGCCTGGGCGGCGGCCTCGGTGGCGGGGGACGTGGTGACCTCGGAGTACAAACTCAACCTGCTGGCGCCGGCGGTGGGTGAGCGGTTGCTGGCCCGGGGGCGGGTGCTGAAGGCATCGAGTCGGTCCCTGGCCACCTTCGCCGAGGTCTTCGCGGTCAGGAATGGCGAAGAGAAGCTGGTGGCGGTGGCCCTGGCCAGCGTGGCCAAGGTCGGTGGCGAGGGTGGGCGCTGATGGACGCCGCGATCCCTCCCGGCTTCGAGCCGCTGTTCCGCAGCAGTCCCTTCCTCGATCTGCTGGGCCCGCTGTATTCCCGGCGCGACGAGGAGGGCGGCCTGGTCATCGCTGCGCGCATCCAGCAGAAGCACTGCAACCTGCGGGGCACCGCCCATGGTGGTTTGCTCTGCACCCTGGCGGATGTCGCGCTGGGCTACTCCACGGCCTTCTCCCAGGAGCCGCCCCTGGCGATGGCCACGGTGAACCTGAGCCTGGATTTTTGTGGAGCGGCCCGCCTGGGTGACCTGGTGGAGGTGCGCACGGCGATCCACAAGGTGGGCCAGCGCCTGGCCTTCGCCAGTGCGGACCTGCGCTGCGGGGAACACCCCGTGGCCCGCGGCAGCGCCGTGTTTCATATTCCCTGAGGCTCGGGCATGCTTTGCGCGCGCCGGGCGGCCGGCGCGCCATTGCTCCTGGAGACGTCCCTTTGCCGAAGAAATCCAACGCTGCCGATCGCGTCGTGCGTGCCACCGCTTCACTGCTGGCGAGCAAGGGCTATTTCGGCACCGCCCTGGGCGACATCATCGCGCGCTCGGAAACGCCCAAGGGGTCGCTCTACCACTACTTCCCCGATGGCAAGCCGGAGATCGTCGGCGCGGCCATCGACTTCGTCGCCAGCGAGGTGCGAGCGCATCTCGAACAGGCCGCAAGCCGGGCACCCCATGCGCGTAACGCCCTGCTGGGGTTCACCGCCACACTGCGCGGTTGGCTGGAGGCGTCGGGCTACGCCGAGTCCTGCCCCATCTTCGCCACCACCTTGAGCATCGACGATGAGCTGAACGGCGTTCACCAGCGTTGCGGCGCTGCGCTGGCTGGCTGGCACGGCGTGTTCGAGCAGGCGCTGGGTGCGGACGGTGTGCCGGCGGCCGTTGCCGAGAGCCGCGCCTGGTTGCTGATCGCCGCCCTGGAAGGCGCGCTGGGCGTGGCCCGGGTGCAGCGCTCCCTGCGGCCGCTGCAATTGATCGAGGCGGAGCTGCTGCCCTTGTTGCCGGGATGAAGGGCTTTTCACAGGCATGAAAAAACCGCCCCGAGGGGCGGTTTATTGTGGAGCCCGGCTTACAGGCCGTTCTTCGCCTTGAACTCGCGGCGACGACGGTGCAGGACCGGCTCGGTGTAGCCGTTGGGCTGCTTGGTGCCTTCGACCACCAGTTCGACTGCGGCCTGGAAGGCTACGTTGTCGTCGAAGTTGGGGGCCAGCGGGCGGTACAGCGGGTCGTTGGCGTTCTGACGGTCAACCACCGGAGCCATGCGCTTGAGGCTGGCGAGGATCTGCTCCTCGGTGACCACGTTGTGGCGCAGCCAGTTGGCCAGCAGCTGGCTGGAGATACGCAGGGTGGCGCGGTCTTCCATCAGGCCGACATCGTTGATGTCCGGCACCTTGGAGCAGCCGACGCCTTGGTCGATCCAGCGCACTACATAGCCGAGGATGCCTTGGGCGTTGTTGTCCAGTTCGTTCTGGATCTCGTCAGCGGTCCAGTTGGTGTTGGGCGCCAGCGGGATGGTCAGGATGTCGTCCACCGAGGCGGGCGTGCGCTTGGCCAGTTCGGCCTGACGGGCGAACACGTCGACCTTGTGGTAGTGCAGGGCGTGCAGGGTGGCGGCGGTCGGCGACGGCACCCAGGCGGTGTTGGCGCCGGCCAGCGGGTGGCCGATCTTCTGCTCGAGCATGCCGGCCATCAGGTCGGGCATGGCCCACATGCCCTTGCCGATCTGGGCGCGGCCTTGCAGGCCGGTGGCCAGGCCGATGTCGACGTTGTTGTTTTCGTAGGCGCCGATCCACTTCTCGCTCTTCATGGCGGCCTTGCGCACAACGGCGCCAGCTTCCATGGAGGTGTGGATTTCGTCACCGGTGCGGTCGAGGAAGCCGGTGTTGATGAAGACCACGCGCTCGCTGGCGGCCTTGATGCACGCCTTGAGGTTGATGGTGGTACGGCGCTCTTCGTCCATGATGCCGACCTTCAGGGTGTTGCGCGGCATGCCGAGCACATCCTCGACGCGGCTGAAGATTTCAGCGGCGAAGGCGACTTCTTCCGGACCGTGCATCTTCGGCTTGACGATGTAGACCGAGCCGGTGCGGGTGTTCTTGCGGCTGGTGTTGCCGTTGAGGTTGTGCAGGGCGATCAGGCTGGTGAACAGCGCGTCCTGGATGCCTTCCGGGATCTCGTTGCCAGCGGCGTCGAGGATGGCCGGGTTGGTCATCAGGTGACCAACGTTGCGCACGAACAGCAGGCTGCGGCCGTGCAGGGTCAGCTCGGAACCGTCGGCCTTGGTGTAGACGCGGTCGGGGTTCATGGTGCGGGTGAAGGTCTCGCCGCCCTTGGACACGCTCTCGGCCAGGTCGCCTTTCATCAGGCCCAGCCAGTTGCGGTAGACCACGGTCTTGTCGTCGGCATCGACGGCGGCAACGGAGTCTTCGCAATCCATGATGGTGGTCAGGGCGGCTTCCATCAGCACGTCCTTGACGCCAGCGGCATCGGTCTTGCCGATGGGGCTGTTGGCGTCGATCTGGATTTCGAAGTGCAGGCCGTTGTGCTTCAGCAGCAGGGCTTGCGGGGCTGCGGCATCACCCTGGAAGGCGATGAACTGGGCAGCGTCCTTGAGGCCGGTCGTGGTGCCGTCCTTCAGGGTCACGGCGAAGGCGCCGTCCTTGATGGCATAGGCGGTGGCGTCGACGTGGGAGCCGTCGTGCAGCGGGGCGGCTTCGTCGAGGAAGGCGCGGGCGAAGGCGATGACCTTGTCACCACGGACCTTGTTGTAGCCTTTGCCCTTCTCGGCGCCGTTCTCTTCGCTGATCACGTCGGTGCCGTAGAGCGCGTCGTACAGCGAGCCCCAACGGGCGTTGGCGGCGTTCAGCGCGAAGCGGGCATTCATCACCGGTACGACCAGCTGCGGGCCGGCCATGCGGGCGATTTCTTCGTCGACGTTGGTGGTGGTGGCATGGAAGTCGGCCGGCTCGGGGAGCAGGTAGCCGATTTCCTGAAGGAAGGTCTTGTAGGCCACGGCATCGTGGGCCTGGCCGGCGCGGGCCTGGTGCCAGGCATCGATCTGCGCCTGGAGTTCGTCGCGCTTGGCGAGCAGGGCTTTGTTCTTGGGCGCCAGGTCATTGATGACCGCTTCGGCTCCGGCCCAGAACTTATCGGCGCTGAGGCCGGTTCCGGGGATGGCTTCGTTATTCACGAAGTCGAACAGGACTCTGGCGACCTGCAGGCCACCGACTTGAACGCGCTCAGTCATTGCTTGCCTCACTCTGCTCAATATCCGCTTCGGACCATGCTCCAGTGCTTGTAGTCCGAGCCGCGGCATACTACATGAACCCGTCGTAAAAATCATGGGCGTGCGTCGCTATGCGACCGGAAAACGCCTTACAGTCACAGCGGGGGCAGAATGTTCTCAAAAAACTGGGTGATTGTTCCAGATAAATCTTAAAAACGTACACGATTTCTGAAAAACCGTGCCTGCGACCCAGCGCCGCAGGCTGTGAAGGTAGATTTCGGGACTACATCCAGCTCTTTTCTATACTCCTCCCACTACAAAAAACGGAGTTCCACCATGGCTGTGCATGCCGTAACCGCTGCCGATATCGATGAGCTCGCCGCACTCTTCTCCGGCTACCTGGATTTCTACGAAGTGCCGCGCCCCCTGGGCGAGGTGCGCGACTTTCTTGGTGACCGCCTGGCGCGCGGCGATTCGGTGCTGTTCATCGCGCGTAGCCTGGAGGGCAGGGCGCAAGGGTTCGTGCAGCTCTACCCCTTCATGTCGTCCCTGGCCCTGGCGCCGGCCTGGTTGCTCAGCGACCTGTACGTCGCCCCCGATGCCCGCCGGCAAGGCGTGGGCGAAGCGCTGATGAACGCGGCGCGTGCCCATGGCGAGGCCACCGGTGCCTGCGGCCTGCAGCTGGAGACGGCGAAGACCAACCTGGCCGGCCAGGCCCTGTACGAGCGCCTGGGCTACGTGCGTGACCAGGTGTACCTGACCTATTGGCTGAGCCTCGCCTGAGGCGGCCCCACTTAAGGCAAGGAGTAGAACGTGGACCATCTGGTACTGACGGTAATCGCCCCGGATCAGCCCGGGTTGGTGGAACGGGTCGCCCAGTGCATCGCCGCCCATGGCGGCAACTGGCTGGAAAGCCGCATGTCACGCATGGCCGGGCAGTTCGCCGGCATCCTGCGGGTGGCGGTGCCGGCCGAGGGTTATGACGAACTGGTGGAAGGGCTGCAGGGCCTGGCCACCCATGGCATCCGGGTGATGCTGGCGGAAAGCGGCATCGAGCCTTCCTGCACCTGGAAGCCGATCCTGCTGGACCTGGTGGGGAACGACCGCCCCGGCATCGTCCGCGACATCACCCGGCTGCTGTCCGAGGAGGGGGTGAACCTGGAGCGCCTGGTGACCGAGGTGAAGCCCGCGCCCATGAGCAGCGAGCCGCTGTTCCATGCCGAAGCGTTGCTGGCGGTGCCGCTGACGCTTTCGCTGGATGTGCTGCAGAGGCGCCTGGAGACCCTGGCCGACGACCTGATGGTGGAACTCAACCTGCAGCCCCAGGCGTCCTGAGCCGCTATCCCCGGAAAACCTGAGCAAGCCTGTGGATAACCTGGGGAGCGTAACGGCTGCGCCACGCGGGGCGGGCTTTTCCGCTACCTGGGTGAAAAACGAGCTAAATCAGCGGCTTGTGCACAAAGGGCGGGGATGGAGCTGTGGATAACCTTGGGAGAAACGGCTACAGGCCTCGCGTTGCCTGGCCTGTAGCCGATCGTTCGTTTTCTGCTCAGCCGACGTTGCGACGCAGGGTGAACCAGGCGTCGACGCTGTAGACGAGCAGGCCGGCCCAGATGAAGCAGAAGGCGACGAGCTTGCTTGGGTCGAAGTGTTCGCCATAGAGGAAGATGGCCTGCAGCATCACCAAGGTCGGCGCCAGGTACTGGAGGAAGCCCAGGGTGGTGTAGGGCAGGTGGCGGGCGGCGGCGTTGAAGCACACCAGCGGTACCAGGGTGATCGGGCCTGCGGCCATCAGCCAGAAGGCTTCGGGCGTGCTCCAGAACGCCACCTGGCTGGTCTGCGCCGCCGGGTGCAGGGCCAGCCAGCCCAGCGCGATAGGCAGCAGCAGCCAGGTTTCCACCACCAGCCCGGGCAGCGCCGCTACAGGCGCCTGCTTGCGGATCAGCCCGTAGAAGCCGAAGGTCAGCGCCAGGGTCAGCGACACCCAGGGCAGGCTGCCCACTTGCCAGATTTGCTGCGCCACGCCCGCAGTCGCCAGGCCCACGGCGAGCCATTGCAGGCGACGCAGGCGCTCGCCGAGCAGCAGCATTCCCAGCAGCACGTTCACCAGCGGGTTGATGTAGTAGCCCAGGCTGGCTTCGAGCATGCGCCCGTTGTTCACCGCCCAGACGTAGACCAGCCAGTTGGAGGCGATCAGCATGCCGCTGGCGGCGAGGATGCCGAAGCGTTTCGGGTTGGCCCGCAGCTCACGCAGCCAGCCGGGGTGCTTCCACACCAGCAGCAGGAGGGCGCCGAACACGGCGGACCAGACCGCGCGATGGACGATGATCTCCAGGGCGGGGACGGCCTGGATGGCTTTGAAATAGATGGGGAACAGGCCCCAGATGATGTAGGCGGTCAGGCCGAGAATGTACCCGCGACGCGGGTTGGCGGTGGCCATGCAAGGTCCTTGCTTAGGTCGCTAACGAAAGGTCCGACATTCTAGAGGCCGCCCGGCCGACTTGTCTGTGTGTTCAGGATCTTCCGGCAGGCCCCCGTCGAAACGGGCGTAAGAAATACGTTACGCCGCGTTCCGCTCTCGTTCGCAGGGGCTAGAAGAGCCGCAACGGCTCTTCGTCCATCGCCGCCAGCTGCTCGCGCAGGATCAGCACCTGGTCGCCCCAGTAACGCTCGCTGCCGAACCAGGGGAAGCTCATGGGGAAGGCCGGGTCGTCCCAGCGCCGTGCCAGCCAGGCGCTGTAGTGCATCAGGCGCAGGGCCCGGAGGGCTTCGATGAGGGGCAGCTCGCGGGGGTCGAAATCGTGGAATTCCTGGTAGCCGTCCACCAGCTCTGAGAGTTGCGTCAGGCGTTCGTGGCGCTCGCCGGCCAGCATCATCCACAGGTCTTGCACTGCCGGGCCCATGCGGCAGTCGTCGAGGTCGACCATGTGGAAGGTTTCATCACGGCACAGCAGGTTGCCGGGGTGGCAGTCGCCGTGCAGGCGGATGGCGTTGTAGCGCACCTCGCCGAAGCGCTGGTCGAGGCGCTTGAGCAGGTCGCGGGCGACGGACTCATAGGCCGGGAGCAGGCTCTTGGGCACGAAGCCGCCCTCCAGCAGGGTGTGCAGCGAGTCGTGGCCGAAGGCCTGGACGGTCTGGGTCTCGCGGTGCTCGAAGGGGCGCACGGCGCCTACCGCATGCAGGCGGCCGAGCAGCTGGCCGAGGCGGTAGAGCTGGTCCATGTTGCCGGGCTCGGGGGCGCGGCCGCCGCGACGGGGGAACAGGGCGAAGCGGAAGCCGGCATGTTCGAACAGGGTTTCGCCATCCCGGGAGAGCGGGGCCACCACCGGGACTTCATGTTCGGCGAGCTCGGCGCTGAAGGCGTGCTCTTCGCGGATCGCGGCGTCGGTCCAGCGTTGCGGGCGATAGAACTTGGCGATCAGCGGCTGCTCGTCCTCGATGCCGACCTGGTAGACGCGGTTCTCGTAGCTGTTCAGGGCCAGCACGCGGGCGTCACTGAGGTAGCCCAGGCTCTCCACTGCATCGAGCACCAGGTCGGGGGTCAGTTCGGCGAAGGGATGGGACATGGGTGGCTCCGATGGATTGGGCGGCAAGTCTAGCGCCAATGGCACCAGCGGGGCGGCCTATCTATAAGGAGCGCATCTCAGAGCGGGGTGCCGAGCAGAACCTGGCTGGGGGAGAACTGGGCGCGGGCCATGCTGCCGGGCTGCAGGCCATCGGCCTTGAGTTGCTGGGCTTCGGCCAGGGCGCACAGGGTCTGGCCGCTGGCCAGGGTGATGCGCACTTCGCTGGGGCCTTCGTCATCGGGCAGGATCGCCTCGATGCGGCCTTCCAGGGCGTTCATCTGCGGGTCGGGCGTGGCGCCCAGGGGTTGCACGCTGAGCCAGCCGGCCTTCATCAGGGCGATCACGCCGCCACCGGGGGCAAGCTCCAGCTTTTCGCTGCTGTCATGGGTGATCTGCGCGCGCATGCTCGCACCACCGGGGAGTTCGATCTCCACCACGTCGTTGCGGCCTTGGGCGTGCAGCGCAACGACCTTGCCGCTGAGCTGGTTGCGGGCGCTGGTGCGCAGCATCAGGCGGCCGAGGCGCTCGAGGTCCTGCTCGCTTTCGGCGCTTTCCAGCAGACGCGCCTGCAGGCTTTCCATGCGCTTGAACAGGGCCAGCAGGCGCTCGCCCTCGGCGGATAGGCGTGCGCCACCGCCGCCCTTGCCGCCGACGCTGCGTTCGACCAGGGGCTTCTCGGAAAGGTTGTTGAGTTCGTCGATGGCGTCCCACGCGGCCTTGTAGCTCAGCCCTGCGGCCTTGGCGGCGCGGGTGATCGAGCCCTGCACGCCGATCTGCTCCAGCAGGGCCATGCGCTGCGGGCGGCGGGTCAGTTGCTGGGTCAGGGGCGTGAGCTGGCTCATGGCGGATAACTGCTGGTGACTATGGCGCAGCAGGCTGAGTGAGTCCGACGCTTCAGTCAAGCACTCAGGGCGTGCTGCCGGGTTTGGGCGTGCGGGCCAGGCAATAGATGTCGACCCGTGCGGCGCCGGCGCGTTTCAGCAACTGGGCGAGGTATTGCGCGGTGGTGCCGGTGGTCAGCACGTCATCCACCAGGGCCAGGTGCAGCCCGCTCGGCGCGGCGTGCCTGGCGAGCTGGAAGGCGCCGCGCAGGTTGCGCTTGCGGGTGGCGGCGTCCAGGCCTTGCTGGGCGGGGGTGTCGAGGGCGCGGAGTAGCCAGTCGTCGTGCACGGGCAGGCGCAGTTGACGGCCAAGCCAGTGGGCGAGCATCTGCGCCTGGTTGAAGCCGCGCTGGCGTTGGCGCCGGGCGGCCAGCGGCACCGCGAGCAGGGCATCGGGGCGGGGTTCACCTGGGGCCTGGGTCCGTTGCAGGTGGTTGGCCAGCAGCTCCGCCAGCAGGCGCCCCAAGGGCCATTGGGCCTGGTGCTTGAAGCGGGTGATGAGGCTGTCTACCGGGAAGTCATAGCGCCAGGCGATGTGGGCGGCATCGAAGGCGGGTGGCTGCTTCAGGCATTCGCCGCACACCAGCCCGTGGGCGGGGAGGGGCAGGGCACAGACGCTGCAGCAGCCGTCCAGCCAGGGGAGGTCGCCTTCGCAGCCGGGGCATATTGGCAGGCTGCTGCCGGTTGCCCGCGCGCCGCACAGCGCGCAGGTCGGGGATGGGGTGACGAGGTGGCGCAGCAGGTGGACGATCCTGTCCATGGCGCCCCTCCGTGGGCGAGGTCAGTGAATCAGCCAGCTCATGACGACCAGGCCGAGGAAGATGAGGATCAGGCCGCTGATGATGCCCTTTCGCAGCAATGCGCGTACGCCGCTGAACAGCAGGAGCAGGCCGAGAATGAGTACGACGAAGCTGAAGATCGACACATCCATGCCGATGGCCCGCGCGAGGCCGTGGAGAAAGTCGTCCATGGCCGCCCAGACGCCGCCGAGGACGGTGGAAAGGAGGTCCACGATGAAGCGGATCACCTTGCCGATCGCCTCGCCTAGCCAACTGAAGAAACCGTCGTTACCCATGCTCATTCCTTATGCGTTCAGGACCGTCAGGGTCTTTGATCCAAACGGCAGCCAAGGGTTCTTTGTGGTCAACAAATAACCAGATGTAAACCTGTGTCGAGTTTTTGGTTGACAGCGTCATACCCCAAAATCAAGATGCCCATCAGCCTGAATTCCCGCGCTCGCCGTCGGGATTTCCCCTTACAAGAGGCGCGATCCACGCGTCGAAGGAAGCTCCCATGAGTGCAACCGCAGCCATCTCTACACGCCACGACTGGTCCCTCGCCGAAGTGCGGGCGCTGTTCGAGCAACCCTTCAATGACCTGCTGTTCCAGGCGCAGACCGTGCACCGCGCGCACTTCGACCCGAATCGCGTGCAGGTTTCCACCCTGCTGTCGATCAAGACCGGCGCCTGCCCCGAAGACTGCAAGTACTGCCCCCAGTCCGGCCACTACAACACCGGCCTGGACAAGGAAAAGCTGATGGAGGTGCAGAAGGTCCTGCAGGCCGCCGCCGAGGCCAAGGCCATCGGCTCCACCCGCTTCTGCATGGGCGCCGCCTGGAAGCACCCCTCCGCCAAGGACATGCCCTACGTGCTGGAGATGGTGAAGGGCGTGAAGAAGCTCGGCCTCGAGACCTGCATGACCCTCGGCCGCCTCGACCAGGAGCAGACCCAGGCGCTGGCCGATGCCGGGCTGGACTACTACAACCACAACCTCGATACCTCGCCGGAGTTCTACGGCAACATCATCACCACCCGCACCTACAGTGAGCGCCTGCAGACCCTGGCCTACGTGCGCGAGGCGGGGATGAAGATCTGTTCCGGCGGCATCCTCGGCATGGGCGAGTCGGTGGACGACCGCGCCGGCCTGCTGATCCAGCTGGCCAACCTGCCGGAGCACCCGGAGTCGGTGCCGATCAACATGCTGGTCAAGGTCAAGGGCACGCCGCTGGCCGAAGAGAAGGACGTCGACCCGTTCGACTTCATCCGCACCCTGGCCGTGGCGCGCATCATGATGCCGAAGTCCCATGTACGCCTCTCCGCAGGCCGCGAGCAGATGAACGAGCAGATGCAGGCCCTGGCCTTCATGGCCGGCGCCAACTCCATCTTCTACGGCGAAAAACTGCTGACCACCGCCAACCCGCAAGCGGACAAGGACATGCAGCTCTTCGCCCGCCTCGGCATCAAGCCGGAAGAGCGCGAAGAACACGCCGACGAAGTGCACCAGGCCGCCATCGAACAGGCGCTGGTGGAGCAGAGAGACTCCAAGCTCTTCTATAACGCTGCTGTTTAACGACGGCGAGCTGGAAGCCTGAAGCCTGAAGCCGGAAGCTTGAAGCGGGTGGCTCGGGCTTTCAGCTTCTAGCTTCCCGCTTCGAGCTTTCTATGCCCTTCGATCTCGCTTCCCGACTCGCCGAGCGCCGCGCCGCCGACCTTTACCGCCAGCGCCCCCTGCTGGAAAGCCCCCAGGGGCCCGAGGCGGTGGTGGATGGCCGGGCGGTGCTCGCCTTCTGTTCCAACGACTACCTGGGCCTGGCCAACCACCCCGAGGTGATCGCCGCGTTGCGTGCCGGTGCCGAGCGCTGGGGCGCCGGTGGGGGTGCCTCGCACCTGGTGATCGGCCACAGCGGACCGCACCACGAACTGGAGCTGGCCCTGGCCGAGTTCACCGGTCGGCCGCGCGCGCTGCTGTTCTCCACCGGCTACATGGCCAACCTGGGCGCCGTCACCGCGCTGGTGGGCAAGGGCGACAGCGTGCTGGAGGATCGCCTCAACCACGCCTCGCTGCTGGACGCGGGCCTGCTCTCCGGGGCACGTTTTTCCCGCTACCTGCACAACGATGTGGGCAGCCTGGCTTCGCGCCTGGAGAAGGCGGAAGGCAACACCCTGGTAGTCACCGACGGTGTGTTCAGCATGGACGGCGACCTCGCCGACCTGCCTGCGCTCTGCGCCAAGGCCAGGGAGAAGGGCGCCTGGGTGATGGTCGACGACGCCCACGGCTTCGGCCCCCTGGGCGCCACGGGCGGCGGCATCGTCGAGCACTTCGGCCTCGGTCTGGACGACGTGCCCGTGCTGGTGGGCACCCTGGGCAAGGCCTTCGGCACCGCCGGGGCCTTCGTTGCCGGCAGCGAGGAGCTGATCGAGACGCTGGTGCAGTTCGCCCGTCCCTACATCTACACCACCAGCCAGCCGCCCGCTGTGGCCTGCGCGACGCTCAAGAGCCTCGAGCTGCTGCAGAAGGAGAGCTGGCGCCGCGAGCACCTGAACCGGTTGATCCAGCGCTTCCGCGAGGGCGCCGCCGAGATCGGCCTGACGCTGATGGACAGCCCGACGCCGATCCAGCCGATCCTCGTCGGCGACAGCGCCCGGGCCATGAGGCTCGCGGCCCTGCTGCGCGAGCGCGGCATTCTCGTCGGCGCCATCCGCCCACCCACGGTTCCGGCCGGCAGTGCGCGTTTGCGGGTGACCTTCAGTGCCTCCCACAGCGAGGCCCAGCTGGAACTGTTGCTCCTGGCGTTGTCCGAAAGCTGGAACATTCTGGCTAAGGAAGGAAACCCCGATGCGTGATCGATTGATCCTGCTGCCCGGCTGGGCGCTGGGCCCGGCGGCCCTGGAGCCGCTGCGCGATGCCCTGTCCGAGCGTGCGCCGCACCTGAACATCGAGATCGAAGCGCTGCCCGACCTGGCGCAGCCGGAAGCCTGGCTCGACGAACTTGATGCGCGCCTGCCGAGCGACTGCTGGCTGGCCGGCTGGTCCCTGGGCGGCATGCTGGCCGCGCAGTTGGCGGCACGGCGGGACGCGTCCTGCCGCGGGCTCATCGGTCTTGCCAGCAACCTGTGTTTCCGTGCCCGCGAGGATTGGCCGAGCGCCATGCCTGGCGAGGTCTTCGCCGCTTTCCATGAAGCCTTTGGCCTTGACCCTGCACTGACCCTCAAGCGCTTCCGCCTGCTGGTGAGCCAGGGCGCCAAGGACCCGCGCACCCTGGCGCGGCAACTGCAGGTCACCCAGCCGTCGACACCGCCCGAGGTGCTGGAAGCCGGCCTGCAACTGCTGGCCGGGCTGGATACCCGTGGCGCCCTGCGTGCCTACAGCGGCCCCCAGTTGCACCTGTTCGCCGGCCGCGATGCGCTGGTGCCCGCCGCCGCCTGCCAGGCGTTGCTGGATTGGTTACCGGACGTGGAGGCGTCGATCATCCGTGAGGCCAGCCACGGCCTGCCGGTGGAGTGCCCGGATGCGGTCGCCGAAGCGATGCTGGCGTTCATGTTCGAAGGTGAAGATGTCTGAATCCGTTGCCCTGCCTCTGCCCTGCGCCTCCCAGGACGCTTCGCCCCTGCCGGACAAGCGCCAGGTAGCGGCGTCCTTCTCGCGCGCGGCCGCCAGCTATGACAGCGTGGCCGAGCTGCAGCGCGCCGTCGGCGGTGCCCTGCTCGACAGCCTGCCCAAGCACTTTGCTCCTGAACGCTGGCTCGACCTGGGCTGCGGCACCGGGTACTTCTCGCGCCAGCTGGCGCAGCGCTTCCCGGCTTCGTCCGGCCTGGCGATGGATATCGCCGAAGGCATGCTGCAGCACGCGCAACCCCTGGGGGGCGCGCGGTATTTCGCGGCGGGCGACGCCGAGCGCCTGCCGCTGGCAGATGGTTGCCTGGACCTGGTGTTCAGCAGCCTGGCGGTGCAGTGGTGCGGCGATTTCGCCGCCGTGCTGGCCGAGGTGCGGCGGGTGCTGCGACCGGGTGGACTGCTGGTGTTCAGCAGTCTCTGTGTCGGCACCCTGCAGGAGCTGCGCGACAGCTGGCAGGAGGTGGACGGCTTCGTCCACGTCAACCGCTTCCGCGAGTTCCAACGCTACCAGGCGCTTTGCGTCGCAAGCGGGTTGACTCCGCTGCAGCTCGAACGTCGCCCGCGAACCCTGCATTTCCCCGATCTGCGCAGCCTGACCCATGAGCTCAAGGCGCTGGGTGCGCACAACCTCAACCCCGGTCGCCCCGGTGGCCTGACCGGCCGGGCGCGCATGCTCGCCCTGATCGACGCCTACGAGCGTCGCCGCGATGACGCCGGCCTGCCCGTTACCTATCAGGTCGTCCACGGCCTGCTGCGCAAGGATTCCTGAATGGCCGCTGCCTTCTTCATCGCCGGTACCGACACCGAGATCGGCAAGACCACGGTGGCTGCCGGCCTGCTGCATGCGGCACGTCGGGTTGGGCTGTCCACGGCGGCGAGCAAGCCGGTGGCGTCCGGTTGCCTGGCTACCGCCGATGGCCTGCGCAACGAAGACGCCCTGGCACTGCTGGGCGAGTGCTCGCTGCCGCTGGCCTACGAGGAGATCAACCCGCTGGCCTTCGAGCCCGCCATCGCCCCGCATCTGGCTGCCCGCGAAGCGGGTGTCGAGCTGAACCTGGCCGCGCTCTCGGTCCCCGTGCGGCGGATTCTCGACAAAGGCGCCGACTTCACCCTGGTGGAAGGGGCGGGTGGTTGGCGGGTGCCCCTGGCGGACCGGGCCAACCTGTCCGACCTGCCGATTGCCCTGGGCCTGCCGGTGATCCTCGTGGTCGGCGTACGCCTGGGCTGCATCAACCACGCACTGCTCAGCGCCGAGGTGATCCTGCGGGATGGGCTGCCGCTCGCCGGCTGGGTGGCCAACCTGGTGGACCCGAACACCTCGCGTCTGGAAGAGAACCTGGCCACCCTGACAGAGCGCCTTCCGGCCCCTTGCCTGGGCCGCATCCCGCGCCTGGAGTCGCCGACACCCGCCGCCGTTGCCGCCTGGCTGGACCTCGCCCCGCTTGGGCTATAAGCGATCCGAAGTTGATAGCCTTTTGTTTGTACGTTTTTTAGGCGTTTTCTGCTTCAATTAGGTCGTTAATCTCTTGTTTCGGGGTTGGTGATGGAAATCTCCGGTAGTGCCTTCAGCGCAGGATTGAGTGCTCTGCAGTCTGGCCAGCGTCGTATCGACCAGGCTGGTGCGGATATCGCAGGCTCGTCCGTGCAGCGCAACCAGCAGGCCCCCAGCGCCCGCGTGCAGGAATTCAACGGTGCCGACCAGGCGAGCAACCTGGTGGACCTCAACGTCGGCAAGTTCCAGGCGGAAGCCGGGGCGCAGGTGATCAAGACCGCTGACGATGTACTCGGAACCCTGATCGACACCCACGCCTGACCAAGGGCATCCCGACTGCGTTAGCGGCCGGTGGTCTGGCGCGGGCAGGGAGGGCCCCATGCGGATCGGCAGTGCTGCATATCTCCCCTCGCCCACACTGGCGTCGCCGTCTTCGCGCGGTTCGCTGAGCGGCGCTGCCACTGATTCCTCTTCTTCTCTTCGTTCTTCATCGGCCACCGATGATCGGTCTCTTTCCACGGGCACCCGCGCCGACGTGCGTGACGGCGAGGGTGCGGCCTCTGCACGCGCAACACGGCAGCAGGAACAGCAGGACCTGCAGGAAATCGCCGAACTGGCTGCGCGGGACCGCGAAGTGCGCGCCCATGAGCAGGCCCATGCCGCAGTAGGCGCTGCCTATGCCGGCTCCCCCAGCTACAGTTTCAAGCGTGGCCCGGATGGCCAGTCCTATGCCACGAGTGGCGAAGTCGGCATCGACGTGAGCGCAGTGGCGGGTGACCCCGCCGCCACTCTGCGCAAGATGGCGGTGGTACAGCGTGCAGCGCTGGCCCCGGCCGATCCATCGGCCCAGGACCGCCGCGTCGCCGCCGAAGCTGCCGCCCAGGCCGGGCAGGCGCTGGTCGAACTCGCCCAGCAGCGCCGCGAGGAAGCCTCCGAGGAGGCCGCGAGCAAAGCCGCCGCCCGTGCCAAATCGGAGGACGAGTCGTCTTCGTCGGCCTCTCCTGCGGCCAATCAGGATCTGGGTATCTACCTTCAGGTCGCCAGCCCCAGCGCCCTCGGCCCCCTGCTCGATACCCGCGCTTGAGCGCCGATGGGCGGATGCTTGACAAGGGATTGGCGTAAACGTATGTTTCAAACACCTGTTTGATTGTCGGGCGGCTTCCGCGCAGCCCACAGCGACTACCGTGATGTTGTAAGCGACCGATGTGCCGGTCACCTTAACTAGGAACCCACCGTAGAGGTTTACTGCTATGCCTGATTACAAGGCCCCCTTGCGTGATATCCGTTTCGTACGTGACGAGCTGCTCGGCTACGAAGCGCACTATCAGAGCCTGCCTGGCTGCCAGGACGCCACCCCGGACATGGTTGACGCCATTCTCGAGGAAGGTGCGAAGTTCTGTGAGCAGGTGATCGCTCCGCTGAACCGCGTGGGTGACATCGAGGGTTGCACCTGGAGCGAGTCCGGCGTGAAAACCCCGGCCGGCTTCAAGGAAGCCTACAAGCAGTTCGTCGAAGGCGGCTGGCCGAGCCTGGCCCATGACGTCGACCACGGCGGCCAAGGCCTGCCCGAGTCGCTCGGCCTGGCCATCAGCGAAATGGTCGGCGAAGCCAACTGGTCCTGGGGCATGTACCCCGGCCTGTCCCACGGCGCGATGAACACCCTGTCCGCCCACGGCACCGACGACCAGAAACACACCTACCTGACCAAGCTGGTATCCGGCGAGTGGACCGGCACCATGTGCCTGACCGAACCGCACTGCGGTACCGACCTGGGCATGCTGCGCACCAAGGCCGAGCCTCAGGCCGATGGTTCCTACAAAGTCACCGGCACCAAGATCTTCATCTCCGCCGGTGAACACGACATGGCCGACAACATCGTCCATATCGTCTTGGCCCGCCTGCCCGATGCACCGGCCGGCACCAAAGGCATCTCCCTGTTCATCGTGCCGAAGTTCATGCCGACCGCTGAAGGCGGCGTGGGCGAGCGCAACGCCGTTGCGTGCGGTTCCCTCGAACACAAGATGGGCATCCACGGCAACGCGACCTGCGTGATGAACTTCGACGGCGCTACCGGTTTCCTGATCGGCCCGGCGAACAAAGGCCTGAACTGCATGTTCACCTTCATGAACACCGCTCGCCTGGGTACCGCGCTGCAAGGCCTGGCCCACGCCGAAATCGGTTTCCAGGGTGGCCTGAAATACGCTCGCGAGCGTCTGCAGATGCGTGCTCTGACCGGCCCGAAAGCGCCCGAGAAGCCCGCTGACCCGATCATCGTCCACCCGGACGTGCGTCGCATGCTGCTGACCATGAAAGCCTTCGCCGAAGGCAACCGCGCGATGGTGTACTTCACCGCCAAGCAGGTCGACATCGTCAAATACAGCCAGAACGAGGAAGAGAAGAAAGCCGCCGACGCGCTGCTGGCCTTCCTGACCCCGATCGCCAAGGCGTTCATGACCGAAGTCGGCTTCGAGTCGGCCAACCACGGCGTACAGATCTATGGTGGCCACGGCTTCATCGCCGAGTGGGGCATGGAGCAGAACGTTCGCGACAGCCGCATCTCCATGCTGTACGAAGGCACCACCGGTATCCAGGCTCTGGACCTGCTGGGCCGCAAGATCCTCATGACCCAGGGCGAAGCGCTGAAGGGCTTCACCAAGATCGTGCACAAGTTCTGCCAGGCCAACGAAGGCAACGAAGCCGTCAAGGAATTCGTCGAGCCGCTGGCCAAGCTGAACAAGGAGTGGGGCGACATCACCATGAAGGTCGGCATGGCTGCGATGAAAGATCGCGAAGAAGTCGGCGCCGCTTCCGTGGACTACCTCATGTACTCCGGTTACGCCTGCCTGGCTTACTTCTGGGCCGACATCGCTCGCCTGGCTGCCGAGAAGATCGCTGCTGGCGAAGGCGACGCCGCCTTCTACAAGGCCAAGCTGCAGACCGCGCGTTTCTACTTCAAGCGCATCCTGCCGCGTACCCGTACCCATGTTGAAACCATGCTGTCCGGCGCCAACAACCTGATGGACCTGGCCGAAGAAGACTTCGCCCTCGGTTACTAAGGTTTAGCGCTGTACGAAGAAGCCCGCCGCAAGGCGGGCTTTTTCATGGGCGTGTGAATGTGCCCGCAACCTCGGCCAAGAGGGCGCGAATAGGGGCGTTTCGTCGCGCAGACGGATGCGTGGCCCCTGCAGAAATGCAATCATATGGCCAGCTCGCCCACCCCCTCCGACACCTTTCTGGATCAGCATCAGTGCGGTCTCTCTCGTCCTTTCGCGTCAGTCATTTCGTCCCGCCCCTGGCCCTGATCCTGGCCGGCGGCGTGATGGGCTCGCTGACGGTCATGACGGAGTTCTTCGTCTCGTTGTTCAACGTGCTGCCCACGCTCCTGCTGCTGCTCGGCGGTTCGTTCTGCGCCGCCTACGGCCGCCTGCGCCAGTTGTTCCTGCTGCTGATCCTCTACCTCGCTTACTACCTGCTCGACACCCAGGTCGACTACTACCAGACCGAGCGTGTCGTGCGTGAAGACGCGGCCCTGGTGTTCCACCTCTGCAGCCTGCTGCTGCCCCTGCTGTTCGGCCTGTTCGGTTGCTGGCAGGAGCGCACCCACCTGCTGCAGGACTTCGTCGCCCGCGCTGCGGTGATGCTCGCCGTGGTCGGCGTCGCCGTCGCGCTTGGTCGCAGCTACCCCGAATCCGTGCTGCCGGCGCTGACCGCCGTGCACTGGCCGTTGCTGCATGGCACCTGGATGAGCCTGATCCAGCTTTCCTACTTCGCCTTCGTCGGTGCCCTGATCGCCCTGGCGGTCATCTATGTGCGCCAGCCCCGGCCGCAGCACGCCGCCCAGCTCCTGGCCCTGCTGGGCATCTGGTGGATGCTGCCCAAGGTCTTCGTCCTGCCCCATGCGCTGCATGCAATGAGCAGCCTGGCGATGCTCGCGCTCACCGCCTCGGTGGCCCACGAGGCCTACCAGATGGCCTTCCGTGACGAGCTCACCGGGCTGCCCGGCCGCCGCGCCCTCAACGAGCGCCTGCAACGCCTCGGGCGCAACTACGTGCTGGCGATGACCGACGTCGACCACTTCAAGAAATTCAACGACACCTACGGCCACGATGTCGGCGACCAGGTGCTGCGCATGGTCGCCAGCCGCCTGAAGAAGGTCACCGGCGGTGGCAAGGCGTATCGCTACGGCGGCGAGGAATTCACCATCGTCTTCACCGGCAAGACCATGGAAGAATGCCAGCCGCACCTGGAGGCGATACGCGAAGCCATCGAGAACTACAGCATGCAGCTGCGCGACAAGGACAGCCGCCCCAAGAGCGACGAGCAGGGCCGCAGCAAGCGCAGCGGCGGCGCCGGGCAGAGCGTCTCGGTGACCATCAGCATCGGCGTGGCCGAGCGTGACGCCGAACAGCGCACACCGGAGGAAGTCATCAAGGTGGCGGACCAGGCCCTCTACAGCGCCAAGAGCGCCGGCCGCAACCGGGTGTTCCTGCACGGGCAGAACCGTCGCGGTGCCGTGCGGGTGAAGCGGGCGGCCACGTAGACCGCAGGTTATGGCGCTGCATTCAGCGCTTGCAGCGTCGTTGTCCGACTGCGGCTTGAGCAGTAGGGTCGGATGATTGGCGCCGACCATGGCGCTCACCCGACGGAGAACCTGCCATGCCCGAGTACAAGGCCCCCCTGCGCGACATGCGCTTCCTCATCGACGAAGTCTTCGATTTCCCGGCCACCTACGCCGCCATCGGTGCCAGCGACGCCACCCCGGACATGGTCTCGGCGATTCTCGAAGAGGGTGCCAAGTTCTGCGAGCAGGTGCTCTCGCCCATCAACCGTTCCGGCGACGAAGAAGAGTGCCAGTGGAACGACGGCGTGGTGACCACGCCCAAGGGCTTCAAGGAAGCCTTCGCCCAGTACGTGGAAGGGGGCTGGAACGGCCTCGCCGCCGACCCGGCCTATGGCGGCCAGGGCCTGCCGCATTCCCTCGGCCTGATCATCAGCGAGATGGTCGCCTCCAGTAACCAATCCTGGGCCATGTACCCCGGCCTCACCCACGGCGCCATGTCGGCCATCCACGCCCACGGCACCGAAGAGCAGAAGCAGACCTACCTCACCCGCATGACCGAAGGCCGCTGGACCGGCACCATGTGCCTCACCGAGCCCCATTGCGGCACCGACCTCGGCATCATCAAGACCCGCGCCGTGCCCCAGGCCGACGGCAGCTACGCAGTCAGCGGCACCAAGATCTTCATCTCCGCCGGCGAGCACGACATGAGCGAGAACATCGTTCACCTCGTCCTCGCCAAGCTGCCCGACGCCCCCGCCGGCACCAAGGGCATCTCGCTGTTCATCGTGCCCAAGTTCATGCCCGCCGCCGATGGCGCCGTCGGTGCGCGCAACGCCGTCTCCTGTGGCTCCATCGAGCACAAGATGGGCATCAAGGCTTCCGCCACCTGCGTGATGAACTTCGACTCCGCCACCGGCTACCTGATCGGCGAGGCCAACAAGGGCCTTAACTGCATGTTCACCATGATGAACCACGCCCGCCTGGGCACCGGCATGCAGGGCCTCTGCCTCGGCGAGGCCAGCTACCAGGGCGCCGTGCGCTACGCCAACGACCGCCTGCAGATGCGCGCACTGACCGGGCCGAAAGCCCCGGAAAAGGCCGCCGACCCGATCATCGTGCACCCCGACGTGCGCCGCATGCTGCTGACCATGAAGGCGTTCAACGAAGGCAACCGCGCGCTCTCCTACTTCACCGCGCAACTGCTGGATATCGCCCACGGCAGCCAGGACGCCGAGCAGCGCCAGGAAGCCGATGACCTGCTGGCCTTCCTCACCCCCATCTGCAAGGCCTTCATGACCGAGACCGGGCTGGAGGCCACCAACCTCGGCATGCAGGTGTTCGGCGGCCACGGCTACATTCGCGAGTGGGGCATGGAGCAACTGGTACGCGACTGCCGCATCGCCCCCATCTATGAGGGCACCAACGGTATTCAGGCCCTCGACCTGCTCGGCCGCAAGGTGCTCGGCAGCCAGGGCAAGCTGTTGCGCGGCTTCACCAAGCGCGTGCACAAGTTCTGCCTGGCCCAGGCCGAGCACCCGCAGTTCAAGGCACAGGCCGCCGAACTGGCTCGGCTCAACCAGCAGTGGGGCGAGCTGACCCAGAAGGTCGGCATGGCCGCGATGAAGAACCCGGACGAAGTGGGCGCTGCCTCCGTCGACTACCTGATGTACTCCGGCTACATCGTGCTCGCCTGGTTCTGGCTGCAGATGGCCGTGGTCGCCCAGACCAAGCTCGACGCCGGCACCAGCGAGGCGGCGTACTACCAGACCAAGCTCGCCACCTTCGACTTCTACTTCAAGCGCCTGCTGCCCCGCACCACCGCCCATCAGGCTGGGGTCGAGGCGGGCAGCGACTGCCTGATGGCCCTGCCGGCCGACCAGTTCGCGCTCTAAGCGTCTAATCTGGGTGTATCCAGGGGCCCGCCATGTGCGGGCCCTTTTCATCCGGGTTGCGAATTGTGACTTGTCGATAACATATGGTCACGCAACGACCCTATGTGTCTCAAAAGTTGTTCGGGTACACTGCCGCCCTGTTCCGTGAAACCGGCCCTTCCGGCCGCCTGTAGAGTTCCTGCGAGGTTTTGCACATGGCTGACTACAAAGCGCCCCTGCGCGATATGCGCTTCGTCCTCAACGAGGTTTTCGAGGTTGCCAAGCTCTGGGCCGAGCTGCCCGCCCTGGCCGAGACCGTCGATGCCGAAACCGCATCCGCGATCCTCGAAGAGGCCGGCAAGGTCACCGGCGGCACCATCGCCCCGCTGAACCGCTCCGGCGACGAAGAAGGCTGCCAGTGGAGCGACGGCGCGGTCACCACGCCTGCCGGTTTCCCCGAGGCTTACAAGACCTACGCCGAGGGCGGCTGGGTCGGCGTCGGTGGTGACCCGGTCTACGGCGGCATGGGCATGCCCAAGGCGATCTCCGCCCAGGTCGAGGAAATGGTCAACTCGGCCAACCTCTCCTTCGGCCTCTACCCGATGCTCACCGCCGGTGCCTGCCTGTCGATCAACGCGCACGCCAGCGAAGAGCTCAAGGAAAAGTACCTGCCGAACATGTACGCGGGCGTCTGGGCGGGCTCCATGTGCCTGACCGAACCCCACGCCGGCACCGACCTGGGCATCATCCGCACCAAGGCCGAACCCCAGGCCGACGGCAGCTACAAGGTCACCGGCACCAAGATCTTCATCACCGGCGGCGAGCACGACCTCACCGAGAACATCATCCACCTGGTTCTGGCCAAGCTGCCCGACGCGCCCGCCGGCCCGAAAGGCATCTCGCTGTTCCTGGTGCCCAAGTTCATGGTCAATGCCGACGGCTCCCTCGGCGAGAAGAACACCCTGTCCTGCGGCTCCATCGAGCACAAGATGGGCATCAAGGCCTCCGCTACCTGCGTGATGAACTTCGACGGCGCCACCGGCTGGATCGTCGACGCCCCGAACAAGGGCCTGGCCGCCATGTTCACCATGATGAACTACGAGCGTCTGGGTGTTGGCATCCAGGGCCTGGCTTCCGGTGAGCGTTCCTACCAGAGCGCCGTCGAATACGCCCGCGACCGCATCCAGAGCCGCGCGCCGACCGGCCCGGTCGCCAAGGACAAGGCCGCCGACCCGATCATCGTGCACCCCGACGTGCGTCGCATGCTGCTGACCATGAAGGCGGCCAACGAAGGCGGTCGTGCCTTCTCCACCTACGTCGCCATGCAGCTGGACACCGCCAAGTTCAGCGAAGACCCCGTCGTGCGCAAACGCGCCGAAGAAATGGTCGCCCTGCTCACCCCCGTGGCCAAGGCCTTCCTCACCGACCTCGGCCTGGAAACCACCGTCCACGGCCAGCAGATCTTCGGCGGCCACGGCTTCATCCGCGAATGGGGCCAGGAGCAGCTGGTGCGTGACGTGCGCATCACCCAGATCTACGAAGGCACCAACGGCATCCAGGCGCTGGACCTCGTCGGCCGCAAGATCGTCGGCAGCGGCGGCGCGTTCTACAAGCACTTCTCCGATGAGATCAAGGCCTTCACCGGCAGCGCCTCCGCTGACCTGGCCGAGTTCGTCGAGCCGCTGAACGCTGCGGTCGCCAACCTCGACGACCTCACCGCCTGGCTGCTGGAAAGCGCCAAGTCCAACCCCAACGAGATCGGCGCCGCGTCGGTCGAGTACCTGCACGCCTTCGGCTACACCGCCTATGCCTACATGTGGGCACTGATGGCCAAGGCCTCGCTGGGCAAGGAAGGCCAGGACGAGTTCTACGCCAGCAAGCTGGGCACCGCGCGTTTCTACTTCGCCCGCCTGCTGCCGCGCATCCACTCCCTGACCGCCTCGGTGAAAGCCGGTAGTGAGTCGCTGTACCTGCTGGACGCCGCCCAGTTCTAAGCGGCCCCCGCAAACGAAAAAGCCCCGCCGATGCGGGGCTTTTTCATTTGAACGTGGGAAACCGCGTCTTCAGGACGTGGTCATGAGTCATCGGCTCTGTGCCTGTGACGGTTCGCGCCGAGGACTGACAGGATGAGCTCGTGCCGTAGGGTGTGCCGTGTGCGCACCGCCGCTCGGTGCTTCCGGCGAGTCCCAGGTGCGCGCAGCACACCCTACGTTCGGAGTGAGCGGCGGCTGCAGGCTCCGAAGCCTGGTTGCGCCCCTTCAATCCGCAATCAGCTTGTCCACCAGGCCCGGGTCGTCGATGAAGCGATTGCGCGTGCCCTGGAGGCCGGCGATCTGCTCGTTGCGTGCGCGCTCCTCGGCGTCTACCGGGTCCAGGCGGTGCCATTCCTTGAACATCTGCACTTGGCCGACGATGGGCAGGCCGTATTCGATGTGCATGTAGAAGATCGCCCGGGCCACGTTGCCCTTGGCGACATCGCGGGGCTCCACCAACTGGAAGCTGGCCTTGAGGTCGCAGTCGGCGCCGAACTTGCTCGGCACATCGCCCACCATGCCGAACAGCGCGTTGCGCCGCGCCAGCTCGACCCGCGCCAGCTCCGGGTAGAGGTTGTGCAGGTCGGCGAGCATGAAGGAGTACTGCGGGTTGGCGGTCTTGCACTGGCTATCGGTGACGCAGCGCAACGCGCTCTTGATCTGCTTGATGGGGTAGACGGGGCTCGCCGCCAGCAGCCCGCTCTCGCCGTTGAAGGCCTTGCCGCAATAGAGCGTGGTGCCCGCGCCAGGGTAGAGCTGCTGCCAGAAGGCCTGGGTCACGGCCGCCTTCGGGTCGGGGAGCCGTGTCTGGCCGCCGGCCAGGGCGGAAAGGGGGATGCAGGGAGCGAGGCAGAAAAGCGCAATCGTTACTACGCGCATGGTCATGACCCTGTAAGACCGCCGGAAAAGGCTGGCTACTTCGTTCTTGTAGGACAATGCGGAGTCTATCAAGCGACTATTCTGAAGACAAAACCTACCGATCGCTTGCTCGGTAGCGGTAGCACCTCTGGAATGGGGGTTTTATCGAACTGATGGCATTTTGTGATCAAATCGCCAATCCACTGATTTGTAAGTTAATGCTTACATTGCCTGAAGGTTTTAGCTGCTTCCGCCTACATGGGTACAGGACTAATCTTTGCTCCATAGGGACGTAGCGCAGGAAGCGCACTGAATAACAGGGACTACGCCGGATTTCCGCCAGGATGGTGGGTAGATCAGGGATGTCAGGGATACAAGTCTGCAAAAACCTCGCTTCGGCGGGGTTTTTCTTTTTCTGGCCCAGGTTTCACGCAGTCGGCGTCACCAGCTTCTCCAGCAGCGCCTGCAGCAGCTCCAGCGTCGCCTGCTGGCGCTGGGCATCGCGGAACACCAGCCCCACCTTCAACGGCACCCGCGGTTCGCTCAAGGGTTTCCACAACAGCGCCTGGTTGGCGTGCAGCTGCCGCGCCCGGCCGGGCAGCACCGTGGCCAGGCGGGTGTGCGGCAGGCTGTCGAGGATGCCGGCCATATGGTTCAGCTCCGCCTGCACCTGGGGGCGTCGGCCGATCAGCGCCAACTGCTCCTGCCAGATCTGCCGCACGCGGAACTCCTCGCCCAGCAACAGCATCGGCAGCTCGGCCGCCTGGGCCAGGGACACCTTGCGGAACTCCTTCAGCGGGTGCTCCTCGGGGATCACCAGCTGCAACTCGTCCTCGTACAGCAGCTGGCTGTGCAGCCCGGGCTGGCGCGGCGGCAGGAAGCCGATGCCGATATCCAGGTTGCCGGTCAGCAGCCGCCGCTCGATATCCAGCCCCGACAATTCGTAGATCTGCACCACCAGGTGCGGCTGGGCCTCACGCAGGCGTTCCAGCAGCAGCGGCACCAGGCTCGCGTTCACCGTCTGCAGTACGCCGATGGCCAGGCTGCGGGGCGATTGGCCACGGAAATTGCGCAATGCCTCCCGCGCTCGTTCCATGCCGTCCAGCAGGGGCAGCGCATGGTTGTACAGCGTGTGCGCGGCCAGGGTCGGCAGCAGGCGCTTGCCGGTGCGCTGGAACAGGCTCACGTCCAGCCCCTGTTCCAACTGGCGGACCTGCTGCGACAGCGCCGGCTGGGAGATGCTCAGGCGCTCGGCGGCGCGGCCCACATGGCCTTCCTCATAGAGTGCGACGAAGTAGCGAAGCTGACGAAAATCCATAAGCCTTTCTTATCAATGAAGCTGAAAAAACGAAATGTCATGCGCAGCGGCAACGCCCTAGTCTAACCAGCATAAATGCTGTTTCAAGCGCTGGAGCGGGTGATGCAGGGCGTAGAAGTAAAAGCGATTTTCATAGGTAAAGCCGAAGATATCGGCGGTGGCCTCAGCAGCGCAATCGACAAGCGCGAAGTGGACCACCGCCTCTGGCTCTGGCCCCAGGGGCTGGGCAGCGACGAGCAGGGCGACCCGCGCTTCCACGGCGGCCCCGAGCGCGCGCTGCACCACTACCCGGCCGAGCACTACCGCTTCTGGCGCAAGCACTACCGCCACCTCGCCTGGAAGGCGCCGTCCTTCGGCGAAAACATCTCCACCTACGGGCTGACCGAAGAGCAGGTGTGCATCGGCGACGTGTTCCGCTGGGGCCAGGCGCTGGTACAGGTCAGCCAGCCGCGCTCGCCCTGCTACCGCCTGAGCCGCCGCTGGGGCATCGAGGAGCTGCCGCGCTTCGTCCAGGACACGGGCCGTTGCGGCTGGTTCTACCGGGTGCTGCGCCCCGGCTTCGTCAGCCGGGAGGACCGCCTCGAACTGCAGGAACGCCGCTATCCCGAGCTCAGCGTCGCCCAGGCGGTGCGTGCCTATTTCCACACCCCGCTGGAGCACGAAGGGCTGCGGCAACTGCAGCAGTGCGAAGCCCTCAGTGGCCGCTGGCGCGATGGGGCCGCCCGCCGCCTGGACAGTGGCCAGGTCGAGGACTGGAACGCACGCCTGCACGGCTTGCCGCTGGAGGGGATGCGCGCATGAGCGACTACCAGATCACCCTGGAACGGAACGGCGTGCTGTTCGCCAACCTGGAGGTCAGCCAGGCGCGCTACGTCGAAATGACCGCCCTGCTGCGCGAGCGCTTCCCCGCCGCCGAAGGCTTCGCCCTGCGCATCCGTCGTCGCCGCGAGCTGCGTCGCATCCTCGAACAGGGCCCGGAGGGCTTGCGCCTGCTGGGCATCGAATACCGCCACGAAGAGGTGCCCGAACATGCGTGACCCCCTGGCCGGCCTGCGCCTGATGCGCACCGTCGAGCGCCCCTCCCAGGTCTTCGTGCGGGGCCAGGGCTCCTGGTTGTGGGATGCCGACGGCCGCGCCTACCTGGACTTCACCCAGGGCTGGGCGGTCAACAGCCTCGGCCACAGCCCCGGCGTGGTGGTGGAGGCGCTCAAGCGCCAGGCTGAGGCCCTGATCAACCCGGGTCCCGCCTTCTACAACCGCGGCATGCTCAAGCTCGCCTCGCGCCTGTGCCAGGCCAGCGGCAGCGACCAGGTCTACTTCCTCAACAGTGGCGCCGAAGCCAACGAGGGCGCGATCAAGCTCGCGCGCAAATGGGGCCAGCTGCACCGGGGCGGCGCCTACGGCATCGTCACCGCCTGCAACAGCTTCCACGGCCGCACCCTCGCCACCATGTCCGCGTCCGGCAAACCGGCCTTCCAGGATATGTTCGAGCCCAAGGTGCCCGGCTTCACCAAGGTGCCGTTCAACGATCTCGACGCCCTGCGCGCGGCCGTCGACGACAGCACGGTGGCGGTGATGCTGGAGCCGGTGCAGGGCGAGGCCGGGGTCATTCCCGCCACCCTCGAATACCTGCAGGGCGCCGAGCGCCTGTGCCGCGAGCGCGGCGTGCTGCTGATCCTCGACGAAGTGCAGACCGGCGTCGGCCGTTGTGGCGCCTTGCTGGCCGAAGACCTCTACGGCGTGCGCGCCGACATCATCACCCTCGGCAAGGGCCTGGGTGGCGGTGTGCCCCTGGCCGCGCTGCTGGCCCGGGGCAACGCCTGCTGCTTCGAACCGGGCGAGCAAGGCGGCACCTACCACGGCAACGCGCTGATGACCGCCGCCGGCCTCGCCGTGCTCAACACCGTGCTGGAGCCGGGCTTCCTCGAACAGGTGCGCGAGGTCGCCCAGCACCTGCGCGAAGGCCTGGCCCGCGTGGCCCGCCGTCATGGCCACGGCCCCTTGCGCGGTCATGGCCTGCTGATCGGCATGCCGCTGATCGAGCAGCGCGCCGATGCCGTGGTCCGCGCCGCGCTGGGGGAGGGCCTGCTGATCAACGGCCTGGCCAGCGACTGCCTGCGCTTCTCCCCGGCGCTCACGGTCAGCCACGCCAACGTCGATGAAATGCTCAAGCGCCTCAACCGCGCCTTCGCCCTGGCCAAGGGCAAACACAAGGAGCCCGCCTGATATGCGCGTCGCCATCCTCCAGCACGTGCCCTTCGAGGGCATCGGCCGCATCGCCCAATGGCTCGACCTGCGTTCCGCCCAGGTGCGGGTGCACGACCTCTATGCCGGCTGCCCGCTGCCGCAGCTGGATGACTTCGAGCTGCTGATCGTCATGGGCGGCCCGATGAGCGTCCACGACGAAGCCGTGCTGCCCTGGCTGGTCGGCGAGAAGGCGCTGATCCGCGCGGCGCTCGAGGGCGGCAAGCGGGTGCTGGGTATTTGCCTGGGCGCCCAGTTGCTGGCCGAAGCCCTGGGAGCGCAGGTGCACCCGGGCGAAGCCGAGATCGGCTGGTGGCCCATGGAGAAGCACGCCCTGGCCGAACACTCGCCCCTGGGCCGCATGCTGCCGCAGCGCCTGATGGCCATGCATTGGCACGGCGAGACCTTCGACCTGCCGGCCGGCTCCATCCCGCTCTATGGCTCGGCCGCCTGCGCCAACCAGGGCTTCGTCTGGCAGGAGCGCGCCATCGGCCTGCAATGCCACCTGGAAAGCACCCCCGAAAGCATCCACGCGCTGCTCGAAGCCTGCCCCGAAGACCTGGCGCTCGCCGGCTCGGTGGAAAGCGCCGGAGCCATCCGTGACGGTTACCCCCATTGCAGCGCCCTGACGCCGACGCTGTTCCGCCTGCTCGACTACCTCACCGGTCCCCACGCCGTGCTGACCTGACCCTTTCCCCTCGAGTCTGTTTTCTCAACCGCCCGGCGGCCCTGCCCTTTGCCCCGGGCGGTTTTTCATTCAGGGCGATGATTGGCTTCGCGAACAGAGCTCGCTCCTACGGAGTGCTGTCCCCGAAAACCGTGGATGGGGCTGTGGATAAGCTGTGTGTACACGGCTGCGCGCCTTGCACTGCACAGCGCTTCGTCGGGTGATCGATTTCCGAGCAAGCGGGGTCGCCATGGTTGCGTTGGGCCTCGTTGCGCTCGGCGCCAACCTACGGGCGGTGGGGGGTTGTCGGTCGGGTGCAACCCGACGGTCCGAGAACCAAGCCACGCGGGTTTCACCCGCCCTACCTGTCCCCGGAAACCGTGGATGGGGCTGTGGATAAGGTGTGTGTACATGGCTGCGCGCCTTGCACTACGCAACGCTTCGTTGGGTGGTTGATTGCCGAGCAGCAGGGCTCGGCGCCGACCTACGGCCGGTACAGCTCCGGCCGGCGGTCGTGCAGGTAGGTGATGGCGGCGCGGGAGGTTTCCAGGGCTTCGTGGGCGATATCGGCCAGCAGCAGGGTTTCGTCGCGGCCGGCGCGGGCGGTCTGTTCGCCGTCGGGGCCGTTGAGGCTGGAGAGGCCGCAGTAGCGGATGGCACCCTCGGCGCCGCAGTAGTTGGCGTAGGCCAGGTAGCACTGGCTCTCGTAGGCGCGGGTGCGCACCAGCACGTCGCAGACGAAGTCGTACGGCACCATGTTGGCAGTAGGCACCAGCACCAGCTCGGCACCGGCCTGGGCCAGGCGCCGCACGTTCTCGGGGAACTCCACGTCGTAGCAGATCAGCACGCCGAGCTTCCAGCCTTCCAGCTCGATGATCGGGCAGGGCGCTTCGCCCGGGCTGAACATGCCCCGGTCCAGCTCGCCGAACAGGTGGGTCTTGCGGTAGTTGCCCAGGCGCTCGCCCCGCGCGTCGATCAGTTGCGCCGAGTTGAACAGGGCGCCGTCCGCGCCCCGTTCCGGGTAGCCATAGAGAATGGTGATGCCCTGCTCGCGGGCGATGGCGGCGATGCGCTGCGCCCAGGGGCCATCGCTGGGCTGGGCCAGTTCCTGCGCCGCCTCGCGGCCGATGTTGTAGCCGCTCAGGTACATCTCCGGGCCCACCAGCAGGCGGGCGCCGCGCCGCGCCGCCTCGGTGGCCTGGCGGTGCAGGCGGGCGAGGTTCGCCTCTGGGTCCAGCGGCAGGGGCGGGCACTGGTAGAGGGCGATGCGCATGGCGTCTCTCCTGGTCATTCCGGCAGGGCGATGGGGCCGAGTTCGGCGAACACATCGCCCGGGCCGGGGTTGGCGGCGTGGGTGGCGCCGCCGTAGTGCTTCATGATCCCCCACACGGCGTTGAGCGAGGTCTGCACCGCGCCCTCCACCCAGGCCGGGGTCCAGGACACGTCGTCACCGGCGATGAACATGCCCTTGTGCTCGGCGGGCATGTCGTCCTGCATGAAGTGCGCGTACATGCGCTGGTTGTAGCGGTAGTGGCCCGGCAGCGCGCCCTTGAAGGCGCCGAGGAAGTGCGGGTCGGCCTCCCAGGAAACGGTGATCGGGTCGCCGATGATGTGGCTGGCGATGTCCACGTCCGGGTAGATCTTCTTTAGCGCGTCCAGCGCCAGCTTCACCCGCTTCTCGATGGGTTGCGGCAGCATCTTCAGGGCGTCGCTCATCCAGGAGTAGGAGAGGCAGATCACCCCCGGCTTGTCGTCGCCGTTGTCGAACAGGTAGGTGCCGCGGGTGAGGCGGTCGGTGAGCGTCATGCTCATGGTGTCGCGGCCGGTGACCGGGTCCTTGTCCTTCCAGAAGGGGCGGTCGACCATCACGAAGGTCTTCGACGACTGCATGTAGCGGGTGCGGTCCAGGGCCATCCACATCTTCTGCGAGAACAGCGACTCCTCGCATTCGATCTGGGTGGTCAGCAGCCAGCTCTGGCAGGTGGTCAGTACCGCCGCGTAGTGGCGGGTGTCGCCCCAGGCGTCGGTCACCGCCAACTGGCCATCGGCGGCGCGGGCGATGCGCTTCACCCCCGGGCGCGGCGCGCCATTGTGCAGGGACGCCAGGCTGGTGCCCGCCGGCCAGTGGGCCATGCGCTCCGGCACGTGGCGCCAGATGCCCAGCGGCACCTGCTGCACACCGCCCACCACCAGATGCTGGTGGTCGTCGCAGTTGGTCATCACCACGCGGAAGATCTCCAGCATGGAGTTGGGGAAGTCCGAGTCCCAGCCGCCGGTGCCGAAGCCCACCTGGCCGAACACTTCGCGGTGGTGGAACGACAGCTTGGCGAAGGCCTTGGAGGTGGCGACGAAGTCGTAGAAGGTGCGGTCGTCCCAGAGCGGCACCAGGCTGTTCCACAGTTCCTTCAGGCGTTTGGTGTCGCGGTCGCGGATGGCCTGCTGGATCTCGCCGAACTGCGCGCCGTCTTCCAGGGCGTCGGCCCAGGCGTCGGCCACCTCGCGGAACAGCGCCGGCAGGTCGGCCATCTTCTCGGCGTAGTAGGTCTTGCCTTCGAGGTCGATCACCGTGCTGCCGGAAGCCGGCGTCAGCGGGTTGGGGAAGGGGCGGGTCTCCAGGCCGAGCTTGTCGACGTAGTGGTAGAAGGCCGTGGACGACACCGGGAAGCGCATGCCGCCCAGCTCCGCGATGATCCCCTCGGTGCCTTCGAAGCTCTGCGAGCGCAGGCGGCCACCCATTTTCGAGGCCTCGTAGACCACGGGCTTGAGGCCCAGCTTCATCAGCTCGTAGGCCGCCACCAGCCCGGCGATGCCCGCGCCGACGATGGCCACTTCCTCGCCCTGGCGCTCGGTGGGGATGCTGCCCAGGCCGGCGGGGTGCTCGATCCAGTCATCGAAGGCGAAGGGGAAGTCGGGGCCGAAGATGGTGATCGGCTTCTTGCCGTCGGCGGGGTGGCGATTGGTGGTGTGCATGGCGACCTGAAGAATGAGAGGGCTGTCTGGGCAGCGTTGGCGTCATTCTAGGGAGGCTTATTTTCGTCCATAAGACGTTTTGTGTCGTCACTAAGCCAGTTTTTATAGCTAAACGACGACCATTCATGGCGATATGACGAAATGCTATCCCGCCCAGCCAGGCAGCCAAGGAATATTCATCTACGCGTAGAGACAAGTCTTCCAACACGGCAAGACGCGCGCGGGCCGGGCGAAGATATCGATCGGCGATCATCTGAGCCTTCGAAACCGAAACACCGGGAGATGCCTCATGCACGCTGGGCTCGTTCGTTCATTCATTCTCTTCTTCTCGATACTGGTGATCAGCCAGCAGCCTGCCTGGGCGGTCACGGCCTATTGCAAGAGGACTGCCGAGGCGCCGCCGACCACGGCGCCCCTGCCAACGGAACTGGTGGTGCCGCGCGACGCGGCGAACGGCCTCGTGCTGTTCGATACCCAGCGCTGGATCCAGGGCGGCAAGGCGGACGTCAACTGCGGCGGGTTCCTGCAGCACGGCGACCTCTGGCTGCGCCGCGGCTTTACCAGTGGGGCGAGCGTTGCGGGGCATGCGAACGTCTACCCCAGCGGCGTGCCGGGCATCGGCATCCGCGTGGCCTGGTCGCGGAACGCAACGACGCTGCCGGCGCAGATGAGCGGCGGTGAGTTCATGAACTCGCCGCGCAAGACGGATGCGCTGGCCTGGGGGCACTACACCCCCGCGAGCAACTGGTGGATCCAATTGGTGAAGACCGGGCCGATTTCCAGTGGCACCTACAGCATCCCGGCAGTGGAAGTGCATTACCACGACGAGCGCACCAACTCCCTGCGTTTCCCCGCCATCGCCATCGCCTTCCAGGCTCGCAGTTGCCGGCTGGTCGAAGGCACTGCCCTCACCCGCACCCTGCACAAGACCTGGCTCAAGGATTTTTCCGGCATCGGCAGCACTGCCTGGCCGCTCGACGTCAGCATCGCCCTGGAATGCGATCCCGATCTCGACATCGCCTACCGTCTCGATGGCTTGAACCATGATGCGTCGACCCTGAAGAACAGTGCGGGACTCGCCATGGCACGTGGCGTAGGGGTGCAGTTGACCGACTTGCAGGGCCTCCCGCTGTCGCTCGGCAGCGAGTACCCGCTCGGGCGCAGCGCGATGGGCGAAAAGAGGGTGCGGATACCACTGATGGCCCGCTACCGCCAGGTCGCGGAGCAGGTGACTCCCGGCCAGGTGGTCGCCATGGCCACGCTGACCCTGTTCTACCGCTGATCGCTCAGGCCGGGCCCGGCAATGGCTGGCCCCGGTCGATCTTGCAACTGAGGATGATCGAGGTGGTGGTACGTTCCACGCCCTCGACATTGCCGATCTCGTCCAGCAGCAGGTCGAGCCGCTCCGGTGACTCGGCCCGCAGCCAGGCCACGTAGTCGAACTCCCCGCTCACGGTGCACAGCAACTGCACCTCGGCCATGCCGGTCAGCCGGCGCAGCACGTCCTTGCCGCTGCGCGGCCGCACGGTGATGCCCACATAGGCCTGCAGCCCCCCCTCCGCCACCCGCTGGCCCAGGCGGACCCCATAGCCGCTGATTACCCCGCTGCGCTCCAGGCGTGCCAGGCGCGAGTTCACCGTGGTGCGCGCTATGCCCAGGCGACGGGCGAGGGTGGCGACGCTTTCCCGGGCGTTGATCTGCAGGGCGGCGATCAACTGGCGGTCGGTTTCGTCGAGGGGGAAGTGGCTTTCGGGCATGTCGGGCTCGTGCGAGGGGAAGCTGGAGCAAGGCTACCGGATGGCGCCCCGAAGACGAAGTCGATCGTCATTTCGTCGCGCTCAGGAACGGCCTACAGCGTGTGGAGGGCCCTGCTGGCTGGGCGCCTTTCTCTCCATCGTTAGCATGCCGCCTTCAGTCAACAGACGATGGGTGGCGAATCTTGTCCCGACATATGTATTGGGTTCTTGCGGTCTTGCTTCTGGCCTCCTGGAGCCATGCCCGTGCATGCGCTCTGGATACGGGGCGTAAATCGGTGCAAGCGTTCCCGGCATCCATCAGCGCACCTCGCGATATCCCCGTCGGCGGAGTCATTTTCGATACCCACGGCTGGATCGGTACGGGCGACGCCTATGTAAGGTGCATGGAGCTCGGCTCTCACCACGTCAGTACGGGCTTCATCAGTTCGCCCGCGGCGGTGTCGGGTCTCAGCGGGGTTTATGCCACCAGCCTGGAAGGCATCGGGGTGAGGGTCGGCTGGGCACAGAACTCGAACAACCTGCCCGCCAGCATTGGGGGCGGGGAAATCATGCACGGCAGCCGCCCTCGCAGGGAGATCCCGCGCAACCACTACGCGCCTGCCCAGCGCTTCTGGGTCCAACTGGTCAAGACCAACGACAACCCCAGCTCAGGGGCGCTGCACGTCAATCCCGTGAGGATCTATTACGACAACGAGCTGACCTTCTCGCCCACCCAGCTGGTTTTCACCAAGAAGGGCTGCAGCCTGCGCACCCCTGACACCACGGTGAAGTTGCCGATCGCCAACCTGCATCATTTCAATGGGGTCGGCAGCGCGGCCCGGGAGAAGGCCTTCAGCCTGAATCTCGATTGCGACCCTGATATCCGCATCTCCTACCGTGTGGACGGGCTGCATGAAGCCGGCTCGGTGCTCAAGAACGTGATAGGCCCGAACATGGCCCAGGGCATCGGCGTGCAATTGCTCAAGGGCAATGGTGGGACGCCCCTGGCGCTGGGCGCCAGGAACGAGCACCTGAATACCGGCGCAACTGGCGGCCCCAGCATGATTTCGCTGATCGCGCGCTATTACCAGCTCGAGCCCACGGTCAGGCCGGGGCAGGTGCTGACCACCGCCACCCTCACCCTGTTCTACGAGTAGCGCGGTTCAGGCCCCGAAGAGCTGGCGCAGCGCGCTGGGGGAGAGCCCCGTCCAGCGCCTGAGCGAGCGGCGGAAGTTGGTGCTGTCGTGGAAGTGCAGGTACGCCGCCACCTCGTCGTTGCAGTAGCCCTTGATGCGGTAGAGGTACAGCGCCACGTGCTTGCGCACCAGGTCGCGCTGCTCCTGGTAATGCGTGCCGTGCTTGGCCAGCTTGCGCTTGAAGGTGGCCGGGCTCATGGCGAAGGCCAGGGCCGCGTCCTCCAGCACCGGCGCCTCGCGCACCCGCTCCAGCAGCCAGCCGTAGAGCCGGTCCAGCAGGCTGGCGCGATGGCCCAGCGCCGCCAGGTGGCGCGCGCATTCCTGGCGTGCGACCTGGCCGGCGGTCTGCGACGCCTCCGGCAGCGCCCGGGTCAGCCAGGCGCGCGGCACCTGCATGGCATCCACGTGCTGGTCGAAGCGCACCTCGTCCCCCAGGTGCACCCAGTACTGCTCGATGCAGCGCGGCTGGCCATGGGCGAAGTGGTAGCGCCACGGCAGCCGCTCCCCGCCCAGGCGCCGGCACAGCGCTGCCACTGCCGCCATGCTCGCCTCCAGCAAGAAGCGGCGGTGTTCCCCCGCCCCGCAGGCGTCCACCCAGTAAAGCCAGGCGTCCTGCTCGTCCAGCACCAGCCGGGGCGCCAGCAACGGCGTCAGCAGCGCGCGCTGGCGGATTAGCTGCCCCAGCGCATCCTGCAGGTGCTCGGCATGCAGCAGGGTGTGGCTGGCGGCGCCGTAGTGGCCGGGCAGCAGCCGCTGGCCGAAGAGAAAGGCCGTGTCATCAGCGGCCAGCAGACGCCGGGCATTGCCAATCAGCCCGAGGAACTGCTGCGGGCTGACGAGCTGGCCGCCGGCGAGGATGTCCTCGTAGAACAGGCCGGTCCCCCGCAGCAGGCGGTGGCTGTCGATCCCCCGCGAGAGCGCCAGGTCGATCAGCACCGCCGGCTGGCCATGGGCCGGAATGAAGCGGCTGTCGCACTCGTACCAGTCACCCCTGATGGTCATCGCGCACCTCAGGCACTGTGGGCCAGGCGCGGCGAGCGGGCCTTTGCCAGGGCCAGGTTGAGCCGTTGCAGCAGCGCCTCGGGGCTCTCGTCCAGGGCCATCGCCACCGCTGTGCTGGCGCGCAGTTGCAGGCGCTCGCCGTGCTGGCGGGTGCGGTGGGCGAAGTGCGCCACCGCCTCGCCCAGCTCCGTGGCCAACTGGTGCGCCTGGCGCTCGCCGGTGTTCGGCAGCAGCACCACGAAGCGGTCGCCGGCCAGGCGGCAGAGCAGGTCCTGGCGGCGCAGGTTGAGCAGCAGCAACTGCGTCAGGGCCAGCAGCAGGTGGTCGCCCTCGGCGTGGCCGAAGCGGTCGTTGACCTTGCTGAAGTCATCGATGTCGAGGATCACCAGCGACAGCGGCTGGCCGTTCGCGGCGGCTTCGCCCAGGCCCAGCTCCAGCTGGCGGCGCAGGTAGTCGGCGTCGCCCAGCGGGGTGAGCGTGTCGAACTGGCGGTGCTCGCGGAACAGCCGCTCGCGCTTCTCCATCTGCGCGCTGATGGCCAACTGCTCGCGGTGCCAGTGGTAGATGCCCAGGGTCAGCAGCACCAGGCCGATGGGCATGGGCACCGACTCCAGCCAGTGGTCCCAGTGCACCGTGTCGGGCATGCGGATGAATTCGTCGAGGCTGTCGATCCACCAGGAAAAGAACACCCCGGCCAGCCCCAGCACCAGCAGGTTGGTGACCCGCCCGGCGGGCCGGCTTTTCAGCACCAGGCCGATCCACACCAGGGCCAGCAGCGCCGAGCCACCCTCGCCGAGGATGTCCAGCCAGACCCACTCCGACGTCGCCTTCAGGTCGCCCACCGCCAGGTGCAGCAGCAGACCGATATTGGCCGCCAGGAACAGCGCGGTGAGCTTGAGGCGATGCAGCTTGAGCAGGGAGGTCATGGCGCTGTCCGGGAGGTTCGACCGGGCCAGCAGAGCAGATGATTGTGACGGCGAAGTTGCAGCGCCGGAGCGGGGTGGGAGGGTCGGATCGGCTCAGGGCACATGGGCAGATTTTCAGGTGCCCGGGTCGCATTCCGTAGGGGCGAATTCATTGGCTCTGTCTGCGTTAGCTGTTGTGATTTTAACGCAGGCGCTCAAGCACGGCCCTTTCCGGGCGCCCGAGGGTTTGCGCTACCTCCACCGCATGGGTTTCGCTTCGCTCTACACCATCCTACGAAAGCCCGTGCGCACCTGTGGTGATGCGCTGGACGAAGAAAGTTGGAGCAGCCGCCAACGCCCCTCCAGGAGGCCGAACGCAGTCGTTGCGCCGGGGGACGAGCGGCATGGATGCCGCGAGAGGCGCGCCAGGCCATGGATGGCCCATCGCGCCGGCCCCGGCGCGCCAGGCCATGGATGGCCCATCGCGCCGGCCCCCAGACGACGCTTGCGGCGAACGCACTTCAGTGCGACCCGAAGGGCGAGCGTAGCGAGTAACGGCGATGGAGTGAGGGAACCCGACGCAGTCGGGCCGGATGATGGGGCAAGTTTTTTGATTCCTTTTCACCGGGCTGGCGTTCCAGCGACTGAGAAAAGGGACTCGCCCGGGTGGGCGAAACCAGAAACATCAGCAGAGCTCGGCAATCAGCTGGACTCAAATCCTCTAGCAACACTTACGCAGACAGAGCCAATGAATTCGCCCCTACCCATGCCCGCGTCGCTCGGACATCACCGTTGCTTGGTGGAGGTCGCTTTTTACCTCCACCAGGCGGAGGCGGGCATGGCGCGTAGCTCGCGGAACGCCGCCCGAGTTGGCCCTCTTCGCGAATGAATCTCCCACAGTCCCGCGCAGCGACCTCGAGCCGCGCATCGTTGGGCCTCGCTGCGCTCGGCGCCAACCTACAGGCGCTAATCAGGCCTTCTGCTCGGCCTGCCAGGTGTCGATGATTTCCTGGGCGGCGCGGAAGGCGTCGATGGCGGCGGGGACGCCGGCGTAGACGGCGCAGTGCAGCAGCGCTTCGCGGATTTCTTCCACGGTGCAGCCGTTGTTCAGCGCGCCGCGCACGTGGCCCTTGAGCTCCTGGGGGCATTTCAGGGCGGTGAGGGCGGCGAGGGTGATCAGGCTGCGGGTCTTGCGGTCCAGGCCTTCACGGTTCCAGACGCCGCCCCAGGCGTGTTCGTTGACGAACTCCTGCAGCGGCTGGGTGAATTCGGTGGCATTGCCCAGGGCGCGGTCGACGAAGGTGTCGCCCATGACTTCGCGGCGGACCTGGACGCCGGGTTTGCGTGTTTCGCTCATAGCGGTTTCCTGCTTGGGTTCATCTGAGGCTTTCGACGCGCACCGGCACCACGCCCGAGCGGATCATGCCCAGCTCTTCGGCGGCCTTTTTCGAGACGTCGATGATCCGCGTGCGGGCATAGGGGCCGCGATCGTTGATGCGCAGTACCACGCTGCGGTCGTTGTCGAGGTTGGTGACCTTGACCCGGGTGCCGAAGGGCAGGGTGCGGTGGGCGGCGGTCAGGGCGTTCTGGTCGAAGCGTTCGCCGCTGGCGGTCTTCTGGCCGTGGTGGCGGGCGCCATAGAAGGAGGCGCGGCCCTCGGCGCGGTAGTCGCCCGGGGTTTCGCTGTCGCGTTCGAAGGGGATGTAGGAGCAGCCGGTCAACAGGCCGGAGAAAGCGAGAAGGCAGAGCAGTCGCTGCATGGCGTCACCTGATGGAGGCGAAACGTTCTTGTGCCCTGTCACTGTCCGGTGGGCCCCGTGCGGGGCCCACCGGTTCAGCAGGCTCAGCCTTCGAGTTTCTTCTTCAGCAGTTCGTTCACTTGGGCCGGGTTGGCCTTGCCCTTGGCTGCTTTCATGGCCTGGCCGACGAAGAAGCCGAACATCTTGCCGCGCTTGGCTTCGTCGCTGGCGCGGTACTGCTCGACCTGTTCGGCGTTGGCGGCGAGCACCTCGTCGAGCAGCGTCTCCACGGCGCCGCTGTCGGTGTTCTGCACCAGGTCGCGGGCCTTGATGATGGCGTCGGGGGAGCCTTCACCTTCGGCCATGGCGGCGAACACGGTCTTCGCGGCCTTGCCGTTGATGGTGCCGTCCTTCAGGCGCAGGATCATGGTGCCCAGGTACTCGGCGGACACCGGCGATTGCTCGATCTCCAGGCCGTCCTTGTTGAGCAGGCTGGAAAGCTCGCCCATCACCCAGTTGGCGGCCAGCTTGGCGTCGCCACAGGTGCGTTGCACGGCTTCGAAGTAGTCGGCCATCTCGCGGCTGGCGGAGAGCACGCTGGCGTCGTAGGCGGAGAGGCCGAAGTGGCTCTCGAAACGCTCGCGCTTCTGCACCGGCAACTCCGGCAGCTGGGCGCGCACTTCGTCGAGGAAGCTCTTCTCGATCACCACCGGCAGCAGGTCCGGGCAGGGGAAGTAACGGTAGTCGTTGGCTTCTTCCTTGCTGCGCATGGAGCGGGTTTCGTTGGCCGCCACGTCGTAGAGCACGGTTTCCTGGACGATCTTGCGGCCGGATTCCAGCTCGTCGATCTGCCAGGCGATCTCGGTGTTGATGGCGCGCTCGATGAACTTGAACGAGTTGACGTTCTTGATCTCGCGGCGGGTGCCGAACTCGACCTGGCCCTTGGGGCGGACCGAGACGTTGCAGTCGCAGCGCAGCGAGCCTTCGGCCATGTTGCCGTCGCAGATGCCGAGGTAGCGGACCAGGGCGTGGATGGCCTTGGCGTAGGCCACGGCTTCCTTGGCACTGCGCATCTCCGGCTCGGAGACGATTTCCAGCAGCGGGGTGCCGGCACGGTTGAGGTCGATGCCGGTCATGCCGTGGAAGTCTTCGTGCAGGCTCTTGCCGGCGTCCTCTTCGAGGTGCGCGCGGGTGATGCCGATGCGGCGGGTGGTGCCGTCGTCCAGGGTGATGTCCAGGTGGCCCTTGCCAACGATGGGCAGGTCCATCTGGCTGGTCTGGTAGCCCTTGGGCAGGTCCGGGTAGAAGTAGTTCTTGCGGGCGAAGACGTTGCGCTCGCCGATTTCGGCGTCGATGGCCAGGCCGAATTTCACGGCCATGCGCACGGCTTCGGCATTGAGCACCGGCAGCACGCCGGGCATGCCGAGGTCAACCAGGCTGGCCTGGGTGTTGGGCTCGGCGCCGAAGGTGGTGGCGCTGGCGGAGAAGATCTTCGATTGGGTGCTGAGCTGTGCGTGGATTTCCAGCCCGATCACGGTTTCCCATTGCATGTGTGTCGTCCTCAGAATCCGGCCGGGGCCTGTTTGTGCCAGTCGGTGACCTGCTGGTACTGGTGGGCCACGTTGAGCAGGCGTCCTTCCTGGAAGTAGGGTGCGAGCAACTGCACGCCTACCGGCAGGCCGTCGACGAAGCCGGCGGGCATGGACAGGCCGGGCAGGCCGGCGAGGTTGGCGGTGATGGTGTAGATGTCTTCGAGGTACTGGGCGACCGGGTCGTTGTTCTTCTCGCCGAGTTTCCAGGCCGGGTTGGGCGTGGTCGGGCCGAGGATCAGGTCGACGCCCTCGAAGGCTTTGACGAAGTCGTTCTTGATCAGGCGACGGATCTTCTGCGCCTTCAGGTAGTAGGCGTCGTAGTAGCCGGCGGACAGCGCGTAGGTGCCGACCATGATGCGGCGCTTCACTTCGCTGCCGAAGCCTTCCTCGCGGGAGCGCTTGTACAGGTCGGTGAGGTCCTTGGGCGCATCGCAGCGGTAGCCGAAGCGCACGCCGTCGAAGCGCGAGAGGTTGGAGCTGGCCTCGGCCGGGGCGATCACGTAGTAGGCGGGGATGGCGTGCTGCATGTTGGGCAGCGAGACGTCCTTGACGGTGGCGCCGAGCTTCTTCAGCTCTTCGACCACGGCCATCACGGCGGCGCCGATGCGCGCGTCGAGGCCGCTGCCGAAGTATTCCTTGGGCAGGCCGATGCGCAGGCCGGCCAGGGGCTGGGCGAGGGCGGCGAGGTAATCGTCCACCGGGGCGTCGACGCTGGTGCTGTCCTTGGGATCGAAGCCGGCCATGGCGCCCAGGAGCAGGGCGCAGTCCTCGGCGGTGCGGGCCAGCGGGCCGGCCTGATCGAGGCTGGAGGCGTAGGCGATCATGCCCCAGCGCGACACGCGGCCGTAGGTGGGCTTGATGCCGGTGAGGTTGGTGAAGGCCGCGGGTTGGCGGATCGAGCCGCCGGTGTCGGTACCGGTGGTGCCGGGCACCAGGCGCGCGGCGACGGCCGCGGCGGAACCGCCGGAGGAGCCGCCGGGCACGCGGTCGAGCGCCCAGGGGTTCTTCACCGCGCCGTAGTAACTGGATTCGCTGGCGGAGCCCATGGCGAACTCGTCCATGTTCAGCTTGCCGAGGCTGACGGTGCCGGCGGCCTTGAGCTTCTCGACCACGGTGGCGTCATAGGGGGCGGTGAAGTTGTCGAGCATCTTCGAACCGCAACTGGTGCGTACGCCCTGGGTGCAGAACAGGTCCTTGTGGGCGATGGGCGCGCCGAGCAGGGCGCCGTTCTCGCCGGCGGCGCGACGGGCGTCGGCGGCACGGGCCTGTTCCAGCGCCTGGTCGGCGGTGACGGTGACGAAGCTGTTGAGTTGCGGGTCGAGGGCCTGGATGCGCGCCAGCAGGGCGCCGCTCAGTTCCTCGGAGGAGAATTCCTTGGCGGCCAGCGCACGGGCGATCTCGGCCAGGGTCAATTGATGCATGCTGTAACCCTTTTCCTTAGTCGATGACTTTAGGCACGAGGTAGAGGCCGTTCTCGACGGCCGGCGCGATGGCCTGGTAGGCGTCGCGGTGGTTCTCCTCGGTCACTTCGTCCGCGCGCAGGCGCTGGGTGGCTTCGAGGGGGTGGGCCAGCGGCTCGATGCCGTCGGTGTCCACGGCCTGCATCGCGTCGATCAGGCCGAGGATGTTGTTGAGGGTCTCGGTGGTACGCGGGATATCGCCGTCGTTCAGGCCCAGGCGGGCGAGATGGGCGATCTTTTCCACGTCGGAGCGTTCAAGCGCCATCGGGTTCTCCAACTGAGGTGCGGTCAGCGCAGTGCTTGGGACCGTGCGGGAAGGGCGCCGGGAACGGCACCGCGAACGGGCGGTCAAAGGCCGCGATGATGGGCCCAGAGGCCCGGAAAAACCGGCAATTTAACATATCGGCGCCTTGCCCAAAATCCCTGTCGTTGTTAGAGTTTGCCGCACTTTTTTACCCACGCGTTGCCTAGGGTCCCTCTCCCATGTTCAAGAAACTGCGTGGCATGTTTTCCAGCGATCTTTCGATCGACCTGGGCACTGCCAATACCCTGATTTATGTGCGCGAGCGCGGCATCGTCCTGAACGAGCCGTCCGTGGTCGCCATTCGTAACCACGGCAACCAGAAGAGCGTCGTGGCCGTCGGTACCGAGGCCAAGCGCATGCTCGGTCGTACCCCCGGCAACATTTCCGCCATCCGCCCGATGAAAGACGGCGTGATCGCCGACTTCAGCGTCTGCGAGAAGATGCTGCAGTACTTCATCAACAAGGTGCACGAGAACAGCTTCCTGCAGCCCAGCCCCCGTGTGCTGATCTGCGTTCCCTGCAAGTCCACCCAGGTCGAGCGTCGCGCCATTCGCGAATCCGCCTTGGGCGCCGGCGCCCGTGAAGTCTTCCTGATCGAAGAACCCATGGCCGCGGCCATCGGTGCCGGCCTGCCGGTCGAAGAGGCCCGTGGCTCCATGGTCGTCGACATCGGCGGTGGCACCACCGAGATCGCCCTGATCTCCCTCAACGGCGTGGTCTACGCCGAATCCGTACGGGTTGGCGGCGACCGTTTCGACGAGTCCATCGTTACCTACGTGCGCCGCAACTACGGCAGCCTGATCGGTGAATCCACCGCTGAGCGCATCAAGCAGGAAATCGGCACCGCCTTCCCGGGTGGCGAAGTCCGCGAGATCGATGTCCGTGGCCGCAACCTGGCCGAAGGCGTACCGCGTAGTTTCACCCTGAACTCCAACGAGGTTCTGGAAGCGCTGCAGGAATCCCTGGCGACCATCGTCCAGGCGGTCAAGAGCGCCCTGGAACAATCCCCGCCGGAGCTGGCTTCCGACATCGCCGAGCGCGGCCTGGTGCTGACCGGTGGTGGCGCGCTGCTGCGCGATCTCGACAAGCTCCTGTCCCAGGAAACCGGCCTGCCGGTGATCGTCGCCGAGGACCCGCTGACCTGCGTGGCCCGTGGTGGTGGTCGCGCCCTGGAAATGATGGATCGTCACGCAATGGACCTGCTCTCCACCGAGTAAGGTTGGAGAGCCATTGCACCTGAGGAGCGGGTCATAAAACCGCTATTCGCCAAGGGACCTTCGCTCGGCGTGCGCCTGTTGGCGTTCGCCGTGCTTTCTGCCGCCTTGATGGTGGTCGATGCCCGCTTCGACACACTGAAACCAGCACGCAGCCAGATGGGCCTCGTGCTGACGCCCTTCTATTGGCTGGCGGATTTGCCGGTGCGCCTCTGGGATGGTGTCAGCGACCAGTTCACCAGCCGCAGCACCCTGATCGCCGAGAACGAGAAGCTCAAGGCCGAAGGCCTGCTGATGCAGCGTCGCCTGCAGAAGCTGGCGGCCCTGACCGAGCAGAACGTGCGCCTGCGCGAGCTGCTCAACTCCTCCGCCCTGGTGGACGACAAGGTGCTGGTGGGCGAGCTGATCGGCGTCGATCCCAACCCCTTCACCCACCGCATCCTGGTGGACAAGGGCGAGAAGGACGGCGTGTTCCTCGGCCAGCCAGTGCTCGACGCCCGTGGCCTGATGGGCCAGGTGGTGGAGGTCATGCCCTACACCGCCCGCGTCCTGCTGCTCACCGATACCACCCACAGCATTCCGGTTCAGGTGAACCGCAACGGCCTGCGCGCCATCGCCAGCGGCACCGGTAATCCGGAACGCCTGGAGCTGCGCCATGTGGCCGATACCGCGGATATCAAGGAAGGCGACCTGCTGGTGAGTTCCGGCCTTGGCCAGCGCTTCCCCGCCGGCTACCCGGTGGCGACGGTCAAGGAAGTCATCCACGACTCCGGCCAGCCTTTCGCCATCGTCCGTGCCGTGCCCACCGCCGCCCTGAACCGCAGCCGCTACCTGCTGCTGGTGTTCACCGATACCCGCAGCCCCGAACAACGCGCCAACGATTCGGCCGAAGCCCAGGAAGCGGCCGATCGCGAGGCCGCCGGCAAGCCCGCTGCGACGCCCGCGCCCGCCGGTGCGGCCGCCCCAGGCGCCGCCGCCACGCCTGCCGCCCCGACTCCTGCTGGCGCGGCCTCCTCGACGCCGGCTACGCCGCCCGCCCACCGGGAGAACCGCTGATGGTCAGCGCCCGTTCGAACAATGGCTGGGTGATCTGGTTCAGCCTGTTGCTGGCCCTGCTGCTCAGCGTTGCGCCCATGCCCACCTTCATGGAAGTGGGGCGCCCGCTGTGGCCCGCCCTGCTGCTCACCTACTGGACGCTGGCCCTGCCGCACCGCGTAGGCATGACCACCGCCTGGCTGGTCGGCGTTGCCGAAGACGTGCTCTACGGCACCCTGCTGGGGCAGAACGCGCTGATCCTGTCCCTGATCACATTCCTCGTACTGACCCTGCATCAGCGCTTGCGCATGTTCCCCATGTGGCAGCAGAGTCTGGTGCTGATGGTGGTCTTCGGCCTCGCCCAACTGGTGCAGCTGTGGCTCAACGCCCTGACCGGCAACCGCCCGCCGACCTTGTTGTTCCTCTTGCCCGCCCTGGTCAGCGCCTTGCTCTGGCCCTGGATTTTCGCCGCCTTGCGCGGCCTGAGCCGCCGCCTCAACGTCAAATGACCAGGCCGCGGCCATGCCGCGCGCCTTCTCGACATGGAGAAGTCCCAGCATGGCCACGCTCCACCTGGCATCCGGCTCGCCCCGCCGTCGCGAATTGCTCGCCCAGATCGGCGTTCCCTTCCGGCTTCTTTCCGCTTCCATCGATGAATCCGTGCGCCCCGGCGAACCTGCCCCGGCCTACGTCGAGCGCCTGGCCCGGGAAAAGGCCGCCGCCGGCCTGGCCGCCCTGGGCGATGCCGCCGGGGATGCCTGCGTGCTGGGTGCCGATACGTCGGTGGTGCTCGATGGCCGCATCCTCGGCAAGCCCCAGGACCGCGACGACTTCCTGGCGATGCTGGCGGGCCTTTCCGGCCGCGAGCACGAGGTGTTGACCGCATTGGCGGTGGCCCAGCCCGGGCGTTGCATCTCGCGCCTTGTGACCAGTCGGGTGCGCTTCCGCGTCATCCCCCAGGCCGAGCGCGAGGCCTATTGGGCCAGCGGCGAGCCGACGGACAAGGCAGGTGGCTACGCGATTCAGGGACTGGGTGCGGTGTTCGTCGAGAACATTCAGGGGAGTTATTCCGCCGTGGTGGGTCTACCGTTGTTGGAAACGGCGGACGTGCTGGGCGAATTCGGCATTTCTTGTTGGCAGCGCGTCGGGTAGGTTCTCAGCATGAGCGAAGAGATTCTGATCAATATCACGCCGATGGAATCGCGCGTGGCGGTGGTGGAAAACGGCGTGCTGCAGGAGGTGCATGTAGAGCGCACCCAGCGTCGTGGCATCGTCGGCAACATCTACAAGGGCAAGGTGGTGCGGGTGCTGCCGGGCATGCAGGCGGCCTTCGTCGATATCGGCCTGGATCGCGCCGCATTCATCCATGCCTCGGAGATTTCCAACCGCGAAGGCAGTGCGGTGGAGAACATCACCGCCCTGGTCCACGAGGGCCAGGCCCTGGTGGTGCAGGTGACCAAGGACCCCATCGGCAGCAAGGGCGCGCGCCTGACCACCCAGCTGTCGATCCCCTCGCGCTACCTGGTGTACATGCCGCGTACCGCCCATGTGGGCATCTCGCTGAAGATCGAAGACGAAGCCGAGCGCGAACGCCTCAAGCAGGTGGTGGCCGATTGCGTCGCCGCCGAAGGCATCGTGGAAACCGGTGGCTTCATCCTGCGCACCGCCGCCGATGGTGCGCGGGCCGAGGAGATCCTCGTCGACATCCGCTACCTGCGCCGGTTGTGGGAGCAGATTTCCTCGCAGATGCAGAGCGCCCCCGCGCCTTCGGTGATCTACGAAGACCTGAGCCTGGCCCTGCGCACCCTGCGTGACCTGGTCCACCCGCGTATCGAGAAGATCCGCATCGACTCCCGCGAGACCTTCCAGAAGGTCACCCAGTTCGTCGACGAGCTGATGCCGGAGATCGCCGACCGCCTGGAGCACTACCCTGGCGAGCGCCCGATCTTCGACCTCTACGGCGTCGAGGACGAGATCCAGAAGGCCCTGGAGCGCAAGGTGCTGCTGAAGTCCGGCGGCTACCTGATCATCGACCCCACCGAGGCGATGACCACCATCGACGTGAACACCGGCGCCTTCGTCGGCCACCGCACGCTCGAAGAGACCATCTTCAAGACCAACCTCGAAGCGGCCACCGCCATCGCCCGCCAGCTGCGCCTGCGCAACCTGGGCGGCATCATCATCATCGACTTCATCGATATGGAGGACGAGGAGCATCAGCGCCAGGTCCTGCGGACGCTGGAGAAGCAGCTGGAACGGGACCACGCCAAGACCAACATCATCGGCATCACCGAACTCGGCCTGGTGCAGATGACCCGCAAGCGCACCCGCGAAAGCCTGATGCAGAACCTCTGCGAGCCCTGCCCGAGCTGCCAGGGCCGCGGCATGCTGAAGACCGCCGAAACCATCTGCTACGAGATCTTCCGCGAAATCCTCCGCGAAGCCCGCGCCTACCAGGCCGAGGGCTATCTGGTGCTGGCCAACCAGAAGGTGGTGGACCGCCTGCTGGACGAGGAGTCGGGCAACGTCGCCGACCTCGAAGCCTTCATCGGGCGCACCATCAAGTTCCAGGTCGAGGGGATGTATTCCCAGGAGCAGTACGATGTCGTGCTGCTCTGAGGGCCTGAACTGATATGGCGCGTCCGGGCCTGTCGTTGGTCACCTTCCTGCGTACCCTGCTGGCGCTCTGCGCACTGGGCCTGGTGCTGGCTGCGCTCTATGTGAGCCTGGGACGGCAACTGGTGCCGCTGGTGGCCGAGTACCGTGCCGAAGTCCAGGAGAAGGCTCGCGAGGCCCTGGGCGAACCCTTGCTGATCGGCAGCCTCGAAGGCCGCTGGCAAGGCATGGGTCCGGTGCTGGTGGCCCATGATGTGATGCTGGGGGAGGGTGACGCGGTTCTGCGCCTGGACCAGGTGCGCGTAGTGCCCGACCTGCTTGGCAGCCTGCTGGCCCGTGCGCCGCGCATCGCCAGCCTGGAAGTCGAGGGCTTGCAGCTGCAGGTGCAGCAGGACGAGGCCGGCAAGTGGACCCTGGCCGGCATGCCCGCCCGTGACGACCAGCAGCCATTCAACCCGCGCAAGCTGATCGATGGCCTCGGGATCGTCAAACGCATTTCCCTGCTCAACAGCCAGGTCACCCTGGAGCCCTGGAAGCAGAAGCCGGTCACCTTCACCTACGTACAGACATCCCTGGGCGGCAGTGCCTCGCGGCAACGCCTGGACGGCCAGCTGACCCTGCCGGACGGCCAGCCACTGAGCCTGCGCCTGCGTACCCGGCTCAACCCCGACGTGGTGCTGGACAGCGACGCCGAGCTCTACCTCAGCCTGCCCCAGAGCGACTGGGCGCGCTGGCTGCCGAAGAGCCTGACCCGTGACTGGCGCATCGAACAGTTCAAGGGCGGTGGCGAACTCTGGGTCGACTGGAAGCGCGGTGCCCTTCAAGGCGCCGTGGCCCGTTTGCACGTCGGCGAACTGCGCGGCAGCTATGCCCAGCGCAAGCCGGTGGCCCTGCAGGACCTGGCGGTGGACGCCTACTTCAACCGCAACGACAAGGGCATGAGCCTGTTGCTGGACTCCCTGGCGGTGAGCGTCGGCGAGCAGCGCTACAGCAATGCCCACATCAAGCTCGAACAGGTGCTGGACAATGGCCAGGGCGAAACCGAGTGGAAGCTCGCCGCCGACCGCCTCGACCTGCAGCCCCTGGTGCCGCTGGTGGAGGGCCTGGTGCCGCTGCCGGACCTGGCCGCCGAGCTGGTCAGCGGCCTCAAGCCCCGGGGTGCCTTGCGCAACCTGCAGATGGTTTATCGGCCCCAGGTGGAGGGCGCCCGGCATATCGGTTTCAGCAGCAACCTGGAGCGCATCTCCTTCAACGCCGTGCACGGCGCGCCGGCAGCCGAGAACGTCAGCGGCAGCATCACCGGCGACCTGGCCGGCGGTGAGCTGCGGATGGATTCCGACGACTTCGCCCTGCACCTTGATCACCTGTTCCCCAAGCCCTGGCGCTACCACGAGGCCCATGCGCGGCTGACCTGGAAGCTGGATGACCAGGGCTTCACCCTGATCAGCCCCTACCTGCAGGTGACCGGTGATGAAGGCAAGGTCGCCGGCGACTTCCTCATCCGCCTGCTGCACGACCCGGCGCAGGAGGATTACATGGACCTGCGCGTCGGCCTGCACGAGGGCGATGCGCGCTACACCGAGAAGTACCTGCCGACCCTGTCCAGCGGCCTCAGCCCGGCCCTGGCCGAATGGCTGAAGACCGCGATCAAGGGTGGCGTGGTGGACGAGGGCTTCTTCCAGTACCAGGGCTCGTTGCAGCACGACTCGCCGCCGGAATCCCGCTCCATCAGCCTGTTCTTCAAGGTCCACGATGCCGAACTGGCCTATCAGCCCGGCTGGCCGGCCCTGCGCGAGGCCCGTGGCGACGTGTTCGTCGAAGACAGCGGCGTGCGCGTGCGCGTGCCCAGCGGGCGCATCCTCGACAGCCGCGTCAGCGATGCCCGCGCCGATGTGCCCCATGTGGAGCATGGCCAGGTGCCGCACCTGCGGGTCAAGGCACAGCTGGACAGCAGCTTCACCGATGGCCTGAAGATCATGCAGGAGGCACCCACACCGGCCGCCGAGGTGATGGCCGGCTGGCAGGGCGATGGCAGCCTGGATGGCAACCTGGACCTGGACATCCCCCTGGAGAAGGCCGGGGGTGAACCCCGGGTCATCGTCGAGCTCACCACCCGTGATGCCCGGTTGAAATTCGCCAAGCCGAGCCTGGAGCTCAGCGCCCTGGCCGGCACCTTCCGCTTCGACACCGCCAGCGGCCTCAGCGCCCAGCAGATCCGGGGCAAGGCCTTCGGTCGCGAGGTGATCGCCAAGGCCATCGCCGAAGGGCGCAACGGCAAGGGGCGCACGCGCATCCAGGCCGGCGGCCAGGCCGCGGTGAAGGACGTCGCCGCCTGGCTGGGGGTGACCCGGCCGCTGCCGATTTCCGGTGATCTCCCCTACAAGCTCGAGCTGGTGCTGGATGGCAAGGACAGCCAGCTGCGCATCGATTCCAGCCTCAAGGGCGCGGCCATCGACCTGCCGGCACCCTTCGGCAAGGCGGCCGGCGAGGTGCGCGACAGCCAGTGGCGCATGACCCTGGACGGCCCCGAACGGCGCTACTGGCTGGACTACGGCGGCCTGGCCAACCTGGCGGTCGCGGCGCCGGCCACGGACTTTTCCCAGGCACGCGGCGAGCTGCTGCTGGGCTCGGGCAGCGCCAGCATGCCGTCGAACCGTGGCATTCGCGTGCGCGGCACCTTGGCTAAGCTGGACCTGGCCGCCTGGCAGGCGGTGCGTGATCGCTACGCCGCCAAGGACGCCGGTGATGCCGTGGGCCTGTTGCAAGGCGCCGACCTGCGCATCGGCCACTTCGATGGCATGGGCATGAGCCTCGAGGACTTCCGGGTCGGCCTGGCCCGGGGTGACGCCCTGTGGAAGGTCGACCTCGACAGCGACCTGCTGCAGGGCAGCGTCAGCCTGCCCGACGCCAAGGGGGCGCCCATCGTGCTCGACCTGGCCCGGGTGCGCCTGCCCAAGCCGCCGGAGGACGACGAGGCGGCGGAAGCCAGCCCCGACCCGCTGAAGGATGTCGACCCCCATGCCGTCCCGGCGCTGGATGTGCGCATCGCCCAGGTGCAGCTTGGCGACGAGCCCCTGGGTGCCTGGGCGTTCAAGGCCCGGCCGACGGCCCAGGGCACCCTGTTCAGTGATCTGGACCTCAACCTCAAGGGGCTGAAGATCACCGGCTCCACCGGGTGGGAAGGCGCCGCCGGTGCCAGCTCCAGCTGGTACAAGGGCCGCCTCGAAGGCAAGAACCTCGCCGATGTGTTGCTGGCCTGGAAGTTCGCACCCACCGCCACCAGCGAGCGCTTCCGCCTGGATGCCGACGGCCGCTGGCCGGGCTCGCCGGCCTGGGTCAGCCTCAAGCGCTTCTCCGGTACCCTCGATGCCAGCCTGCGCAAGGGGCAGTTCGTCGAGGTCGAGGGCAGCGCCCAGGCCCTGCGCGTGTTCGGCCTGCTCAACTTCAACTCCATCGGCCGCCGCCTGCGCCTGGACTTCTCCGACCTGCTCGGCAAGGGCCTGGCCTACGACCGGGTCAAGGGCCTGCTGGTGGGCAGCGAGGGGGTCTTCGTCACCCGTGAGCCCATCGTTCTCGAAGGCCCTTCCAGCGGCCTGGAACTGAAAGGCACCCTGGACATGGCCCATGACGTCATCGATGCCAAGCTGCTGGTGACCCTGCCGGTCACCAACAACCTGCCGCTGGCTGCCTTGATCGTCGGGGCGCCGGCCATCGGTGGCGCGCTGTTCGTGGTGGACAAGCTGCTGGGTGACAAGGTGGCGCGCTTCGCCAGCGTGCAGTACGAGGTGAAGGGGCCGCTGACGGAGCCGAAGATCAGCTTCGACAAGCCGTTCGAGAAGCCCAATTGATTCCGTCAGCCACGCGCTGGAGTAGCATGCGGCGATACCCGCTGTGGAGAATGCCATGACCTTCGCGGTGATCCAGATGGTCAGCCAGGACGATGTCCTGGCCAATCTCGCGACCGCTCGTCGCCTGCTCGAATCCGCTGCCGAGGGCGGCGCGCGCCTCGCCGTACTGCCCGAGAACTTCGCCGCCATGGGGCGCCGCGACTACGCCGCCATCGGCCGTGCCGAGGCGCTTGGCGAAGGCCCGATCCTGCCCTGGTTGAAACAGGTGGCCCGTGACCTCAGGTTATGGGTAGTGGCCGGAACCTTGCCGTTGCCGCCGGACGATGCGCCGGATGCCAAGCCCAATGCCTGTTCGCTGCTGGTGGACGAGCGGGGCGAGCGGGTGGCGCGCTACGACAAGATCCACCTGTTCGATGTCGACGTGGCCGATGCCCGGGGCCGCTACCGTGAATCGGACGACTATGCCTTCGGCGAGCGTGTGGTGCTCGCCGATACGCCGGTGGGCCGATTGGGCCTGACGGTTTGTTATGACCTGCGCTTCCCCGAGCTGTATGGGGCGTTGCGTGAGGCCGGTGCCGAGCTGATCACCGCGCCCTCGGCCTTCACCGCGGTGACCGGCGCGGCGCATTGGCAGGTGCTGGTGCGGGCGCGGGCCATCGAGACCCAGTGCTATGTGCTGGCGGCGGGGCAGGGTGGCGTTCATCCGGGGCCGCGCGAGACTTTCGGCCATTCGGCTATCGTCGATCCATGGGGTCGGGTGATTGCCGAACAGGCCAGCGGCGAGGCGGTGTTGATCGCCCGCCGCGATACGGACGAACAGCTGGCGGTGCGCCAGCGCATGCCGGTGACGGCACACAGAAGATTCTTGACGCCGGCCGCACCCGGGCCGGCGAGAACGGAGAAGTTATGAGCCAATTGTTGTTATCCGTCAGTGACCAGTTGCTGGCACCCGGCGGCCTCACCATCGAGCAGTTGCCGGGCGTGCTGGGCGAAGTCGCCGGCCCGGGCATCGATGCCGCCGACCTGTACTTCCACGGCCAGGTTTCCGAGTCCTGGGTGCTGGAGGACGGCATCGTCAAGGACGGCAGCTTCCACCTCGACCAGGGCGTGGGTGTGCGCGCGCAGTCCGGCGAGAAGACCGGCTTCGCCTACAGCAACGCCATCACCGCCGATGCGCTGGGCCAGGCGGCTCGTGCCGCGCGCTCCATCGCCCGTGCCGGGCAGCAGGGGCGCGTGCAGGCCTTCGCCAGCCCGGACGTCGCCCGGCTCTACGCGCCGGACAGCCCGCTGGACGTGATCGACCGCGCCGAGAAGGTCGAGCTGCTCAAGCGCATCGACGTCGCCACCCGTGCGCTGGACCCGCGCATCAAACAGGTCACCGTAAGCCTGGCGGGTGTCTGGGAACACATCCTGGTCGCCGCCAGCGATGGCAGCCTGGGTGCCGACGTGCGCCCGCTGGTGCGTTTCAACGTCAGCGTCATCGTCGAACAGAACGGTCGCCGCGAGCGCGGTGGCCATGGTGGTGGCGGGCGGACCGACTACCGCTATTTCCTCCAGGAAGACCGCGCCATGGGTTACGCCCGTGAGGCGCTGCGCCAGGCGCTGGTGAACCTGGAAGCCATTCCGGCGCCGGCGGGTACCTTGCCGGTGGTGATGGGCGCGGGCTGGTCCGGCGTGCTGCTGCACGAAGCGGTGGGCCACGGCCTGGAAGGCGATTTCAACCGCAAGGGCAGCTCGGCCTACAGCGGGCGGATCGGCGAGAAGGTCGCCTCCAGCCTTTGCACCATCGTCGACGACGGCACCCTGGCGGGCCGCCGTGGCTCGCTGAGCTTGGACGACGAAGGCACCCCGACCCAGTGCACCACGCTGATCGAGAACGGCGTGCTCAAGGGCTACATGCAGGACAAGCTCAACGCCCGCCTGATGGGCGTGGCGCCCACCGGCAACGGTCGTCGCGAGTCCTACGCGCACCTGCCGATGCCGCGCATGACCAACACCTACATGCTGGCGGGGGAGAGTGACCCGGAAGAGATCATCGCTTCGGTGGAGCGCGGCATCTATTGCGCCAACCTCGGCGGCGGCCAGGTGGACATCACCAGTGGCAAGTTCGTGTTCTCCACCAGCGAGGCTTACCTGATCGAGAACGGCAAGATCACTGCGCCGGTCAAGGGCGCGACCCTGATCGGCAACGGCCCCGAGGCGATGAGCCGGGTTTCCATGGTCGGCAACGACCTGGCGCTGGACAGCGGTGTGGGCACCTGCGGCAAGGATGGGCAATCGGTGCCCGTCGGCGTGGGCCAGCCGACACTGAAGATCGATGCGATAACGGTGGGTGGTACGGGAGCTTGAGGAGGGGCGTTGGGTGCTCGAAGCCGTGTGCTTTCCGGCTTCGAGCTTCCAGCGGCCTTTAACGCAGCCCGCGCTGGGTTTCGTCCAGGTCGCGGATGTATTTGAAGACCTTGCGCGCCGCGGCCGGCGGTTTGTTACGGGCCGCCTCGTGCTGGGCATGACGGATCAGGCTGCGCAGGTGCTGGCGGTCGGTCTCCGGGTATTCGGCGACGAAGGATTCCAGGGTGCTGTCGTCCCCGCCGATGAGGCGGTCGCGCCAGCGCTCCAGGTTGTGGAAGCGCTCGTTGTACTGGCGGGTGGAGGCGTCGAGCTGGTCGACCAGGGTGACGATGGCCTCGATGTCCTGCTCGCGCATGAGCTTGCCGATGTACTGCAGGTGGCGTTTGCGGGCGATGTGGGCCTTGTGCCTAGGCGCTTCGAGCAGGGCCTTCTGCAGCGCGTCGGTCAGCGGCAGCTTGGCGAGGACATCGGGTTTGAGCGTGGTCAGACGTTCACCGAGGTCCTGCAGGGCGTGAAGCTCTTTCTTGACCTGGGTTTTGCTCTTCTCTCCGGAGAAGTCGTCGTCGAGGTATTCAGACATGGGGGCGATCCAGTGGGAAACGCCGCCATGATAACCAGTCGGACGGGGATTGTCCGGCCCGGCTGGCGCCGCAATGGTGCGGTCCGTGGGGTGGTGCGCCGGGTGCGCCCGCCCCGTCGAAAAGGTTTTGTGAACTGGAGTGGCTATGAGTGAAGTAGAAGTGGTCGGCCCGCAGGCCTTGCCCGAGTTGCAGGCACGGGTCGAACGCATCCTCGCCGAAGCCGGTCGCCAGGGTGCGACGGCCTGTGAGGTCGCGGTTTCGGTGGAGCAGGGGTTGTCGACCACGGTGCGCCAGCGCGAGGTGGAGACCGTCGAGTTCAACCGTGATCAGGGCTTCGGCATCACCCTGTACGTGGGGCAGCGCAAGGGTTCGGCCAGCACCTCGGCCACCGGCGATGACGCCATCCGCGAGACGGTGGCCGCCGCGCTGGCCATCGCCAAGCACGCCTCCGAGGACGAGTGCGCCGGCCTGGCCGATCGCGGCCTGATGGCCCGTGACCTGCCGGACCTCGATCTCTACCACCCCTGGGCCATCACCCCCGAACAGGCGGTGGAGCAGGCGCTGGTGTGCGAGGCAGCAGCCTTCGATGCCGACCCGCGCATCAGCAACGCCGATGGCACCACCCTCAGCACCCACCAGGGTTGCCGCGTCTATGGCAACAGCCACGGCTTCATCGGCGGCTACGCCAGCAGCCGGCACAGCCTGAGCTGCGTGATGATCGCCGGTGGCGAAGGGCAGATGCAGCGCGACTACTGGTACGACGTGAACCGCATCGGCACCCAGCTGACCGATGCTCAGGTCATCGGCCGCCGCGCGGCGGAACGCACGGTCAGCCGCCTGGGCGCGCGCCCGGTGCCCACCTGCGAGGTGCCGGTGCTGTTCGCTGCGGAACTGGCCACCGGGCTGTTCAGCAGCTTCCTGTCGGCCATCTCCGGCGGCAATCTCTATCGCAAGTCGTCCTTCCTCGAAGGTGCACTGGGAGAGCGCCTGTTCCCCGAGTGGCTGAGCATCGACGAGCGCCCGCTGATCCCCCGCGCCATGGCCAGCGCCTCTTTCGACAACGACGGGCTGGCGACCTACGCCAAGCCGTTCGTGGAGAAGGGCGAACTGGTCTCCTACATCCTCGGTACCTACTCCGGGCGCAAGCTGGGCCTGCCCAGCACCGCCAACGCCGGGGGCGTGCACAACCTCTTCGTCACCCATGGCCAGGAAGACCAGAAGGCGCTGTTGCGCCGCATGGACCGCGGGCTGTTGGTGACCGAGTTGATGGGCCACGGCCTGAACATGGTCACCGGCGACTACTCCCGTGGTGCGGCCGGTTACTGGGTGGAGAACGGCGAAATCCAGTTCCCCGTCCAGGAAGTCACCATCGCCGGCAACATGAAGGACATGTTCCGCCAGATCCTCGCCGTTGGCAGCGACCTGGAAGTGCGCGGCAACATCCGCACCGGCTCGGTGCTGATCGAGCGCATGACGGTGGCGGGCAGCTGATCGCCCGATCAGCCGCTGCAGTGAAGAACGCGCCCGGGTGGCGCGTTTTTTTATGGGTGTTTTTCCCGCATCGATGGTCCGCCACGCTCGACGACGCGACTTTCATGCGCTCCGGAGATCGGCGCTGTTGGATGTTTTTGCAGCCTATCTGCCAGCCGTTACCGCATGGATTGCATCCGCTGACGTGAGGCGGGGCCGCCTCTGACGCACTTTCACTTTGCAAGTGGAAGTAATGTTTATTATTCTCAAACGCGAATGCTTACTATTTGAGGATTCGCAGTGCGGCCCCGTCTCGACGAACCCCAGGCATGCTCCGATTGGCGCTGGCTTGGCCAGCGTATCCGCTGCGCCCTGGCGCCGGACGACCCGCGCCTGCTGACGCGCTTCCTCAACGATGGCCACGAGTTGGTCGTGCACCACGACCTGCCGGCCTGGCGCATTTTCGAAGGCAGCTTCCAGCTGCTGCTGGACAGCGCCACCGATCGCGCCTTGCCCTGGCACTGGCGCTGCTTGTGCCTCGACCACGCCTATCTACCCCTGCAGTCCCTGCGCCCGCTGGCTCGCGATCCGTTGCGACGCCAGCGTCTGCTCGGGCTGCAGCGGCGCCTGGCGACCCTGCGCCTGGCGCCATCCCTGAGCTACATCGAACCGGAAGAAGGAAATACAGCGTGACTGATACCCGAATCGAACGCGACAGCATGGGCGAACTGGCAGTCCCGGCCAAGGCGCTGTACGGCGCGCAGACCCAGCGGGCGGTGAACAACTTCCCGGTCTCCGGCCAGCGCATGCCGGCAGCTTTCATTCGTGCACTGATCCTCGCCAAGGCTGCTGCCGCACGGGCCAACGTCGACCTGGAGCAGATCAGCCCGGCCATGGGCGACGCCATCGTCAGCGCCTGCCAGGAGCTGCTGGCGGGCGACTTCATGACGCACTTCCCGGTGGACGTGTTCCAGACCGGCTCCGGCACCAGCTCGAACATGAACGCCAACGAGGTGATCGCCACCCTGGCCAGCCGCCTGCTGGCGGAGAAGGTCAACCCCAACGACCACGTCAACTGTGGGCAGAGCAGCAACGACATCATCCCGTCGAGCATCCATGCCAGTGCGGCCATCGAGGTGAGCGAGCAACTGCTGCCCGCCCTCGGCCACCTGCTCAAGGTGCTCTGCGAGAAGTCCCTGGAAGTGCGCCCCTATGTGAAGACCGGCCGCACCCACCTGATGGACGCCATGCCGGTGCGCATGAGCCAGGTGCTGGACGGTTGGGCCCAGCAGGTGCAGAGCAATATCGAGCACCTGCGTGCGCTGATGCCGAGCCTGCAGCAACTGGCCCAGGGCGGCACCGCTGTCGGCACCGGGATCAATGCCCACCCACGCTTCGCCGAGCGTTTCTGCGTGGAGCTGAACCTGCTCACCGGCCTGCAGTTCACCCCGGGCAACAACTTCTTCGCCCTGATCGGCTCCCAGGACACCGCCGTGGCCCTGTCCGGCCAGCTGAAAACGGTGGCGGTGACCCTGATGAAGATCGCCAACGACCTGCGCTGGATGAACTCCGGCCCTCTGGCCGGCCTGGCCGAGATCGAGCTGGAGGCCCTGCAGCCGGGCTCCTCGATCATGCCGGGCAAGGTCAACCCGGTGATCCCCGAGGCCACGGCGATGGTCGCCGCCCAGGTGATCGGCAATGACGCGGCCATCACCGTTGCCGGCCAGTCGGGCAACTTCGAGCTGAACGTGATGCTGCCGGTGATCGCCCACAACCTGTTGAACAGCGTCCAGCTGCTGTCGAGCAGCAGCCTGCTGCTGGCCGATCGCGCGGTGGCGAGCTTCAAGGTCAACCAGCCGAAGCTGAACGAAGCGCTGTCGCGCAACCCGATTCTGGTCACCGCGCTGAACCCCATCATCGGCTACCTCAAGGCCGCCGAGATCGCCAAGCAGGCGTACCGCGAAGGGCGCCCGGTGATCGATGTGGCTGAGGAAAACACCGAGCTGAGCCGCGCGGAGCTGGAGAAGCTGCTTGACCCGGAAAAACTCACCGAGGGCGGCCTCTAGCCGCGACACCGGGTGCCGCCACGGCGGCACCCTTCGCCCACCCGGAGGTGGCCGATGGAGTACTGGAAACGAACCATCGAGGCTGGCAACCGCAGCTTCCACAGCGGTGACTGGATCGAGGCGCGGGAGCTTTACCTGCAGGCCCTGGCCCAGGCGCAGATGCTGCTGGAGCGGTGGCCGGATGCGGACCAGGCGGTTGCCGCGTTCGTGGTCTCCCACCACAACCTGGCCGACCTGCACCTGATGCTCGGCCAGCCGGAGGAGACGGCGGAGAACCTCTGCACCTGCCACGAGCGCCTGTTGCAGGTGCTGCGTGACACCAGCCTGCCCGAATCCCTGCGCGACGTTGCCCTGCGCCATAGCCGCTGCACCTACAGCAGCCTGTTGCAGTTCATCCAGGAGCACGGCGCCTATCCCCGTACCGATCGCCTGCTCGGCATCGTGCCTGGCCATTCTTCGCGAGCACTGCCGAGCACCTCCGGCAGCCGCTACTACCATTGAACAAGGAACCGACCATGACCTACAGCCTGCCCGTCCTCACCTACGCCTACGACGCCCTGGAACCGCACATCGATGCGCAGACCATGGAAATCCACCACAGCAAGCACCACCAGACCTACATCAACAACCTCAATGCAGCCCTGGAGGGCAACCCCCTCGGCCAGCTGCCGGTGGAGTCGTTGCTGCAGCGCCTGGCGGAAGTACCCGAGCAACTGCGCGGCGCGGTGATCAACAACGGCGGCGGGCACGCCAACCATTCGCTGTTCTGGACCGTGATGTCGCCCACCGGTGGCGGTGAGCCCCATGGCACCGTGCGTGCGGCCATCGAGGCGGAGCTGGGCGGCTTCGCGGCCTTCAAGGAGGCCTTCACCAAGGCGGCGCTGACCCGCTTCGGCAGCGGCTGGGCCTGGCTCAGCGTGACGCCGGACAAGCGCCTGGTGGTGGAGAGCAGCGGTAACCAGGACAGCCCGCTGATGAATGGCAACGTGCCGATCCTCGGGCTGGACGTGTGGGAGCATGCCTATTACCTGCGCTACCAGAACCGTCGTCCCGAATACATCGGCGCTTTCTACAATGTCATCGACTGGGCCGAAGTGGACCGTCGATACCGAGAGGCGATGGCCTGATGCCTGAGCCCGACTTGCACAGCCTGGGCGCCGACGGGCGCCTGCACCCGCCCAGCCGGGGTCCCATGTCCTCTCTATTACCCAGCGGGCTTTCCCTGCGCCAGGTTCTTGGCCTCTGCGTGATGCTCGTCGGCAGCCTGCTGTTGTCCTGGCAGGCGGTACTGGCTGCCGAGCGTGCGCTGGAGCCCCATCTCTGGCATGCGCTGAAGTCGGGCACGCTGTGTGCGTTGGGCACGGCCGTCGGCACCTTGCCGGTGCTGTTCATGCGCAGCATCTCGGCACGCACCTCCGACACCCTGCTGGGCTTCGGTGCCGGTGTGATGCTGGCGGCGACGGTGTTCTCGCTGTTGATCCCCGGGCTGGATGCAGCCGGTCAGTTGGGCTTTTCCAAATGGTCGGCAGGCTTCCTGATGAGCCTCGGCCTGTTGCTGGGGGCCAGTGCGCTGTTCGGACTTGGCAGGCTGCTGCCGGAGCGGCAGCTCGAGGTGGATGCGCGTACCGACCGCCTGGTGCTGGCACCACGCATCCTGCTGTTCGTCATTGCCATCGTTCTGCACAACATCCCGGAAGGCATGGCGGTGGGCGTGGCGGCGGGCGCCGGGTTGGCGGGCGCGGACAGCCTGGCATTGGGCATCGCACTGCAGGACCTGCCGGAGGGGCTGATCATTTCCCTGGTGTTGGCGGGGGCGGGCATGTCCCGGGGCAAGGCGATGCTGATCGGCGCGGCGTCCGGGCTGGTGGAGCCGCTGTTCGCGTTGCTTTGTGCGTTGCTGGTGCAGGTGTCGGCGTTGCTGTTGCCCTGGGGCCTGGCCCTGGCGGCGGGGGCGATGCTCTTCGCGGTGACCCACGAAATCATCCCGGAATGCCATCGCAAGGGGCACGAGACCGCAGCGAGCCTGGGGTTGGCCGCAGGCTTCTGCCTGATGATGGTGCTGGATACGGCGCTGGCCTGATCGGCCGGTGCTCATGTCGCGACGCAGGGAAGGCGTCGCGTGGGTGGTTCGGTGTTTCAGCTCTTCCGGGCCCGGTATCTGTACCGGGCTTTCCGTCACTCGCCTTCGTCAAACCTATTGTTGATCAACTCGATCAGTGCGTTGAGCGCATCGTCGTCCTGCTCGCCTTCGGTGTGCAGGTGGATGTTGGTGCCCTTGCCGGCGGCGAGCATCATCACGGCCATGATGCTTTTGCCGTCCACCAGGCTTTCCGGGGTGCGGCCTACGCGGATCTGGCAGGGGTAGCGCCCGGCGACACCGACGAACTTGGCCGCAGCGCGGGCATGCAGCCCCAGTTTGTTGATGATGGTGATTTCACAGGCTGGCATCGCGGCGGGGATCCTTTAACTGAGGTCGCGGTGGCGAACCTGGACGTTCTTCAGGTTGGGTTTGAGTGCCTGGCCGAGGCGTTCGGCGAGGTAAACGGAACGGTGGTGACCGCCGGTGCAGCCGATGGCGACAGTGACATAGGCGCGGTTGCTGGCGGCGAAGCGCGGCAGCCATTTGTTCAGGTAGCCGAGGATGTCCTGGTACATCTCCTCGACATCCGGTTGCGCGGCCAGGTACTCGGCGACATTGGCGTCGAGGCCGGAGTTATCGCGCAGCTCAGGCTTCCAGTAGGGATTGGGCAGGCAGCGCACGTCGAACACCAGGTCCGCATCCACCGGCATGCCCCGCTTGAAGCCGAAGGATTCGACGAGGAAGGCGGTTCCCGGCTCGGGCTTGTTCAGCAGGCGCAGCTTGATGCTGTCGCGCAGCTGGTACAGGTTGAGGTGGGTGGTGTCGATCTTCAGGTCGGCGAGGTCGGCGATGGGGGCGAGCAACGAGGCTTCGTCGAGGATGGCCTCGGCGAGGGAGCGGTCTTCGTTGGTCAGCGGGTGGCGCCGACGGGTTTCCGAGAAGCGCTTGAGCAGCGTTTCGTCATCCGCGTCCAGGTACAGCACATCGCAGTGGATGTGGCGGGCGCGGGCCTCTTCGAGGAGTTCGGGAAAGCGCTTGAGCTGGCTGGGCAGGTTGCGCGCGTCGATGGAGACGGCGACCTGGGGGTGCAGCAGCTCGGTCTGCAGCAGCGCGCGCTCGGCCAGTTCGGGGAGCAGGCCGGCGGGCAGGTTGTCGATGCAGTAGAAGCCATTGTCCTCGAGAACGTCGAGGGCGGTGCTCTTGCCTGAGCCTGAACGGCCGCTGACGATGATCAGGCGCATGGCAAGGTCCTAGCGTCCGTTCTGGACGTCCACTACCACCTGGTACAGGCTGTCGCTGCTCTGCGTCTGGCGCAGGCGGTCACGCACCTCGGTGCGGTCCAGCATGCTGGCGATCTGGCGGAGCAATTCCAGGTGTTCGTCGGTGGCGGCTTCGGGGACCAGGAGTACGAACAGCAGGTCCACCGGAGCGCCGTCGATGGCGTCGAAGTCCACGGGGGCGTCTAGGCGCAGCACGGCGCTGATGGGCGCGGTGCAGCCGGGAAGCCGGCAATGGGGGATGGCGATACCGTTGCCGAATCCTGTCGAGCCGAGTTTCTCCCGGGCGACCAGGCTTTCGAAGATATCTTGCGAGTCGAGGTCGGGAAGTTCGCGAGCAACCAGGTTGGCGATCTGTTCCAGGACACGTTTTTTGCTGCCGCCCGGCACGTTCACGAGGGAACGGCCGGGGGTCAGGATTTGCTCAAGTCGGATCATAGGAAGGGGAATGTCAGCGGGCGGTGGCGCCCTGCTGGCGGTTCAGCTGCTTTTCCTTGTGTTTGATCAGTTGACGGTCGAGTTTGTCGGTGAGCAGGTCGATGGCCGCGTACATATCTTCATGCTCCGCATTGGCTACGACCTCACCACCGGCGATGTGCAGGGTGGCTTCGATCTTCTGCTTCAGTTTCTCCACCTGCATGATCACCTGCACATTGGTGATTTTGTCGAAGTGGCGCTCCAGTTTGTCGAACTTCTCGACAACGTAGTCGCGCAGGGCGTCGGTCACATCCAGTTGATGTCCACTGATGTTGACTTGCATACCGCTTTCTCCTTATTGCCCGTGTGTAAGAGACAGGCTAACGGGCCTGCCACCGGAACACTTTGGCGTGGATCAATCCGCGTCACATCAGTCGCTTGCGTTCGCTGGAAGGCGCTATCCCGAGGGATTCCCGGTACTTGGCGACTGTGCGGCGGGCCACTTGGATACCCTGTGCTTCCAGTAAACCAGCGATCTTGCTGTCGCTCAACGGCTTTTTGGCATTTTCCGCAGCGACCAGTTTTTTGATGATCGCGCGGATGGCGGTAGACGAGCATTCACCGCCTTCGGAGGTGCTGACGTGGCTGGAGAAGAAGTATTTCAGTTCGTATATGCCACGCGGGGTGTGCATGAACTTCTGGGTGGTGACGCGTGAGATGGTCGACTCGTGCATGCCCACCGCCTCGGCGATGTCATGCAGGACGAGGGGCTTCATCGCCTCGTCGCCGTACTCGAGGAAACCGCGCTGGTGCTCGACGATCTGGGTGGCGACCTTCATCAGCGTTTCGTTGCGGCTCTGCAGGCTCTTGATGAACCAGCGGGCTTCCTGCAGCTGATTGCGCATGAAGGTGTTGTCGGCGCTGGAGTCGGCACGGCGGACGAAGCCGGCGTAATGCGGATTGACGCGCAGGCGCGGGACGGCTTCCTGGTTCAGTTCTACCAGCCAGCGTTCATTGTGCTTGCGCACGATGACGTCCGGTACGACGTACTCGGGTTCGCTGGCTTCGATCTGCGAGCCGGGGCGGGGGTTGAGGCCCTGGATCAGCTCGATCACCTGGCGCAGCTCGTCTTCCTTGAGCTTCATGCGGCGCATGAGCTGGCTGTAGTCGCGGCTGCCGAGAACATCGAGATAGTCGCCTGCCAGTCGCTGCGCTTCGCTCAGCCAGGGGGTCTTGGCGGGCAGTTGGCGCAGTTGCAGGAGCAGGCACTCGCGCAGGTCGCGGGCGCCGACGCCAGCGGGCTCGAATTGCTGTATGCGGTGCAGGACGACTTCCACCTCGTCGAGTTCGATCTCGAGCTCGGGGTCGAAGGCTTCCACGACTTCCTCGAGGGTTTCCTCCAGGTAGCCGTCATTGTTGATGCAGTCGATCAGGGTGACGCCGATCAGGCGATCGGTATCGGACATGGGGGCCAGGTTCAGCTGCCACAGCAGGTGGCTTTGCAGGCTCTCGCCCACCGAGGTGCGGGAGGTGAAGTCCCACTCGTCGTCATCGGAACTGGGGAGGCTGCTGGCGCTGGTCTGGTAGACGTCTTCCCAGGCGGTGTCGACGGGCAGTTCGCTGGGGATGCGTTCGTGCCATTCGCCGTCTTCGAGGCTTTCGCTCTCCGAAGTGGGGACGCTGGATTCCTGGAAGGTGGATTCCTGGCTGGCGGAGTTGGGCAGTTGCTCGCTTTCTGCCATGGGGTCGGAGTTGTCGAAGTCTTCTCCTTCCTCCTGGCGTTCGAGCATGGGATTGGACTCCAGTGCCTCCTGGATTTCCTGTTGCAGATCCAGGGTGGACAGTTGGAGGAGGCGAATGGCCTGTTGCAGCTGCGGAGTCATCGTCAGCTGCTGGCCCATCTTCAGGACTAGCGATGGTTTCATGGCAGAGGGCTTAGCACCTTATTCGCCGGCGCACATGCGCCATCCACTACAGGGCGCCGAGGCGCCACCAGGAAGCAAATTATATGCCTGACCTTGAATGATTTTTCTACTGCCCGCAACATTTTGCGCGCAGGGCTGGTCCGTCAGAGGCGGAATTCGTGCCCCAGGTAGACTTCCTTGACCAGTTGGTTGGCCAGGATCTCTTCTGCACTGCCTTCGGCGATGAGCTGGCCATCATTCACGATGTAGGCGGTTTCACAGATATCCAGCGTCTCGCGGACGTTGTGGTCGGTGATCAGCACGCCGATCCCCTTGGCCTTGAGATGATGGATGATCTGTTTGATGTCGCCCACGGAAATCGGGTCGACACCGGCAAAGGGTTCGTCGAGCAGGATGAACTTGGGGGCAGTGGCCAGGGCGCGGGCGATTTCCACGCGACGACGCTCACCACCGGACAGGCTCATGCCGATGCTGTCGCGGATGTGGCTGATGTGGAATTCCTGCAGCAGGCTCTCCAGCTCGCGATGGCGGCCGGCGCGGTCGAGCTCCTTGCGGGTCTCGAGGATGGCCATGATGTTGTCGGCCACGCTGAGCTTGCGGAAGATCGAGGCTTCCTGGGGCAGGTAGCCGATACCGGCGCGGGCGCGACCGTGCATGGGCTGGTGGGTGACATCCTGCTGGTCGATGAGCACACGCCCCTGATCGGCCTTCACCAGGCCCACGATCATGTAGAAGCAGGTGGTCTTGCCGGCACCGTTGGGGCCGAGCAGGCCGACGATCTGGCCGCTGTCGATGGACAGGCTGACATCACGAACGACCTGGCGGCTCTTGTAGCTCTTCGCCAGGTGCTGGGCTTTGAGGGTCGCCATTACTCTGCTTGTCCCGCTTGCTGCTCTTTCTTCTTCGGCTGGATGACCATGTCGATGCGCGGACGCGGAGTGCCGACGTTGGTGCCCGTGGCGCGGCCTGCATTGACGATCTGGCGCTGGGTGTCGTAGACGATCTTCTCGCCTTCGAAGGTGTTGCCTTCCTGGATCACCTTGGCCTGGTCGATCAGCACGATGCGCTCGTTGGCAGCGAAGTACTGGATGGTCATGCCGTAGGCCTTGACGATCTGCTTGTCCACCGCAGGCTTCTGCTCGTAGTAGGCAGGTTTGCCGACCGAGGTGAAGACTTCCAGCTCGCCCTGGGCGTTCTGGGTGATGGTCACGGTGTCGCCGGTGATCTTCAGGGTGCCCTGAGTGATGACCACGTCGCCGCGATAGACCGCCACGCCCTGCTTGTCATCGAGTTCGGCGCTGTCCGCCTGGACGCGGATCGGCTGATCGCGGTCGCTGGGCAGCGCCCAGGCGCTGGCACTTCCGAGTGCGGCACCCAGGCTGAGCAGTAGGGGGAGGGTTTTAACGAACCTCATGCTGGCCTCTTACGTTGGACTGCAGGATCATCCTGCTGTCATTCAAGTACGCTTTCATTCCTTGTGCCGTGGTAACCCCGTTGGCGGCGTCGATTCTAACGGCTTGCTGGGTTTCCGCATATTCCCTGTCCGGGAACACGGTCAGGCGGCTGGTGGTGAGAATGGTTGGTCGGCCCTTGGCGTCGGTGCGCTCCACGCGGACCTTGTCGATCAGCTCCACCTGTTCACCTTCTGGGCCGACTTCGCCTCGCTCGCTCTGTACGTGCCACGGGAACTCGGTGCCGCGGTAGAGCTGCAGGTCGGGATTGGTCAGCAGGGTGGTGTCGCTCGATTTGACGTGTTCGAGCTTGGCAGCGGTCATCTCGTAGTGACGCTTGCCGTCTTCCTGATATTGCACGCTGGTGGCATTGACCACATAGAAGTCGATGGCGTTCTCGTCTGCGGGGGCAGTTGTCTGGCGCTCCATGAAGCTTTCCGGGCGAATGTTCCAGTAGCCCAGGGCGATCAGCAGGGCGGCGACCGGAATCAGGATCAGGGCGAGGCGGAAGTTCTTCGACATGGGCGGACCTAGAGGTAGGCGGCCTGTGCAGCGTCGAGGCTGCCCTGGGCTCGCATGATCAGTTCGCAGAACTCGCGGGCGGCACCTTCGCCGCCACGTGCCTGGGTGACGCCATGGGCGTGCTGGCGGACGAAGCCGTCAGCGCTCGCCACCGCCATGCCCAGGCCGACCCGGCGGATCACCGGCAGGTCGGGCAGGTCGTCGCCGAGGTAGGCCACCTGTGCGTATTCGAGGCCCAGCTCCGCCAGCAGTTCATCGAGTACCACCATCTTGTCCTCGCGGCCCTGATAGAGGTGCTGGATACCCAGGTTGCGGGCACGTCGCTCGACCACGGGAGTGCTGCGGCCGGAGATGATCGCGGTGCGTACCCCGGAGTTGATCAGCATCTTGATGCCGTGGCCGTCCAGGGTATTGAAGGTCTTGAATTCGCTGCCGTCGACCAGGAAGTAAAGCTTGCCGTCGGTGAGAACGCCGTCGACGTCGAAGACCGCCAGGCGGATGGCCTTGGCGCGCTGTAGCAGATCGTCGCTCATTCAGATCACTCCGGCGCGGGTCAGGTCGTGGATGTGCAGGGCACCGATGGGGGTGTCGCTGTCGTCCACCACCACCAGCACGTTGATCTTGTGGTCGTCCATGATCTTCAGCGCCTCGGCGGCGAGCATGTCGGGGCGCACGGTCTTGCCGTGGACCGTCATGACTTCGTCGATGCTGGCCTGGCGGACGTCGACGCCCTTGTCCAGGGTGCGGCGCAGGTCGCCGTCGGTGAAGATCCCGGCCAGCTTGCCGTCGCTCTCCAGTACCGCGGTCATGCCGAGGCCCTTGCGGGTCATCTCCAGCAGGGCGTCGCGCAGGGAGGTGCCGCGTTCGACGCGGGGCAGCCTATCGCCGCCGTGCATGATGTTTTCCACCTTCAGCAGCAGGCGACGGCCCAAGGCGCCACCGGGATGGGAGAAGGCGAAGTCCTCGGCGGTGAAGCCGCGGGCTTCCAGCAGCGCGATTGCCAGGGCGTCGCCCAGGACCAGCGATGCGGTGGTGGAGGAGGTCGGCGCCAGGTTCAGCGGGCACGCCTCATGCTCGACGCGGGCGTCGAGGTTGGCCTCGGCGGCCTTGGCCAGCGGCGACTGCGGGTTGCCGGTCATGCTGATCAGGGTGATGCCCAGGCGCTTGATCAGCGGCAGCAGGGTGACGATCTCGGCGGTGGAGCCGGAGTTCGAGAGGGCCAGCACGACGTCGTCGGGCGTGATCATGCCCATGTCGCCATGGCTGGCTTCGGCCGGGTGGACGAAGAACGCAGGCGTACCGGTGCTGGCCAGGGTGGCGGCGACTTTCTTGCCGATATGGCCGGACTTGCCCATGCCCACCACCACGACGCGGCCCTTGCAGGCGAGGATCAGCTCGCAGGCGCGGACGAAGTCGTCGTCGATCCTGCCGAGCAGGGTGTCGATGGCTTCACGTTCCAGGCGGATGGTGCGGTGTGCGGATTGGATCAGATCGCTGGACTGGCTCATGTGGAGAGTGCAGTTGCCGAGGAAAAGGCGGGGATTATACCGGCAAAGAGTCGTTCGCTCACCCTCCATCGCATCCCGCCGAGGAGAAACCTGTCGCAGCCCTGAACAATGGCTGGCGCGGCCTTGGGTGGCATAGTGCTGCGATGCTATAGTTCGCCGCCTGTTCGGCCACCCCTCAGGCATCGTGTCCCGGCCGCTGGAGACGACGTCTTCTGCAGGGATGGCCGCATCGCAAGGAGTACAGATGAGCGCTGATAACGCTTACGCCGTGGAGTTGAAGGGCGTCACCTTCAAGCGCGGCACACGCAGTATTTTTCAGAATGTCGATATCCGCATCCCGCGCGGCAAGGTCACCGGGATCATGGGGCCGTCCGGCTGCGGCAAGACCACCCTGTTGCGCCTCATCGCCGCTCAGCTCAAGCCTGCGGCCGGCGAAGTCTGGGTCAATGGCCAGAACCTGCCGAAGCTTTCCCGGGCCGACCTCTTCGACATGCGCAAGCAGTTCGGTGTGCTGTTCCAGAGCGGCGCGCTGTTCACTGACCTCGATGTGTTCGAGAACGTCGCCTTTCCCCTGCGGGTGCATACCAAGCTGCCCGAGGAAATGATTCGTGACATTGTCCTGATGAAGCTGCAGGCGGTTGGTCTGCGTGGCGCCATCGAGCTGATGCCGGATGAACTCTCCGGCGGTATGAAGCGTCGCGTGGCTTTGGCCCGGGCCATCGCACTGGACCCGCAGATCCTCATGTACGACGAGCCTTTCGTCGGCCAGGACCCCATTGCCATGGGCGTGCTGGTGCGTTTGATTCGCCTGCTCAACGATGCCCTGGGCATCACCAGCATCGTGGTCTCCCACGACCTGGCGGAGACCGCCAGCATCGCTGACTATCTTTATGTGGTCGGCGATGCCCAGGTGCTGGGGCAGGGCACCCCCAAAGAGTTGATGGAGTCGGATAACCCGAGGATCCGCCAGTTCATGAAAGGCATTCCCGACGGGCCGGTCCCCTTCCACTTTCCGGCACCCGATTACCGCAACGATTTGCTGGGAGAGCGTTGATGCGCAAGAAGTCTCCGCTCGAGCGCATCCGCCTGCTCGGGCGCGCCGGCCTGGACGTGGTCGAAGCGCTGGGCCGCTCCACCCTGTTCCTGTTGCGTGCCATGTTCGGGCGCACCGGCACCGGGGCTGGATTCCAGCTGCTGATCAAACAACTGTATTTCGTCGGCGTGCTGTCGCTGCCGATCATCGTCGTATCCGGTGTCTTCATCGGCATGGTGCTGGCCCTGCAGGGCTACAACATCCTGGTGGAATACGGCTCCGAGCAGGCGGTCGGGCAGATGGTCGCCCTGACCTTGCTGCGCGAGCTCGGCCCGGTGGTCACCGCGTTGCTGTTCGCCGGTCGTGCAGGCTCCGCCCTGGCGGCCGAGATCGGCAACATGAAGTCCACCGAGCAACTCTCCAGCCTGGAGATGATCGGTGTCGACCCGCTCAAGTACATCATCGCCCCGCGGCTCTGGGCCGGCTTCATTTCCATGCCGTTGCTGGCGATGATCTTCAGCGTGGTGGGCATTTGGGGCGGCGCGATGGTCGCCGTCGATTGGCTGGGTGTTTACGATGGCTCTTTCTGGGCCAATATGCAGAACAGTGTCGAATTCACCGAAGACGTGCTGAACGGCGTGCTGAAAAGCATGGTCTTCGCCTTCGTGGTGACCTGGATCGCCGTGTTCCAGGGTTACGACTGCGAGCCGACCTCCGAAGGGATCAGCCGCGCAACGACTAAAACCGTGGTCTATGCCTCGCTGGCCGTGCTGGGGCTCGACTTCATCCTGACCGCCTTGATGTTTGGAGATTTCTGATGCAAATCCGCACCCTGGAAATTGGTGTCGGCCTGTTCCTGCTGGCCGGGTTGCTCGCCCTGCTGCTGCTGGCTTTGCGGGTGAGCGGCCTGTCGGTCGGCAGCGCCAGCGAAACCTATAAAGTTTACGCCCACTTCGACAATATCGCCGGTTTGACTGTCAGAGCCAAAGTGACCATGGCCGGTGTGACCATCGGCAAGGTCACCGCCATCGACCTGGATCGCGAAAGCTACACCGGCAGGGTCACCATGGAGCTGGAAAAGCGCGTCGACAACCTGCCGACCGATTCCACGGCCTCCATCCTCACTGCCGGCCTGCTGGGCGAGAAGTACATCGGTATCAGCGTTGGTGGCGACGACCAGCTGTTGAAGGACGGCGGCACCATCCGCGACACCCAGTCAGCGCTGGTGCTCGAAGACCTGATCGGCAAGTTCCTGCTCAATACGGTCAATAAGGAAAGCAAGTGAGGACCTTCGACATGATCAAAGCAATGCGTAACGGCCTGCTGGTTCTGCTCGCCGCGCTGCCCCTGCTGGCCAACGCGGCGCCCAGCGCGCGCGACGTGGTGCAGCAGACCACCGACAAGCTGCTCAGCGACCTCAAGACCAACAAGCAGCAGTACCGCAGCAACCCCGGTGCCTTCTATGACTCGCTGAACAACATCCTCGGCCCGGTGGTGGATGCCGACGGCATTTCCCGCAGCATCATGACGGTCAAGTACTCCCGCAAGGCCACCCCGGAGCAGATGACCCGCTTCCAGGAGAACTTCAAGCGCAGCCTGATGCAGTTCTATGGCAACGCCCTGCTGGAATATGACAACCAGGACATCCGCGTGCTGCCCGGCAAGCAGGAAGACCCGGAGCGCACCAGCGTCGGTATGGAAGTGAAGGACAGCAAAGGCACCGTCTATCCGGTGTCGTACACCATGGTCAATATCGATGGCCAGTGGATGCTGCGGAACGTCATCATCAACGGCATCAACATCGGCAAGCTGTTCCGCGACCAGTTCGCCGACACCATGCAGAAGAACGGCAACGACCTGGACAAGACCATCAACGGCTGGGCCGAAGTGGTGGCCAAGGCCAAGCAGACCGAGGAAGGCCAGAAGGCCGCCGGTCATGAGTGAAGCTGCACTGACAGCCGGTACCGCCGGGGAGCTGAAACTCTCCGGCGTGCTGGATTTCCGTAGCGGGCCAGAGCTGCGTGAGACGGGCGCGAAGATGATTCGCGAACACGGCATGGCAGACCTGGTGCTCGATTGTTCGGGCGTGTTGAAGTCCAGCAGCGTCGGTCTTTCCCTGTTGCTGGCCTTCATGCGCGACGCGCGAAAGGCCGGCAAGACGCTGACCATCCGCGCGCTGCCCGAGGACATGCGGCAGATCGCCGGCGTCTCCGGGCTCGACGAGTTGCTGCCGCTGGAAGTGTGAAGACAGTCGAAAGCCCTCCGTCTGACCTTGCGCGCGCGGGGTTCGCAGGCGGGGGGCTTTTTTGTATCATGGCCGACCCGCGCGCGTAGGGCGCCGATTGAGGTTGAGCATGCAGGCCGTAGAAGTGAAGAACCTCCTGGAGGCTAAGCTGCCCGGAGCCCAGGTGGAAGTTGAAGGCGAAGGCTGCAATTTCCAGTTGAACCTGATCAGCGACGAGCTGGCTGGCATGAGCCCGGTCAAGCGCCAGCAGCAGGTTTATGCCCATCTGAACGCCTGGATCGCCAATGGCAGCATCCACGCGGTCACCATGAAATTCTTCAGCCTCGCTGGCTGGGCCGAGCGTTCCTGAGCCTACGGGCGACGAGATTCCAAATGGATAAACTGATTATTACCGGCGGCCAACGCCTCGATGGCGAAATCCGCATTTCGGGCGCCAAGAACTCGGCCCTGCCGATCCTCGCTGCCACCCTGCTGGCCGATACCCCGGTCACCGTGTGCAACCTGCCGCACCTGCACGACATCACCACCATGATCGAGCTCTTCGGTCGCATGGGCGTGCAGCCGGTGATCGACGAGAAGCTCAGCGTCGAAGTCGACGCCAGCACCATCAAGACCCTGGTCGCGCCCTATGAGCTGGTGAAGACCATGCGCGCCTCGATCCTGGTGCTCGGCCCCATGGTCGCGCGCTTCGGTGAAGCCGAAGTGGCCCTGCCCGGCGGCTGCGCCATCGGTTCCCGCCCGGTCGACCTGCACATCCGTGGCCTCGAAGCCATGGGCGCGCTGATCGACGTCGACGGCGGCTACATCAAGGCTCGCGCTCCGGCCGGCGGCCTGCGTGGCGCGCACTTCTTCTTCGATACCGTCAGCGTGACCGGTACCGAGAACATCATGATGGCCGCTACCCTGGCCAACGGCCGTACCGTGCTGGAAAACGCCGCACGTGAACCGGAAGTGGTCGACCTGGCCAACTGCCTGATCGCCATGGGCGCGCAGATCCAGGGCGCCGGCACCGACACCATCATCATCGACGGCGTGAAGCGCCTCGGTGGTGCGCGTTACAGCGTGATGCCCGACCGCATCGAGACCGGCACCTACCTGGTTGCCGCAGCCTCCACCGGCGGCCGCGTCAAGCTCAAGGACACCGATCCGACCATCCTCGAATCCGTGCTGCTGAAGCTGGAAGAGGCGGGTGCCCACATCAGCACCGGCAACAACTGGATCGAGCTGGACATGAAGGGCAACCGCCCGAAAGCGGTCAACGTGCGCACTGCGCCGTACCCGGCGTTCCCCACCGACATGCAGGCCCAATTCATTTCCATGAACGCCGTGGCCGAAGGCACCGGTGCGGTCATCGAGACGGTGTTCGAAAACCGCTTCATGCACGTCTACGAAATGAACCGCATGGGCGCGCAGATCCTGGTCGAGGGCAACACCGCCATCGTCACCGGCGTTCCGCAGCTCAAGGGCGCTCCGGTCATGGCCACCGACCTGCGGGCTTCGGCCAGCCTGGTCATCGCCGGCCTGGTTGCCGAGGGCGACACCCTGATCGACCGCATCTACCACATCGACCGTGGTTACGAGTGCATCGAGGAAAAACTGCAGCTGCTCGGCGCCAAGATCCGCCGCGTGCCGGGTTAGGTGAAGCTCGGGCCGACCGTCAGCGGTCGGCCCGCACGCTCCCTCAAGGGCCCGCAGAGGGCCGAAGCCAAGGACATCCAGTTCCATGCTCACCATCGCGTTATCCAAGGGCCGCATCCTCGACGACACCCTGCCGCTGCTGGCGGAAGCGGGCATCGTCCCCACCGAGAATCCGGACAAGAGCCGCAAGCTGATCATCCCCACCACCCAGGATGACGTGCGCCTGCTGATCGTCCGTGCCACCGACGTGCCGACCTATGTCGAGCAAGGCGCGGCAGACCTCGGCGTGGCCGGCAAGGATGTGCTGATGGAGTACGGTGGCCAGGGCCTGTACGAGCCCCTGGACCTGCGCATCGCCCGCTGCAAGCTGATGACCGCTGGCGCGATCGGTGTGCCCGAGCCCAAAGGGCGCCTGCGCGTTGCCACCAAGTTCGTCAACGTCGCCAAGCGCTATTACGCCGAGCAGGGCCGCCAGGTCGAAGTGATCAAGCTTTACGGCTCCATGGAGCTGGCCCCGCTGGTCGGCCTGGCCGACAAGATCATCGACGTGGTCGACACCGGCAACACCCTCCGCGCCAATGGCCTGGAACCCCAGGAAATGATCGCCACCATCAGCTCACGCCTGGTGGTCAACAAGGCCTCGATGAAGATGCAGCACGCCCGTATCCAGGCGCTGATCGACACCCTGCGCCAGGCCGTCGAGTCGCGACACCACGACTGACACCCATGCGGCTCCGGCCGCATCCGCCTATCCGTGTCATAGCCAATAATCTCGGGTGCCCGCACGGTGGGCTTGCTACTCTAGCGGCGCCCGAGCATTTGCCAATAACGAGGCCCGCTATGACCGTTCAAACCGCTGTTCGCCGACTCAATGCCGCTGATCAGGACTTCGCCCGTCATCTGGATCATCTGCTGAGCTGGGAAAGCGTATCCGACGAATCGGTCAACCAGCGCGTACTCGACATCATCAAGGCCGTGCGTGAGCGTGGCGATGCCGCCGTGGTCGAGTTCACCCAGCGCTTCGACGGTTTGACCGTGGACTCCATGGCCGACCTGATCCTGCCGCGCGAGCGCCTGGAACTGGCGCTGACCCGCATCACCGCCGAGCAGCGCAAGGCCCTGGAGACTGCCGCCGAACGCGTGCGCCTCTACCACGAGAAGCAGAAGCAGGATTCCTGGACCTACACCGAGGCCGACGGCACCGTGCTGGGCCAGCAGGTCACCCCGCTGGATCGCGCCGGCCTGTACGTTCCCGGCGGCAAGGCGTCCTACCCGTCCTCCGTGCTGATGAACGCCATCCCGGCCAAGGTCGCCGGCGTCGCCGAAGTGGTGATGGTGGTGCCGACCCCTCGTGGCGAGATCAACGAGATCGTCCTCGCCGCCGCCTGCGTGGCCGGCGTCGACCGCGTCTTCACCATCGGCGGGGCCCAGGCGGTCGCCGCGCTGGCCTATGGCACCGAGAGCGTGCCCCAGGTGGACAAGATCGTCGGCCCCGGCAACATCTATGTCGCCACGGCCAAGCGTCACGTCTTCGGCCAGGTCGGCATCGACATGATCGCCGGCCCCTCCGAGATCCTTGTGGTCTGCGACGGCCAGACCGATCCGGACTGGATCGCCATGGACCTGTTCTCCCAGGCCGAGCACGACGAAGACGCCCAATCCATCCTGGTCAGCCCCGATGCCGAGTTCCTCGACAAGGTGGCCGCCAGCATCGAGAAGCTGCTGCCGACCATGGAGCGTGCCGAAATCATCCGCACCTCCCTCTCCGGTCGTGGAGCGCTGATCCAGGTCGCCGACATGCAACAGGCGATCACCGTCGCCAACCGCATCGCCCCCGAGCACCTGGAGCTGTCGGTCGCCGACCCGCAGGCCTGGCTGCCGCAGATCCGCCACGCCGGCGCCATCTTCATGGGCCGCTATACCGCCGAGGCGCTGGGCGACTACTGCGCCGGCCCGAACCACGTGCTGCCCACCTCCGGCACCGCGCGTTTCTCCTCGCCGCTGGGTGTGTATGACTTCCAGAAGCGCTCGTCGATCATCTTCTGCTCTGCAGAGGGTGCCTCCGAGCTGGGCAAGACCGCGTCCGTGCTGGCCCGTGGCGAGTCGCTGACCGCCCACGCCCGCAGCGCCGAATACCGGATCAAGGGAGAATGATGATGAGCAAATTCTGGAGTCCCTTCGTCAAGGAACTGGTGCCCTACGTTCCGGGCGAACAGCCGAAGATCGCCAACCTGGTGAAGCTGAACACCAACGAAAACCCCTACGGGCCTTCGCCGAAGGCCATCGCCGCCATGCAGGCGGAGCTGGGTGACAGCCTGCGCCTGTACCCGGACCCGAACAGCGACCGCCTCAAGCAGGCCGTCGCGGAGTACTACGGCGTGACAACCGGCCAGGTGTTCGTCGGCAACGGTTCGGACGAGGTGCTGGCGCACATCTTCCACGGCCTGTTCCAGCATGGCCGCCCGCTGCTGTTCCCGGACGTGAGCTACAGCTTCTACCCGGTCTACTGCGGCCTCTACGGCATCCCCTTCGAAGCGTTGCCGCTGGATGAGCAGTTCCAGATCCGCGTCGAAGACTACGCGCGCCCCAACGCCGGCATCATCTTCCCCAACCCCAACGCCCCCACCGGCTGCCTGCTGGCACTGGAGGCGGTGGAGAAGCTGCTGCAGGGCAGCCCGGATTCGGTGGTGGTGGTCGACGAGGCCTATATCGATTTCGGCGGGCAGAGCGCCATCGCCCTGGTGGACCGCTACCCGAACCTGCTGGTCACCCAGACGCTGTCCAAGTCCCGCTCCCTGGCCGGCCTGCGCGTGGGCCTGGCGGTGGGGCACCCGGACCTGATCGAGGCCCTGGAGCGCATCAAGAACAGCTTCAACTCCTACCCGCTGGACCGCATGGCCATAGTCGGCGCCGCTGCGGCGTTCGAGGACCGCGAGTGGTTCGAGCAGACCTGCGCCAAGGTCATCGACAGCCGCGAGCGGGTGGTGAGCGAACTGGTCAAGCGCGGGTTCGAGGTGTTGCCCTCGGCGGCCAACTTCATCTTTGCCCGTCACCCGGGCAAGGATGCGGCGGGCATCGCTGCCGGCCTGCGCGAGAAGGGCGTGATCGTGCGTCACTTCAAGCAGGAACGCATCGCCCAGTTCCTGCGCATTACCATCGGCACGCCGGAGCAGAACCAGGCGCTGCTGGATGCACTCGACGCCGCCTGATTCCGCTGTCATGAACGAAAAAGCCGAGACGGGAAACCGCCTCGGCTTTTTTCATGCTTCAACGGCTGCTGCCGCTCACTCGTGATGGGCTTCGCCAATGAAGGTCAGCGAGGTGAAGAAGCCGTGCTCCTCAGCTTCCGGGTCCTTGTCGGTCTTCAGCGTCGCCTGTGCGGCGATCACGTTGAGGCCGGCGTTGCGTACCAGCACCTTGGCCTTGCCCTGGGCGTCGGTGGTGGCGCTGACGGTATGCGGGTCGCTGCGGTAGTCGCCGTACAGCTCGATGCCGGCTGCGGGCTTGCCGTCCAGCAGCACCTGCACCGGCAGCGGCTTGCCGGGGCCGACGCCGAGCGGATCGACCTGCGGCACGATGACCAGGCGCACGCGCTCCAGTGCCGGCAGCTTGGCGCTTTCCTGGTAGACCGCCAGGCTGTACTTCCAGGTATGGATGGAGGCGACAGCGCCCTTCACCTGATCGCGGCCCTTGTTGATCCACTGCTTGTCGGCGGTCTGTGACCAGGCGCCGTTGTCCAGCGCCACGGCCAGGCTGGCCGGCGGCTTGAGGGGCTGCAGGCGGGCGTGGTCGTCGAGGCGCTGGACGGTGACCGGGATCATCCGGCCGGCCTTGTCGTAGGCCCAGGCGCCGCTGACCTTCTCGGCCTTGAAGGCATCGTCCTCGGCGCCGTGCCCGTAGATGACTTCGATGTTTCCGCGACGCTGTTCGGTCCAGAGGCCGTGGGCCTGGGCCTGGCCGGCGAGGAGGGCGCCGAGGGCGGCGGTGAGCAGCAGTTTGCTGTGGAGTCGCATGGGGAGTCCTTGTCAGAGGTTGAGGGTCAGGCTGAGGGTGAGGTTGCGCGGGTCGCCCGGCAGCACCCAGACGTTGTTGTAGGAGCGCTCGTAGTACTTGCGGTCGAAGACGTTGTTGAGGTTCAGGCCGATGCTCAGGTCATCGCTGGCCTTGTAATGGGCGAGCAGGTCGAGGGTGCTGTAGGCGGGCAGTTCGAACTGGCTGCCGGCCTGGCCGGAGCGGTCGCCCACGTAGTTGGCTGCGGCGCCCACGTCCGAACCGCGCAGCCAGCCGTCCTGGAACTCGTAGACGCCCATCAGGCTGCCGCTGTGCTTGGCGATGCCGAGCAGGCGGCTGCCTTCGGGCAGGGTGTTGTCCTCGGTCACCTCGGCATCGATATAGGCGTAGGCGCCGATCAGGCGGAAGGCGTCGCTGAGCTGGCCGGCGACCTGCACGTCGAGGCCCTGGCTGCGGGCCTTGCCGGCGGCGATGCTTTGGCTGGGGTCGTTCGGGTCGGCGGTGAGCACGTTCTCCTTCTCGATATGGAAGAGCGCGGCGGTGGCGCCCAGCCGGCCCTCGAAGAGGTCGAGCTTGACCCCGCTCTCATAGCCAACGCCCTTCTCCGGCTTGAACACGGTGCCGCGGCTGCTGATGGCGTTGGGCTTCACCGAGGCGGAGGCATTGGCGAACACCCCGACTTCCGGGGTGAGCTGGTAGAGCAGGCCCAGGCGCGGCGTGACCACATCCTTGTGCTGGGCGTTGCGGATGCGCGTGGAGCGGTCCAGGGCTGCCTGCTCGAAGCGCTCGATGCGCACGCCCACCAAGCCGCGCAGCCGATCGGTGAAGGCGATCTGGTCCTGCAGGTTCAGCGAATGGCTTTCCACCCGCTCGAAGAAGTCGTTCTTGCGGGTGAGCGCGGGCTTGGGTTGGCCGTATACGGGGTTGTGGATATCCAGGCCGTAGCTGAACAGGGTGTCGCTCTGGGGGTACTTCTGGCTGTTGCGGTAGTTCTCGTACTCCAGGCCGATCAGCGTCTGGTGCCGCCAGGTGCCGGTGGCGAAGGTGCCGTGCAGTTCGGCCTGGGTGATGCTGTTGTTCCATTCGAAATCGCGCTGGCGATAGAAGCGGCTGACGATGTCGCCGGACGGGCGCGAGGTTTCCGAAGAATCGCCGGCCAGGTGGCCCTGGGCGTAGTGGTTGGCCAGGCGCAGCTTCCAGTCCTCGTTCAGGTAGTGCTCGAGGCTGACCTGCAGCATCTGGTTGCGGTTGCGGATCTCGCCGTCGTTGGGTTCGCCGAGGAAGGTGGAGCGCTTGACCGAGCCGAGCTGGTTGCCCGGAGCGGGGATGCCGCGATCGAACACCGACTCGTGGCGCACGAACTCGCTCTCGATCAATAGGCGCGTATCCGGGCTGAGCTGCCAGCTGAGGGAGGGGCTGACTACCACGCGCTCGCTGCCGACGTGATCGCGGAAGCTTTGGTTGTCCTCCACCGCCAGGTTGATGCGCGACAGAAGGGTGCCGGCGTCGTCCAGCGGCGTGTTGACGTCGAGGCTGCTGCGGTAGCGGTCCCAGCTGCCCGCGCTGGCGCTGAAGCGGGCGAAGGCTTCCTCCTCGGGCTTCTTGGTGACGATATTGACCAGGCCGCCCGGGTCCCCACGTCCGTAGAGGCTGGCCGCCGGGCCCTTGAGTACTTCGATGCGCTCGATGGTGGAGGCGTCCGGCGAGCTGTAGCTGCCACGGTTGATGGCGAAGCCGTTCTTGTACAGCTCGCCGGTGGTGAAGCCGCGCACGCTGTAGTTGAGGAAGGTCAGGCCACCGAAGTTGTTCTGCCGGGATACACCGCCGGCGAAGTCCAGGGCGCGGTCGATGCGGGTGGTGTTGAGGTCTTCCAGCACCCGGGCGGGCACCACTGCCACGGATTGGGGGATGTCACGCAGGTCGGAGTCGGTGCGGGTGGCGCTCGCCGAGCGGGTGGCGCGGTAGCCGGTGACGGGACCGTCGGCGCGCTCGTGGCGGGATTCGATGGTGATCTCTTCGAGTTCCAGTGGTGCGGCGAGGGAATTGCTGCTGGCCAGGCCGAGCGCCAGGCCGGCGGCCGAGGCGAGGGTGCGGGACTTCATTGTCGGTGGGTCTCAGGGTTTAAAGATGTAATAACATAACATTTTATTTTTTCATCTTTCACCTGCCAGGTTCGATTTCATGGAGCGGGGGGCGAAATGAAGAACGGCGCCATCAGGCGCCGTTCGGGTCAGTTATTGTCCGCGGGAGCGGTTTGCTGTGGTGGCCTGAGGCCGACTTCGGCGGAGAGGTCGATCTCCTTGCCGTTGCGCATGACCTTGACGCTGACTTTCTCGCCGGGCTTGGTGCGGGCCACCTGGTTCATCGAGCGGCGGCCATCGCCGGCGGGTTCGCCATCGATGCTGAGGATGATGTCGCCGGGCTGCAGGTTGGCGCGTTGCGCCGGGCTGTCGCGGTAGATGCCGGCGACGACGATGCCCGGGCGCCCTTCGAGGCCGAAGGACTCGGCCAGCTCGGGGGTGAGCGGCTGCACCTCGATGCCCAGCCAGCCACGGATGACCTGGCCGTGCTCGATGATCGCCTTCATGACTTCCAGGGCCAGCTTGGTGGGGATGGCGAAGCCGATGCCCTGTGAGCCGCCGGACTTGGAGAAGATCGCGGTGTTGATACCGATCAGGTTGCCGTTGGCATCCACCAGGGCGCCACCGGAGTTGCCCGGGTTGATCGCCGCGTCGGTCTGGATGAAGTCCTCGTAGGTATTGAGGCCCAGCTGGTTGCGGCCGGTGGCGCTGATGATGCCCATGGTCACGGTCTGACCGAAACCGAAGGGGTTGCCGATGGCCAGGGCGACGTCGCCGATACGGATGTTGTCGGAGCGGCCGAGGGTGATGGCGGGCAGGTTGTCCAGGTCGATCTTGAGCACCGCGAGGTCGGTCTCCGGATCACCGCCCACCAGGCGTGCCAGGGTCTCGCGGCCATCCTTGAGGGCCACGACTATCTGGTCGGCGCCCGCAGTGACGTGGTTGTTGGTCAGCAGGTAGCCCTCGGGGCTCATGATCACCGCCGAGCCGAGGCTGGACTCCATGCGCCGCTGGCGCGGCAGGTTGTCACCGAAGAAGCGGCGGAACTGCGGGTCTTCGAACAGCGGATGCGCCGGCTTGCTCACCACCTTGGTGGTGTACAGGTTGACCACGGCGGGGGAGGCGCTGTTCACCGCTTCCGCATAGGACTCCGGGCCCGGGCGCGAGAGGCTGTAACGGGGGGCTTCCTGGAGGTGCACTTCCTGGCGGGGCAGGCCGACCAGTTCGGGGTATTGCTGGATGATCAGCAGTGCTACGAGTACGCCGACAAGCAGGGGCCAGCCGAAGAAACGCAGGGCCTTGAGCATCGAGGGGAGTCCTGAGGGTTGCGAGGGGCGAGGGTGCCCCTTAAGGTGGCGCCATTATACGGGGCGGCCGCCAATAAAATAGCCGCTCTCAGCAGCTTATGAGGAGAGGCAGATGGCCATTGCACTGACCACCCTGGTGGAGGAAGCGGAGCGCTTTCTCGGGGCTTCGCGTATCTCGGACTACTGCCCGAACGGCCTCCAGGTCGAGGGGCGGCCACAGGTTCGGCGCATCGTCAGCGGGGTCACCGCCAGCCAGGCATTGCTGGATGCCGCGGTGGAAGCCGAGGCCGATGTGGTGCTGGTCCACCACGGTTATTTCTGGAAGGGCGAGAACCCCTGCGTGGTCGGTATCAAGCAGCGTCGCCTGAAGACCCTGCTGACCCATGACATCAGCCTGCTGGCCTATCACCTGCCCCTGGACGTGCACCCGGAAGTGGGCAACAACGTGCAGCTTGCCCGTCAACTGGACATCACCGTCGAAGGACCGCTGGAGCCGGACAACCCGCGCACCGTCGGCCTGATCGGCTCCCTCGCCGAACCGCTCACACCGCGCGATTTCGCTCGCCGCGTACAGGATGTACTGGGCCGCGAGCCCTTGCTGGTGGAAGGCTCCGGGATGATCCGCCGCATCGGCTGGTGCACCGGCGGCGGCCAGGGCTACATCGATACGGCCATCGCCGCCGGCGTCGATCTCTACCTCACCGGCGAGGCGTCCGAGCAGACTTTCCACAGCGCTCGCGAGAACGGCATCAGCTTCATCGCTGCCGGCCACCACGCCACCGAACGCTACGGCGTGCAGGCCCTGGGTGATTACCTGGCGCGGCGTTTCGCCATCGAACACCTGTTCATCGACTGCCCCAATCCCATCTAGGAAAGGGGCGCTGGAAGGCCCGTTCCAGCAGGTATAAAGCTAGATCGTTTCGTTCTAAGTGCGCCCCTGAATAGAAGAATGCGCTGTGCTAGAGTGCGCGCTCGTCCACGGCCCGAAGGCCGTTGTATCAGATAAGAAATCCGTGAGTAGCCATGCTCGACAAACTGACGCACCTGAAACAGCTGGAGGCGGAAAGTATCCACATCATTCGTGAGGTGGCCGCCGAATTCGATAACCCGGTGATGCTGTATTCCATCGGCAAAGACTCCGCCGTCATGCTGCACCTGGCGCGCAAGGCCTTCTTCCCGGGCAAGCTGCCGTTCCCGGTGATGCATGTCGACACTCAGTGGAAGTTCCAGGAGATGTACCGGTTCCGCGACAAGATGGTCGCCGACCTGGGCCTCGAGCTGATCACCCACGTGAACCCCGAGGGCAAGGCCCAGGGCATCAACCCCTTCACCCACGGCAGTGCCAAGCACACCGACATCATGAAGACCGAGGGCCTCAAGCAGGCCCTGGACAAGTACGGCTTCGATGCTGCCTTCGGTGGTGCCCGTCGTGACGAGGAGAAGTCCCGCGCCAAGGAGCGCGTCTACTCCTTCCGCGACAGCAAGCACCGCTGGGACCCGAAAAACCAGCGCCCCGAGCTGTGGAACGTCTACAACGGCAAGGTGAAGAAGGGCGAGTCGATCCGCGTCTTCCCGCTGTCCAACTGGACCGAGCTGGACATCTGGCAATACATCTACCTGGAACAGATCCCGATCGTCCCGCTGTACTTCGCCGCCGAGCGCGAAGTCATCGAGAAAAACGGCACGCTGATCATGATCGACGACGACCGCATCCTCGAGCACCTCTCGGACGAAGAGAAGGCGCGCATCGAGAAGCGCATGGTGCGTTTCCGCACCCTCGGTTGCTACCCGCTGACCGGCGCGGTCGAGTCGGAGGCCACCAGCCTCACCGACATCATCCAGGAAATGCTCCTGACCCGAACGTCCGAACGCCAGGGCCGCGTCATCGACCATGACGGCGCCGGTTCGATGGAAGAGAAAAAGCGGCAGGGGTATTTCTAGCCGAAAGCTGAGAGCCGGAAGCTTGAAGCTGTAGCAGCAGGGAGTGCTGCATGAATTTCGAGAAGCTGGATGTATGGAAAAGGGCTGCGCGACTCTCGGTAGAGCTCTACCGACAGTTGCGCAATCTGGAGGACTGGGGATTCCGGGACCAGATCACTCGTGCGGGGCTTTCGATACCGAGCAATATTGCCGAGGGCATGAGCCGGGAAGGTAGTCGCGAGAGAGTCAGGTTCCTGCTGATTGCCAAAGGCTCCTGCGCGGAGCTGAGGACTCAGTTGTATATAGGCCAGGAAGTCGGCTTCGTGCCGAAGATGTTCGCAAGAGCCTCTATACGGGAAACCCAGGAGATCGCAGCCATGTTGTCCAGCCTGATTCGCGTTATACGCCAAGACTGATTATTCGCTCGCTGTAGGCTTCAAGCTTCTGGCTTCAAGCTTCCAGCTCGGAGAACGCAATGAGCCATCAATCCGATCTGATCAGCCAGGACATCCTCGCTTACCTGGCCCAGCACGAGCGCAAGGAACTCCTGCGCTTTCTCACCTGTGGCAACGTCGACGACGGCAAGAGCACCCTGATCGGGCGCCTGCTGCACGACTCCAAGATGATCTACGAAGACCATCTGGAAGCCATCACCCGCGATTCCAAGAAGGTCGGCACCACCGGTGACGAAGTGGACCTGGCGCTGCTGGTGGATGGCCTGCAGGCCGAGCGCGAGCAGGGCATCACCATCGATGTCGCCTACCGCTACTTCTCCACCGCCAAACGCAAATTCATCATCGCCGACACCCCTGGCCATGAGCAGTACACGCGCAACATGGCCACTGGTGCCTCCACCTGCGACCTGGCGATCATCCTGGTCGACGCCCGCTACGGCGTGCAGACCCAGACCCGCCGCCACAGCTACATCGCTTCCCTGCTGGGCATCAAGCACATCGTCGTCGCCATCAACAAGATGGACCTGAAGGACTTCGACCAAGGCGTGTTCGAGTCGATCAAGGCCGACTACCTGCAGTTCGCCGAGCGCATCAAGCTCAACCCGACGTCCATCCACTTCGTGCCGATGTCGGCGCTGAAGGGCGACAACGTGGTGAACAAGAGCGAGCGCTCGCCCTGGTACACCGGCCAGTCGCTGATGGAGATCCTCGAGACCGTCGAAGTCGCTGGCGACCGCAATTTCGCCGACATGCGCTTCCCGGTGCAGTACGTCAACCGCCCCAACCTCAACTTCCGTGGCTTCGCCGGCACCCTCGCCAGCGGTGTCGTGCACAAGGGCGATGAAGTCGTCGTGCTGCCGTCGGGCAAGGGCAGCAAGGTCAAGTCCATCGTCACCTTCGAGGGTGAGCTGGAGCAGGCCGGCCCCGGCCAGGCGATCACCCTGACCCTGGAAGACGAGATCGACGTTTCCCGCGGCGACATGCTGGTGCATGCCGACAACCGCCCGCAGGTCACCGACGGTTTCGACGCCATGCTGGTGTGGATGTCCGAGGAGCCGATGCTGCCGGGCAAGAAATACGACATCAAGCGCGCCACCAGCTACGTGCCGGGCTCCATCGCCAGCATCGCCCACAAGGTGGACGTGAACACCCTCGAAGAGGGGGCCGGCAGCGACCTGCAATTGAACGAGATCGCCAAGGTCAAGATCAGCCTGGACGCACCCATCGCCCTCGACGGCTATGAAAGCAACCGCACCACCGGCGCCTTCATCGTTATCGACCGCCTCACCAACGGCACCGTTGGCGCGGGCATGATCATCGCTGCCCCGGTTGCCGCTGGCGGCCAGGGCGTACATGGTGAGTCCGCCCACGTTTCCACCGAGGAGCGTGCTGCACGCTTTGGCCAGAAGCCGGCCACTGTGCTGTTCAGCGGCCTCTCCGGCGCCGGCAAGAGCACCCTGGCCTATGCCGTGGAGCGCAAGCTGTTCGACATGGGCCGTGCGGTCTACGTCCTCGATGGCCAGAACCTGCGTCACGACCTGAACAAGGGCCTGCCGCAGGACCGCGCCGGGCGCACCGAGAACTGGCGCCGTGCTGCCCACGTGGCGCGTCAGTTCAACGAAGCCGGCCTGCTGACCCTGGCGGCCTTCGTGGCCCCGGATGCGGAAGGCCGCGAGCAGGCCAAGGTGCTGATCGGCAACGATCGCCTGATCACCGTATACGTCCAGGCGTCCCCGCAGATCTGCCGCGAGCGTGACCCGCAAGGGCTGTACGCGGCCGACCAGGACAACATCCCCGGTGAATCCTTCCCCTACGACGTGCCGCTGAATGCCGACCTGGTGATCGACACCCAGAGCCAGTCGGTGGAAGAGGGAGTCAAGGCCGTGCTCGACCTGCTACGTAGCCGCGGCGCGATCTGATCGCATCGCTGATGAAAAAGCCCCGCTGATGCGGGGCTTTTTTTGGCCCGGTGTTGGGCCTGACGTGGAACCCGGGACGTTTCCCGGCATGAAAAAGCCCCGCCTAGGCGGGGCTTTTCGTTGACTCATCCAGTGCTCAGTACTTGCCCTTGAGCCCGAAGTTTTCGTCCAGGGTGCCCGGGCCGTCGGTGGACTTGGGTGCATAGTCCTTCGGCGCCTCGTGGCTGCGCGGCGGGGTCAGGCGCTCGCGCGGGCCGGGGGCGTCGTCCGTGTGCAGGGCGGCGAGCAGGCGCTGGCGGGTCAGTTCGTCCAGGGCTAGCCGGCTGGCGCCGTCGGACAGGTGTTCCTGCACGTCCTGGTAGCTCTGGGTGAGCTTCTTCACCAGGTTGGCAGTGGTGTTGAAATGGGTGACCACTTCACTTTGATAGGTATCGAAGCGTGCCTGCAGATCATCCAGTTGACGCTGCGTGCGATTCGGCGCGGTGCCGGGCAGCAGTCGGGCGACCAGAAAACCGATGCCGATACCGGCGAGCAGGGCGAGTGCTGGCAACAACCAGGCCGTGAGCGACTGTTCCACGAGTCCTTCCTCTATAAGCAGCTTTGCATTACGTTAACGGCTCGAATCCGCGCTGTATACCGCGACGCAAGCCCTGTGGTGCTTAACCAAGACGAGTCGACCCGGTCCGGGGTCACGGAGTTCCCGTTGTCCAATCGTGAAAATCCCATTCTGCTCCAGGGGCCAAGTGGCCAGCTGGAAGCACTTCACCTCGACCTGCCCGATGCCAAGGGGCTGGCGCTGATCTGCCATCCGAACCCGATCCAGGGCGGCACCATGCTCAACAAGGTGGTCTCTACCCTGCAGCGCACCGCTCGCGATGCCGGATACGGCACCCTGCGCTTCAATTACCGCGGTGTCGGCGCCAGTGCCGGCAGCCATGATATGAACACCGGCGAGGTGGATGATGCCGAAGCCGCTGCCCACTGGTTCCGCTCCCAGCGTCCGGAACTGGCGCTGACCCTGTTTGGTTTCTCCTTCGGTGGTTTCGTTGCGGCAAGCCTGGCGGGCCGTCTGGAGCGCCAGGGCATCGAAGTGCCTCGCCTGTTCATGGTGGCGCCGGCGGTCATGCGCCTGACCGACGCCACTCCGCTGCCTGAGCGCGGCGAGATGACGGTGATCCAGCCCGACACCGACGAGGTGGTCGAGCCTCAGGCCGTGTATGGCTGGTCCGCCTCCCTGCAACGCCCCCATGAGCTGCTGAAAGTGGCAGAATGCGGGCACTTCTTTCACGGCAAGCTGACCGATCTCAAGGATCTGGTCCTGCCGCGCCTCTGACCCCGACTGCAGTCCGACAAGCGATCATCCATGACCACTCGCATTCTCACCGGCATCACCACCACCGGCACTCCGCACCTCGGCAACTACGCTGGCGCCATCCGTCCCGCCATCGTTGCCAGCCGTGACGCCGACGTCGATTCCTTCTACTTCCTCGCGGACTATCACGCGCTGATCAAGTGCGACGACCCGGCACGCATCCAGCGCTCGCGCCTCGAGATCGCCGCCACCTGGCTGGCCTGTGGCCTGGATGTGGACAAGGCGACTTTCTATCGCCAGTCGGATATCCCCGAGATCCCCGAACTGACCTGGCTGCTGACCTGTGTCGCCGGCAAGGGCCTGCTCAACCGCGCCCATGCCTACAAGGCCTCGGTGGACAAGAACGTCGAGAACGGCGAAGACCCGGACGCTGGCGTCACCATGGGGCTGTTCAGCTACCCGGTGCTGATGGCCGCGGACATCCTGATGTTCAACGCCCACAAGGTCCCGGTGGGCCGTGACCAGATCCAGCACGTGGAGATGGCCCGTGACATCGGCCAGCGCTTCAACCACCTGTTCGGCGCCGGTCGTGAGCTGTTCACCCTGCCGGAGGCGGTGATCGAAGAGGAAGTGGCGACGCTTCCCGGCCTGGACGGTCGCAAGATGTCCAAGAGCTACGACAACACCATTCCGCTGTTCGGCAGCGCCAAGCAGCTGAAGGACGCCATCGCCCGCATCGTCACCGACTCGCGCGCGCCTGGCGAACCGAAGGACCCGGACAATTCCCATCTGTACACCCTCTACCAGGCCTTCTCCACGCCGGCGCAGCTGGCGGCCTTCCGGGCCGAGCTGCTCGACGGCCTGGCCTGGGGCGAAGCCAAGCAGCGCCTGTTCCAGCTGCTGGACAACGAGCTGGGCGAAGCCCGCGAGCGTTATCACGCGCTGATCGAGCGCCCGGCCGATCTGGAAGACATCCTCCTCGCCGGTGCCGCCAAGGCACGCAAGACCGCGACGCCTTTCCTCAACGAGCTGCGTGAGGCGGTCGGCCTGCGGTCCTTCCGCAGCAATGTGCAGAGCGCCGATGCCGGCAAGAAGAAGGCGGCCAAGAGTGCGCGCTTCGTCAGCTTCCGCGAAGAGGACGGCAGCTTCCGCTTCCGCCTGCTGGCTGCTGATGGCGAGCAACTGCTGCTGTCCCGTTCGTTCGCGGATGGCAAGTCCTCGGGCCTGGTGACCAAGCGCCTGCAGGATGGCAGCGCCCTGGATATCCGCAACGACGGCTCCAGCTATGGCCTGTGGCTCGATGGCGAGGCCGTGGGGCAGGGCGGTGAGTTCACCGATGCCGATGCCCGTGATGCTGCCGTTCAGCGTCTGCGTGAGGCACTTGCGCCCCAGGATTGAGGCGCTTTCTTACGGCCGGCGCTGCTGGCCGATTGCCAAGAAACGGGGGCGTCGCTAAAGTGACGACCCCGTTTTTCGTTGCCTTGCTACCGATCATGACCCCCCTCGAGCGTTACCAGGCCGATCTCAAGCGGCCGGACTTCTTCCACGACGCCGCGCAGGAAACTGCCGTCCGCCATCTGCAGCGCCTGTACGACGATCTGATCGCCGATGGCCAGAGCAAAACCGGCTTGTTCGGCGGCCTGTTCGCCAAGAAGCGCCAGGGGCCGGTCAAGGGCCTGTATTTCTGGGGCGGCGTCGGTCGTGGCAAGACCTACCTGGTCGACACCTTCTTCGACGCCTTGCCGTTCAAGGAGAAGATGCGCACCCACTTCCACCGCTTCATGAAGCGCGTGCATGAGGAGATGAAAACCCTCAAGGGTGAGAAGAACCCGCTGACCATCATCGGCAAGCGTTTCGCCGACGAGGCGCGGGTGATCTGCTTCGACGAGTTCTTCGTCTCCGACATCACCGACGCGATGATCCTCGCCACCCTGCTGGACGAGCTGTTCAAGAACGGTGTGAGCCTGGTGGCGACGTCCAACATCGTGCCGGACGGCCTCTACAAGGACGGCTTGCAGCGTGCGCGCTTCCTGCCGGCCATCGCCTTGGTCAAGCAGTACACCGATGTGGTCAACGTCGACAGTGGCGTGGACTACCGCCTACGTGCCCTGGAACAGGCCGAACTGTTCCACTGGCCCCTGGGCGACGAGGCCGAGGTCAGCCTGAAGACCAGCTTCAAGAGCCTGCTGCCGGATTGCACCCAGGCCCAGGAAAACGAAGCGCTGATGATCGAGAATCGCGAGATCCGCGCGGTCCGCGTATGCGAGGACGTTGCCTGGTTCGAGTTCCGCGAACTCTGCGACGGCCCGCGTAGCCAGAACGACTACATCGAGCTGGGCAAGATCTTCCACGCGGTGATCCTGGCCAACGTCGAGCAGATGGGCGTGGCGAAGGACGACATGGCGCGACGCTTCATCAACCTGGTGGACGAGTTCTACGACCGCAACGTCAAGCTCATCATCTCTGCCGAGGTGGAGCTGAAGGACCTGTACACCGGTGGTCGCCTGACCTTCGAGTTCCAGCGCACCCTCAGCCGCCTGCTGGAGATGCAGTCCCACGAATTCCTCTCGCGGCCGCATAAGCCCTAATGAAAAAGCTGGAAGCCTGAAGCTTTTAGCCTGAAGAAAAAGCAATGCGGGCCGAGTTCGTCGGCCCGCACGCTATCTTGGCTTCCAGCTTTAGCGCTGCGCCACTTCCTTCTCATACTGCTTCAGCAACGCCTGGGCGTGGGCGACTTCCAGCGCTTCCATGGCGTTGATCGGCTTGATCGCCACGGCCTTTTTCAGGTGATCCAGGACCTTCTGCTCTTCATCCTCGCCGTAGACGTAGACCAGGGCGTTGGCGTACTCGTAGTGGCCGATGGGCAGGTCGTCCTTGGCGCTGAAGGAGCGGGTGAAGTACTGCTCCATCTTGTCCGAGCTGACCCCGTAGGTCATTTTGCCCACCAGTTTGCCGACCTTGCGGATCACGCCGGCTTCGTAGCCGCCGTAGAGGGCGAGGGCGAAGGGCTGGCGCGGTTGCTTCTGCAGCAGGGCGTCCAGTTCCTCGGGAATCTGGCTGGTGTAGCCGCGCTTGAGTACCACCGGTACCGACAGCTCCTCGCCGAGGCGCGCCTTGGCGTACACGCGGCCGAACTGGGCCACGGTGTCGGCCTGGACCAGTTCGCCGGCCTCGTCGGTGTACTTGATCACTTCCTCCAGCAGGCGGTGTTTCTCCTCCTGGTTGGGGGCGAGGAACATCGCGTAGATCACCTGGGCGAACATCGCCGGCACCTGGCCGCCGACGCCCAGGGCCAGGCCCTGCTTCTTGGCCTCGGCGAAATCACCCTTGAACATCAGACGCCACACGTCCTGCAGCCGGGCCGCATAGGCTTCGGCTTCCTCGGGCTTGCCGGTGAAGCCGGTGTTGCCGGTAACGGTCATCTCCAGTGCCTTGGGGTTCTGGGTGGCCATGGTCACCACCCAGTCGGCATCGGGGAAGGGATAGTCGGGGCCGAAGCCGCGGGTCAGCTGGGGCCAGGCCTGGCGCAGCTTGTCACCGGAGTAGTCGTAGGCAGCCTGATCGTAGGGGAAGGGTTTCCAGTCGTCTGCGACGGCTGTGAAGCTGGCGGCAGCCAGCAGGGCAAGCAGGTAACGGCGCATGGTTGAGTACCTTTTATTGTTGTTCTTCATCCGCCGTACCGCTGACGGAAAAGGTTCGGACACCCCAATGGGGACCATGCCCGGATCATAAGTCGCTGCCGCTGTCGGCCAACCCATCCTTGGGATGGCGGCTTTACTCGCCTTTGTGCTGGAACTGCCTGCGGTACTGGTTGGGGGAAAGATTGGTGTGCTGGCGAAACAGTCGGGCGAAGAAGCTGGCGTCGTCGTAACCCACTTCGTAGCTGATGGTCTTGATGCTCTTGCGGGTAGCTGACAGGAGGCCCTTGGCTGTTTCGATGCGTAACCGTTGCAGGTAGTGCAGCGGCTTGTCACCGGTGGCGGCCTGGAAGCGGCGCATGAAGTTGCGGATGCTCATGCCGTGGTCGCGGGCGACGTCCTCGAAGCGGAACTTGTCGGCGAAGTGCTCTTCGAGCCAGTGCTGGATCTGCAGGATGGTTACGTCCTGGTGCAGCTTCTGCCCGCCGAACCCGATGCGCCCCGGGGCGTAGCTGCGTTGCACTTCATAGAGGATGTCCCGGGAGACTGCCTGAGCGATGCTGGCGCCGCAGAAGCGTTCGATCAGGTAGATGTACAGGTCGCAGGCGGAGGTGACGCCGCCGGCGCAGTAGAGATTGTCGGCGTCCGAGAGGTGTTTTTCCTGGTTCAGTAGCACCTTGGGAAAGCGCTCGCCGAACTCGCGGAAGAAGCGCCAGTAGGTGGTTGCTTCCTTGCCATCCAGAAGCCCGGCCTGGGCCATCCAGAACACCCCGGTGGCCTCGCCGCAGATGGAGCTGCCGGCGGCGTGACGCTCGCGCAGCCATTGCAGGACCTGGGGGTGGCGCTCGCAGAGGGCGTCGAAGTCATCCCAGAAGGCCGGAAGGATGATGATGTCGGCTTCGTCCAGCGCGCCGTCGACCGGCATGATCACATCGCTGAAGCTGCGTACCGGCAGGCCATCCGGGCTGACCAGGTGGATTTCGAATGCGGGCTTGAGGCCGAGGCCCTGAAGCTTGCTGTAACGGAGGCTGGCCATATGGAAGAAATCCTTGGCCTGCATCAGGGTGGAAGCGAAGACACCTTCGGTGGCGAGGATACTCACCCGTCTTAGGGTGGGGGACTGCTGGTTGGTCATGGTCTTGTTCTTATTAGGGGAAAGCGGTCATTAGCCGGCTGGATCGTCTTATTTTTTGTCGCAACTGTCCAGTGTGCGTCTGGTACGACTGTCCTACAGTCTGTGGCCTTCGAACCCCGACCCCAGACGCATCCATCAAGGTGACCGCATGATCCCCAGAACCCTGTTCAGCTCCGATCACGAACTCTTCCGCGACAGCGTGCGCAAGTTCCTCGAACAGGAGGCGGTGCCTTTCCATCATCAATGGGAGAAGGACGGCTACATCGATCGCGCCCTGTGGAGCAAGGCAGGGGAGGCCGGCATGCTCTGCTCGCACATTCCCGAGGAGTACGGCGGCATGGGTGCCGACTTCCTCTACAGCACCGTGGTGATCGAGGAGATCGGTCGCCTGGGGCTGACCGGTATCGGCTTCTCGCTGCATTCGGACATCGTCGCGCCCTACGTGCTCCATTACGGCTCCGAAGAGCTGAAGCAGAAATACCTGCCGCGCATGGTGACCGGCGAGCTGGTGACCGCCATCGCCATGACCGAGCCGGGCGCCGGCTCCGACCTGCAGGGCGTGAAGACCACCGCGGTGCTGGACGGTGATGAGTACATCATCAATGGCTCGAAGACCTTCATCACCAACGGCTACCTGGCTGACCTGGTGATCGTGGTCGCCAAGACCGATCCCAAGGCTGGCGCCAAAGGCACCAGCCTGTTCCTGGTGGAGGCGGGCACGCCGGGCTTCTCCAAGGGCAAGCGCCTGGAGAAGGTGGGGATGAAGGCCCAGGACACCTCCGAGCTGTTCTTCCAGGATGTGCGGGTGCCCAAGGAAAACCTGCTGGGCCAGGCCGGCATGGGCTTCGCCTACCTGATGCAGGAGCTGCCCCAGGAGCGCCTGACCGTCGGGATCGGCGCGCTGGCGTCGGCCGAGGCGGCGCTGAAGTGGACCCTCGACTACACCCGCGATCGCAAGGCCTTCGGCAAAGCCATCGCCGAGTTCCAGAACACCCGCTTCAAGCTGGCCGAGATGGCCACCGAGATCCAGATCGGCCGGGTCTTCGTCGACCGCTGCCTGGAGTTGCACCTGCAGCGCAAGCTGGATGTACCCACCGCGGCGATGCTCAAGTACTGGGGCACCGACCTGCAGTGCAAGGTGCTCGACGAGTGCGTGCAGCTGCACGGTGGCTACGGCTTCATGTGGGAATACCCAGTGGCGCGCGCCTGGGCGGACGCCCGTGTGCAGCGCATCTACGCCGGCACCAACGAAATCATGAAAGAGATCATTGCCCGCTCGCTGTAAGCGGATGCGGTGAAGGGAAGCCCGGCGAGTGCCGGGCTTTTCCGTTTACGGGGCGGGGTTCGGCTGGGCCCGATGGATTTCGGCGATGCCTTCCAGAACGGCGTCGGAAAGGGTCAGGGCGCTGCTGGCCAGGTTGCTCTCCAACTGTTCCAGGTTGGTCGCGCCGATGATGTTGCTGGTGACGAAGGGCTGGGCGGTGACGAAGGCCAGCGCCATCTGTGCCGGGTCCAGGCCGTGCTCGCGGGCCAGGGCCACATAGCGCGAGCAGGCCGCCTGGGCCTGGGGGTTGGTGTAGCGGGCGAAGCGGCTGAACAGGCTGATGCGGGCGTTGGCCGGGCGCGCACCGTTCTCGTACTTGCCGGACAGCATGCCGAATGCCAGGGGTGAATAGGCCAGGAGGCCGCAGCGCTCACGGATCGCCACCTCGGCCAGGCCCACCTCGAAGCTGCGGTTGAGCAGGTTGTAGGGGTTCTGGATGGACGCGGCGCGAGGGAGCCCCAACTGATCGGCCAGTTGCAGGAATTTCATCGTGCCCCATGGGGTTTCGTTGGACAGGCCGATCTGGCGGATCTTGCCGGCCTTCACCTGCTCGCCGAGCACTTCCAGGGTTTCCTGCAGCGGGGTGGAGTCCTCCTCACGGTGCTGGTAGCCCAGCTGGCCGAAGAAGTTGGTACTGCGTTCGGGCCAATGCAGCTGGTACAGGTCGATCCAGTCGGTCTGCAGGCGCTTGAGGCTGGCATCCAGGGCGGCGGTGATGTGCTGGCGGTTGTGCTTGAGATTGCCGCCGCGGATGTGGGTGATGCCGTTGCCGGGGCCCGCCACCTTGCTGGCGAGCACCCAGTCGGCACGATCACCGTGCTTGGCGAACCAGTTGCCGATGATGGTTTCGGTTGCGGCATAGGTCTCGGCACGGGGCGGGACCGGGTACATCTCGGCGGTATCCATGAAGTTGATGCCGAATGCTTTGGCCCGTTCGATCTGGGCGAACGCTTCGGCTTGGCTGTTCTGTTCGCCCCAGGTCATGGTGCCCAGGCACAGGCTGCTGACCTTGATATCGGTGTTGCCGAGCTGGCGGAATTCCATGCAACGTTCCTCTATTGGCAAAGATTGCTATCAAATCAGGTTGAAATTTTCTGTGCAATCGGCATAATTCCGCGGCTTTCTTTGCGGGGATGCCTAGCTCGCGAAGAAGGAAGGTGGGGATGCCTAGCCCGCCGAAACCCCTTGCCGTGTGCGGACGCGCTGACCCGAGCCCCCGATAGCGTCTGTTTCCGGCTGCCCTGTGTTGCCAGGGCGAGCACTATTCAGTAAGATCCGCCGTCTTATTTTCAGGGCGGCCCCTGAGGCTATAGCGAATGAAGACTTTTACTGCAAAACCGGAAACTGTTAAGCGCGACTGGTATGTCGTCGACGCTGCCGGTCAGACCCTGGGTCGTCTGGCCACCGAAATTGCTAGCCGTCTGCGCGGCAAGCACAAGCCGGAATACACCCCGCACGTTGATACCGGCGACTACATCGTCGTCATCAACGCCGAGCAGGTACGTGTGACCGGTGCCAAGACTACCGACAAGATGTACTACTCGCACTCCGGCTTCCCGGGCGGCATCAAGGAAATCAACTTCGAGAAGCTGATTGCCAAGGCCCCTGAGCGCGTGATCGAGACCGCGGTCAAAGGCATGCTGCCGAAGAACCCGCTGGGTCGCGACATGTATCGCAAGCTGAAGGTGTACAAGGGTTCTGCTCACCCGCACACCGCTCAGCAGCCCCAAGAACTGAAGATTTAACGGGATAGTTCATTATGTCGGCGACTCAAAACTACGGCACTGGCCGTCGTAAGACTGCAACCGCACGCGTTTTCCTGCGTCCGGGTACTGGCAAGATTTCCATCAACAACCGCAGCCTGGATCAGTTCTTTGGCCGTGAGACCGCTCGCATGGTCGTGCGTCAGCCGCTGGAGCTGACCGAGACCGTCGAGAAGTTCGACATCTACGTCACCGTTCTCGGTGGTGGTGTCAGCGGTCAGGCTGGTGCGATCCGTCACGGTATCACCCGTGCCCTGATCAACTACGACGAAGCCCTGCGCAGCCCGCTGCGTAAAGCCGGCTACGTGACTCGCGATGCCCGCGAAGTCGAGCGTAAGAAGGTCGGTCTGCGTAAAGCGCGTAAGCGTCCGCAGTACTCCAAGCGTTAATACAACGCTTCGAAAAACGCCCAGGCCCTTGTGGATCTGGGCGTTTTTTTATGCCCGCGAAAATGCCCTGCGACAGCTTGTCGCATGCGCGTAACCCTTATCTCTCAAGGCTTTCAGCCGTTTTGTATCTGGCTATTACCTTGTCAGGAGAGGGGGTTTTCTTTACCATTTGGCGAATTTTTTGCGCGGCTCGATTTTTACTTAGTAGAGGCCTGAACAACAGGCCACAAAAGCTGATGGGAGACGACTGAATGAGCAATGACGGCGTGAATGCAGGCCGGCGTCGCTTCCTCGTAGCAGCCACATCCGTGGTGGGTGCTGCAGGAGCGGTGGGCGCTGCGATCCCGTTTGTGGGGTCATGGCAGCCCAGTGCGAAGGCCAAGGCCGCAGGGGCACCGGTGAAGGTGAATATCAGCAAGGTCGAAGCGGGTCAGCAGATGATTGCTGAGTGGCGCGGCCAGCCGGTGTTCATCGTTCGCCGTACCGAGGAGATTCTCGGCAACCTGGGCAGGATCGATGAGCGCATGGCTGATCCCAAGTCCGAAGCGTCCGTGCAGCCGACCTACGTCGATCCGCACAACCGCGCGATCAAGCCGGAAATCCTGGTGCTGGTCGGTCTCTGCACCCACCTCGGCTGCTCGCCCTCCTTCCGTCCGGAAGTCGCGCCGGCCGACCTGGGCGCCGAGTGGGTGGGCGGTTACTTCTGCCCCTGCCACGGTTCTCGCTATGACCTCGCCGGCCGCGTCTACAAGGCGCAGCCTGCTCCCTTGAACCTGCCGGTGCCGCCCCACTCCTACGAGTCGGATGATGTCATCGTCATCGGTGTGGACCAGGAGAAGGCCTAATGAGCAAATTCATGGAATGGATCGATGCGCGCTTCCCCGCGACCAAGATGTGGGAAGACCATCTGAGCAAGTACTACGCTCCGAAGAACTTCAACTTCTTCTATTTCTTCGGCTCCCTGGCCCTGCTGGTCCTGGTGAACCAGATCCTCACCGGTATCTGGCTGACCATGAGCTTCACCCCGTCCGCTGAAGAGGCCTTCGCGTCCGTCGAGTACATCATGCGCGACGTCGAGTACGGGGCGATCATTCGCTACCTGCACTCCACCGGCGCCTCGGCGTTCTTCATCGTGGTCTACATGCACATGTTCCGCGGTCTGCTCTACGGCTCCTACCAGAAGCCGCGCGAGCTGGTGTGGATCTTCGGCATGCTGATCTACCTCGCCCTGATGGCCGAGGCCTTCATGGGCTACCTGCTGCCCTGGGGCCAGATGTCCTACTGGGGTGCCCAGGTGATCATCTCGCTGTTCGGCGCCATTCCGGTGATCGGCGGCGACCTGACCCAGTGGATCCGTGGTGACTACCTGATCTCCGGCATCACCCTGAACCGCTTCTTCGCGCTGCATGTGATTGCGCTGCCGATCGTGATCCTCGGTCTGGTCGTGCTGCACATCCTGGCCCTGCACGAAGTGGGTTCGAACAACCCCGACGGCGTGGACATCAAGAAGCTGAAGGATGAGAACGGCATTCCGCTCGACGGCATCGCCTTCCACCCCTACTACAGCGTGAAAGACATCGTCGGTGTAGTGGTCTTCCTCTTCGTGTTCTGCTTCGTGGTGTTCTTCTTCCCGGAGATGGGCGGTTACTTCCTCGAGAAGCCGAACTTCGAACAGGCCAACCCGTTCAAGACGCCTGAGCACATCGCACCGGTGTGGTACTTCACCCCGTTCTACGCGATTCTCCGTGCGGTTCCGGACAAGCTGATGGGCGTTATCGCCATGGGCGCCGCCATCGCCGTGCTCTTCGTCTTGCCGTGGCTGGATCGCAGCCCCGTCAAATCGATGCGCTACAAAGGCTGGCTGAGCAAGGTCTGGCTGCTGATCTTCTGCGTGTCCTTCGTCATCCTCGGCGTGCTGGGTGTTCTCGCGCCGACCCCGGGCCGTACGCTGCTGTCGCAGGTGTGCACCATCCTGTACTTCGCGTACTTCATCCTGATGCCCTTCTACACCAGGATGGAAAAAACCAAACCGGTTCCGGAAAGGGTGACAGGCTGATGAAAAAGCTATTTGCTGCATTTGTTATCGCTGCGCTGCCGGCCTTGACCTTCGCCGCCGGTGGCCATGATGTAGAGCTGGATCATGTCGATATCGACCTGACCGACAAGGCTGCACTGCAAGACGGCGCTCGTACTTTCGCCAACTACTGCATGGGCTGCCACAGTGCCAAGTTCCAGCGCTATGAGCGCGTGGCCAAGGACCTGGGCATTCCCGAAGAGCTGATGATGGAAAACCTGGTGTTCACCGGGGCCAAGATCGGTGATCACATGCAGATCGGCATGAAGCCGAGCGATGCCAAGACCTGGTTCGGCGCTGCGCCGCCGGACCTGACCCTGGTCGCCCGTGTTCGTGGTACCGACTGGCTGTACAGCTACCTGCGCAACTTCTACGAAGATCCGGCGCGTCCCTGGGGCGTGAACAACAAGATCTTCCCGAACGTAGGCATGCCTAACGTACTGGTCGGCCTGCAAGGTCGTCAGGTCGTGGGTTGCAAGCAGGTCCAGGCTGTCGAAGGCGGCAAGAAGCAGTATGACCCGCTGACTGGGGCTCCCATCACCCACGAAGCGTGTGATCAGCTGACCATCGTGCCGAAGTCCGGCAAGCTGAGCGAAGCCGAGTTCGATGTGAAGGTTCAGAACCTGGTGACCTTCCTGGCTTACTCTGCGGACCCGAACAAGCTGCACATGCAGCGTATCGGTACCTACGTTCTGCTGTATCTGGCCTTCTTCTTCGTATTCGCCTACCTGCTGAAGCGCGAATACTGGAAAGACGTGCACTGATACCCGGCTTCACCGTTGTATACTCGCGCGCCCTTAATGGGCGCGCGCGTTTTTCTACTACTGCATAACTTCAAGCGAGGAGGGCGCCATGGCCGTGACCAACAGGTTGGCCTGTTACTCCGACCCCGCAGACCACTATTCCCATCGTGTACGCATCGTGCTCGCCGAGAAGGGTGTCGCTGCGGACATAATCGATGTCGAGCCGGGCCGTTGCCCGCCCAAGCTCGCCGAGGTCAATCCATACGGCAGCGTGCCGACCCTGGTCGATCGTGACCTCGCGCTCTACGAGCCGACAGTGGTGATGGAGTACCTCGAAGAGCGATACCCCCACCCGCCGCTGATGCCGGTCTACCCGGTGGCACGGGGCAATACCCGGCTGCTGATGCACCGCGTGCAGCGTGATTGGTGCAGCCTGGTGGATCAGATTCTCGATCCCCGGGTGAAGGAGGCCGTCAAGGCCGTCGCCCGCAAGGAGCTGCGCGAGAGTCTCACCGGTGTATCGCCGCTGTTCGCCGACAAACCCTTTTTCCTCAGCGAAGACCTCAGTCTTGTAGACTGCTGCCTGTTGCCGATTCTTTGGCGCCTGCCGGTCCTTGGAATCGAACTGCCTCGTCCTGCCAAGCCATTGCTGGATTACATGGAGCGCCTCTTCGTTCGCGATGGCTTCCAGGGCAGCTTGTCGGCAGTCGAGCGCGATATGCGCTGATAAGGAGCCTTTGATGAACTCCAGTCGTCCCTATCTGGTCCGTGCGCTCTATGAGTGGATCGTCGACAACAACTGCACGCCGCATCTGCTGGTGAATGCCGAGTTCGCCGGCGTCCAGGTGCCGGCCGGCTACGCCAACGATGGCCAGATCGTGCTCAACGTCTCCCCCAGTGCGGTGCGTCATCTGCACATGGACAATGACGCGGTGAGTTTCGAGGGGCGCTTTGGTGGCGTTGCCCACAACCTCTATATTCCGGCTGCGGCGATCATGGCCATCTATGCCCGGGAGAATGGCCAGGGCATGGTCTTCGACCTGGAGCCGCCGGTGGTGGATGAGGAAGGCCAGGGCCCCGAGGATGACGGCCCGTCCGGTGGTGATCCGTCGAGCGGCTCTCCACGGCCCAGTGGGCGTCCCAGCCTCAAGGTTGTGAAGTAATAAAAAAGGCGATCCGGTTGGATCGCCTTTTTTTGTGCGCGCTGTTCGGTCAGTTGGTGTATTCGAACAGCTTCACGATGCGTTGTACGCCGGAGACACCCTGCACGACGCTGGTGGCTTTCGCGGCTTCCTGGCGGGTCACCAGGCCAAGCAGATAGACGATGCCATTCTCGGTCACGACCTTGATCTGCGAGCTGGGGATCTGGCTGTCGGCCAGCAACTGCGTGGTGATCTTGGTGGTGATGGTGCTGTCGTTCATGCGAGCCAGAGTGGAGGAGTTCTGGCCGACGTGCAGTTCGTTGTGCACTTTCTTGACGCCCTGCGCGCTGCGCGCGGCCTGTTCGGCCTGGGACTTGAGGTTGTCATTGGGGGTCTGGCCGGCCAGCAGCACGACGCCGTTGTAGCTGGTGACCACGATGTGCGAGTTGGTTTTGAGATCGGGATTCGCAGCGTCGATCTTGGCCCGCACCTTGGACGGCGTGGACTGGTCGTCGATGGTCTTGCCGATGGTGCGGCCGCCACAGCCACCCAGAACCAGGGTGATGGCGAGACAGGCGAGGATCAGGGGGGAACGCGTCATTCTTCACTCCCAAACAATTGACGATCGATCAGGTCACAGAGGCAATGGATGGCTAGCAGGTGGACTTCCTGGATGCGCGCCGTGGACTTGGCGGGCACGCGTATCTCGACATCTTCCGGCAGCAGCAGCGACGCCATGCCGCCACCGTCGCGTCCGGTCAGAGCTACGACAATCATTTCGCGATCATGTGCGGCCTGGATGGCCTGAATGATGTTCGCCGAGTTACCGCTGGTGGAGATCGCCAGGAGGATGTCGCCCGGCTGGCCCAGGGCGCGGATCTGCTTGGAGAAGATCTCGTTGTAGCTGTAGTCGTTGGCGATGGAGGTGATGGTCGAGCTGTCGGTGGTCAATGCCAGTGCGGGCAGGCTCGGGCGCTCGCGCTCGAAACGGTTGAGCAGCTCGGAGGAGAAGTGCTGGGCGTCGCCGGCGGAGCCGCCGTTGCCGCATGCCAGGATCTTGCCCTCGTTGAGCAGTGCGTTGACCATCACCATGCTCGCGTGCTCGATGTGCGGGGCGAGCATTTCCATGGCCAGCAGCTTGGTGTCGATGCTGGCCTGGAAGAGCTGGCGGATTCGGGGTTGCATGTCCATCGGGTTGACCTTAAGTGGGAGCGACTGCTCAGGTATCAAAGGCGTTTTGCAGCCATGTCAGTCGCGGGGGTGAGTCGCCATCCATCGAGTTGATGGCGACCACGTCAAATCGGCACGCGTATCTTGCCCAGCGGGACTCCTTGAGGAGGAAGTGCTGCGCCGTGGTGATCAGCTTTGCGCGCTTGCGCGCATCGACGCTTTCCAGCGCTCCGCCCCAGGCGGCATGCCGCCGGTAGCGCACTTCGACGAATACTACTGTATCGCCGTCCAGCATGACCAGATCGAGCTCGCCACGAGGGCATCGCCAGTTGCTGGCCAGGAGCCGCAGGCCGTGCTTTTCGAGGTGGGAGCGAGCAAGGGCTTCCGCCGCTTGCCCGCTGGATTGTCGCTGGTTCAAGAATCGCTGTCGGGGAGTCGCAGGACCTGACCGTCACGGAATTCGGCCCAGGGCAGCTGGCGCTCGACACGCTGTGCGGGGTTGAGGCTGAGGCTGCCGGAGAGGCCATCAACGCGGCTTTCCGGAAGCGCCTTGAGCTGGTTCAGGCGAGGAGCCAGTCGATAGGCGTCCACGCCCATTGCGTAAAGGCGGCCCAGGCTGCCACCTGCTTGCGGCCACTGGCGATCGACCTCCTGGCGCAGCGGGTCGTTGCTGTTCAGCAGCCAGGGGGTTTCGCAGAAACGGATGCCGTTCAGGTCCAGGTACTGCGCCTGGTTGTTGCTGCCGGTAAACAGGTGGGAGGTCGCATACACCGGCACATCACCCGCGTACTGGAAGGCCAGGGTCGGCTTGATCTGCTGGGCCTGCTGCGGGGTGGCGGCGAGGAAGATGAAGTCGACATCCTGGCGGCGGGAGGGTTGGGCTGCAACCTGAGTGCCCAGCGTGCCCTGCAGGCGCTTGGCGCGCGATTCGCTCTGGCGCAGCTGGAACAGGTCGGCGATCTGCTGGGCGAGCTCGACCGGTTGGTCGACGTGTTCAGCGGCGATCAGGCTGCCACCGGACTGCTCCCAGCTCTGGCGGAAGGCATTGAGTACGCGATCACCCCATTCGCCGCGAGGCACCAGTGCCACGGCGCGGCGCATGCCGTCACCCCAGGCGCGGCGAGCGACTTCGCGGGCTTCATCTTCGGCGGCGAGACCGAACTGGAACAATTGGGCGGGGCCTTCCTGGCCGGCGTCGCTGTAGTTCAGGGCCAGGGTGGTGATGGGCAGCTGTTCGCGGTCGCTCATCTGCTTGACCAGGGGCTTCTCCAGCGGGCCAACCACCAGTTGCACGCCGTCGGCCTGGGCCTGGCGATAGAAGTCGTCCAGGGAGCTGAGGTGCGAGCTGTCATACAGCTGGATGGCCGGAGGGTTCTGGCCAGCCTGCTGGGCCTGGTAGTGGGCGGCGAGGAAACCGTCGCGCAGGGCGCGGGCCACGGAGGCGAGAGGGCCTTCCTGGGGCAGTAGCAGAGCGATCTTGGTCAGGGGTTGATTGGCCAGCTCCTTCAGTTTCGCCAGCGGGGCGGGCAGCGTTTCGGCGGCCGGGTGCTGGGGGTGCTGGGTGCGCCAGGACTCGATGGCGGCCTGCTGCTGTTCCAGGGTGCCGGCGCCTTTGGTCACACGGGCCAGTTCCATCCAGCCCGCGAGGTCGGCGTCGCCGCCCGCCTGGAGCTGGTCAGCCGGCAGGTTGGAGACCAGCGTCCAGATGGCTTCATGGTTGGTCTTCTCGGCTTCGCCATTGAGCAGCGGGGCGATGAATACACGTTCACGGGCTGCAGCAAGGTTCTGGCCGTCGGCTTCCAGGGCACGGGCGCGAACCAGCTGGGTGCGGGTCTGCTGTTCGACCGGCAGCTCACCCAGGCGCTCGAGGCTGGGGTGGCTCAGGGCCTTGAGTGCGCTTTTCGGCTGGTTGCGTGCCATGGCCAGTTCGGCGGCAAGCGTGCTGGCGAATACCTGCTGGGCGGGCTTGAGGCCGTCGAGCTGGACCTGCTCGAGAATGCGTGCCGAGCGGCCGATATCCTGCTGCTTGTATGCCAGGTCGGCAGCGGAGAGGCGCAGCGAGGCCGCTTGCTCGGGCTTGCTGTCGTTCGCTTGCTGAAGCATCTGCTCGATGCTGGCCTGAGGCGTGCGGGGCAGTTCGCCGAGGTTGGAGGTGGGCGAACTGCCGCAGGCGGCCAGCAGGCCGGCGAGGCAGAGTGCGGAAAGCGGGCGCAGGCAAGCGATCATTTAACGATCCCGGTACTCGATCAAAGAAGCGGGGGATTGTACCCAAGGCCCGCCCGGGGTGCGATGTTGGAGGTCAGAAACGGGCTACAATGCGCGCCTTTAAGTCAATTCCGAGGTGTCTTGTGACCGTTTCCCCAGGCTCTGCTGTCACCTTGGGCAAGCTCTATGTGGTGGCCACGCCGATCGGCAACCTCGACGACATCAGTGCCCGTGCCCTGCGGGTGCTGCGCGATGTGGCGCTTATCGCTGCCGAAGACACCCGTCATTCCGTTCGTCTGCTGCAGCATTTCGGTATCAATACGCCTTTGGCGGCTTGCCACGATCACAACGAGCGAGAAGAGGGTGGTCGTTTCCTGGCGCGCCTGCAGGCTGGCGAAGATGTTGCGTTGATTTCCGATGCGGGTACCCCGCTGATTTCCGATCCTGGCTATCACCTGGTGCGTCAGGTGCGGGCCGCCGGTATCACGGTTGTCCCGGTGCCTGGTCCCAGTGCGCTCATTGCTGCGCTTTCGGCGGCGGGGCTGCCATCCGATCGCTTCATCTTCGAAGGCTTTCTGCCTGCCAAGGCGGTGGGGCGTCGCTCCCGTCTGGAGCGGGTGAAGGAAGAGCCGCGTACCTTGATCTTCTACGAGGCGCCCCATCGTCTGCTCGAGTGCCTGGAGGATATGGTCACGGTCTTCGGTGAGGATCGCCCGGCGGTTTTGGCGAGGGAGCTGACCAAGACCTTCGAAACGCTCAAGGGCTCCCCGCTCTCGGCGTTGCGTGACTGGGTGGCTGCCGATTCCAACCAGCAGCGCGGTGAATGTGTGCTGCTGGTGGCCGGTTGGCAGGAGCCGGAGGGCGAGGATGCGATCAGTGGCGAGGCGCTGCGTGTGCTCGATCTGTTGCTGGGCGAACTCCCCTTGAAGCGAGCTGCGGCGCTGGCTGCGGAGATCACCGGGGTGCGCAAGAACCTGCTTTACCAGGCCGCCCTGGAGCGCCAAGGCGATTCTTGAGCTTGTTCTTATGCTGGCCTGCCGCTACCCTTGGCGGCGGAGAGTCGATCGGACAGTCGCTGTCTCATTTCGTTCGCGATTTTGAGAGGGAGGAAAGTCCGGGCTCCATAGGGCAGAGTGCCAGGTAACGCCTGGGAGGCGAAAGCCTACGGAAAGTGCCACAGAAAATAACCGCCTAAGCGCGCAAGCGCTGGTAAGGGTGAAAAGGTGCGGTAAGAGCGCACCGCACGACTGGCAACAGTTCGTGGCTAGGTAAACCCCACTCGGAGCAAGACCAAATAGGAATCCTTGGCGCGGCCCGCGTCGGATTCGGGTAGGTTGCTAAAGGCTGTCAGTGATGGCAGCCGTAGATGAATGACTGTCCACGACAGAACCCGGCTTACAGATCGACTCTCCACTTTTTCCCACTTCCGCTTCATTCCCCTTCTTTGCCCCACGTCCGAAATACCGAATTTGCACCACGTCTGAAATGCCGAAAAAATCTTACTCTTGAGAAATTACTTTAAGTTCGCGCTCCAGCGTTCTGGTGTGCTTCATTTTTGTGCTTGAAATCCTCTGCAATATCTCTTCTGCCCCCTCCCAAAAGCTCGCTAAATCTCCGTCCTGTAAGGAATTTTCCGTCTTTGCCCGCCTTGACGGTGGGGCGCGCGCATTTCTATAGTGTGCGGAAGTGGTGCAAAGTGGGATGAAGTGGGATCAATTGGTACGGGAAGCCTAGAAAAGGGGAAACGCAGCCGTGTTTCGCGGAGCAAATGCCATCAGTCTCGACGCCAAAGGGCGCATCGCGATGCCGAGCCGGTATCGGGATGAGCTTTTTTCGCGTTGTGATGGGCAGTTGATCGTCACGATCGACGCCGTGGACCGCTGCTTGACTCTTTATCCGCTGCCCGAGTGGGAGCTCATCGAAGCCAAGCTTCGCGAGCTGCCGTCCCTGCGTGAAGAAACCCGTCGGCTGCAACGCCTCCTGATCGGTAACGCCGTCGACCTCGAGTTGGACGGCAACGGTCGTTTCCTGGTCCCGCCGCGCTTGCGCGAGTACGCGGGCCTGGACAAGAAGGCAATGCTGGTCGGCCAGTTGAACAAGTTCCAGATCTGGGACGAAGACGCCTGGAACGCGATTTCCGACGCGGACCTCATGGCAATCAAACAACCCGGCGGCCTGCCGGACGAACTGCGTGACCTTATCCTGTGAGTACCGAAAGCAGCTTCCGCCATATCACCGTCCTGCTCGACGAGGCCGTAGAGAGTCTCGCCGTGCGTGCGGACGGCTGTTACCTGGACGGCACCTTCGGTCGCGGAGGGCACAGCCGGCTCATCCTCCAGCATCTTGGCGAGGAGGGGCGGCTACTCGGTTTCGATAAAGACCCCCAAGCCATAGCTACAGGGCAAGCGCTGGCGGCCGAAGACGGCCGCTTTGTCATTGTGCAACGCAGTTTTGCCGAGATGGCTGGCGAGCTTGCCGAGCGCAATCTGTCGGGCAAGGTGGACGGCGTGCTGCTCGACCTCGGGGTGTCCTCCCCGCAGCTGGATGATGCCGAGCGCGGTTTCAGCTTCCTCAACGACGGCCCCCTCGACATGCGCATGGACCCCACGCGCGGTGTCAGTGCGGCGCAGTGGATCGCCACCGCGCCCGAGGACGAGATCGCCCGTGTACTCAAGGAGTACGGCGAAGAGCGTTTTGCCAAGCGCATGGCGCGTGCCGTCGTACAGCGTCGCGTCGAGAAGCCCTTCGAGCGCACCTCTGATCTGGCTGCGGTCCTGACCGCCGCCAACCCCGCCTGGGAGAAGGGCAAGAACCCGGCTACCCGTGCTTTCCAGGGTATCCGCATCCATGTGAACAACGAACTGGGCGATCTGGAGCGCGGCCTTGACGCTGCCCTGGAGAACCTCGCCATTGGCGGGCGCCTGGTGGTGATCAGCTTCCATTCCCTGGAAGACCGCATCGTCAAACTGTTCATGCGCAAGCATGCCAAGGGCGAAGCGGACAAGCTGCCGCGCAACCTGCCGATCCGTCCGCCGGCCTTCGAGCCGCGCTTGAAGCTGCTGGGCAAGCCGCAATTCGCCTCTGACGAAGAGCTCAAGGCCAACCCGCGCTCGCGCAGCGCGGTCATGCGTGTGGCGGAGAAGCTCAGATGAGCCGCCTCTATGCCAAGCCTCTGCCCGGCGGCAGCTTCCTGATGCTGCTGCTGTTCATCGCGGTGCTGGTTTCCGCGATTGGCGTGTCTTACAGCGCGCATTGGAACAGGCAGCTGCTGAACAAGCTTTATACCGAGCTCAGCGTGCGCGACAAGGCGCAGGCCGAGTGGGGGCGCCTGGTGCTCGAGCAGAGCACCTGGACGGCGCACAACCGCATCGAATCGCTGGCCAGCGAGCAGTTAAAGATGCGCATCCCCGAGCCTGCGGAAATCCGCATGGTGGCGCCATGATCAAACTCGAGGGGGCGCTCTATCCCTGGCGCTTCCGGGTCGTCCTGGCATTGCTCGCATTGATGGTGGCGGCCATTTCCTGGCGCATCGTCGACCTGCATGTCATCGACCGCGACTTCCTCAAGGGGCAGGGTGACGCGCGCAGCGTGCGGCACATCCCGATCCCTGCGCACCGTGGCCTGATCACCGATCGCAATGGCGAGCCCCTGGCCGTCAGCACCCCGGTCACCACCCTCTGGACCAACCCCAAGGACCTGATGCCCGTACGCGACCAGTGGCCGGTGATCGCCGCGACCCTGGGGCAGGACCCGAAGATCTTCGCCGAGCGCATCGATCAGAACGCCAATCGTGAATTCCTTTACCTCGCTCGCGGCCTGACTCCGGAGCAGGGGCAAGCCATCCTCGCCCGCAAGCTGCCGGGTGTGTACGCCATCGAAGAGTTCCGCCGCTTCTACCCGGCCGGCGAAGTGACTGCCCATGTGGTTGGCTTCACCGACGTGGATGACCGTGGCCGTGAGGGCGTCGAGCTGTCCTTCGACCAGTGGCTGGCGGGTGTGCCCGGCAAGCGCCAGGTGCTCAAGGACCGTCGTGGCCGGCTGATCAAGGACGTGCAGGTCAGCAAGAACGCCAAGCCGGGCAAGACCCTGGCCCTGTCCATCGACCTGCGCCTGCAGTACCTCGCCCACCGCGAGCTGCGTAACGCCCTGGTGGAAAACGGCGCCAAGGCCGGCAGCCTGGTGATCGTCGACGTCAAGACCGGTGAAGTGCTGGCGATGGCCAACCAGCCCACCTATAACCCGAACAACCGCCGCAACCTGCAGCCGGCTGCCATGCGCAACCGCGCCATGATCGACGTGTTCGAGCCCGGCTCCACCGTGAAGCCGTTCTCCATGTCCGCAGCATTGCAGAGCGGTCGCTGGAAACCGGAAGACAAGGTCGAGGTCTACCCCGGCTCGTTGCAGATCGGTCGCTACACCATCAAGGACGTTTCCAAGACCGAGGGCCCGATCCTCGATCTGACGGGCATCCTGATCAACTCCAGCAACGTCGGCATGAGCAAGATCGCCTTCGACATCGGTGGCGAGACCATCTACGAGACCATGCGCCAGCTTGGCCTCGGGCAGGACACAGGCCTCGGCTTCCCCGGCGAGCGCGTCGGCAACCTGCCCAACCACCGCGAGTGGCGCAAGGCCGAGACCGCGACCCTGTCCTATGGCTATGGCCTGTCGGTCACGGCGATCCAGATGGTCCATGCCTACGCCACCCTGGCCAATCATGGGCAGGCGGTTCCGCTGTCCATGACCCGGGTCGATACCGTCCCGGTCGGCGCCCAGGTCATTCCCGACGAGGTCGCCAAGACCATGCAGGGCATGCTCCAGCAAGTGGTCGAGGCGCCGCGCGGCGTATTCCGGGCCCAGGTGCCCGGCTACCACGTTTCAGGCAAGAGCGGCACGGCGCGCAAGGCTACGGTCGGCGCCAAGGGCTATACCCAGAACGCCTATCGCTCGCTGTTCGCGGGCTTCGCTCCGTCCACCAACCCGCGTCTGGCGATGGTGGTGGTGATCGACGAGCCCAGCAAGGCCGGCTACTTCGGTGGCCTGGTCTCCGCACCCGTATTCGGCAGGGTCATGGCGGGCGCATTGCGTCTGATGAACATCGCCCCGGACAACCTGCCCACCGAGGAACAACAGACCGCAGCAGCGGCTACCGGCAAAGGAGGGCGTATCTGATGCCCATGCCACTGAATCAATTGTTGCCCCAGGCCGAAAGCGCCACCCTCATCCGTGAACTGACCCTGGACAGCCGCAAGGTGCGTCCGGGCGATCTGTTCCTGGCGGTACCGGGTATTCAGCAAGACGGCCGTGCCCACATCGCCGACGCCATCGCGCGTGGTGCCACTGCTGTCGCCTATGAGTCTGAAGGGACGGCAGCCATCGACGCCAGCGGCGCCGAGCTGGTTGCCATCAAAGGCCTGGCCGGCCAGCTCTCGGCCATTGCCGGGCGCTTCTATGGCGAGCCCAGCCGTGGTCTGAACCTGGTCGGTGTTACCGGTACCAACGGTAAGACCAGCGTCAGCCAGCTGATCGCCCAGGCCCTCGACCTGCTCGGCGAGCGCTGCGGCATCGTCGGCACCCTGGGTACCGGCTTCCATGGCGAACTGGAAAGCGGCCGCCACACCACACCCGATCCCCTGGCGGTGCAGGCGACCCTGGCCAACCTCAAGCAGGCCGGTGCCCGCGCGGTGGCAATGGAAGTGTCGTCCCATGGGCTGGAGCAGGGCCGTGTCGCCGCGCTCGCCTTCGATATCGCCGTGTTCACCAACCTGTCCCGTGACCATCTCGACTACCACGGCTCGATGGAAGCCTATGGCGCCGCCAAGGCCCGGTTGTTCGACTGGCCGCAACTGCGCTGCCGGGTGATCAACCTCGACGATGCGTTCGGCCGCGAACTGGCGTCGCACGAGCATGAGTCGCGTCTCATCGGCTACAGCCAGGAAGATGCGTCGGCCTTCATCTATTGCCGTGAAGCCCACTTCGATGATGATGGTGTGCGTGCCAGCCTTGTGACGCCCCAGGGCGAAGGCTTGCTGCGCAGTCCGTTGCTGGGCCGCTTCAACCTGAGCAACCTGCTGGCGGTTGTCGGTGCCCTGTTGGGCATGGGCTACCCGCTGGATGAAATCCTCCGTGCGCTGCCTGGCCTGCAAGGGCCCGTCGGCCGCATGCAGCGCCTGGGTGGCGGCGACAAGCCGCTGGTTGTGGTGGATTACGCACACACGCCCGATGCGTTGGAAAAAGTCCTCGAAGCCTTGCGCCCCCACGTCCGTGGTCGCCTGCTGTGCCTGTTCGGCTGCGGTGGTGATCGCGATCGCGGCAAGCGCCCGCTGATGGCCGGCCTGGCCGAGCGCCTGGCTGACCATGTGCTGGTCACCGACGACAACCCGCGTAGCGAAGACCCTGCGCAGATCTTCGACGATATCCGCCCTGGTTTCGCTGACGCCGCCAAGGCGGAGTTCGTGCACGGACGCGGTGCCGCCATTGCCCGTTTGATCGCCAATGCGGGGCGCGACGACGTCGTGCTGCTGGCGGGCAAAGGCCATGAGGACTACCAGGAAATCAACGGCGAACGCCTGCCGTTCTCCGATCTGCAGGAAGCCGAGGCCGCCCTGGGCGCCTGGGGGGCGAGCCATGCTTGAGCCCATGCGCCTCTCCGCTCTGCAGACGCCTTTGCACGCCCGGCTGATCGGTGCTGATGCTGCATTCTCGGCAGTGACCACCGACAGCCGGCGCGTCGAGCCCGGCCAGCTGTTCATCGCGCTGGTCGGTCCGAATTTCGATGGGCACGACTACCTGGCGGACGTGGCCAGCAAGGGCGCTGTCGCGGCGCTCGTTCAGCGAGAGATTCCGGGCGCGCCCCTGCCGCAACTGCTGGTCGGCGATACCCGAGTGGCGCTCGGCCAGCTCGGCGCGCTCAATCGTGACGCGTTTACCGGCAAGGTAGCGGCGGTGACCGGTTCCAGTGGCAAGACCACGGTCAAGGAGATGCTCGCCAGCATCCTGCGTACCCAGGGTCCGGTCCTGGCGACCCGTGGCAACCTGAACAACGACCTGGGCGCCCCGCTCACCCTGCTCGAACTGGCGCCGGAACACCGCAGTGCCGTGATCGAGCTGGGTGCCTCGCGAGTCGGCGAAATCGCCTACACCGTCGGCCTGACCCGGCCCCAGGTGGCCATCATCAACAATGCCGGTACCGCCCATGTCGGCGAGTTCGGTGGGCCGGAGAAGATCGTCCTGGCCAAGGGCGAGATCCTCGAAGGCCTGGCTGCCGATGGCGTTGCCGTGCTCAACCGCGATGACAAGGCCTTCGAAACCTGGCGCCAGCGCAATGGCGCTCGCCAGGTGCTGAGCTTTGGCCTCAAGGCTGAGGATGCCGACCTGCGTGCCGAATCCATCGTCCGCGATGCCCGTGGCTGCATGGCCTTCACGCTCAAGGGTGTGGCTGGGGAAGCGAACATCCAGCTCAACCTGCTGGGCCTGCACAACGTCGCCAATGCCCTGGCCGCTGCTGCCGCTGCCCATGCCCTGGGCGTACCGCTGGTCGGTATCCGCGAGGGGCTGCAGAACCTGCAACCGGTCAAGGGCCGCACCGTAGCGCAGTTGGCGCCCAGCGGTATGCGCGTGATCGATGACAGCTACAACGCCAACCCGGCTTCGATGATCGCGGCCGTTGATATACTCGCCGGTTTTCCTGGGCGTACCGTTCTGGTGCTCGGGGACATGGGCGAGCTGGGGGAATGGGCCGAACAGGGTCATCGCGACGTGGGTCTCCACGCGCGGGGCAAGGTCAGCGCGCTCTATGCAGTCGGTCCTCAGATGGCGCACGCCGTCGCCGCGTTCGGCGACGATGGGCGCCATTTCGCTGATCAGTCCAGCCTTATCCAGGCCCTGGTCGACGAGCAGGACGCCAACACAACAATTCTGATCAAAGGTTCTCGCAGCGCGGCGATGGAGAAGATCGTCGCGGCCATCTGCGGAACGGGGGAGGCTCACTAATCATGCTGCTGCTGCTCGCTGAGTACCTGCAACAGTTCTACAAGGGGTTCGGGGTGTTCCAGTACCTGACCCTGCGCGGGATTCTCGGCGTCCTCACGGCGCTGTCGCTGTCGCTGTGCCTCGGACCCTGGATGATCCGCACCCTGCAGGTGCGCCAGATCGGCCAGTCCGTGCGCAACGACGGGCCGCAATCGCACCTCTCCAAGTCCGGTACGCCGACCATGGGTGGCGCGCTGATTCTTACCGCCATCGGCATCAGCACGCTGCTCTGGGCCGACTTGTCCAACCGCTACGTCTGGGTGGTCCTCGGTGTGACCCTGCTGTTCGGCGCCATCGGCTGGGTGGACGACTACCGCAAGGTGATCGAGAAGAACTCCCGTGGCCTGCCGAGCCGCTGGAAGTACTTCTGGCAATCGGTGTTCGGTATCGGCGCGGCGGTCTTCCTTTATATGACCGCCACCAGCCCGGTGGAGACCACCCTGATCCTGCCGCTGATCAAGGATGTGGGCATCCCGCTGGGCGCGGGCTTCATCGTGCTGACCTACTTCGTGATCGTCGGCTCGAGCAACGCGGTGAACCTGACCGACGGCCTGGACGGCCTGGCGATCATGCCGACCGTGATGGTCGGCGGCGCGCTGGGGATCTTCTGCTACCTGTCGGGCAACATCAAGTTCGCCGAATACCTGTTCATCCCCTACGTGCCGGGTGCGGGCGAGCTGATCGTGTTCTGCGCCGCCCTGGTCGGTGCCGGCCTCGGCTTCCTCTGGTTCAACACCTATCCGGCCCAGGTCTTCATGGGTGACGTCGGCGCCCTGGCGCTGGGCGCCGCCCTGGGCACCATCGCCGTGATCGTGCGCCAGGAAGTGGTGCTGTTCATCATGGGCGGCGTGTTCGTCATGGAGACCCTGTCCGTGATGATCCAGGTCGCCTCGTTCAAGCTGACCGGCCGTCGTGTATTCCGCATGGCCCCTATCCACCACCACTTCGAACTGAAAGGCTGGCCCGAGCCCCGCGTGATCGTGCGCTTCTGGATCATTACCGTGATCCTCGTGCTGATCGGCCTCGCCACCCTGAAGCTGCGTTGAGGAGACCATGAGCCTGATCGCTTCCGACCAGTTCCGCATTGTTGTCGGCCTCGGCAAGAGCGGCATGTCCCTGGTGCGCTTCCTGGCGCGCCAGGGCGTGCGCTTCGCCGTGGCCGACACGCGCGAGAACCCGCCCGAGCTGGCCACCCTGCGTGCCCAGTACCCGGGCGTGGAAGTGCGTTGCGGCGAACTGGACGTGGACTTCCTCAGCCGCGCCAGCGAGCTTTACGTGAGCCCCGGCCTGGCCCTGGCCACCCCGGCGCTGCAGGAAGCGGCCAAGCGCGGTGTCAAGCTGTCTGGCGATATCGAGCTGTTCGCCCGCTACGCCAAGGCGCCTATCGTTGCCATCAGCGGTTCCAACGCCAAGAGCACCGTCACCACCCTGGTGGGCGAGATGGCGTTGGCGGCCGGGCGCAAGGTCGCCGTCGGCGGCAACCTGGGCACTCCGGCGCTGGACCTGCTGGCCGACGACATCGACCTGTATGTTATGGAGCTGTCCAGCTTCCAGCTGGAAACCACCGATCGGCTCAATGCCGAGGTGGCCACGGTGCTCAACGTCAGCGAAGACCACATGGATCGCTACGCCGACATGCAGGCCTATCACCTGGCCAAGCACCGCATCTTCCGCGGCGCTCGGCAGGTGGTGGTCAATCGTGGTGACGCGTTGTCCCGTCCGCTGGTGGCCGACCAACTGCCGTGCTGGACCTTCGGCCTCAACAAACCCGACTTCAAGGGCTTCGGCCTGGTCGAGGAGGGCGGCGAGAAATACCTGGCCTTCCAGTTCGACAAGCTGCTACCCGTGCGCGAGCTGAAGATCCGTGGCGCCCACAACCAGGCCAATGCTCTCGCTGCCCTGGCCCTCGGCCATGCCGTAGGGCTGCCCATGGAGCCGATGCTGGACACCCTGAAGACCTTCACCGGCCTGGCCCATCGCTGCCAGTGGGTGCGCGAGCGCAACGGCGTGGCCTATTACGACGACTCCAAGGCCACCAACGTCGGCGCCGCCCTGGCGGCGATCGAGGGCTTGGGTGCCGATATCGACGGCAAGCTGGTGCTGATCGCCGGTGGTGATGGCAAGGGCGCCGACTTCTCCAGCATGCGCGAGCCCGTTGCGCGTTTCTGCCGCGCCGTGGTCCTGCTGGGGCGCGATGCCGAGCAGATCGCTGCCGTCCTGGGGGATGCGTTGCCGCTGGTGCGGGTGCGCACCCTGGATGAGGCCGTGAGCCGCAGTGCCGAGCTCGCCCAGGAAGGGGACGCCGTGCTGCTGTCGCCCGCCTGTGCAAGCCTCGACATGTTCAAGAACTTCGAAGAGCGTGGGCGTCTGTTCGCCCAGGCTGCGGAGGGCCTCGTCTGATGCTGGCCCGCCTGTTCGCCCTGCAGTCGCCACTGCGCAGTCGCCGTGGCATCGACCTGGACTTCTCGTTGCTCGCGGGTTGCCTGGCGCTGCTCGGCCTGGGCCTGGTGATGATCACCTCGGCGTCGTCCGAGGTGGCGGCTGCGCTGTCCGGCAACCCGCTCTACCATTCCATTCGCCATCTGATCTACCTGGCCATCGGCGGGGTCGCCTGCATCATTACCCTGCAGGTGCCCATGAGCTTCTGGCAGCGCCATGGCGCGCGCCTGATGCTGCTCGCCTTCGTGCTGCTGATCCTGGTGCTGCTGCCGGGCATCGGCCGCGAGGTCAACGGCGCCAAGCGCTGGATCGGCTTCGGCCTGTTCAACCTGCAGCCGTCCGAGCTGGCCAAGCTGTTCACCGTGATGTTCATCGCCGGCTACCTGGTGCGTCGCCAGGATGAAGTGCGCGAGAAGCTCACCGGCTTCATCAAGCCCATGCTGGTGCTCGGCCCCATTGCCGTGCTGCTGCTGGCGGAGCCGGACTTCGGCGCCACCGTGGTGCTGGTGGGCTCCTGCATCGCCATGCTGTTCCTCGGCGGCATCAACCTGGTGCGCTTCGTACCGCTGGTCGGTGCGGTACTGGGGGCCGGGATATTGGTGATGACCAGCCAGAGCTACCGGATGCAGCGTCTGACCAACTTCATCGACCCCTGGGCCGACCAGTACGGCGCCGGCTACCAGTTGAGCCAGGCGCTGATCGCCTTCGGCCGTGGCGAATGGTTCGGCGTCGGCCTGGGCAACAGCATCCAGAAGCAGTTCTACCTGCCCGAGGCGCATACCGACTTCGTCTTCGCCGTGCTGGCGGAGGAGCTGGGCATGGTCGGCGCACTGGCGACGGTCGGCCTGTTCGTGTTCGTCAGCGTGCGCGCGCTGCACATCGGCCTGTGCGCCGAGCGCGCCCGCCAGTATTTCTCGGCCTATGTGGCCTATGGCCTGGCCTTCCAGTGGATCGGCCAGGTGCTGATCAACATCGGCGTGAACGTCGGCCTGCTGCCGACCAAGGGCCTGACCCTGCCGTTCCTGAGCTACGGCGGCAGCTCCCTGGTGATCTGCTGCGTCTGCCTCGCGCTGCTGCTGCGGATCGAATGGGAGAGCCGGACCCATTTGGGCAATGAAGACATCGAGTTCGTCGAGAGCGACTTCCTCGAAGAAGAGGTGCGCCCATGAGTGGCAACGTATTGATCATGGCGGGCGGCACCGGTGGGCATGTGTTCCCCGCCCTGGCCTGCGCCCGTGAGTTCCAGTCCCGTGGCTACAGCGTGCACTGGCTGGGCACCCCGCGCGGCATCGAGAACGACCTAGTGCCCCAGGCCGGCCTGCCGCTGCACCTGATCCAGGTCACCGGCCTGCGTGGCAAGGGGGTGAAATCCCTGCTCAAGGCGCCCTTCGCCCTGGTGCGCTCGCTGTTCCAGGCGCGCCGTGTGGTAAGCGAGCTGAAGCCCGTTTGCGTACTGGGCATGGGCGGCTACGTGACCGGCCCCGGCGGCCTGGCCGCGCGCCTGGCCGGCGTACCGCTGGTGATCCACGAGCAGAACGCCGTCGCCGGCACCGCCAACCGCAGCCTGGCGCCCTTCGCCAGTCGCGTGTGCGAAGCCTTCCCAGATACCTTCGGGACCAGCGACAAGCGCCGTACCACCGGCAACCCGGTGCGCGAAGAGCTGTTCCTGGAAACCCCGCGCGACGCACTGGCCGGCCGCACGCCGCGCCTGCTGGTGCTGGGCGGCAGCCTGGGTGCCGAGCCGTTGAACAAATTGCTGCCGGCAGCCGTTGCCTTGCTGCCCGCCGAGTTGCGGCCGCAGGTGTTCCACCAGGCCGGCAAGAATCACGATGGGGTCACCGCGGAGCGTTATCGCGAAGCCGGTGTCGAAGCCGAGGTCGCCCCCTTCATCAAGGATATGGCGCGGGCCTATGCCTGGGCCGATCTGGTCATCTGCCGCTCCGGCGCGCTGACCGTCAGCGAGCTCGCCGCCGCCGGGTTGCCGTCCTTCCTGGTGCCGCTGCCCCATGCGATCGACGATCACCAGTCGCGCAATGCCGATTACCTGGCGAAGGAGGGCGCGGCCTTCCTTCTCCCGCAACATGCCACCGACGCGGCCACACTCGCCGCGCGGTTGACCGAGGTACTGATGCAACCCGAACGACTCAAGGCCATGGGCGCTATCGCCCGCAGTCTGGCCAAGCCCGATGCCACCCGCAGCGTGGTCGATATCTGCCTGGAGGTGGCCCATGGTTGAGAACCAGAAAGCCATGCCGCAACCGGAAATGCGCCGTATCCGCCGCATCCACTTCGTCGGCATCGGCGGCGTGGGCATGTGCGGGATCGCCGAGGTGTTGCTAAACCTCGGTTACAGCGTCTCCGGCTCCGACCTCAAGGCGTCGGCCGTGACCGCGCGCCTGGAGAGCTTCGGCGCGCAGATTTTCATCGGCCACCGCGCCGAGAATGCCGAGAATGCCGATGTGCTGGTGGTTTCCAGTGCGGTGAACAAGGCCAACCCGGAAGTCGCCGTCGCCCTGGAGCGCCGCATTCCCGTGGTACCGCGCGCCGAGATGCTGGCCGAGCTGATGCGCTACCGCCACGGCATCGCCGTTGCCGGTACCCACGGCAAGACCACCACCACCAGCCTGATCGCCTCGGTATTCGCCGCCGGCGGCCTGGACCCGACCTTCGTCATCGGCGGGCGCCTGAATGCCGCCGGCACCAACGCGCAGCTCGGTACCAGCCGCTACCTGGTGGCCGAAGCCGACGAAAGCGATGCCAGCTTCCTGCACCTGCAGCCGATGGTCGCCGTGGTCACCAACATCGACGCCGACCACATGAGCACCTATGGCGGCGACTTCAACAAGCTGAAGAAGACCTTCGTCGAGTTCCTCCACAACCTGCCGTTCTATGGCCTGGCAGTGCTCTGCGTGGACGACCCGGTGGTGCGCGAGATCCTCCCGCAGGTGGCGCGCCCGACCGTGACCTATGGCTTCGCTGAGGACGCCGACCTGCGCGCCATCAACGTGCGCCAGCAGGGCATGCAGACCTTCTTCACCGTGCTGCGCAAGGACCGTGCGCCGCTGGATGTCTCGGTAAACATGCCGGGCAACCACAACGTATTGAACGCGCTGGCGACCATCGCCATCGCCACCGATGAAGGCATCGACGACGAGGCCATCGTCCGTGGCCTGTCGGGCTTCCAGGGCGTGGGCCGGCGCTTCCAGGTCTACGGCGAGCTGCAGGTCGAAGGCGGCAGCGTGATGCTGGTCGACGACTATGGCCACCACCCGCGCGAAGTCGCGGCGGTGATCAAGGCCGTACGGGGTGGCTGGCCGGAGCGCCGCCTGGTGATGGTCTACCAGCCGCACCGCTACAGCCGCACCCGTGACCTGTACGACGACTTCGTGCAGGTGCTTGGCGAATCCAACGTGCTGCTGCTGATGGAGGTCTACCCGGCGGGCGAAGAGCCCATCCCCGGTGCGGACAGCCGCCAGCTGTGCCACAGCATCCGCCAGCGCGGCCAGCTGGACCCGATCTACATCGAGCGCGGCGTCGACCTGGCGCCGCTGGTCAAGCCGCTGCTGCGCGCTGGCGACATCCTGCTTTGCCAGGGCGCCGGCGATATTGGTGGCCTGGCCCCGCAACTGATCCAGAACCCGATGTTCGGTGGCGCCGGTGATGCCGCCGCGAGGAAAGAGTCATGAGTGCGAACCTGAAGTCCACGCTCGATCCCAAGGCGTTCGGTCGTGTCGCCGTGCTCTACGGCGGTCGCAGTGCCGAGCGTGAAGTGTCGCTGAAGTCCGGCAGCATGGTTCTGGAAGCGCTCCAGGGCGCAGGCGTCGACGCCTTCGGTATCGACGTTGGCGATGACCTGCTGCAGCGCCTGGCCGCCGAGAAGATCGACCGCGCCTTCATCGTCCTCCACGGCCGTGGCGGCGAAGACGGCAGCATGCAGGGCCTGCTGGAGTGCCTGGGCATCCCCTACACCGGCAGCGGTGTGCTGGCGTCCGCCCTGGCGATGGACAAGCTGCGGACAAAGCAGGTGTGGCAGAGCCTCGGCCTGTCCACGCCGCGTCACGCGGTGCTGGCCAGCGAGGCGGATTGCCGCGCAGCGGCCGAGTCCCTGGGCTTCCCGCTGATCGTCAAGCCGGCCCACGAAGGGTCGAGCATCGGCATGGCCAAGGTGGCGGATGTCGAAGCGCTGGTGGAGGCCTGGAAAGGCGCCAGCCGTTACGACTCCCAGGTGCTGGTGGAGCAGTGGATCCACGGCCCGGAGTACACCATCGCCATGCTGCGCGGGCAGGTGCTGCCGCCCATTCGCCTGGGTACGCCGCACACCTTCTACGACTACGACGCCAAGTACCTGGCCAGCGATACCCAGTACCAGATTCCCTGTGGGCTGGATGCGACCAAGGAGCAGGAGCTCAAGGACCTGACCGCACGCGCTTGCGAGGCGGTGGGCACCCAGGGCTGGGCGCGTGCCGACGTGATGCAGGACGCCGACGGCCGCTTCTGGCTGTTGGAAGTGAATACCGTTCCAGGCATGACCGACCACAGCCTGGTCCCGATGGCCGCTCGCGCTGCGGGCCTGGATTACCAGCAACTGGTGCTGGCGATCCTGGCCGACAGCGTCGAGGCACGAGGTTAAGCACATGCGTGGCGCCGCGATCCGTCATCCGCAACCCGCCATCGGCCGCGCTCCCCAGCGCAAGCCGGTGCCGCGTGGTGCCAGCCGGATGGTGGCCAAGGAGCCGCTCAGCACCCGCCTGCCCAAGCCGAACTTCAGCGTGTTCAAGCGCCTGGTCTGGCCGGTGGTGCTGGTGGTGCTGGGGTTCGGTGCCTATGAAGCGGCGCAGCGGTTGCTGCCCTATGCGGATCGCCCCATCGCCAAGATCAACGTGCAGGGCGACCTGAGCTACATCAGCCAGCAGGCGGTGCAGCAGCGCATCGCCCCTTACATCGCGGCGAGCTTCTTCAGCATCGACCTGGCCGGCATGCGCAGCGAGCTGGAGCAGATGCCCTGGATCGCCCACGCCGAGGTGCGCCGGGTGTGGCCGGACCAGGTGATGATCCGCCTGGAAGAACAACTGCCGATCGCCCGCTGGGGTGACGAGGCACTGCTGAACAACCAGGGCCAGGCCTTCACCCCGCGTGAACTGGCCCATTACGAACAACTGCCGCAGCTGTGGGGGCCACAGCGCGCCCAGGAACAGGTGATGCAGCAGTACCAGATGCTCAGCCAGATGTTGCGCCCACTCGGGTTCTCCATCACCCGACTGGAGCTGCGCGAGCGCGGCAGCTGGTTCCTGTCCACCGGACAGGGCGTGGAGATCCTCCTGGGTAGGGATCATCTGGTGGAAAAGATGCGTCGCTTCATCTCGATCTACGAGAAGACGCTCAAAGAACAGATCGCCAATATCGAGCGCGTCGACCTGCGTTACCCCAACGGCTTGGCGGTAGCGTGGCGAACCCCGGTAGAGGCACCCGCGGCGGCCGTAGCCAGCCGTGCGAATTGAGGAGAAGGTTAGAACCATGGCAAGCGTGCAGAGCGGCAAGATGATCGTCGGCCTGGATATCGGCACCTCCAAGGTGGTGGCGCTGGTGGGCGAGATCGCGGCCGACGGCCAGCTGGAGATCGTCGGGATCGGCACCCATCCCTCCCGCGGCCTGAAGAAGGGCGTGGTGGTGAACATCGAGTCCACCGTGCAGTCCATCCAGCGCGCGGTGGAAGAGGCGCAGATGATGGCGGGCTGCCGCATCCACTCGGCCTTCGTCGGCGTGGCCGGCAATCACATCCGCAGCTTGAACTCCCACGGCATCGTGGCGATCCGTGATCGCGAAGTGAGCCCGGCGGACATCGAGCGCGTGCTCGACGCCGCTCAGGCCGTCGCCATCCCGGCTGACCAGCGGGTGCTGCACACCCTGGCCCAGGATTATGTGATCGATAACCAGGAAGGGGTGCGCGAGCCCCTGGGCATGTCCGGCGTGCGCCTGGAAGCCAAGGTGCATGTGGTGACCTGCGCGGTGAACGCGGCGCAGAACATCGAGAAGTGCGTGCGCCGCTGCGGCCTGGAGGTGGACGACATCATCCTCGAGCAGCTGGCCTCGGCCTACTCGGTGCTCACCGACGACGAGAAGGAGCTGGGCGTGTGCCTGGTGGATATCGGCGGCGGCACCACCGACATCGCCATCTTCACCGAGGGCGCGATCCGTCATACCGCGGTGATCCCGATCGCCGGCGACCAGGTGACCAACGACATCGCCATGGCCCTGCGTACGCCCACCCAGTACGCCGAAGAGATCAAGATCCGCTACGCCTGTGCCCTGGCCAAGCTGGCCGGTGCCGGCGAAACCATCAAGGTGCCGAGCGTCGGTGACCGCCCGCCGCGGGAACTCTCGCGCCAGGCACTGGCCGAAGTGGTCGAGCCACGTTACGACGAGCTCTTCACCCTGATCCAGGCCGAGCTGCGTCGCAGCGGCTACGAGGACCTGATCCCGGCGGGCATCGTCCTGACCGGTGGCACCGCGAAGATGGAGGGCGCGGTCGAGCTCGCCGAAGAGATTTTCCATATGCCGGTGCGCCTGGGCGTGCCGCATAGCGTCAAGGGGCTCAGTGACGTGGTGCGCAACCCGATCTACTCGACCGGCGTTGGCCTGCTCATGTACGGCCTGCAGAAGCAGTCCGACGGCATTTCGATGTCCGGCGGCCTGGGCAGCTTCAGTGACGAACCCAAGACACCTGTTCTGGAACGGCTCAAGCGCTGGGTCCAGGGCAACTTCTAAAGAGTTTTGCAGTAGGCGATACAACTAGAAAAGGAAGGAGAGGGGAAATGTTCGAACTCGTAGATAACGTCCCGCAAACCGCGGTGATCAAGGTAATCGGCGTAGGTGGTGGCGGCGGCAACGCGGTCAATCACATGGCCAAGAGCAACATCGAAGGCGTCGAGTTCATCTGCGCCAACACCGATGCCCAGGCTCTGAAGAACGTCGGTGCGCGCACCGTCCTGCAACTCGGCCCAGGCGTTACCAAGGGCCTGGGCGCAGGTGCCAATCCGGAAATCGGCCGCCAGGCTGCCCTGGAAGACCGCGAGCGCATCGCCGAAGTGCTGCAAGGCACCGACATGGTCTTCATCACCACCGGCATGGGTGGCGGTACCGGTACCGGTGCGGCGCCGATCATTGCCGAAGTGGCCAAGGACCTGGGCATCCTCACCGTTGCGGTGGTGACCCGTCCGTTCCCGTTCGAAGGCCGCAAGCGCATGCAGATCGCCGATGAGGGCATCCGTGCGTTGTCGGAAAGCGTCGACTCGCTGATCACCATCCCCAACGAGAAGCTGCTGACCATCCTCGGCAAGGACGCGAGCCTGCTGTCCGCGTTCTCCAAGGCGGATGACGTGCTGGCCGGTGCCGTTCGCGGTATCTCCGACATCATCAAGCGTCCCGGCATGATCAACGTCGACTTCGCCGACGTGAAGACCGTGATGAGCGAAATGGGCATGGCCATGATGGGTACCGGCTGCGCCAGCGGTCCGAATCGCGCCCGTGAAGCCACCGAGGAAGCCATCCGCAACCCGTTGCTGGATGACGTCAACCTGCAGGGCGCCCGTGGCATCCTGGTCAACATCACCGCCGGTCCCGACCTGTCCCTGGGTGAGTACTCCGATGTCGGCAACATCATCGAGCAGTTCGCTTCCGAGCACGCCACCGTCAAGGTGGGCACCGTGATCGATCCGGACATGCGCGACGAGCTGCACGTCACCGTGGTCGCCACCGGTCTGGGCGCGCGCCTGGAAAAACCGGTCAAGGTCGTCGACAACACCGTTCAGTCCACCGCCGCCGTGGCCGCCCCGGCACAGCAGCGCGCTGAACAGCCGTCGGTCAACTACCGTGACCTGGACCGTCCGACCGTCATGCGCAACCAGGCTCATGGCAGCGCCGCAACCGCCGCCAAGATGAACCCCCAGGATGACCTGGATTACCTGGACATTCCGGCCTTCCTGCGTCGTCAGGCCGATTGATGAAGTTTATCGACGCTGTGTCTGTGATTGGTGTTCAGCAAAGGCCGGTTCTGCTATCATCCCCGGCCATTGTTGAAAACTGTTCGCAACTAGCGCGAAAGCGGCCACTGCCATGATCAAACAACGCACTTTAAAGAACGTCATCCGAGCCACAGGCGTAGGGCTGCATTCCGGGGAAAAGGTCTACCTGACCCTCAAGCCCGCCCCTGTGGATACCGGCATCGTGTTCTGCCGTACCGACCTGGACCCCGTCGTCCAGATCGCCGCCTATGCCGAAAACGTCGGTGAGACCACCATGTCCACCAACCTTTTCAATGGCGACGTCAAGGTCGGCACGGTCGAGCACCTGCTCTCGGCCATGGCTGGCCTGGGCATCGACAACGCCTATGTCGAGCTGTCCGCAGCCGAAGTACCGATCATGGATGGCAGCGCCGGTCCGTTCGTATTCCTCATCCAGTCCGCTGGCCTCGAGGAACAGGACGCAGCCAAGCGCTTCATTCGCATCAAACGTGAAGTGAGCGTGCAGGATGGCGACAAGCGCGCCACCTTCGTACCGTTCGATGGTTTCAAGGTCACTTTCGAGATCGACTTCGACCACCCGGTGGTCAACGGTCGCACTCAGAAAGCGTCTGTCGATTTTTCCAGCACCACCTTCGTCAAGGAAGTCAGCCGCGCCCGTACCTTCGGTTTCGTGCGTGATCTGGAATTCCTTCGCTCGCACAATCTGGCCCTGGGCGGCAGTGTCGAGAACGCCATCGTGGTTGACGAGGACAGCGTATTGAACGAAGACGGCCTCCGTTACGAGGACGAATTCGTCAAGCACAAGATCCTCGATGCCATCGGCGACCTCTACCTGCTCGGCAACAGCCTCATCGGCGAGTTCCGTGGCTACAAGTCCGGTCATGCACTCAACAATCGCCTGCTGCGTGCACTGATCGCCGACAAGGATGCCTGGGAAGTGGTCACCTTCGAAGACGCCAAGACCGCACCCATCTCCTACATGCGCCCGGTAGCGGCCGTGTAAGCAATACCTCTTTCCTTTCTTTGGAGGCCACCCATTGGGTGGCCTCTTTTTTTTGTGCTGGAAAAAGGGGAGGGCAGAGCGGCGGATTGTCGCGGAGGATCAGTCTTCGCGGTTTTTACGGCCGCGTTCGGCAAGGCGCTCCAGGGCGGCGCGCAGCTTCGGGTCTTCGATGCCTTCGGCGGTCGCCTGGATGCTTTCCGCGGCGAAGGCCGACAGTTCGATGGTGCGGCCTGGTGCACGTGCCGAGCCTTGGGGAGGTTGCACCTTGAAGATGATTTTCGTTAAGGTCGCGAACTCTCCGAGTGCCTGAAGCTGGCGCTGCAGTCGACGTTGCTGGTAGCGCAGGCGCGTAGCCCAATGGCCGTCGCTGATGATCAGCATCAGGCAGCCCTCTCGCCACGAGGCGACACGGCAATGCTGGCGCGCTGCAGGTTGCAGTTGGCTTTCCAGCAGATGCTGTAGATGGTCGATGCGCTGGGCCTGGTTGAACAGGGCCTTGAGCGGTTTTTCCTCACGCAGCAGTGCGGCGGGGGACCGGGCCGGCAAGGGACGAAAAGACATGGCAGGACGCCTGAAGAATACAGAGTGGCCATGGTAGCAGAAGGCTGCACCGGGTAATGCTCGAACAATTGGGGAAGTCATGCACATCATTCTTCTGAGCCGCAGGCATGGGGCAGCGCGTTCGCTGAGCCTCGACCTGCGCGTTCTCCTGGCGCTCGGTGGCGTGCTGCTGGCGCTGGTTCTCGCATCGGGGATCGCCCTGGGCGCCTGGATCAAACCGGCCGCGCCCAGCGCCGAAGACAGCCAGCAGATGACCCTCGCGCTCGACGAGCAGCGCAGCCAGGTGAGCCAGGCGCGGGCCGATGCCCAGCGCCAGCTGGACGCTTTTGGTGCGCATATCGCTGATCTCCAGGCCCGCCTCACCCGGCTCGATGCGCTGGGCGAGCGTGTTGCCGAACTGGCTGAGCTGGACTCCAGCGAGTTCGACTTCTCCCTCAATGTCGGCCAGGGTGGCCCGGAAGACCCCCTCGACGCGCCCGCCTACCAGGCTCCTCCCTTCATGGATGTGCTGGACAGCCTCACCGAACGCCTCGAAAGCCGCGAGCAGCAGCTGGAAGTCCTCGAGCAACTGCTGGGCGAACGGCGCATCAGTGCGGCCGAGCACCTGGCCGGGCGCCCTGTATTGCAGGGCTACATCTCCTCGCCCTTCGGCGTGCGCACCGATCCCCTCACGGGGCGCTTGAGCCGGCACAAGGGCGTGGACTTCGCCGCCAAGGCTGGCAGCGATGTATTGGCGGTCGGTGCAGGTGTCGTCACCTGGTCCGGACGCAAGACCGGCTACGGCAACATGGTCGAGATCAGCCATGCCGATGGCTATCGCACCCTCTATGCACACAACAAGAAGAACCTGGTGCAGGTCGGTGATCTGGTGCAGCGTGGCCAGGCCATCGCCGAAGTCGGCAGCAGTGGCCGATCCACCGGCGCACATGTGCATTTCGAGGTCACCCGGGGCGGTGAGGTGGTCAACCCGGCCCTCTATATAGCTCGTTCCGCAGCAGCGGAGTAACGCTACTTTTCTCTACAACGAATCCGGGTAGAATGCCCCCTTCGCAAGCAGCCATGAAGGCTGCGTGGGCGACTCCGGGGCCGCCCCCCATCCATATATGTGGAAGATCCTGTCGATATGTTTGCGCCTTTGTTGAAGAAACTCTTTGGAAGCAAGAACGAGCGCGAAGTGAAGCGCATGGCCAAGGCTGTCCAGGCGATCAACGCCCTGGAAGAGCAGATGGTCGCGCTGTCCGACGAGCAGCTCAGGGCCAAGACCGAAGAGTTCAAGGCGCGAGTGGCCAAAGGTGAAACCCTCGACCAGATCCTGCCTGAAGCCTTTGCCGTGGCCCGCGAGGCCGGCAAGCGCGTGATGGGCATGCGCCACTTCGACGTGCAGCTGATCGGCGGCATGACCCTCCACGAAGGCAAGATCGCCGAGATGCGTACCGGTGAGGGCAAGACCCTCGTGGGTACCCTGCCGGTCTACCTCAACGCGCTGTCCTGCAAGGGCGTGCACGTGGTCACGGTGAACGACTACCTGGCCCGCCGCGACGCCAACTGGATGCGTCCGCTGTACGAATTCCTCGGCCTCAGCCTCGGCATCGTCACCCCGTTCCAGCCGCCGGAAGAAAAGCGCGCCGCCTACGCCGCCGACATCACCTACGGCACCAACAACGAATTCGGTTTCGACTACCTGCGCGACAACATGGCCTTCAGCCTGGAAGACAAATTCCAGCGTGAGCTGAACTTCGCCGTGATCGACGAAGTGGACTCCATCCTCATCGACGAAGCGCGTACCCCGCTGATCATCTCCGGCCAGGCCGAAGACAGCTCCAAGCTGTACATGCAGATCAACGCGCTGATCCCGCGGCTCAAGAAGCACGTCGAGCCGGAAGAGGGCAACGTCGTCCAGGAAGGCCACTACTCGGTCGACGAGAAGACCCGCCAGGTCGAGCTCAACGAACAGGGCCACCAGTTCATCGAAGACATGCTCACCCAGGCCGGCCTGCTGGCCGAAGGCGAGAGCCTGTACTCCGCGCACAACCTGGGCCTGCTGACCCACGTCTACGCCGGCCTGCGCGCGCACACCCTGTTCCACCGCAACGTCGAATACATCGTGCAGAACGATCAGGTCCTGCTGATCGACGAGCACACCGGCCGTACCATGCCCGGCCGCCGCCTCTCCGAAGGCCTGCACCAGGCCATCGAAGCGAAGGAAGGCCTGAACATCCAGGCCGAGAGCCAGACCCTGGCCTCCACCACCTTCCAGAACTACTTCCGCCTCTACTCCAAGCTGTCCGGCATGACCGGTACCGCCGACACCGAAGCCTTCGAATTCCATTCGATCTACGGCCTCGAAGTGATGGTGATCCCGACCCACCGCCCGATCGCCCGGAAGGACTTCAACGACCTGGTCTACCTGACCCAGGAAGAGAAGTACGCCGCCATCATCACCGACATCAAGGACTGCCAGGCCAATGGTCGTCCGGTGCTGGTGGGTACCGCCTCGATCGAAAGCTCCGAGTACGTCTCGCAGCTGCTGGTCAAGGGTGGTATCGAGCACAAGGTACTGAACGCCAAGTACCACGAGAAGGAAGCCGAGATCATCGCCCAGGCCGGTCGTCCGGGCGCCGTGACCATCGCCACCAACATGGCCGGTCGTGGTACCGACATCCTCCTCGGCGGCAACTGGGAGGTCGAAGTCGCCGCCCTGGAGAACGCCACCGAAGAGCAGATCGCCCAGATCAAGGCCGACTGGCAGAAGCGCCACCAGCAGGTGATCGAAGCCGGTGGTCTGCACGTGGTCGCGTCCGAGCGTCACGAGTCCCGCCGTATCGACAACCAGCTGCGTGGCCGTGCCGGTCGCCAGGGTGACCCGGGCTCCAGCCGCTTCTACCTGTCGCTGGAAGACAGCCTGATGCGCATCTTCGCCTCCGACCGGGTGAAGAACTTCATGAAGGCCCTGGGCATGCAGTCCGGCGAAGCCATCGAACATCGCATGGTCACCAACGCCATCGAGAAGGCCCAGCGCAAGGTCGAAGGTCGCAACTTCGACATCCGCAAACAGCTCCTCGAATTCGACGACGTGGCCAACGAGCAGCGCAAGGTGATCTACCACATGCGCAACAGCCTGCTGGCCGCCGACGACATCGGCGAGACCATCGCCGAGTTCCGCGAAGACGTGCTGGGTCGCACCATCGACAGCCACATCCCGCCGCAGTCCCTGCCCGAGCAGTGGGACATCACCGGCCTGGAAATGGCGCTCTACAGCGACTTCGGCATCAAGCTGCCGATCCAGCAGTGGCTGGACGAAGACGACAAGCTGTTCGAAGACACCCTGCGCGAGAAGATCCTCGAGCAGCTGACCATCGCCTACAACGAGAAGGAAGAGCTCGCCGGCGCCGAAGCCCTGCGCTCCTTCGAGAAGCAGATGCTGCTGCGCGTGCTGGACGACCTGTGGAAGGACCACCTGTCCACCATGGATCACCTGCGCCACGGTATCCACCTGCGCGGTTACGCACAGAAGAACCCCAAGCAGGAATACAAGCGCGAATCCTTCACCCTGTTCCAGGAGCTGCTGGATTCCATCCGTCGCGACACCATCCGTGTGCTGTCCCATGTCCAGGTCCGTCGTGAAGACCCGGCCGAGGAAGAGGCCCGCCTGCGCCGCGAGGCCGAGGAGCTGGCCAAGCGCATGCAGTTCCAGCACGCCGAAGCCCCGGGTCTCGAAGAACCCCAGGAGCTGGGCGAAGAGGGCGACGTAGCCGTTGCCGCTGCGCCGGTCCGCACCGAGCCCAAGGTCGGCCGCAACGAGCCCTGCCCCTGCGGCTCCGGCAAGAAATACAAGCACTGCCACGGCCAGATCAGCTGAGGCTAAGCTGTAGTTCCCCACGCCGCGACCGGCTCAGCCGCTCGCGGCGTTTTCAACTCGACATCCCCAGAACGGTGGCGCTCCGGCACCGCCGCTTCACCTGACGACACGACAAGGAGCGCTTCCATGGCTGTTGGTCTCGGCCCCCTGCCCACCCTGCACCCGGTTCCCGGTTTCGAACTCGGCATCGCCTCTGCCGGCATCAAGCGCCCAGGCCGCAAGGACGTAGTGGTCATGCGCTGCGCCGAAGGCTCCACCGTCGCCGGCGTGTTCACCCTCAACGCCTTCTGCGCAGCCCCGGTGATCCTCTCCAAGAAGCGCGTCCTCGGTCCCGTGCGCTACTTCCTGACCAACACCGGCAATGCCAACGCCGGCACCGGCGAGCCGGGCCTGGCTGCCGCCGAGCGCACCTGCGCGCGCCTGGCGGAGCTGGCGGGCGTCGATGCCACCGCCGTGCTGCCGTTCTCCACCGGTGTGATCGGCGAGCCGCTGCCGGTCGAGAAGATCGAAGCCGCCCTGGGCGATGCCCTGGCCGACCTCGCCGAAGGCAACTGGGCTGCTGCCGCCACCGGCATCATGACCACCGACACCCTGCCCAAGGGTGCCAGCCGCCAGTTCGTGCACGACGGCGTCACCGTTACCGTCACCGGCATCAGCAAGGGCGCCGGCATGATCAAGCCCAACATGGCCACCATGCTCGGCTACATCGCCACCGACGCCAAGGTCGCCCAGGGTGTGCTGCAGGACCTGCTGCGCGATGCCGCCAACAAGTCCTTCAACCGCATCACCATCGATGGCGACACCTCCACCAACGACTGCTGCATGCTGGTCGCCACCGGCCAGGCCGCACTGCCGGAAGTGACCCAGGCCAGCGGCGAGCTGTTCGCCGCGCTCAAGCAGGCCGTGCTGGAAGTCTCCATGGAAGTGGCTCAGGCCATCGTCCGTGACGGTGAAGGCGCCACCAAGTTCGTCACCGTGCAGGTGAACGGCGGCGGTACCTACCAGGAGTGCCTGGACGTCGCCTACGCCGTGGCCCACTCGCCGCTGATCAAGACTGCGCTGTTCGCCTCCGACCCGAACTGGGGGCGCATCCTCGCCGCCGTCGGCCGTGCCGGCGTACCGCAGCTGGACGTGAGCAAGATCGACGTGTTCCTCGGTGATGTCTGCATCGCCAGCAAGGGCGGCCGCGCGGCCACCTACACCGAGGACCAGGGCGCCGCCGTGATGGCCCGCGAAGAGATCGGCATCCGTATCGAGCTGGGTCGTGGTGGTTGCAGCGAAACCATCTGGACCACCGACCTGTCCCACGAGTACGTCAAGATCAACGCGGAATACCGCACCTGAGCCCGACGCAGCCGCAGGTTCGCCTGCGGCTGCGCTGATGCTCGTCCCTGGCATTCCCGGCGTTCATGGCCCCATGAGCAATGGGAATTTGCCATCCCCGCATGCGCCTTTTAAGGTCCATCGACCCGCCTGGACAAACCATCGGGCTCAAGGAGAAACGCATGGCACTCACCCTGGTTATCGGCAACAAGAACTACTCCTCCTGGTCGTTGCGCGGCTGGCTGGCCATGGAGCTGACCGGCGCCCCCTACCAGGAGCTGCGCATTCCGCTCTACGCCGCCGATAGCCACAAACGCCTGCTGGCGCGTTCGCCCACCGCCAAGGTGCCGGTGCTGGAAACCGAAGCCGACGGGGTCATCTGGGATTCCCTGGCCATCGCCGAATACCTCGCCGAGCGTTTCCCCGAAGCCCATCTCTGGCCCTTCGGCCAAGCGGCCCGTGCCCATGCCCGCTCCATCTGCGCCGAGATGCACAGCGGCTTCGTCGCCCTGCGCAGCCACATGCCCATGGACCTGAAGCGCAACCAGGCGCTCGATGGCATTCCGGAAGAGGCCGCCGAGGACATCCGCCGCGTCTGCGCCATCTGGTCCGACTGCCGCCGCCGCTTCGGCCAGGACGGCCCCTACCTGTTCGGCCATGCCAGCATCGCCGATGCCTTCTACGCGCCGGTGGCCAGCCGCCTGCGCAGCTACGCCGTGGAGCTTCCCGCCGAAGCCGCGGCCTATGTCGACACCATCTACCGGTGGCCCGCGTTCCAGCGTTGGTACCAGGCCGCCCTGCAGGAAACGGAGATCATCGAATGAAGCGAGTGCACGTGGCGGCTGCGGTCATCCGTGGCGCCGACGGCCGGGTGCTGATCGCACGCCGGCCGGACGACAAGCACCAGGGCGGCCTGTGGGAGTTCCCGGGCGGCAAGGTGGAGGAGGGCGAAGCCGTTCAGGTCGCCCTGTCGCGGGAGCTCGAGGAGGAACTGGGCATTCGCGTCAGCTCGGCACGGCCGCTGATCCAGGTGCACCACGACTACCCCGACAAGCAGGTGCTGCTGGATGTCTGGGAGGTCTCTGCCTTCACGGGCGAGCCCCATGGCGCCGAAGGCCAGCCCCTGGCCTGGGTCACCGAGCAGGAGCTGGCCGACTACGAATTCCCCGCCGCCAACCAGCCGATCCTGGCCGCCGCACGCCTGCCCGATCGCTACCTGATCACGCCGGACGAACTGGAGCCCCAGGAGCTGCTGCAAGGCGTTCGCGCCGCGCTGGCCAAGGGCGTCCGCCTGATCCAGCTGCGTGCGCCGAACATGTTCGATGCCCAGTACCGCGACCTGGCGGTGGACATCCAGGGCCTCTGCGCCCGCCGTGCCCAGTTGATGCTCAAGGGCCCGCTGGAATGGCTGGGGGACTTCCCTGCCGCCGGCTGGCACCTCACCGCCGACCAGTTGCGCCGCTATGCGCCCCGCGGCCGTCCGTTCCCCAAGGAACGCTGGCTGGCCGCCTCCTGCCACAGCGCGGAAGAACTGGAACTGGCCACCGAGATGGGCGTGGATTTCGTCACCCTGTCGCCGCTGCAGGCCACCCAGACCCACCCCGACGCCCAGCCGCTGGGCTGGGACGCCGCCCAGGAGATGATCCGTCGATTCAACAAACCGGTATTCCTGCTCGGCGGCGTCGGCCCGGACGACCTCCAGCGCGCCTGGCAGACCGGCGCCCAGGGTGTAGCGGGGATCAGGGCGTTTTGGCCCACTAAAGATTGAAGCCTGAAGCCTGAAGCCTGAAGCCTGAAGCCTGAAGCGGGGTTCTGCGTGTAGGGGGGATGCCGCTCTTTGCATCCACCGGCGGTGCCGATCCGGGCTCCGCTGCGGTGGACCGGTGAAGCGTGATCCACCCTACGTTCGGGCCTTCCCGGGCTGAAGCCCGGGCTACGTCGGGGGTAAGGAAATAAATAAACTCGAGGGTTGACGGCTTCCGTCGATCCCCCAAGCTTTTCCAGCTTCCAGCTTCCAGCTTCCAGCTTCCAGCTTCCAGCTTCCAGCTTCCAGCTTCCAGCTTCCAGCTTCCAGCTTCCAGCTTCCAGCTTCCAGCTTCCAGCTTCCAGCTCAGCCCCGCGTCGCCGCCTGCCACAACACCTCATCAACGCCTTGCCGCCGTGCGATCAACCGTGCGGCGACGAAGAGCAGGTCGGAGAGGCGGTTGAGGTAGGCCAGCAGTTCGCCGCGCAGGGCTTCCTCGGCGTTGAGCGTCTGGGCGCGGCGTTCGGCGCTGCGGGCAGCGGAGCGGCAGACGTGGGCCTGGGCCACCAGGGCCGAGCCGCCGGGGAGGATGAAGTTCTTCAGCGGCCCCAGCTCTTCGTTCCACAGGTCGATGGCCGCCTCCAGGCGTTGCACCTCGCCTTCCTCCAGCACCTGGTATTCAGGCATCGACAGTTCGCCGCCGAGGTCGAACAGGCGGTGCTGGCAGGGCGCGAGCACCTCGCTCACTTCGCCCAGCCCCGGGCAGGCGCCGTGCTGCTCGGCCAGTTGCGCCAGCAGCAGGCCGAGCTGGCTGTTGAGCGAGTCCACCTCGCCTATGGCCTCGATGCGCGGGTGGTCCTTGGGCACGCGGCGGTTGCCGGAAAGGCCGGTTTCACCCTTGTCGCCGGTGCGGGTGTAGATCTTCGAAAGGCGGTTGCCCATATCAGGTTCCCGTGGGGCTGGAGGCCAGCGGCAGGCGCAGGGTGAAGCAGGTGCCCTGGCCGGGCTTGGACTGCACCTCCATCTGGCCCTTGTGGTTGTTGGTGATGATGAAATAGGAAACCGACAGGCCCAGCCCGGTGCCCTGGCCCACTTCCTTGGTGGTGAAGAAGGGCTCGAAGATGCGTTTGCGCACGCTCTCGGGGATGCCGACGCCATTGTCCTCCACCTGGACTTCCGCCCAGGGCGGTGCCAGGCGGGTGCGCAGGGTGATATGGCCTTCCAGGTCGTCCTCGCGCTGGTGGATGGCCTGGGCGGCGTTCTTCAGCAGGTTGAGCAGCACCTGTTCCAGTTCGTTGGCGGTGCCCGGCACCGGCCCCAGTTCGGGGTCGAAGAGGCGGGTGATGGTCATGCCCTTGAAGTCGAAACCCTCGGTCAGGTCGAAGTCGTTGCTGGCGATCTCCACGGCCTGGTCCAGCAGCACCGGCAGCAGGCAGGGCGCCAGCTGGCGGTTGCTGCGGCGGCTGAAGGACAGCATGTGAGTGACGATCTTCGCCGCCCGCGAGCCGGCCTGGTAGATGCCGTCCAGCAGCTTGGGCACCTCGCGGGCCTCTAGGTAATGGTTCACCGAATCCAGGCAGATGCCGTCGGCTCGGGCCTGCTCCAGGTTCTTCTCCAGCTCCGGGGACAGGCGCCGGCGGATGTTCTGCACGTTGTGCAGGATGGCCCCCAGGGGGTTGTTGATCTCGTGGGCCATGCCGGCAGCCAGGCCGCCGACGCTGAGCATCTTCTCCGACTGCACCATCAGCTCTTCCATGGACAGGCGCTGGGTGATGTCGTCGATACGGATCACCACGCCACGCCCGGTTCCCCCCATCAGCGGGTAGAAGGTCAGGGCGTAGTGGCGCACCTCGTCGCCCAGCAGCCAGCTGACCCGCTCGACTTTCTCAACCTTGTGGCGCTCGGCGGTGAGCTTGATCTGCGGCAGGAAGGGCTTGAGCGAGGGGAAGGCAAGGAATACCGGCTGGTTCAGGGCGTCGTCCAGGGTGGTGCCGGAAAGTGCGGTGGCCTCCTGGTTCCACTGGGTGACGTAGAGCTGTTCGTCCAGGGCGATGAGCGCCGAGGGCATCGAGTCGATGATGCTGTTGAGGTAGTTCTGGAAGCCAGTGAGCTTCTTCTCGATCTTGCTGCGCACCTGCACTTCCAGCTCCAGCTTGCGATTGGAGTGGCGGGTCTCCTCCGCCAGTGCCTGGGCCTGGTCGACGGCTGCCTGGGAGTCGTCGCGGGCGCGCTTGAGCTGCTGCTCGCGGGCTTCGATGCGGCTGAGCATGGTGTTGAAGGCGTCGGCCAGGCTGCCCAGTTCGTCGCGGTGCCCACGCTGGGCGCGCAGGGCGTAGTTCTCCTCGCGGGTGACCTGGCGCGACAGTTCTTCCAGGCGGCGGATCGGCCCGGTGACCATGCGCCGGATCTGCCGCGCCACCAGCAGCCAGAGCAGCACGCTGCTGGCGAGGATCGCCAGGCTGGCGGTAAGGGTGCCGGTGTAGAAGGCGCCGGGCAGCTCACTGGAAGCCACCAGCAGCAGGTGGCCGGGTGGGCCGTTGTCCTGGGGCAGCTCGACCACCTGGCTGGTGCGGAATTCGTGCAGGCGCCAGCGTTGCAGCTTCTCGGTGTGCTGCGGCAGCTTGAGGGTGCTGCCGCTGATCAGCTGTGCCAGCAGCTCGCCCTGGCCGTCGTAGAGCGCGGCGGCGCGCAGCGGGGCGTAGCTGTCCAGTTGGTTGAGCAGGTCGCGAGCAGCCTCGGGAGAGGACAGGGCCTCGCGGGAAAGGGGCGCGGTGGCGAAGAGCCGGCCCAGGGTCTGCAAGGCCTGGGGTGCCATGCTCTCTTGGGAGATCCAATAGGCGGCGCTGATGAAGGCCAGGTTGGCGATCAGCAGTACGGTGGTCACCAAGACCAGCAGGGCGGCCAGCAGCTTTCGGCCGACGGACAGGTTTTCGAGGCGCTGGCGCAGGCTGTTCAAGGGGCGGAATCCAGGCGGTTGGGCTGTCGGCAGGGTAGCGCGGGGTCAGTCCAGCGGCAATCCGCGCTCGGCCAGGTGGGCGCGCAACTGCCTGAGCAGGGCCTGCAGGTGGGGCAGGACCAGGCGGTGGCGCTCGGCGGCGGCGCAGGCGTAGCCCAGCAGGTAGCTGATCTCGGTGCGGCGCCTGGCGGCGACGTCCTGGTACATGGAGGAGTAGTTGGCGGCGGTGGCCTGGATGACCCGGCCGACTTCGTCGTGCAGGTCCTGCGCGGCGGCCGGCTGGCCACACAGCTGCAGCAGCTCGGCCAGTTCGGCGCACAGTTGCTGCACCTGGGCCGGGTGCTCGACGAGACCGCCATTGCGGCAGTCGTTGAGCACCGTCAGCGGGTTGATCGCGCAATTGAGCGCGAGCTTGCGCCATAGCCGCGACAAAATGTCCGGCGTCCAGCCGTGGGGGATGCCGGCGCGTTCCAGCTCATCGAGCCAGGAGGGGGCTGCGGTGGCGTGCGGGTCGCCCAGCCAGGTGAAGCCGTGGCCGGCGAAGACCACGCGGAAGTCGCCATCACGGAAGGCGCCCTCGGTGCTGGAGGCCAGGATGCAGCGGGCTTGAGGCGCGCGGGCAGCGACGGCGTCCTGGCTGCCGAGGCCGTTCTGCAGCAGCACCAGTTCGGCACCGGGCGCCAGGCGTGGCAGGAGCGCCGCGACCGCGGCTTCGGCGTCGTAGGCCTTGCAGGCCACCAGCAGGCGCTGGATGGGCGTCGGGGCATCGAGGGTTTCGGCGGGCAGTTCGAGGCGTTGTGCCTGGCCCTGTTCCACCAGGGTCAGGCCGCCAGCCTGGTGGTAGGCCGCCAGGCGTTGCGGGTCACGCAGCAACAGGTGCACCGGCAGGCCGGCACGGGCCAGACGCATGGCCCACAGGCTGCCGAGGCTGCCGATGCCGAGGACGTGCCAGGTCATGGCAGGGGCAGGCGTATCGCGCTCACGCGGCCGCTGGCGTAGGACTCGGGCAGCAGCTTGGCGGCCTGGTCGATCAGGATCTCGACGTCCACCGGCAGGGCCTTGCCATCCATCCCCACCAGGCTGATGCCGGCCTTGAGGGTGATGAAGCCTTCGCTGGTCTTGAAGGCCTTGAGGTTGAGGCCTTCATGCAGGCGCTTGAAGCTGCTGGGGGAGCATTCGTGAAGGTCTTCGAGCAGGGTGATCAGGCCGAAGTGGTTGTCGTCCAGGCGGGTCAGCACGTCCAGCGGGCGTACCAGCTGCTGCAGGCGCCGCGCGACACCGTGGAGCAGCTCGTTGTAGAACTCGCTGCCGTACTGCACGCGCAGCGCGGGGGCGTCATGCAGGCCGATCAGCAGGTAGCACAGGGCGCCGCCGCGGGACTCGACCTGGCGCAGGCTGTCGGAAAGCTTCTGGCGCAGGTAGCGCGGGTTGCCGAGGCCGGTCAGCGAGTCCACCAGGTTGCGTTGCTCCAGGCTGGCGATGTTCTGGGTCATCAGCCGGTTTTCGTGGAGCAGGCGCTGCAGGGTGTTGCACAGGCGGTCCGCCGCGTAGACGCGAGGCACCAGCTGTTCGTTCATGGCCGCCTTGCTGATGAAGTCGTCGACGCCGCGGTCGAAGGCTTCGCCCAGCACGTTTTCACCTTCCTTGCCGGTGAGCAGGATGATGTAGGTGTAGTGGTCGATCATCTCGTCCAGCTGGCGCACCCGTGCGGTCAGTTCGAGGCCGTCGATCTCGGGCATCAGCCAGTCCGCCAGCAATACATTGGCGGGGCGCTCCTCGAGCAGGCGCAAGGCTTCCGTTGCGCTGCTGGCGAAGCGGACATCCTGATAACCGGCCTGGGTCAGGGCACGACCGATCATGGCGCTGGAGAACTTGGCGTCGTCCACCACCAGGATGCTGAGATGAGGGTTGGGCATGGCAGGCTCACAAGGAAGTGGCGAAGGTTGGCGATACTGGCTTGGTGCTATCAGTGCCTATTTCAGCAGGTTTTGCGTCCGCCTGTTAGAGCTGAATGCGTCGCTGCCATGCAATCCTGCAAAAATAGGTACCCATTGCTCAGTTATAATGGGCCCGCTTTTTTTACCGTCAAGCCAGGCGCCTTCCTTACGTGATGTGGGTCGCGCCGTCTATCTGGAGGAATCCCATGCCATCGTTCGACGTGGTGTCCGAGCTGGACAAACACGAGCTCACCAACGCGGTGGACAACGCGATCAAGGAACTGGATCGCCGCTTCGACCTGCGCGGCAAGTGCAGCTTCGAGAGCAAGGACAAAGCCGTCACCCTGACCGCCGAAGCCGACTTCATGCTCGAGCAGATGCTCGACATCCTGCGCAGCAACCTGATCAAGCGCAAGATCGACATCCACTGCATGGAGATCAAGGATCACTTCGCGTCCGGCAAGGTGGTCAAGCAGGAAGTGACCTTCCGTGAAGGCATCGAGAAGGAGCTGGCGAAGAAGATCGTCGCGCTGATCAAGGAGCGCAAGCTCAAGGTCCAGGCTGCGATCCAGGGCGAGCAGGTGCGTGTCACCGGCAAGAAGCGCGACGACCTGCAGGAAGCCATTGCGGTGCTGCGTGCCGAGCCCCTGGACTTCCCGCTGCAGTACACCAACTTCCGCGACTGACACTGCTTTTTTGAACCTTCGCCGCTGACCTGCGTCGCAAAATGCAAGGTCAGCGACTTTACCGCCATGGCTTCGTCCATGGCGGTTTCGTTTCAGTGAAGGCAAGAAAGGAGAGTGCGTGTGGATATAACCGTCGACGAATTGATCCGCCGATCGGAGGGGTGGCTGCCGATCATCCTCGAATACAGCGGCAAGCTCACCCTGGCGCTGTTCACCCTGCTGATCGGCTGGTGGCTGATCAACCGCGTGACCGATCGCGTCAGCAACCTGCTGGCGCTGCGCCGGGTGGACAGGACCCTGCACAGCTTCATCGGCAGCCTCGCCAACATGATCCTCAAGGTGCTGCTGCTGGTCAGCGTGGCCTCGATGATCGGCATCGAAACCACTTCCTTCATCGCCGCCATCGGTGCGGCCGGCCTGGCCATCGGCCTGGCGCTCCAGGGCAGCCTGGCGAACTTCGCCGGCGGCGTGCTGATCCTCCTGTTCCGCCCGTTCAAGGCCGGTGATTTCATCGAGGCCCAGGGCGTGATGGGCTCGGTGGACCACATCCAGATCTTCCACACCGTGCTGCGCACCGGGGACAACAAGACGGTCATCGTGCCCAACGGCGCGCTGTCCAACGGCATCATCACCAACTACTCGAACCAGCCCACCCGACAGGTGCTCTACGACGTCAAGGTCGACTACGCCAGCGACCTGGCCAAGGCCCGCGAGGTGCTGCTCAAGCTGGCCGAGGATCCCCGCGTGCAAAAGGACCCGGCACCGGTGGTGGTGGTCTCCGCACTGGGGGATACCTCGATCAACCTGTCGCTGCGCATGTGGACGTCCAACGCCGACTACTGGGGCGTGATCTTCATGCTCAACGAGTCGGTGCGCGACAAGCTGCAGGAGGCCGGCGTACAGCTCGCCCAGCCCCCGCGCATGGTGCAGGTAGTGCCCACGACCGCCTGAGGTCCTGCTGCAACGGAAAAGGCCGGCGATCGCCGGCCTTTTTCATGGGTGTTCCGAACTGCCCTGCGCCTGGGGCGGCTGCGCGGCGGAGGGAGGGGAGGGTTCTTCCGGGGCTGCGCTGGCGTCATTGCGCTGCCTGCGCTCGCGGCTCCATTGCACCAGGATCAGCACCAGGGTCGGCACGCCGAGCAGCGCGGTGAGCTGGAAGAACTGGTGGTAGCCGAGGCTGTCGACCATCACGCCCGAGTAGCCGCCGATCAGGCGTGGCAGCAGCAGCATGATGGAGCTGAGCAGGGCGTACTGGGTCGCCGAGAACTTCAGGTTGGTCAGGCTCGACAGGTATGCCACGAAGGCCGAGGTGGCGAGTCCCGCACTGAAGTTGTCGCAGGAAATGGTGAGGATCAGCATGTCCAGGTGCGGGCCCATGTCGCTGAGCACCACGAACATCAGGTTGGTCGCCGCCGAGGCCGCGCCGCCGATGAACAGGATCGGCAGGATGCCGAAGCGCACGATGAGCAGGCCGCCGGCACCGGCACCGAGCAGGGTCATGATCAGGCCGAAGAGCTTGCTGACGCTGGCGATCTGCTCCTTGGTGAAGCCCTGGTCGATGTAGAAGACGTTGGCCATCACCCCCATCACCGTGTCGGACATGCGATAGGTGGCGATCAGCCCAAGCAGCAGCAGGGCCTGCCAGCGGTAGCGCTGGACGAACTCGCTGATGGGGGTCACCACCGGCGCCATCAGCAGGCGCCCGGGTGCCGAGAAGCAGGCCAGGGCGATCAGCACGAACAGCGTGCCCCGGGGCCAGGCGCCAGAGGCATAGGCCTTGATGGCGGCGGCCGTGGTCACCAGGATCACGATCAGCACGATCATCGAGACGGCCTGGTGGACGAAGTCGAAGTTGGGGATCACCCGGCCCCGCGCGGCCACCAGCAACTGGCGGCGCTGCTGGCTGAGCAGCTCGCGCACCGGGGCGATCTGGCGGCGGCCCCAGGGCGACAGGCAGGCCACCAGGAACAGGAAGTAGAGCAGCGCGCGCGGCCAGGCGCGGTCGAGCATGCCGGTGATCATCGCCGGCAGGGAAATCAGCATCACCAGCAGGATCAGCACCGAGGCCAGCTGGTCCTTGAGCTTGAAGCGCGAGGTGTGGGTCTGCACCTGCACATCAATGTGCGGCTCGCGCATCCACAGACTGGTGATCAGCCCGGGCAGCATCAGCAGGGCGAACAGCAGGTAGGTGCCGGCCCAGGCGCCGTATTCGTAGGTCAGGGTGGTGGAACCGAACCACTCGGCGAAATACAGCGCGCCGGCAGTGGCCAGTAGCGCAGAAACCCGGTAGCCGAGCATGTAGCTCGCCGCGAGGGCGGCCTGGCGGCTGTCGTCGGCGATTTCCAAGCGGTAGGCGTCGACGGCGATATCTTGCGTGGCGGAGGCGAAGGCCACGATGACGGCCACGGCGATCAGCCAGGTCAGGTGTTGCTGCGGGTCGCACAGCGCCATGCCCACCAGGCCGAGGGCGACCAGGCCCTGGGACAGCACCAGCCAGGAGCGGCGACGGCCCAGGCGGCCGAGCAGCGGCAGGCGCCACTGGTCGAGCAGCGGTGACCAGATCCACTTGAAGGCATAGGCCAGGCCGATGAGGCTGGCGAAACCGATGGCCTCGCGAGACACCCCGGCCTCGCGCAACCAGACGGAAAGGGTGGAGAACACCAGCATGTACGGCAGGCCGGCAGCAAAGCCCAGCAGCAGCAGCGCAAGGGTGGCCGGGCTGGCGTAGGCGGCCAGGGCGGCGCGCCAGGTACGGTGGGACATCAGGCGTGTAATCCAGAAATCACGGGGCGGTCCATGACGACGAGCACGCGATGGAACCGCGACAAAGCGCGCACTCTAACCCTTGGGTGGCATGGGAAGCCAGCCGTGCCGACGCATATCCACCCGTTCGTTGTGGATGAAGACACCCTCCGCCCGTAAACGTGCCCGTTGCTCATCGCCGGAAGGGCTGCCGGCGAGCAGGCTGAGGCGGCCGCCGGCGGCGATCACCCGGTGCCAGGGCAGGCGCGTGTCGTCCGGCAACTGGCTCAGGGTGCGCCCCACCCAGCGTGCGGCACGGCCCAGGCCGGCCATTTCGCCGAGCTGGCCGTAGCTCACCACCTTGCCTGGCGGCACCTGGGCGAGGGTCAGGTACAGCGCCTGGCGGCGCATCTCGGGGCTGGCCGTCGGCAGGTCATCCAGGGTATTCGCGGTGGCGCGGGGCTTGCGGGTCGCCATGGCGGAACGGGGTCCGATTGCAGGGGTGGTTGCCAGAATAGGATGGCGGCCCCGGGGCGACAACCGCTCTACGGCAAGGGGCACGCTGGTCCGTTTTTGCGGAACTTGAGGCTTGTCCGTCGGTCAGTCCTTGCTCAGTCGCCGGGCTTGCGGATAATGCCCGGTTTTTCGCGAACTTGAGCCCGTGTATCCGCCTATGTTGTCCAGAACCCTGCTGTGCCTAGCCATTGCGGCTGCTTCGACCCCCTCGCTCGCCGATACCGTGTGGATGAAGAACGGCGATCGCCTGTCCGGCAAGATCAAGGTCTTCGACGGCGGCAAACTGATGCTGGAAACCGAATACGGCGGCTCCATCCCGCTGGACTGGAAAAAGATCGCCACCCTGGAAAGTGACCAGGAGCTGATGATCAAGCAGGACGATGTCACCGGCGAGCGCGCCAAGACCCTGCGCCCGGCCGAGCCTGGCAAGGTGATCCTGGCCAACGGCGAGGCACCGAAGACCGTCGAGCTGGCCAGCATCGAGCAGATCATGAAGCCCAAGCCCTTCGTCGAGGACCTGACCTGGTCCGGCAACGTCGACCTGGCCCTGGACTACAAGCGCGCCGAGAAGGACACCGACGACTACGATGTCGACTTCAAGACCAAGGCCCGTCACGGCCGCTGGCGCCACAACGCCACCGGCGAATACAACCGTGAATTCCAGGACGACGTGAAAACCACCGAGAACTGGGAGCTGGAATACGCCCTGGACCGCTTCATCACCGACAAATTCTTCTGGCAGGGCCGCGCCGAATACAAGCGCGACAAGATCGAAGAGCTGGAGCGCCAGCGCACCCTCGGTACCGGCCCCGGTTACCAGTTCTGGGACGACGAGCTGGGCGCCTTCTCCCTGGCATCCCTGGTCAACCGCACCGACTACGAATACTCCAATGGCGAGAAGGACAACTTCTACGCGCTCAGCATGAAGTGGGACTACAATCGCTACCTGGTGGGCAAGACCGTCGAGCTCTTCACCGTCGGCGAAGTGGGCCGCCCCCTGGGCAACGCTGCCGACTACTCCCTGGATGCCGAAGTGGGCCTGCGCTACAAGGTCACCGACTGGGCCTCGCTCAACCTCAAGGCGGAGAAGGACATGGTCCAGGGCGCCGAAGGCGAGATCGACGAGACCCGCTACACCGTCGGCTTCGGTGTGGGCTGGTAAGCACCCCACCGGCTGTCCCGGGCTGAGGCCCGGGCTACAGGCTGCGAACCGACAAGAAAAAGCCCCGCATCAGCGGGGCTTTTTCATTGCAGCGGAGCCCTTACAGGCGCAGGCCGCCGTCCAGCTCCAGAACGCGACCGGTGTAGTAGTCGTTTTCCAGGATGTAGGCCACCGAGTGAGCGATCTCCTGGGGCTTGCCCAGGCGCTTCAGCGGAATGCCGGAGGTCATCTTCTCCAGGGCTTCGGGCTTCATGCTGGCGACCATGTCGGTCTCGATGAAGCCGGGGGCCACGCCCGCCACGCGGATGCCGTAGCGCGCCAGTTCCTTCGCCCACACCACGGTGTCGGCGGCCACGCCGGCCTTGGCGGCGGAGTAGTTGGCCTGGCCCATGTTGCCGGCGCGGGAGATGGAGGAGATGTTGATGATCGCGCCTTCGTTCTTCAGCTCGATCATCTTCGCCGCCACTTCGCGGGTGCAGAGGAATACGCCGGTCAGGTTGACGTCGATCACCGCCTGCCACTGGGCCAGGCTCATCTTGGTCATCTCGCCGTCCTTGACCTTGATGGTCAGGCCGTCGCGGAGGATACCGGCGTTGTTAACCAGGCCGTTGATGGCGCCGAAGTCCTCGGCCACCTGGGCGACCATGTGGGTCACCTGCTCTTCGTTGGCCACGTTGCACAGGTAGGCGCGGGCGTCACCGCCGGCGGCCTTGCAGGCGGCCACGGCGTCGTCCAGTTTTTCCTGGTTCAGGTCCACCAGCGCCAGCTTGGCGCCCTTGCCGGCGAGGTACTCGCCCATGGCACGGCCGAGGCCCTGGCAACCGCCGGTGATGATGATGACCTTGTCTTTGAGCTGCATGCTTTTCCCCAAGAATTCGAAATGAGTGGCGGTATCCCCGCTGGCAGCCTGGAACCGCTATTCTGGCTGCCCGTCCGTTTTCGACGGATTCTGTGCAAGGAGTCAAAAGGTGAGCGTGAAAGCCGCAAAGAATGCCCGAGAATTGCTGCTCAAGGAATACCGCGGTGTCCTCTCCACCCAGTCCAAGGCCATGCCGGGCTTCCCTTTCGGATCAGTGGCACCCTATTGCCTGGACGCCGCCGGCCGCCCCTTGATCCTCATCAGCCGTATCGCCCAGCACACCCACAACCTGCAGAAAGACCCCAAATGCTCCTTGCTGGTGGGGGAGCGCGGCGCCGATGACATCCAGGCCGTCGGTCGCCTGACCCTGCTCGCCGAAGCCCGCCAGATCACCGACGCGGCCGAGATCGCGGCAGCCAGCGAGCGCTACTACCGCTTCTTCCCGCAGTCCCGGGACTACCACCAGACCCACGATTTCGACTTCTGGGTGCTGGAGCCAGTGCGCGCGCGTTTCATCGGCGGCTTCGGTGCCATCCACTGGATTGATCAGGTGGTGCTGGCCAACCCCTTCGCCGGTGAAGCCGAGCGCAGCATGATCGAGCACATGAACAGCGACCATCAGTCGGCCATCGCCCATTACCTGGCGCTGCGCGGGCTGCCGGGAGAGACGGCGGACATGGTCAGCATCGACTCGGAAGGATTCCACCTACGCGTCGGCCAGAACGTGCACTGGCTGCCCTTCCCAACATCCTGTAACAACCCAGGTTCGGTCCGTCAGGCCCTGGTAGCGCTGGCACGCGCGGAGACCTGGCCGTCCGTCGCCGAACCCGAGGCTTGAATTCGGGGGAGGGCGGCTTCATTTAGATTCCCATCGGAAGCCGTTCTTCCGTCAAGGATCCCTCGATGCGTGTCTTTCTGTTCCTCCTCCTGCTGTTCCCGATCATCGAACTGGCCGTGCTGATCCAGGTCGGCAGTGTCATCGGCGTGTTGCCGACCCTGCTGCTGGTCATCGGCACCGGCGTGCTCGGCAGCGTGCTGTTGCGCGTCGCCGGCGTCGCCACCGCCTGGCGTGCCCGCGAGAAGCTCGCCCGTGGCGAGATGCCCGAGCAGGAAATGCTCGAAGGCCTGCTGATCGCCGTCGGCGGCGGCCTGTTGCTGCTGCCGGGCTTCATCAGCGACATCTTCGGCGTGCTCTGCCTGATCCCCTTCACCCGCCGCCTGCTGATCGGGCGCATGCTCAAGCGCGCCCAGGAGCAGGCCCTGCGCCAGCGTGCCTTCGCCGATGATCTCGCCGCCCGCAGTGGGCAGACCCGCCCCAATGTGATCGAGGGCGAGTACGAGCGCCGCGACCGCTGAGCCTCCGGTCGGCTCGTTGGAACTTCCTGCAAATATTTCAATGGTCGCCCTTGAAATACCCCTGGGCGCCCCTATGTATCGGTCACCGCAAGGTTCCTTGCCCTCAAGGGCAAGGTCAGACTTCAGCGGAGTGCTTCGCACCCCGCAGCCGGCCCCGCCGGATTTCGCTAACCCGCCGGTCAACCGTACCGGCGCCGGAAAACACTAATTGGGAGAGTTACACAATGAAGCTTCGTCCCCTGAATGATCGCGTCGTAATCCGCCGCAGCGAAGAAGAAACCAAGACCGCTGGTGGCATCGTGCTGCCGGGCTCGGCCGCTGAGAAGCCGAACCGCGGTGAAGTGGTTGCCGTCGGCACCGGTCGCGTTCTGGACAACGGCGAAGTCCGTGCCCTGGCAGTAAAAGTGGGCGACCAGGTGGTATTCGGCCCGTACTCCGGCAGCAACGCCATCAAGGTCGACGGTGAAGAACTGCTGGTCATGAGCGAGAACGAAATCCTCGCTGTCATCGAAGCCTGAACCGCCCCCTTTCCCACCTAGAATTCGAGGAAGAAGAACATGGCTGCTAAAGACGTAAAATTCGGCGATGCCGCTCGTAAAAAACTGCTCGTTGGCGTGAACACCCTGGCTGACGCCGTTAAAGCCACCCTCGGCCCGAAAGGCCGTAACGTGGTTCTGGAGCGCAGCTTCGGCGCCCCGCTGATCACCAAGGACGGCGTTTCCGTCGCCAAGGAAATCGAGCTCAAGGACCGCATCGAAAACATCGGCGCCCAGCTGGTGAAAGACGTTGCCTCCAAGGCCAACGACGCTGCCGGTGACGGCACCACCACCGCTACCGTTCTGGCTCAGGCCATCGTCACCGAAGGTCTGAAGTCGGTTGCGGCCGGCCTCAACCCGATGGACCTGAAGCGCGGCATTGACAAGGCCACCACCGCCATCGTCGCCGAGCTGAAGAACCTGTCCAAGCCGTGCACCGACACCAAGGCCATCGCCCAGGTCGGCACCATCTCCGCCAACTCCGACGACTCCATCGGCAACATCATTGCCGAAGCCATGGAGAAGGTCGGTAAAGAAGGCGTGATCACCGTCGAAGAAGGCTCGGGCCTGGAAAACGAACTGTCCGTCGTCGAAGGTATGCAGTTCGACCGCGGCTACCTGTCTCCCTACTTCATCAACAAGCCGGACACCATGGTGGCCGAACTCGACGGCCCGCTGCTGCTGCTGGTCGACAAGAAGATCTCCAACATCCGCGAACTGCTGCCGGTTCTGGAAGCCGTTGCCAAGTCCGGCCGTCCGCTGCTGATCGTGGCTGAAGACGTCGAAGGCGAAGCCCTGGCTACCCTGGTCGTCAACAACATGCGTGGCATCGTCAAGGTCGCAGCCGTCAAGGCCCCGGGCTTCGGCGACCGTCGCAAGGCCATGCTGCAGGACATCGCCATCCTCACCGGCGGTACCGTCATCTCCGAAGAAGTCGGCCTGAGCCTGGAAAGCACCACCCTGGAACACCTGGGTAACGCCAAGCGCGTGGTTCTGAGCAAAGAAAACACCACCATCATCGATGGCGCCGGTCAGCAGGCCGACATCGAGGCGCGTGTTGCCCAGATCCGCAAGCAGGTTGAAGAAACCTCTTCCGACTACGACAAGGAAAAACTGCAAGAGCGTCTGGCCAAGCTGGCTGGCGGTGTTGCCGTGATCAAGGTTGGCGCTGCCACCGAAGTCGAGATGAAAGAGAAGAAAGCCCGCGTTGAAGACGCCCTGCACGCCACCCGCGCTGCTGTGGAAGAAGGCGTGGTTCCTGGCGGTGGTGTAGCCCTGGTTCGCGCCCTGGCCGCCATCAAGGACCTGACCGGTGCCAACGAAGAGCAGACCGCGGGTATCAACATCCTGCGTCGCGCTGTCGAAGCTCCGCTGCGCCAGATCGTTGCCAACGCCGGTGACGAAGCCTCCGTGGTCCTGGACAAGGTCAAGCAGGGTTCGGGCAACTACGGCTACGACGCTGCCACCGGCCAGTACGGCGACATGATCGAGTTCGGCATCATCGACCCGGCCAAAGTCACCCGTACCGCGCTGCAAGCCGCTGCTTCCATTGCAGGCCTGATGATCACCACCGAGGCGATCGTTGCCGAGCTGCCGGAAGACAAAGCTGCTCCGGCCATGCCGGACATGGGCGGCATGGGCGGTATGGGCGGCATGATGTAAGCCACCCAGTCCATCCGGTCTGAAAGAAGCCCCGCCTTGTGCGGGGCTTTTTTATGCCTGTGGAAACGTCGTCGGCGGGGCTCGCTCCACGCTGCTGGCGGCTATCAGGGCGCCAGTTCCGTGGCCGCCCCTGGTGCCTCGTCGACCTGGGGCGCATAGAGCATGAAGCGGTAGCAGCCCAGGCAGATCAGCCAGTCCAGCAGCGCCGTCCACAGGTTGTGGGAGAGAAAGTGCGCGCCCTGCATCATCCGTCCAATGGAAAACAGCCCGCCCAGGGCCAGGGCACCCGCCAGGGCCAGGCGAGCGAGAAGACGATTGCGGTCGCGCAGCAGGAAGTACAGGGCGAAGAAGGTGAAGCCGCTGCTGGCGTGGCCGCCTGGCCAGCAACGGCCGGGCTTGGCGGTGGGCGCGCGCTCGGCCAGCAGCGGGGTGTAGGTTTCGCTGCCGCCGTAGCGGGTCAGGTCCCAGGGGCAATGCACGGCGGTGAGGGCCTTGAGCGGCGTGACGATGGCCGTGGACAGGCCCATGGCGAGCACCAGGTAACCGAGGCGCCGGCGATAGCCGTGCCAGGGGCGGTACAGGCAACTGCCGGCAAAACCGATCAGCGCCAGCACCGCGACGGCGATCACCGCCTGTTTCGCACGGTCGTGCAGCACGTCTTCGAGAAAGAAGCTGTGGGCGCCGATGAAACCCGTTCCCGGCTGATAGAACAGGTCTGCCAGGGCGAAGTCGAGGCGCGTCGGCTCGATCACCAGCAGCGCGAGGATGATCGCCAGGGGCAGGCCCAGGGCCCAGCCATAGGCGAGCGGGCGGGAGGGGAGGGAAGGGGGCATGCGGTGTCTCCGGAGTACGGGGCGGGGGATTGCCAGGCCAGGGAATGGGCGTAATCTGCCGTGGCCGTCGTGGTGGCTCCGTGAACCGCGGGTGAAAAAACTGTCAAAGGCGCCTGGGGCCCCGAGCGGGCCGGGAAATCGATGAGGCGGGAGAGCTGCAGATGCGGATTTTGCTGGTGGAAGACAATCGCGACATCCTGGCCAACATGGCCGACTATCTGGAGCTCAAGGGCTACAGCGTCGACTGTGCCCAGGATGGCCTTTCCGGGTTGCACCTGGCCGCCACCGAACACTTCGACCTGATCGTCCTCGACATCATGCTGCCCGGGCTGGACGGCTACGCCCTGTGCCGGCGGCTGCGCGACGAGGCACGGCGGGATACGCCGGTGATCATGCTCACCGCGCGGGACGAGCTGGACGACCGCCTGCAAGGCTTCAAGTCCGGCGCCGATGATTACCTGGTCAAGCCCTTCGCCCTGTCCGAGCTGGCCGCGCGCATCGAAGCGGTGCTGCGGCGTTCCCGGGGCGGCGGCAAGCGTGCCCTGCAGGTGGGCGAGCTGAGCTACGACCTCGACACCCTGGAAGTCAGCCGTGCCGGCAAGCCGCTCAAGCTCAACCCCATCGGCCTCAAGCTGCTCGCCGTGCTGATGCAGAAAAGCCCCCACCTGGTCCGCCGCGAAGCCCTGGAAGAGGCGCTCTGGGGGGACGACTGCCCGGACAGCGACAGCCTGCGCAGCCACATCCACCAACTGCGCCAGGTGATCGACAAGCCCTTCGGTAAACCCCTGCTGCACACCCTGCACGGCCTCGGCTACCGACTGGCGGAGTCGGCCGATGGAGTTTAGGCAGAGCCTCGCCCGGCGCATCGTCATCGCCTTCACCCTGATGACGGCGCTGGTGGGGGGAACCTTCTCGCTGGGCATCATCGAAGTGGTGCACCTGATCGAGGAACAGCTGATCTCCCGCGACCTGAACAATGAGCTGGAGCGCATCCTCTACGAGAACCTCGCCAAGGGCCGGGCGCCGAGCCTGGACAGCGACACCCGTTTCTACTTCGGCGAGGGTACCGGCCCCTACGCCTTGCCCGCCGAATACGCCAAGCTGGCGCCGGGCTTCCACGAACTCTTCGAAGGCCAGCTCTCGTTCCACGCGCTGGTGCGGGACATCGACGGCCACCGCTACGTCCTGCTGCAGGACCAGAGTGATTTCGAGGACCGTGAGCAGGCGCTCTACGGCGTGGTGCTGGTGGGCTTCATCCTCAGCGTGCTGCTCTCGGCGCTACTGGGCTGGTTGCTGGCGCGCAAGGTCATCGCACCGGTGGTGCGCCTGGCCGGGCAGGTCCGTCACCGTGACCAGTTGCTGGGGCTGGCCCCGCCCCTGGCGCCTGACTACGCCTCGGACGAAGTGGGCCAGTTGGCCCAGGCCTTCGACGACACCCTGGGCCGCCTGCGCGATGCCCTGACCCGCGAGCGCCTGTTCACCAGTGACGTCAGCCATGAGTTGCGCACGCCGCTGATGGTGATCGCCACCTCCTGCGAGCTGCTGATGGAAAACACCGGCCTCGACGAGCGCTCGCGCCAGCAGGTGCGCCGTATCGGCCGCGCCAGCGAGGAGATGCGCGACCTGGTGCAGACCTTCCTCATGCTCGCCCGCGCCCAGCGCGAGGGCGGCGAGGGGGTGCCGCGAGCCAGTCTCGGCGGCCTGGCAGACGAGCTGGCCGCCCTCTGGCGCGAACCCATCGAAGCCAAGGGACTGCGTTTCGACTACCTGCCCGGCAACCCTGCCGATACGCGTTACAACGCGGCCTTCCTGCGTTCGGTGCTGGGCAACCTGTTGCGCAATGCCCTGCATTACACCGAATCGGGTCACATCGAGCTGCGCCTGGACGCGCGCGGCTTCAGCGTCGAGGACAGCGGTATCGGTATCCCCGAGGAGCAGCGCGAGGCGATGTTCCTGCCCTTCGTCCGTGGCCTGGAGCAACGTGGCGACGGTCTCGGGCTGGGCCTGTCGCTGGTCAAGCGCATCTGCGAGAGCCAGGGCTGGGTGGTCAGCCTGACGCCGTCCGTCTCCGGCGGCTGCCACTTCCGCGTCGACCTGGTCGCGCCTGCAGGCTGACACTTTTTTCACATCGGCATCACGGCGGCATGACGCCCGCCGGCAGAAGCTGGTTGCCAATGCAGTCGTGAGGCGTGGCGAAGGTACGGACCTTGCAGTGTTCGGCTCCCATTGCACCGGGGTAGCACCGGCGGTGCCCGGGGGGAGGGCACGCAGGCGTCTGCACCGGGGTGTGATGAAACCTGGCGCCCGATCTGTGGTCCTAGCCGGGCCCCACGAGTGGGCATATGGGTTACCTCGTGCCTGATCTGTTACCTCAAGGGGCAGGCGCAGGGTGCTGACCGCTGGGCGGGAATGCCGGCGCCAGCGATGAAATGACCCTGATTTGCAATAAATCGCTGCTAGGCTCGCCCGTCTGCCAACTGACGGTCGTAAAAGTCGGCGATGCCGTACACGACGGCGAACAGGTGGGTTGAGAGGTGCGCTGCTGCTTAGGGACAAGAGCCGCGACGGGTGGGAATTACCGCAGGTATGCCATTCGTCACTTCGAAAAAGCGGACTGTGAACTATTGAACTAGTGTGAACACACAGCGTTTGGCAGCGCTATCAAGGGGTTGCGATCATGAAGTTAGAAATAACACGAGCTTTGTTCCTCGTCGGAGCTCTGGGCGTCGCTTCCATCGCCGCGGCGGCCTGGCATGAGCCATCGCCGTCGGTCATCAGCGTCAATGGCCTGGGCTACTGTCCCCTGCCGCCGAACGCCCGCCACAAGGCCGATGTCATGCCGGACAAGCAGTTGCTGCTGCTGATGTTCGGCCTGTCCCAGGGCATGGGGCCGCAAGGCTGAGAAGCGTCCCGTAGACATCCGAGCCCCGCGCATGCGGGGCTTTTCATTTGCGCCGCCGCCGTCATTCCGTGATCGCCACGCACCTTTTCTCGTTCCTCCAGCGCCGATTTCCTGCAACGGTATGGACCTTGCAGACCTACTGCTCACCCACTGGCGATAGTAGGGTTGCTGCGGTTTACCGCCCGGAATAGAGGCATCGTTGCTCCATGGGGTGACTTGAGTCCGGGCTTGCCGCCGTGCACAGGGTTACCGAGTGCACGTTCCTGTTACCGCAAGCGACATCAAAAAGGGCGTGAGTCATTTGCCCCCCTGGGTGGTCTGGATCTCGACGGAGACTGCGACCGACCAGGCGATAAACGGAGGGGATGGTCTGATGGAGACAGCTGTGATTGCGTTGGCGAGCGATGTGGACGACCCGTTCGAGCGCTTCTGGAACTGGCGTGGGGAATGGGTCGAAGCACCGAACCTGCGACGGGGCGGTGAGAGCGGGGTGGAGCGGGTGCGCCGCGAGGACGGCGCCGTGCTGTATAGCAAGCGCCAGTGCGGCCACCTCTATCGCAGCCTGCTGCACCCCTTCGGGCGCCCGACGGTGCTCCGTGAACGGGACGCCATCCGTGCGTTCGAGCGCCTCGGTGTGAGGGTGCCACGGCTGGTCTTCTGTGGTGCCCGGCGCGGCGGCGAGGCCGGCTGGCAGGCACTGCTGGTGACTGAGGCGCTGGACGGCTTCATCGACTTCGAGCGCTGGTACGCCTCAGTGGAAGGGCGGCCCGACACCCTGGCGGAGCGCGAACAGGTACTCAGGCAGGTGGCCGAGGTGCTGGCGCGGCTGCACCGGGGTGGCTGGCAGCACGGCTGCCTCTATCCCAAACATGTGTTCATCCGGCTCGGAGACGAGGAGGGCTCTGCATCGGTGGAGATCGCCCTGCTCGACCTGGAGAAGAGCCGCCGTCGCTTCGCCCACGCCCGGGCGGCCTTCAACGACGTCGGCCAGATCAAGCGTCATTCGGCCATTCGCGAGGATGACTGGGCCTGCCTGCTGGCCGCCTACGAGCTCGCCTTCGGCAGCCGCGTGGAGGCGTTGCACCGCCTTTGACGGCCCTTGAATGAAAAAGGCCCCGCATCTGCGGGGCCTTTTTCGTTCAACGTGGCTCAATGGCTGGTGGCGGGCTCTGCCTCCGGCTGGGTGGCGGGCCGTGGGTCCGGCTTGGCCAGCAGGGTATAGACGCAGGGCAGCACGAACAGGGTGAACAGCGTGCCGATGGACATGCCGGTGGCGATCACCATGCCGATGTCGAAGCGGCTCACCGCGCCCGCGCCGCTGGCGAGAATCAGCGGCACCATGCCGAACACCATTGCCGCGGTTGTCATCAGCACAGGGCGCAGGCGGATGGACGCGGCTTCTTCCACGGCCTCCCTGGCGCTCAGGCCCTTGTCGCGGCGCAGCTGGTTGGCGAACTCCACGATCAGGATGCCGTGCTTGCTGATCAGGCCGATCAGCGTCACCAGGCCCACCTGGGTGTAGATGTTCATGCTGGAGATGCCCAGGAACAGCGGGATCAGCGCGCCGCAGATCGACAGCGGCACCGTCACCAGGATCACCAGCGGATCGCGGAAGCTCTCGAACTGCGCGGCCAGCACCAGGAAGATGATCGCCAGGGCCAGGCCGAAGGTCACGTAGAGCGCACTGCCTTCCTGCACGTACTGGCGCGAGGCGCCGGCGTAGTCGAAGGCGAAGCCGCGCGGGGCTTCCTCACGGGCGATCTGTGTCACCGTCTCCACCGCATCACCCATGCTCACCACCGGGAAGCCCTCGATGATCGCCGAGTTCAGCTGCTGGAACTGCTTGAGCTTGGTCGGCCGCGCGGTGTCGTGGACCGAGATCAGCGTGGACAGGGGCACCATGGCGCCGCTTTCACTCTTCACGTAGTAGTTGTTCAGCCAGTCCGGGTTGTCGCGGTAGGCGCGCTCCACCTGGGCGATCACCTTGTAGCTGCGACCGTCGATGGTGAAGCGGTTGATCTCGCCTTCACCCAGCAGCAGCGCGAGGGTGGAGCCGAGGTCCTCCATGGAGACGCCCATCTGCGCGGCCTTCTCCCGGTCGATATCCACCACCACCTCCGGTTTGTCGAAGGCCAGGTCGACGTTGAGGAAGGCGAACTTGCCCGAAGCTTCCGCGCGCTGCTTGATGCGCTCGGTCACCTGCAGCAGCGACTCGTAGTCGTTGGGGGTGTTGATCACGAACTGGAAGGGCAGGCCTTCACCGGTGCCCGGCAGCGACGGCAGGTTGAAGCCGAAGATCTGCAGGCCCGGGATGCGGTCCAGCTTGCCCTGGACCTCGTGCAGCAGCTCCATCTGGGTGCGCTCGCGCTCATCCCAGGGCTTGAGCAGGAAGCCGCCGATACCCGCCTGAACACCGTCGAAGCCGTTGATCTGGAACGACGAGTAGTACTCGGGGAAGGACTTGAAGATGTCCACGAACTCGTCGGTGTAGGCGTTCAGGTAGCTCAGGTTGGTCGGCTGCGGTGCCTTGGCCATGAGGAACACGATGCCCTGGTCCTCGTCGGGGGCCAGTTCGCTCTTGGTCATCATCAGCAGGATCGGGATCAGCGCCATGACGATGACCGCGAACACCACCACCACCGGGCGGGTGTTGAGGGTGCCGTGCAGGGCGCTCTGGTAGCGACGCTTGAGACGCTCGAAGATCATGTCCAGCTTGTGAGCCAGGCCGCTCGGGTTCTCCTCGTGGCGCAGCAGCTTGGAGCACATCATCGGCGACAGGGTCAGGGCGACCACGCCGGAGATGATCACCGCGCCCGCCAGGGTCAGGGCGAACTCGCGGAACAGCGCACCGGTAAGGCCGTCGAGGAAGCCGATGGGGGCATACACCGCCGCCAGGGTGATGGTCATGGAAATGACCGGCACGGCGATCTCGCGGGCGCCCTCGATGGCGGCATCGAAGGGGGTCTTGCCCTCTTCGATATGCCGGTGGATGTTCTCCACCACCACGATGGCGTCGTCCACCACCAGGCCGATGGCGAGCACCATCGCCAGCAGCGTCAGCAGGTTGATCGAATAGCCCATCAGCTGCATGAAGAACAGCACGCCGATCATCGACAGCGGGATGGTGATCACCGGGATCAGCACCGAGCGGAAGGCGCCGAGGAACAGGAACACGACCACGATGACGATCAGCACTGCCTCGCCCAGGGTCTTCACCACCTCGTCGATGGAGGCCTGGATGAAGCGCGTGGCGTCGTAGGCGATGGAGACCTTGAGGTTCGGCGGCAGCTGGGCTTCCAGCTCCGGCATGATCTCGCGCACATGCTTGATCACATCCAGCGGGTTGGCGCTGGGGGTGCCCTTGATACCGATATAGACCGAGGGGATGCCATCGAAGGAGCTGATGGAGTCGTAGTTCTCGGCGCCCATCTCGACCCGGGCGATGTCACGCACCAGCACGCGGCTGTCGCCCTGGGTCTTCACCGGGATGGCGGAGAAGGCTTCGGGGGACTTGAGGTCGGTGGTGGCGTTGATGCTGGTCACCACGTACTCGCCCTTCACCTGGCCGGCGGCCGAGAGGAAGTTGTACTTGCGCACGGCATCGCTGACGTCGCCGGCGGTGACGCCGTAGGCGGCCATCCGCACCGGGTCCAGCCACAGGCGCATGGCGAAGACCTGGTTGCCGAGGATCTCCGCTTCCGCCATGCCCGGCAGGGTGGCCAGCTTGGGCTGGATCACCCGCGACAGGTAGTCGGTGATCTGCGGGTTGGACAGCTCGTCGCTGTAGAAGCTGATGTACATCAGCGCCGAAGCGTCGGCCGACTCTTTGGACAGCACTGGGTCCTCGGCATCCTGCGGCAGCTGGTTCTTCACCTCGTTGGCCTTGGCCAGCAGTTCGGTGAAGAGACGATCGGAGTTCGAGCCGATGCGCGCGTAGATCGAGATGATCGACAGGTTCTGCTGGCTCGACGACGTCATGTAGTCGATGCCTTCGGCACTGGCCAGGCTCTGCTGCAGGGGCTGGGTGATGTAGCCCTGGATGGTCTCGGCGTTGGCACCGGGGTAGGCGGTGGTCACCGTGATCAGGGCGTTTTCCATCTGCGGGTACTGGCGGATCACCAGCTTGCTGAAGGCCTGGAAGCCCAGCAGCACGATCAGCAGGCTGACCACGGTCGCCAGTACCGGGCGACGGATGAAGGGATCTGTAAAAGCCATATCGGTATTCCTTGGCGTCGGGCCTTATTGCCCGGAGCTGGCTTGTTTGTCCGTTTGCGGCTGCAGGGCCTGGTCGTCGGCGATGGCGACATGGGAACCGTTGTCCAGCTTCAGCTGGCCGGCGGTCACCACCTGCTCCTCGGGCTTGAGGCCCTTGAGCACCACGACCTTGCCGTCGCGGCGCGCTCCGGTCTCGACGAAGCGGCGCTCGACCACCAGCATCGGCTCGCCCTTGTCGTCCTTCTGCACCTGGCCGTCCTCGCCCTTCTTGGCGTCGATCACGTAGACCGAGTTGCCGTAGAGGGTGTAGGTGATGGCGGTTTCCGGCACGACGATGCGCGCGGTGTCGCCCGGCAGCAGCACTTCGAGGTTGGCGAACATGCCCGGCAGCAGCTTGTTGTCGGGGTTCTGCAGCATGGCGCGGACCTGCAGGTTGCGGGTGCTGTCCTCGACCTTGGGGTTGATCGCCGCGACCGTACCTTCGAAGAACTCGCCCGGGTAGGCGGCCACGTTGATGCGCACGCGCTGGTCGATGGCGAGCTTGGGTACCGCCTGCTCGGGCAGGTAGAAGTCGACGAACAGGGTGCCGAGATCCTGCAGGGTGGCGATGGTGGTGCCGGAGGAAAGGAAGTCACCCACGTCCACCTGGCGGATGCCGATGGTGCCGGAGAAGGGCGCGACGATGCGCTTCTTCGCCAGCATGGCCTTCAGTTGGGCAACGCTGGCGGTGGATTTCTGCAGCTCCGAGGACAGGCGGTCGAACTCGCTCTTGGAGATGTTCTGCCGGTTCACCAGGCTGCGGCCGCGCTCGAACTCCACGCGGGCCAGGGCCAGGGTCGCCTCGGCGGTGGCCAGGCTGGCCTTCTCCACGTCGCTGTCCATCTGGATCAGCGGCTGGCCCAGGGTGACCTTCTCGCCGGAGCGGAACAGCACGTCCTGCACGGTGCCACCGACTTCTACGGTCAGGTCGACGCCCTGGAAGGCCTTGAGCGAGCCGATGGCCGGCAGACGCTCCTGCCAGGGTTGCTCCACGGCCTTGGCCGCCGAGACGCTGATGGCCGGTTTCGGCGCCGTGAACATGGCGATCTGCTGTTTGATGGAGAAGACTTTATAAACGGCGAGCGCAGCCACCACGAGGATGACCACGCCGAGCATGATGAGCATGCGGCGGAGCAACATATTCCGGTTCCTTGGCAAGGCAGATTGAGGCCTGGGAATAGGCGAGGGGTGCACCTTAGTACCACTGGCGGGGGCAAGTCAAAGGCGCGGAATTGCAAAAGTTTACATGCTGGCACGATGCCCATTTGGGCACTTGCAGATCGCCGGAGATCGCCACGGATCGCCTCATTTCAGCCAGCTGGAAACGGCCGCCGGGAGCCCGTGCGGTTTGCTGTGGAAAAGCACGCTGGACGCCAGGGGCGGCTGGGCGGTGGGCGCAGGGTGCAACCCGGTCAGGGCGCTGGCGCGGCAGGTGCTACCGGCCGGGGCGGGGCAAGGCACATCCCTGTGCCGGGAAACGCGTCAGGCGCTGAAGCGGCGGGTGACCCCGTTGAGCTCGCCGGAGAGCTCGTGCAGGCGGGTACTGGCCGCCTCGGTGCGTTGCACGTTTTCGTTGTTGGTGACGGCGATGGCGGTGATTTCGGTGAGGTTGCGCGAGATGTCCTCGGCCACCGAGGTCTGCTCCTCGGCCGCCGTGGCGATCTGCCGGTTCATGTCGCGGATGGCTTCCACCGCACCGGTGATGCGCTGCAGCATGGCGCCGGCCTCGGTGACCTGGGTGACGCTCTGCTCGCTGCGGTTCTGACCGTTCTCGATGGCGCGCACCGCGTTCACCGCGCCGGTCTGCACCGTGTCGATGATCTGGTGGATCTCGGCGGTGGATTCGGCGGTGCGCTGGGCGAGGGTACGTACCTCGTCGGCGACCACGGCGAAACCACGGCCCTGCTCGCCGGCGCGGGCCGCTTCGATGGCGGCGTTGAGCGCCAGCAGGTTGGTCTGCTCGGCGATGCCACGGATCACTTCCAGCACCTTGCTGATGCGGCCGCTGTCGTTCTCCAGGCGGCGGATCACGTCCGCCGTGGAGTCGATCTCGCCGCGCATGCCGGTGATGCTCTGGATGGTCGCCTGCATCACCCGCTCGCCCTGCTGGGCGGAACTGTCGGCATCGTCGGCGGCGCGGGCGGCGTCGGCGGCGTGGCGCGCCACTTCCTGGGCGGTGGCGGACATCTCGTGCATCGCCGTGGCCACCTGGTCGGTGCGCGAGAACTGCTCGCGGGTGCCGCCGGCCATCAGCGTGGCGATGGCGTTGAGCTCGCCGCTGGCGCTGTCCAGTTCGGCGGTGCTGTGCTTGAGGCGGTTGAAGGTGTCGGCGAGGAAGTCGCGGAGAACGTTGGCCGAATTGGCCAGGCGCCCCAGCTCATCGCGGCGGCTGGTGTCGACGCGCTCGCCGAAGTTGCCCTGGCTGAGGCGGGCGATGTGGTCGATCAGGTTGCGGATCGGGTCGATCAGGCGGCGGTTGATCAGCCAGATCGCCAGCAGGCCGATCAGCACGCTGGACACCAGCATCACCACCAGGCCGGTGGTTACGGTGCTGGCGGCGCTGGCACTGATTTCGGCGGACTGCTGGGTGCCGCGGTCATGCAGCTGGGTGACCAGGGCCGTCATCTGCTCGCTGGCGGCGCGGTCGATGCCCTGCACGGCCTTGTCGCCTGCACTCGGGTCGGCGCCGGCGGCGAGGAAGGCTTCGCGGCCCTTGCGGTAGGCAGCGCCCAGGCTCTGGTGCTCGTTGCGCAGGCGCTCCACCTGGCTCTGCAGGCTGGAGTCGCCCTGCTCGCGGGTCTCGCTGACCAGCTTGCCGAGGATGTCCTGCACCTTGCGCTCCTGGTCCTCGAACTGGCCCCAGTACTTGGCCAGGGCAGCCGAATCCTTGCCCCGCAGGAGGACGTTCTTCCATTCCTGCACCTGGCCCTTGAATTCGACGTTGGCGCTGTCGACGAGGCTCGACGCCTCCAGCGTGCCGCCTACCAGGTTGCGGTAGGACTGGATCCCTCCAGATAGAAAGTTGAAGCAGGTCAAGGCTATGACCAGGATCAGCAGCAGGCTGCCGCCCAACAACGCGAGTAGCTGGCCTCGCAGGGAGTTTTGCAGGGACATGGGATTACGCCTCGGGGACGTGGGAGGGATGGGTTGCAGATGGAGTATAGGTCGGCCGCCGCGACCGTTCGTTTAGGCCGCGGCGACGAAATGCAGGGGTCAGGCCAGGTGCAGGTGGTTGTCCCAGAGTCCGGCGGGGAGTTGCAGTGGAGCGGCGGCGATCTCGGCCTTGCGGCAGTCGTAGAGGCGGCAGCGGCCTTGGCCGGAGGTGACCACGAAGCCGTCCTTCACCGCGCCGACGCCGGCGCAGTCGGGCAGGGGCGCGTCCAGGCGCACGGCGCCGCTGTCCAGGTCCCAGATGAAGAAGCGATTGCCGCGCGGGGCGGTCAGGGCCACCAGGCGCAGCTCGTCGTGGATGGCGACGCTGGCGGTGTACTGGGCCATCGACAGACGCTGCTCGTCCGCCAGGGGGAAGGGCTGGAAGGGCTGGCCCGGGCGCTTGATCGCCAGCAGATCGGCGTGGTCGCTGGCGTCGCCCATGTACTGCTGCCCGGCGACTAGGGTGCCGTCGGCGGCGATGGCCAGGTGGCGCACGCTGTTCATCTGCTGGGGCAGGGTCTCGCGGGAGATCAGGCTGCCGTCGCGGCGCATCAGCACCAGGCTCGGCTCCATGGCGTGGAGGTTCATTTCCACGCGGCTCTCGGCCTCGGTGCGGATGCCGCCGTTGGCGACCACGAAGGTCTCGCCGTCGGGCATCCAGGACACCTGGTGCGGACCCAGGCCGTGGGTGGAAAGCTCGCCCTGGTGGACCAGCCGGCGGTCGGCGTAGGCATAGACGCCGAGCAGGCCGCGGCCCGGGTCGCTGGTGTCGTTGTCGGTGGTGTAGAGCCATTCGCCGCTCTTGTGGAACACGCCGTGCCCATAGAAGTGGCGGTTGGGCAGGGACTTCACCGTCTGCAGCAGGCTGCCGTCGGTGAGGTCGATCAGGTAGCTCTCGGTGCCCGGGCGGCGGGCGACGAACAGGGCCACCGCCTCGCTGGGGTGCTCGACGATGTCGTGGCAGCGCTGGGCCACGCGGGTGGCGAACACCTGGGTGCCGTCGAGGCGGTAGCCGACGGCGTAGTGGCCGCCGTCGGCATCGTCACGGGCGGAGAGCAGCAGCGGGTCGCGGCCTTTGCGGCTCAGGGTCCAGCCGCCGAGCGTCGCGGCGCCGAGCAGCAGGCTGCCGAGGGCGAGTACCTGGCGGCGGAACATATCAGTCACCATCGTTGGCATTGAAGCCGAGTTGCACGTTGAGGACGCGGGCCAGCTCGTTGGAGTGCAGGCGGTGCACCACGTCGAGGCTGTCGTAGAAGACGTTCAGTTGCTTGAGGCCTTCCTCGCTCTGCAGCAGTTTGCTCAGCGGCGGGTCCAGGGCTTCGAGCTTGGCGCGGGCGTCGGCGTAGGCGGCGTCGATTTTCTCCGCCAGGGCCTTCTGGTCATCGCCCAGCAGGCTGCGGATGCCCTTGCCGTCGGCGCCCTGCCACAGCTGCTCGGCGCTGAGCAGGCTGGCGCCCAGGCTGGCCAGGGAGGTATCGCTGCGCCAGCCATCGGCCTGGTAGGGCTGCGGCTGGCTCTTGGTCTGGCGGCCCATGGGCGTGCCGAGCTTCTTCTTCAGGGTGTCCAGGGCGGTGACCTGGACCCGCAGCAGCTCGGAGACGGCCTCGTGGGAGTCCGCGTAGCGCTGGTTGGGGAACTTGCTCAGTTGCTCGAGCATGCCGTCCTTGCTGTTCCAGGAGGCGAGGATTTCCTCGGCGAGGCTCTGCTGGCGCTGGCCGATGGCTTCCAGCAGCGGGCAGTAGCGGGCCTTCTGTTCCTGGTCGGCCAGGTCCAGGTTGCTGTCGAAGAGGATGTATTCGTAGGCCGAGAGGCCCTGCACCACGACGCTGGACTTGGCCAGGCCGGCGGCGTCGATGTCGGGCTTGGCCTTGACCAACTGCTCGACCTGGCGACCCACCAGGTTCTTCTTGTCCGGCCAGAACTGCACCTGCCAGGCGCGGTTGCCTTCGGCCAGCGGACCGACCATCAGCGGCTGCAGCTCGGCCCAGGCCTTCTGTGCCACGAGGAAATCGGCGCGGGCCTTGTCCAGCTCTTCCTTGCCGGAGCAGAACGCCAGGGCGCTGGCGGCCAGGGCGCGGTCGGCTTCCACCCAGCGGCTGTAGGTGGGCAGGATCACCTGCTTGGCCAGCGCAGCGGTGGCCTGGGCTTGCGGGTCCTGTGGGGCGCAGGCGCCGAGAGCCAGGGCGGCGAGGCTGGTGAAGAGCAGTTTGGGTCTGAACATGCAGGGCTCCTTAAAGGGAATTCAGGAATGCCAGCAGCGCGGCTCGCTGTCCAGCGTCATAGCGCATGACGGTCTGTTTCGCCGTCTCGGCCTCGCCGCCGTGCCAGAGGATGGCCTCGAGCAGGTTGCGGGCGCGCCCATCGTGAAGGAAACGGGTGTGGCCATTGACCGCTTCGGTCAGGCCGATGCCCCAGAGGGGCGCGGTGCGCCAGTCGCGGCCGCTGGCCTGGAACTCGGGACGGCCGTCGGCCAGCCCCTCGCCCATGTCGTGAAGCAGCAGGTCGCTGTAGGGGCGGATCACCTGGTTGGCCAGCTCCGGCTCGGCGGCATCGCTGCCGGTGGTGAAGCTCGGTACATGGCAGCCCTGGCAGCCGGCCTGGTGGAACAGCCCTTTGCCGTCGAGCACCTGCGGGTCGTTCACCTGGCGCCGCGCGGGCACAGCCAGGTTGCGGGCATAGAACAGCACCAGGCGCAGGATGTTGTCGCTGACCTCGGGCACACCGCCGTTGACCGCGGCCAGGCAGTCGATCTGGGCGGGCATGCAGTCGTCGCGGGGCAGCAGGCTGGTGGTCAGGCCCATGTCGCCGGAGAAGGCGTGGGCGTTCTGCTGGTTGAGGCTGGGCTGGCCGGCCTTCCAGCCGAAGCGGCCGAGCACGGTCTTGCCGGCGGCGTCATCCCAGACCTGGTTGGCGCGGCCGACGATGCCGGCGGGCTTGTCCTTGGAGGCGCCCACGTTGGCGAGGATGGCGGCTTCGGGAATGGCCTCCAGCAGGCCCAGGCCGATCATCGGCGGGGCGACGCGGGCGGAGAACATCGTCTGCGGGTGCATGGGGCCGTAGCCGAGCTGGGTGATTTCCAGGGTCGGCTTCTGCAGCTCCACGCGGGTGCCGTCGGCGAGGGTCACCGGCACCGTCTCATAGCGCATGCGCACCTTGCCTTCCGGGGCGACGCCGGGGATGGCCACGTCCTGCAGCTGGCCGCCGTACACCGGTTCGGGCACCACGCCCAGGCGCTCCAGGGTGCGCTGGTGCTCGGCCTTGGCTTCGGCCGGGATGGACAGGCGCACCAGCATGGACACGGCATTGATCGCGCCCGGCTCGGGCGGATGGCCGCGGCCGTCCTTGATGTGGCAGTTCTGGCAGGCGTTGGTGTTGAACAGCGGGCCCAGGCCATCACGGGCGGTGGTGGAGGAGGGCGCGATCACCCAGGGATTGCGGAAGAAGCTGTTGCCGACGCTGAAGTCCAGGCGCCGGCTCGGCGGCAGGTTGGCCGAGGGCAGCGAGAAGGCGTTGCGGTCACTCTGGTCGACCGTGGTGGCGCCGCCGGAAAGGTGCTCACCCGGCTCTGCCTGGGTGAAGCGTGGCGCGTCGTCGCAAGCGCCCAGGCCAAGTACTAGCAGCAGGGGAAGTGCGCGGCGCAAGGCCGATGAAGCGGGCATTGGCGGGGTCCGGTCGGCTGAAAACAGGCGGGCAATGTTAGCAGGCGAAGGATTATTAAATAAGAGGGATTTGCGTTTGCCCATGAGGGCGATCCGCTGCTCGGGCGGGTGCGTCAAAAGGCCCGGGGAAGAAGCTGGGGCCCGCATGGGGAGCGGCCCTGCGCTGCTCTTGCGCGGGCTGACGAGCGCCCACAAAAAAGCGGATGCGGCGTTGCGCCGCATCCGCTTCGCTTGTTACCGGGTCGATCAGAATTCGTGATCGGCGTTGTCCGGTTTCAGGTCGCTGATGCCCAGCTTGCCAGCGGCTTGCTCGATGGCACCGGTCTGCTTGACCAGGGCGGCGATGGCGTCACGGACGATCTGGTTGCCTTCGGCGTTGTCCGGGGCGATCAGCTGGTCGAAGTGCACGTCCTTGTTGGCGCTGTCCACCAGGACCTGCAGCTTGGCTTCGGTGGCTTCCAGGTCGGCCTTCAGGGTGGTGTCGGTCGCGGCGTCGGTCTTGGCGACCAGGGACGACAGGCTCGGGCCGGTCAGGGTGGTGCCGTCGACCTTCTTGTACTCGCCCAGGTAGACGTTGCGGATGCCCTTGCCGTTGTAGAAGTGCGAGTTGTGGGTGTTGTCGCTGAAGCAGTCGTGCTCGTCTTCAGGGGAGTTGGCTTCCAGCGCGACCTTCATGCGCTCGCCGGCCAGTTCGCCCAGGGACAGGCTGCCCATGCCGAAGAGCATCTTGCGCAGGCCGGATTCGGCCGGTTCGGCTTCCAGCTTGGCGCGGTAGTTGTCGGCAACGCCGGCTTTCCACTGGCCGACCATGTAGTCCAGGTCGCTGACCAGCAGGTCGGTGGCGGCCTTCAGGTAGGCGGCGCGGCGGTCGCAGTTGCCGCCGGTGCAGTCCTTGCCCTGGGCGTAGTCGGTAGCCGGGCGGTTGCCGGCGCCCGGGCCGGTGCCGTTCAGGTCCTGGCCCCAGAGGAGGAATTCGATGGCGTGGTAGCCGGTGGCGACGTTGGCTTCGGAACCGCCCAGCTCGTTCAGGCTGGAGAGCTTCTCACCGGTGATCTCGGTGACGTCGATCTTGTCTTCGCCGACCTGGATTTCCTTGTTGGCGATGATGTTGGCGGTGGCGCCCGGGTTGCCCAGCGCATGCTGGTAGTCCTTGGCGACGTAGTCGATCAGGCCTTCGTCCAGCGGCCAGGCGTTGAGGCCGCCTTCCCAATCGTCGACAACGGCGTTGCCGAAGCGGAAGACTTCGCTCTGCATGTACGGGGTGCGCGCGGCCAGCCAGGCTTCGCGGGCGGCTTTCAGGGTGTCGTCGCCAGGCTTGGCGATGAAGGCGTCGACGGCTTTCTGCAGGTTCACGGCGGTGCTGTGGGCATCGCTGAACACGGCCAGAGCCAGGTCGGCGTAGTGGTTGACCACGGCCTTGGCGGCGGCTTCGTCGACTTTCGCTACGGTCGCGGCAGGCGTGCTGCTGGCGGCTGCTGGAGCGGCGGCTTGCGGTGCGGCGGCCTTGTCCTTGTCGTCGCCGCAACCGGCGAGGGTGATGGCAATGGCAAGCAGGCTGGCAGTAGCCAGGGGCATACGACTCATGGCGAATTCCTTTGCGTGTTGTGGGGGACGTGGCGCAATTGCGCCCGAGAAACCGCGACATAATGCGAAAGATTTGCATTTTTGAAAAGGCCCGATGCAGCGTCCCCTGGATGCGGGATGTGCCCGTGGTCTCTATGCGCCAGCCGGGCTGACGTTAGAATGCCAGCAGTCATGTTCCACCGAAGCCAAGGAGTTGCTCGCATGTCCCTGACCAGTGTCGCCCTGATCGTTGCTGCCCTGCTGGTCGCCGCCTACGCGGTGACCCTCTATAACGCCCTGGTGCGCCTCAAGCACGGCGTGACCAAGGCCTGGTCGAACATCGAGGTGCTGCTCAAGCAGCGCCATGACGAGCTGCCCAAGCTGGTGGAGACCTGCAAGCAGTACATGCAGCACGAGCGCACCACCCTGGAAAACGTCATCGCCGCGCGCAACGCCGTGGCCAGCGCCCGCGAGCGTGGCGACGTCGGCGCCCTGGGCCAGGCCGAGAGCGGCCTGCGTGCCGGCCTGGGCCAGCTTTTTGCCCTGGCGGAGAACTACCCCCAGCTCAAGGCCAACGAAAGCTTCCAGTTCCTCCAGCAGCGCATCAGCGGCCTGGAGAACGGCATCGCCGACCGGCGCGAGCTGTACAACGAAGCGGTCAACCTCAACAACGTGCGCATCGAGCAGTTCCCGGATGTGCTGCTGGCCCGCCTGTTCGGCTTCAAGCCCGCCGAGCTGCTGGTGTTCAGCGAGGCCGAGAAGGCCGACGTCGACCTCAAGTCGCTGTTCAACTGATGGTCAGTGGCGATGCCGCCGGGCTCGCGATGAGCCTGGCCTTCAGCCTCGGCGCCTTCTTCGGCGGCGGCTGGTGGTGCCTCAAGCGCCTGTCCGAGGCGCGCTTCCTGCTGGATACGCCGACCTCGAAGATCCGCTCCGCCGCCCAGGGCTATGTCGAGCTCTATGGCGTCCTCCAGGAATCCACCCTTGGCCAGCTGCAGGCGCCGCTCACCGGCAAGCCCTGCCTGTGGTGGCGATTCCGTATCGAGGAGTACCAGGAGAGCGGCAAGAACAAGAGCTGGCGGGTGATCGAGAGCGGCACCAGCGACCAGTGGCTGCAACTGGGCGATGGCACCGGCGATTGCCTGATCGACCCGCGCGGCGCCGAAGTGCGCCCCTCCACCCGCGAGGTGTGGAAGGGCAACCAGCGCCACCCGCGCAATGTCGCGGCGCAGCCCGGTTTCCTCGGCATGCTGCTGGGGGGCGGCGAATACCGTTACACCGAGGAGCGTCTGCACCTCGGCGGCCCGCTCTATGCCATCGGTGATTTCCACACCGCCGGTGCCGGCCACCAGGGCTTCGACGGCACGGCAGCCCAGGGCGCGGTGATCCGTGAATGGAAGAGCGACTTCAGCGGCCTGCTGCGGCGCTTCGACAGCAACGGCGATGGCCAGCTGGACGAGGCCGAGTGGAACCGCGTGCGCCTCGCCGCCCAACTGGAGGCCGAGGACCGCCACCGCTCCACCAGCGCCGCGCCCGCGGTCAACCACCTGCGCAAGCCCGGCGAGTCGCGGCCTTTCCTGCTCTCCAGCCATGGCGAGGACGTGCTCGCGCGCTCCTTCTACTGGCAGGCCCTGGGCGGGGCTGCCGTGTGCATCATCGGCGCGGTGGCCACCGTGTACCTGCTGCAGGTGACGGGGCTGGTGTGATGCCTGGCGCCTCTGCGTTGGGCCTCGCTGCGCTCGGCGCCAACCTACGAGCTCCGTAGCCCGGGCTTCAGCCCGGGAAGGGCACGCACGAAGCCGAACGGCAACCATGAAAAAGCCCGCCATCGAGGCGGGCTTTTTCATGGCCGGGATTCAGAGCGTCGCGGGGTTGGAGGCGGCGTTGGTCAGGCGGCGGGCCTGCTTGAGGTAGCCGGTGAGTTCGCGGGCGGGGAGGGGTTTGCTGTAGAGGTAGCCCTGCCCCTCGTTGCAGCCCTGGGAAATGATGTACGCCTCCTGCTCCTGGGTCTCCACGCCTTCGGCGATCACCTGCATGCCCAGGCTGCGGGCGAGCTGGATGATGGCGCGCACGATGGTGGCGTCGTCCTCGTCCTCGAGCACGTCCTGGACGAAGCTCTTGTCGATCTTGATCTTGTCCAGCGGCAGGCTCTTCAGGTAGCTCAGGGAGGAGTAGCCGGTCCCGAAGTCGTCGATCGCGATCAGCGCGCCGGAGCGGCGCAGGCTCAGCAGGTGCTGGGCTGCGGTGGAGATGTCCTCCATCAGGCCGGTCTCGGTGACTTCCACTTCCAGGCTGCGCGGCGGCAGGCGGTAGACCTGCAGCAGGTTGTTCACCACCCGTGGCAGCTCGGCGTGGTGCAGCTGCACGGTGGACAGGTTGATGGCCATGCGCAGTTCGCTGAAGCCCTGGTCGTGCCATTCGCGCAGCTGGCGGCAGGCCTGGTCCAGCACCCATTCGCCGATGGGGATGATCATGCCGTTCTGTTCGGCCAGGGGGATGAACAGGTCCGGCGGCACGAAGCCGTGCTGCGGGTGCTGCCAGCGCAGCAGCGCCTCGACGCCCACCACGCGGTGGTCGCGGTAGTCGACCTGGGGCTGGTAGACCAGGTGCAGTTCGTTGCGGTTGAGTGCTTCGCGCAGGTCTTTCTCCAGCTCGCGCCGACGACGCATCTCGCTGTCGACGCTGGCGATGTAGAACTGGTAGCGGTTGCGCGAGCGGCTCTTGGCCAGGGTCATGGTCTGTTCGGCTTTCTGCAGCAGCTTCTCGGTGCTGTCGCCGTCTTCCGGGAACAGGGTGATGCCGATGGTGGCGCGCAGGCGCACTTCCTGCTGTTCCAGGGCGAAGGGCGCCTCGAGGTCGTCGAGCACGCTCTGGGCCAGTTCGGCCGCTTCGTAGGGTTGTTCGATATCGGCCTGGACCAGGGCGAACTGGTCGCCACCCAGGCGGGCCAGGGCGCCGAGGCGGCCGCTGTGGCCACGCAGGCGGTCGGCGAGGGCGATCAGCAACTGGTCGCCGGTCTGGTAGCTGAACTGTTCGTTGACGCCCTTGAAGTCGTCCAGGCCGACGCAGAGCACGGCGACGCGGCGCTGCAGGCGGCCGGCGTCATCGAGGATCTGGTCCAGTTGCTGCTGCAGTTGCTGGCGGTTGGGCAGCCCGGTGAGGAAGTCGTACTGGGCCATGCGCAGCAGGCTGTTCTCCGCCTCCCGGCGCAGGTGGGTATTGCGCTCGATGGAGGCCAGCAGCTCGTTGGCGGTGTTTATCCACAACCCCAGTTCGTTCTTCTCGTTGCCCTTGAGCATGGGCAGCTTGTGCTCGCTGGGGCGGTCGGGATTGATGTTGGTGAGGTGCTCGATGATCTTCGACAGCGGCTTGGTCAGCAGCCAGTGGTAGACCGAGTAGAGCACCAGGCCCATGGCCAGGGCGCGCAGCACCCCGGAGACGAAAATGATCACCGAGCTGACGACGAAGTCCTCGCCGTAGGGCGCGGTGTCCAGGGTGATGTTGAGGTCGCCGTAGTACTCGCTGTACGGGCCGCGGCCCACCAGCTGGGTGGTGAAGTTCTGTTCCTTGCCGAGGATGGCATCGGTGAGCCAGCGGGTCGGCAGCTCCATCAGCGGGCGCGACTTCTCTGCGAGCATGGGCTCGTTGGGGTGGCCGATGGCGGCGAAGCGGACCGACTCGTGCTGGAACAGGCCCTCGATCACCTGCATGCCCATCTCCCGATCGAGGCTGTAGACGGCCTGGGTCGAGGGATCGCGGAACATGCCGAGGATGCGGTGGGCATCGTTGGCCACCGCCTGCCGAGTCTTGTAGACGTCGAACACAATCTGCGCGCAGCTCAGCACTACACCGACCACCAGCGCGGACAGGAGCACCACGCGGAGCAACTTCAGTGACAAGCTGTGTTTGAGATCCAGCTTCAAGTAGGGATTCCTTGTTCGATGCCGGTAGGCGTCAGACCGCTTGAGTATTGGCAAACACGAGATAGCCGTCAAAGGGCCATTACGCAAATGCGCGGATTTTCACCTTGTCCGGTTCTCAGCCGGCACATTCTTCGGACGAACCTTGTCCCAGTCTGCACTGTGTCGGTGCGCTGGCTCCCCGCTTTAATGCCGTTCGACGGATTTCATTCTGGCACAGCCTGGGCGAATGCCCCGGCGATCCGGCGGACGGCGCCTCCCGGCGTCTCCAGCCGTTCGTCGTCTGCCGGCAGATGCACTGCAAGCTTCGCTCCGGGGGCGTTGATTTGGCTCTGTCTGCGTTAGCTGTTGTGATTTTAACGCAGGCGCTCAAGCACGGCCCTTTCCGGGCGCCCGAGGGTTTGCGCTACCTCCACCGCATGGGTTTCGCTTCGCTCTACACCATCCTACGAAAGCCCGTGCGCACCTG